>NZ_JBFRGJ010000001.1:0-692745 GCF_052115265.1 Terrabacter sp. 2RAF25
CCGGCCGACCCGGTCCCGAACGCCCTGGACACTTCAATTCCAGGCCAGCCCGCACAGGCGGCAAGCACTCGATGAGTCACCAGACGCTCAGAACCGAGCCTCCACCCAAACCGGGCGGCCCCACCAGACTCACACTGAGAGCACTCGACTGGTTCGCCGCGTCGAGTGCTCGACGTCCCACGCTGGTGCGCGCCGGAAACTGCGCACTCGACGGGACGGCATACGGCCGCGCGGGAGGTGGGTCAGTGACGCTTGCGCCCGACCTCGACGACGCGCCAGCCGCGCTCGTGCGCGAGCTCACGCAGCTCGCGGTCGGGGTTGACGGCGACGGCGGTGCCGACGCGCTCCATCATCGGAAGGTCGCTGATCGAGTCGCTGTAGGCGGCGCAGCGCGAGAGGTCGTAGCCGCGCTCGGCGGCGAGCTTCTCGATCTCGATGACCTTGCCTTCGCCGTAGCAGAACTCGCCCATGAGGTGACCGGTGTAGCGGCCGTCGTCGTCGAGCTCGCTGCGGGTGGCGACTGCGCCCTCGAGACCGAGCGCCGTCGCGATGCGGCTCACGAGCTCGATGGGGGAGGCCGACACGACGATGCGGTCCTGCCCGAGCGCCTTGCAGTCCGACAGCAACGTCATCGACGCCGGGATCGCCTTGCGCACGATGCCCGGCACGATGGCGTCGGTGAGATGGATGATGTCGGACTGCCGGATGCCGGCGACGGCCCGGAGGATGCGCTCGCGCAGCGCCTCCGAGCCCTCGTCGGTGGATCCCTTGCGGTGGAAGGAGATCGCGTTGACGGTGTCCTTGACGAGGTCGCGCCACGGCACGTGACCGCCGCGGAAGGCGGCGATCGCCAGGGGGTAGTTGGCCGACCCCCGGATCAGGGTGCGGTCGAGGTCGAAGAAGGCGGCCGTCGGCACCGGCTGCACCGTCGCCTCAGCCGACACTGGCCACCATCGGCAGGACGGGACGCCGCGGCGGCACCGGGGCGTTGACGACGTTCTTGGGGAGTGCCTTGGGGCGCGGCGGCAGCGCAAGACGGAAGACCTTCGCCCAGGCCTGGCCGACCTGACGGTGGATCGGGCCGGTCGTGTAGGGCAGGCCGTAGCGCTGGCAGATCTCGCGGACCTCGACGGCGACCTCGTGGTAGCGGTTGCTCGGCAGGTCGGGGAAGCAGTGGTGCTCGATCTGGTGGCTGAGGTTGCCGGTCATGAGGTGCATGAGCTTGCTGCCGGAGATGTTGGCCGAGCCCAGCATCTGGCGGATGTACCAGTCGCCGCGCGTCTCGCCCTCGATCTCCTCCTCGCTGAAGGTGTCCACGCCGTCGGGGAAGTGGCCGCAGAAGATGACCGAGTGCGCCCACACGTTGCGGATGGCGTTGGCCGTGAAGGTGCCGATGAGGGCCTGCTTGCCCGAGCCGAAGGGCATGGCGGCGATCGGGGTCGCGGCGTAGTCCTTCGTGAACTGGCGGACCACCTTGCGGCCCAGGGCCTTGAGGTCCTTCTTCAGGTCGTCCTTCGACTTCTCGCCGTTCTGGACGGCCTCGAGCTCGAGGTCGTAGATCGCGATGCCCCACTCGAAGAAGGGAGCGAGGATGCCGTTGATGGCGGGGTTCAGGATGTTGAACGGGCGCCACGGCTGGTCGTCGGCCATCCGGAGCGTCGAGTAGCCGACGTCCTTGTCCTTGCCCAGCACGTTGGTCCACGTGTGGTGCAGGTCGTTGTGGGTGTGCTTCCAGGCCGCGGCCGGGGTGACGAAGTCCCACTCCCAGGTGGTGGAGTGGATGTCGGGGTCGCGCATCCAGTCCCACTGCCCGTGCAGGACGTTGTGGCCGATCTCCATGTTCTCGAGGATCTTCGCGACGCTGAGCATCGCGGTGCCGGCGACGAACGCGGTCTTCTTCCTCGACAGGAGCAGGGTCGCGCGTCCGGCGACCTCGAGGGTGCGCTGCACGCGGATGACGCGGCGGATGTACGCGGCGTCCTTGGCTCCGCGGGAGGCGATGATGCGGTCGCGCACGGCGTCGAGCTCGACGCCGAGGCGCTCGACGTCGGCGTCGGACAGGTGCGCCGCCGCAGCGGGACGCCTGGTGGGTCCGCCGGACGCCGCGAGGATCGGCTTCTTGGGCCGGATCGTCGTGGTCGGGGTCTCGACGACGCCACGGGCGCCTGTAGGCGCCGTGGTCGGTCGGTTCGTGGTGGCGGTCATGGTGTTCCCTTCTCAGATGTCCAGGTGGACGGGTCCGGCGGCCGCGTTGACGCAGGTCTGGATCAGCTCGCCCTCGTCGCCGTGCACCTCACCGGTGCGCAGGTCGCGGACCTTGCCGGCGACGAGCGGAGTGAGGCAGCTGCGGCAGATGCCCATACGGCACCCGCTCGGCATGACCACTCCGCAGTTCTCGCCGGCCTCGAGGAGGGGGACGTCGCCGCCCACCTCCGTTTCCTTGTCGGACTTCTCGAACGTCACGAGGCCGCCCTCCCCGCCGGATCCCTCCAGCAGGACGGGCGCGAAACGCTCGATGGTGAGGTTCTTGTGCGTATCGTCGTCCCCGTCGCGCAGCCACAGCTCGGTGGCCGCGTCGAGGAAGTCGGTGGGGCCGCAGGCGTATGCCGCCCGGTCGCGCCAGTCGGGGCACAGCGTCTCGAGGTCGGTGGCGTCCGAGAGGTCGAGGCGCCGCCCGCCGTCCTCGCGGGTGTACCAGTGGCGCACCGTGAGGCCCGGGAACTGGTCGGCCAGCTCGAGCAGCTCGTCGTGGAAGAGGGCGTCCTCGCGCGTGCGCGCCGAGTGGACGAGCACCACGTCGGCGTCGGGCCGACGCGGCACGAGGGTGCGGATCATCGACATCACCGGCGTCAGGCCGCTGCCGGCCGTCAGCATCAGCAGCGGGCGGGGGTGCTCGGGCAGCACGAAGTCGCCCTGCGGGGTGTCGAGGAAGAGGATGTCGCCGACCTTGGTGTCGCGGGCCAGGGCGGTCGAGACGAAGCCGATCGCGGTGACCGTGATCGCGGGGTCGTGGCCGGTGGCGGCGGAGAGCGAGTAGCTGCGCCACTGGCGCACCCCGTCGATCTCGACGCCGATGCGGGCCCACTGGCCGGCGGCGTGGGGGTTCCAGCCGCGACCCGGGCGGAAGTGGATCGTGGTCGACTCGGGCGTCTCGCGGGTCACCTTGGTGACGACGCCGCGCAGCTGGCGGGAGGAGGACAGTGGGTTGAAGAGCCCGATGATGTCCTCGGGCGCGAGAGGGGTCGTCAGGATCGACGCCACACGCCGGAGAGCTCTGATCTGGGCCATGTACCAATAATCCCCTCCCAGGGGTGCCGGGATCTTGGGGCTGCGCGTAGGGTTTGAGGCAAGAAACTGTCGTCTCGCGACAAAAGGCAGGTGGCTGGAGTGGCGCAGGACACGTCCGACCCACCGTGGTTGTCTCTCCCCGCCGAAGTCAGCACGGTGCTGCGCCCCGTCGTGGGTGACATCGTCGAGGCGATCATCGAGGGCATACCCCGTGACGTGCCCGTCTACGCGATGCCGATGGAGGGCCGCTTCGGGCAGGGCGTGCGGCAGGGCGTCACGGTGGCCCTGAACCGCTTCCTCGACCTGCCCGGCACCCGGCTGCCGGCCCTCTCCGACGACGGCAAGTGGGTCTACGAGAGCCTCGGCCGGGGCGAGGTCCGGTCGGGCCGCAGCCTCGAGTCGCTCCTCGCGGCCTACCGCTACGGCGCGCGGGTCACGTTCCGCGCGATCTCGCGCACCATCGACGTCTCTCAGCTGCCGCCCGAGACGCTGCTCGCCCTCGGCGAGTCGCTCTTCGCCTACATCGACGAGCTGTCGGCCGCGAGCGCCCAGGGCTATGCCCAGGAGCAGTCCGAGCGCGCCGGCGAGCAGCTGCGGCTGCGCGGCGAGCTGCTCGAGATGATCCTGCGCGGCGACTCCAGCGACGGCGGCGTGGCCCGTCTGGCGGCCGCCGTCGGCTGGACGCTGCCCGAGGTCGTCGTCGTGGCGCTCGTGCCCTTCCCGCACGTCGACGGGCTGCGGGCCTCGCTCGGGCCCGACGGGCTGGTCGCCGAGCGTGGCACCGACGTCGTCGTCGTCTTCCCGTTCGTCAGCCGCAAGCCGCGGCGACGCGATCTCGAGCGGGCGCTGCGGGGTCGCCGGGCGATCGTCGGGCCTGCCCGTCCGTGGCAGCAGGCGAGCGAGTCGCTCCACCTCGCCACGGCCGCCGGGGCCCACGGCGTCGCGCCCGGGCCCGACCAGCCGCACGGCGACACCGCCCCGGTGTGGGTGGAGGACCACCTCGCCGAGCTCGTCGTGCAGGCCGAGCCCCTCGCGACGGCCGACCTCGCTCGCACCCGCCTCGCACCCCTCGACGAGCTGCGGCCTGCGGTGCGCGAACGACTGACCGAGACCCTCCTGTCGTGGCTGCGGCACCAGGGCCAGCGCGCCCCTATCGCCGAGGAGCTGTTCGTCCACCAGCAGACCGTCGGCTACCGCGTGGCACAGCTCAAGGAGCTCTTCGGCGACGCGCTCGACGACCCCGAGGTGCGGTTCGAGCTCGAGCTCGTGCTGCGTGCCGGTCACCGCTGAGGGCGGTGGCGGCGCGGGCCGGACGGCATACGTCCTCGGTGTCACACCCGGGCGCGCGTCAGAGCAGGCGGATCGGGACCCCGTCGAGGTATGCCGTCACGTCCTCGACGACGCCGCCGAAGAACGTCGCGTAGACGTCACGCGTGACGTAGCCGAGGTGCGGCGTGAGGAGCGTGCGCGGGGCGGTGCGGAGAGGGTGCTGGGCGGGGAGCGGCTCCTGGTCGAAGACGTCGAGACCGACGCCGCCGAGGTGGCCGCGGTCGAGAGCAGCGAGAAGCGCGGCCTCGTCGACGATCGGGCCGCGGGAGGTGTTGACGAGCAGCGCGTCGGGGCGCATCAGGGCGAGCTCGCGGTCGCCGACGAGGCCCCGGGTCTCGGCGGCCAGGGGCAGGTGCACCGAGACGACGTCGGAGGTGGCGAGCACCTCGTCGAGAGCGGCCGCGCGTGCCCCCACCGCGCTCGCGCGCTCAGCGGTGAGGTTGCGGCTCCAGGCGACGACCTCCATCCCGAAGGCCCGCCCGACGGCGGCCACCTGGCTGCCGATACGACCCAGGCCGAGCAGGCCCAGCGTGTGGCCGGCGAGGTCGCGACCCACGGTCGTCTGCCAGCCGCCGTCGCGCATCGCGGTCACCTCGGGGACGAGGTTGCGGGCCAGGCCCAGCACGAGCGCCCAGGTCAGCTCGGCAGGGGCGGCGGCGCGGCTCTCGGTGCCGCAGACGGTGATGCCGGCAGCCTCGGCGGCGGCCGTGTCGATGCTCGGGTTGCGGCGGCCGGTGGTGACGACGAGGCGGAGCCGCGGTAGCGCGGTCAGCACCTCGCGGGGGAGCGGCGTCCGCTCGCGCATGACGACGACGGCGTCGTAGGCCTCGAGCCGGGCGACGAGGGCCCCCGGCTCGGCCTCGTGGTTGCGGAACACGTCGACCATGCACGGTCTCGTCGGGTGGTCGATGACGGGCGACCAGTCCGCGCTGGTCAGGGCCACGCCCTGGTAGTCGTCGAGCACCGCGATCCGCACGCGCCCAGCCTAGGCGCGACACGTCGGGTGGTCGGAGCAGGTCCGGAATGCGCGAAGCGCCGCTCTCTGATGAGAGCGGCGCTTCGGGTGCTGCGACCCCGACCGGGCTCGAACCGGCGACCTCCGCCGTGACAGGGCGGCGCGCTAACCAACTGCGCTACGGGGCCTTACTGGTGGTGCGGGTGGAACTCTACTGCGTATCCCCAACGGGATTCGAACCCGTGCTGCCGCCGTGAAAGGGCGGAGTCCTAGGCCGCTAGACGATGGGGACCTGCCCGACCTATCCGTTGGGACGTCGAAACTATATGGGAGTTTCCGGCACCCGCCAAATCGGCTCGGAGCCCCCGCCGGAAGGCCCGTGGATCACCCCTTCGCCCACGCGCGGACGTCGTCGACCGGCCACGTGGTCACGATGCGCTCGGCCGGGATGCCGAGCCGCTCGGCGCGCTCGCAGCCGAGCGACTTCATGTCGAGCTGGCCGGGCGCATGGGCGTCGGAGTCGATGGTGAAGAGGCAGCCCAGGTCGCGCGCCAGCTCGATGAGCTCGTCGGGCGGGTCGCAGCGCTCGGGACGGGAGTTGATCTCCACGGCGACGTCGTGCTCGAGGCAGGCCCGGAAGACCTTCTCGGCGTCGAAGGCCGACGGAGGCCGCTTGCCGCGGCCGCCGGTGACGAGCTGCCCCGTGCAGTGGGCGAGCACGTTGGTGCGGGGGTTGCGCACCGCGGCGACCATGCGTGGCGTCATCTCGAACGAGGGCTGGCGCAGCTTGGAGTGGATCGAGGCCGTGACGACGTCGAGCTGGTCGAGCATGTCGTCGTCCTGGTCGAGCGTGCCGTCGAGGTGGATGTCGACCTCGATGCCCTTGAGCAGCGTGAAGGCGTCGCCGAGGCTCGCGTTGATCGCCTCGACGCGCTTCAGCTGGTCGGCCAGGCGCTCGCGGCTCAGGCCGTTGGCGACGGTGAGCCGCGGGGAGTGGTCGGTCAGGGCCATCCACTCCTGGCCGAGCTGCACCGCGGCGAGCACCATCTCCTCGATCGGGCTGCCGCCGTCGCTCCAGTTGGAGTGCGCGTGCAGGTCACCGCGCAGGGCGGCATACAGCTCCCCCCCGCCGGTGGTCAGCGGCTCGCCGTGCTTCTCCTCGGCGGAGACGAGGTATGCCGGCAGCACGCCCCGCACTGCCTGGCCGATGATCGCGGCGCTGGAGTCGCCGATTCCCTTGATCTGCTTCAGGGTTCCGGCCTCGACGCGCTCGCGCAGCTCGTCGTCGGAGATGAGCGTGATGGCCTCGATGGTCTTGCGGAACGCGTCGATGCGGTAGCTGCTCTCGCGCCCCCGCTCGAGCAGGAAGCAGATGCGTCGCAAGGCGTCGAGCGGGCTGACGGGTGCCTGCGGAGGGGTCGGCTGCTCCATGCGGTGCAGCCTAACCGCGTGGGCAGACGCCGGCAGCGGGTCGGACCGCTAGCGCTGCAGCGTCGGCAGCGTGGACCCGTCGGGCAGCTTGCCGGCCGGGACCGGGGTGGACGGGACGACGCGGACGAGGTCGCCGTAGCGTCGAGCCAGCTGCCCGGGTGCGCCGCCCCCGTCGGTGAGGACGGTCACGGTGTCGGTGCGCGCATCCATCGAGAGGCCGAGGATCTGAACTCCCTTGGCGCGCCACGTCTCCCGCTCGTTGCCGATCTCCTGGAGCACGCGGGACTTCTCGGCGTAGGAGTGCTTCACGACGACGAACTCGACGTCGCCCGCCGCCGGCATGGCACCCCTGACAAGGGCCTCCAGGGTGGGGTCGTGCCCGGTCACGGTGACCACGACGCGCGACCCGGCGGCATCGGCGGCATACGCCCCGGAGAAGGTGTCGGGCCAGCGCGTGACGAGCGTCTCGACCACGCTCTCGAAGGCCGCCGTCTGCCGGCTGGTGACGGTGCCGAACCACGTCGAAGGGTCGCGGGCGGGAGCCACCTCGGGACCGCCGGCACTGTCGGTGCCCCGGAGAGACTGGGGGCTGCGGCCGGAGCCGCCGGCACCCGAGACCGCCTTGGGTGCCTCGGCCGCGGAGCCCGCGCTCGCGGTGGTCTGTGAGGCGGAGTGGCCGGCCACCCAGGCGGTGCCCGCCCCGGCGACGACGAGGAGCGCGGCCGCAGCGCCGAACACCGTGGAGCGGCGCCGGGACGTGCGGGCCCGGCCGCGGATGATGGCGCGCTGCGCGAAGAGGTCGTCGCGCGGAGGCTCGAGGTCGTTCATCGTCGACAGCGCCTTTCGCAGCTGCAGCTCGCCCGCCTCGGGGGCGGAGCGCTGCTCCGGGGTGTCGGGGCCGAGCTCGTCGTCGGTGGCGCTCATGAGACGGCTCCTGCTCCGGTCAGTGGTGGTTCGGCGAGCCGGTCGCGCAGGGCGGCGAGCCCGCGCGAGATCTGGCTCTTGATGGTGCCCTCGGCCACGCCGGTGCACTCGGCGATCTGGGGCACCGTGAGGTCCTCCCAGAAGCGGAGGACCAGGACGGCACGCTGCTTCTCGGGCAGGTCGCGCAACAGGTCGGTCAGGGTCATGGCGAGCTCGCGGTCGTGGTCGGTCGTCGCCGGCTCGGGTGCCTCGTCGGTGAGCACCTCGCGACGCCGTTTGCGCTGGTCGTTGAGGTAGAGGTTCATCATGGTTCGTCTCGTGTAGGCGGTCTCGGCGCCGGAGGAGATGCGGGGCCACGCGACGTAGACCCGGGCCAGCGCCTCCTGGACGAGCTCGTCGCCGTCGGCCCAGTTGCCGCAGAGCAGGTAGGCGCGCCGGCGCAGCATCGTCTGCCGCTCCTCCACGAAGGCGCGAAATGCCGCCTCGTCCCTCCGTCTCATGTGCTCCCGCTCGTTCGGATCGGTCGGTCCGGTCGGCCCGTCAGGTCGTCACTGGTTTCGTACACCCCCTTGGACACGCCGGCACCTCGAACCGTTGCACCGCGAGGTCGCCGGTGGGGCTGGGGTCAGGACACCCGGCCCAGCTCGAGGAGCGCCAGCATGAGGGCGGCGATGGTCTCGCCATCGGTGATCGTGCCGTCACGCACGAGGTCGAGGAGCTCGGCGACGGGCACCAGGCGTACGCCACCGATGCCCTCGGCGGCGCGTTCGCGCGCGCTGCGGCCGTCGTCGCCGTGGTAGCCCGGGGCCGGCTCGAGGCCGGTCGCGAGGAAGACGACCTCGAGCGCACGGCAGACCCCGTTGAGCGCGTTCATCGCGCCGACCTGCCTCCACTCGCGGGCGGCGAGCCCCGTCTCCTCGGCCAGCTCGCGCCGAGCCGCGACGAGCGGGTCCTCGCCGTCGGTGCCGCCCGCCGGGACCTCGACAGACCTGCCGACGGTGTGCCGGTCGACGGTGAGGAGGACGACCTCGTCACCCTCGGTGAGGGCCACGACGAAGACCGCCGGCTGGCGCAGCTCGACGACGCCGAAGATGCCGGCCGTGCCGTCGGGACGGGACACGGCGTCCTCGCTCACCCGGATCCACGGGTTCTCGTAGACGACGCGTGAGTCCCGCACCGGCCAGGTCATGGTCTCTTGTCCGTCGCCACCGCTCGATCGTGTCAGGCAGCGTGCTCGAGGGCGAGGAGGCGCTCCTTGGCCCCGAGGCCGCCGAGGTAGCCGCCGAGCGAGCCGTCGGAGCGGACGACCCGGTGGCAGGGGACGACGATCGGCAGCGGGTTCGTGGCGCACGCCGACCCGACGGCCCGGACGGCACGGGGGCTGCCCGTCGCCACTGCGACCTGGCCGTAGCTCTCGGTGGAGCCGTAGGGGATCTGCTGCAGGTGGTGGAGCACCGAGAGCCGGAAGCCGCGAGCGAGCCGGAGGTCGACCGGGACGTCGAAGCCGCGGCGTCCCCCGGCGAAGTAGTCGTCGAGCTCGCGGGCCAGTGGGTCGAGACGGTTGCCACCGCGCAGGATCCGCGAGCCGACCGAGGCGCCGAGCGACTCGAGCACCCGGTCGTGGTCCTCGACGTCGAACGCGACGCGCACGACCCCGGCTTCGGTGGCCGCGAGCAGGAGGGCGCCGACGGGGGAGTCGACGACGCGGTAGGTGGCGTCGACGGCCGACTCCCTGGTGGCGCGCTCGACGAGTGCTGCATGGAGTGCGGCGAGGTGCTCGCTGTCACCGGTGGTCGTCGTCTTGGTCGAGAGGAGCTGGATCGAGGTGTCAGACATGGGCGCTCACCCTTTCGGCGGGTGGGTAGGTGGATCGGAGCCGGGCGATGCCGTCGGCGGCTGCGCGGCGTGCAGCCGCGGGCGTGCCGCCGACGATCCGGGCGACCTCGGGATGGGGCAGGCCGGCCACGTGGTGGTAGGCCACGCAGAGGCGTTGTTTCTGCGGGAGTGCGGCCAGCGCCGCCCAGAGGTCGGCGTCGGGCAGGGACTGCTCTGGCTGGTCGCGGTGTGGGGCGGCGGCATCGGGCACCGCGGCCACCGGCACGGCGTGGCGTGCGCCCGCGCGGGCGACGTCGACGGCCTTGCGGTGGGCGACGGTGACGAGCCACGCCCGGACGTTCGCGTCGTCGGGCAGGTCGGGCCAGGACCGCAGGGCAGAGAGGAAGGTCTCGGACCACGCGTCGTCGGCCTCGTCGGGGCCCAGCACGGCGCGGCACACGCGCAGCACCACGGCCCCGTGCTCGGTGACGGCCTGCTCGAACGGTCGCTTCATGCCCTGTAGACGCTCCGGCCCGCGGAAGTGTGAGGTCCCCAGTGTGGCGGACGGGCGTCGAGCCTCAGAAGAGGCGGCCGACGTCGGCGGCAGCGGGCTCCTCGAGCGCGAGGAGGAAGCGCTTGCGGTCGAGCCCACCGGCATACCCGACCAGCGAGCCGTCGGCACCGATGACGCGGTGGCACGGGACGACGACGGCGATCGGGTTGCGCCCGTTGGCGGTGCCGACGGCCTGCGCGAGGTTGCGGTCACCCAGGGCCCGGGCGAGGTCGCCGTAGCTGCGGGTCTCGCCGTAGGGGATGCCCCGCAGCAGCGCCCACACCCGCTGGTGGAAGTCGTCGCCCCGTGGAGCGAGCGGCAGGTCGAAGTCGGTCAGTGCGCCGGTGAAGTACGCAGCCAGCTGCACCGACGCCGCGGCGAACGGCTCGTCGCCGACGTCGCCCGGCTCGCCGAGGACCTCGGGGTCGTCGGGGCGGTACTTGGCGGCGTCCATGAGCACGTGCGTGATCGCCCCGTCCTCGGCGACGACCGTGAGGTCACCGATCGGCGAGGGGAGGACGACGTGCGTGCGGCTCATGCGTCGTCGTCGGCCTTCTCGACGGTGCCGTGCGCCGCCAGGATGTCGGCGTGCGTGGGCACCGGGAACTCCGCGGCGTAGTCGCCGTAGGCACGGGGGTCCTCGGACGGCTCGAGGTGACAGGTCAGGGCCACGTCGCCGAACTCGCGGTGCACGGCGTCCTCGACCTCTTCCATGAGGTCGTGGCCCCGCTGGACGGTCCAGGCTCCCGGAACGAGCACGTGCACCTCGGCGAAGCGGTGGTGGCCCGAGAGCCGGGTGCGCAGGCCGTGGAAGTGCACCTCGCGGGTGACGAAGCGGGCGAGGATCTCGGCGATGGCGGCGTTGTCCTCCTTCGGCATGGCGATGTCCATCAGGCCCTCGGTGGACTCGCGGATGAGCTTCCACCCGGTCCAGATGATGTTGAGGCCGACGAGGAAGGCGACGACGGGGTCGAGGCGCTCGATGCCGGTGAGGGCCACGACGAGGACACCCACGACGACGCCGGCCGACGTCCAGACGTCGGTCATGAGGTGCTTGCCGTCGGCCGTGAGGGTGAGGGAGCGGTGCTCGCGACCGGCACGCAGCAGGACCATCGCGACGGCGCCGTTGACCAGCGACGCCACCACCGAGATGGCGAGGCCCAGGCCGATGTTCTCGATGGGCTGCGGCCGGATGAAGCGCTCGACGGCGGTGACGACGATGACCACGGCGGCGACGAAGATCATCATCCCCTCGACGGCCGCCGAGAAGTACTCGGCCTTGGTGTGGCCGAAGTGGTGGTTCTTGTCGGCCGGCATGGCCGCCACCTTGAGGGCGATCAGGACCGCGACCGCCGCGACGAGGTTGACCACCGACTCGGCGGCGTCGGAGAGCAGGCCGACCGACCCCGTGATGCGCCAGGCCACGAACTTCAGCGTGATCGTCACGACCGCGGCCGCGATCGAGAGGTAGGCGAAGCGGCTCAGATCGCGGGTCTGCTGCATGCGGTTGCCGCCCTCGGGCACGGGCGTGGGGGATGTCGACACGACTCCAGTGTCCCAAAGGGTGCCGACGACGGACGCGGTGGACCCGTCCTCGGACAGCTGGTGACGATGTCACCTCAGCGGGTAGGGGGACAGGTATCCGATCGTTGGCGAAAGGAGCCCGACATGGGAACCGAGGACAAGGCCAGGAACATGGGCGAAGACCTCAAGGGCAAGGCCAAGGAAGCCGCCGGAAAGGTCACCGACAACGAGCGACTCGAGGCCGAGGGCGAGCGAGACCAGGCCTCGGCGGACCTCAAGCAGCGGGGCGAGCAGCTCAAGGACGCGGGCAAGGACGTCAAGGACGCCTTCGACCGCTGATCTTCCGGAGTGGGGTGGGCCGGTCCCGACGGGGGCCGGCCCACTGCTGTCCCGTCGGGGCGTCAGGCGGCGCTCCCACCGTCCGGGGTCGTATGCCGTCGGGATGGTCAGAGGACGTCCGTCCCCTTGCCAGCGTGGCTCCAGGTCCGTGAGGCTCGACGGGACGAACGTTCCGCTCCCTCCGAGAGGCGCCAGCCGTGACCCAGACGAGCCAGATGAGCCACATCAGCCACACGACCGTCCCTGCTCCCACTGCCGAAGAGATCGCGTCGATGGACGCCTGGTGGCGGGCCAACAACTACCTCACCATCGGCCAGATCTACCTCCAGGACAACGCCCTGCTGCGCGAGCCCCTGCGGCCGGAGCACGTCAAGCCCCGCCTGCTCGGTCACTGGGGCACGAGCCCCGGTCTGTCGTTCGTCTACACCCACGTGTCGCGGGTCATCCGTCACACGGGGCAGCAGACGATCTACCTCACCGGCCCGGGCCACGGCGGTCCCGCGCTCGTCGCGGCGGGCTACCTCGAGGGCACCTACTCGGAGACCTACCCCAAGGTCACGTGCGACGCGGCCGGGGTCAAGCGCCTGTTCCGTCAGTTCTCCGCGCCCGGAGGCATCCCCAGCCACGTGTCGGTGACCACTCCCGGCTCGATCCACGAGGGCGGAGAGCTGGGCTACGTCCTCATGCACGCGTTCGGCGCGGTGATGGACAACCCCGACCTGCTCGCCCTCGCCGTCGTCGGCGACGGCGAGGCCGAGACGGGTCCGCTCGAAGGCTCCTGGAAGGGCATCTCCTTCCTCAACCCCCGCCGTGACGGGGCCGTGCTCCCGGTGCTGCACCTCAACGGCGCCAAGATCGCCGGGCCGACCGTGCTCGGACGCAAGGACCCCGCAGAGGTGCGCAGCCTGCTCGAGGGCCACGGCTACGAGGTGTTCGAGGTCGAGGGTGAGGACCTGCCCGGCATGCACGAGCGCTTCGCCGAGACGCTGGCGACGGCATACGCCCGGATCACGGACATCCAGGCCGAGGCGCGGGCCGACGGATGGGTCATGTCCCAGCGGCCCCGGTGGCCGCTCATCGTCCTGCGCACCCCGAAGGGGTGGACCGGGCCGGCCGAGGTCGACGGCGTCAAGGTGACCGGCACGTGGCGCTCGCACCAGGTGCCGCTGTCGGGGGTCAAGGACAACCCGGAGCACCTCGCCCAGCTCGAGGAGTGGATGCGGTCCTACCGGCCAGAGGAGCTCTTCGACGACTCCGGCGCCCCGAACGAGACTGTGCTGCAGGCGAACCCCGAGGGTGACCTCCGCATGAGCGCGTCGCCGCACGCGAACGGCGGAGTGCTGACGAAGGACCTCGACCTGCCCGACTTCCGCGACTTCGCCCGCGAGGTGCCGGCCCCCGCGACGGTGCGGGAGGAGTCGACGCGTGCCGTCGGCGAGCTCATGCGCGAGCTCTACGTGCGCAACCCGACGACGTTCCGCCTCTTCAGCCCCGACGAGACGAACAGCAACAGGGTCGGGGCGGTCTTCGACGTCTCCGAGCGCATGACCGCCGAGCGCGTCACCGACGACGACGTGAAGCTCTCGCACGACGGCCGGGTCATGGAGGTGCTCTCCGAGCACAACTGCCACGGCTGGCTCGAGGGCTACAACCTGACCGGCCGGCACGGGCTCTTCGCGACGTACGAGGCGTTCGCCATGGTGAGCGCCTCGATGACGGTGCAGCACTGCAAGTGGCTCCAGGAGGCGAACCGGCTCGAGTGGCGGGCGAAGGTGCCGAGCCTCAACATCCTGCTGACCTCGACGGCCTGGCGCAACGACCACAACGGCTTCTCGCACCAGGGTCCGGGCCTCATCCAGACCGTGCTCAACGCCAAGGGCGACGTGTCGCGCATCTACCTGCCTCCGGACGCGAACTGCCTTCTCTCCGTGGCAGACCACTGCCTAAGGTCGAAGAACTACGTCAACCTCGTCGTCATCGACAAGCAGCCGCAGCCGCAGTGGCTCACCATCGACGAGGCGGTCGAGCACTGCGCTCGCGGCGCCGGCGTGTGGGACTGGGCCGGCACCGACGACGGTGACCGCGACCCCGACGTCGTGCTCGCGTGCGCCGGCGACGTCGTGACGATGGAGGTGGTGGCAGCCGCGCAGATCCTCAAGGAAAAGCTGCCGCAGCTGCGCGTCCGCGTCGTCAACGTCGTCGACCTGATGAGCCTCTCGCGCCCGCGCAGCCACCCTCACGGCATGGACGACGTCCGGTTCGGTGAGCTGTTCACCGACCACGTCGACGTCGTCTTCGCGTTCCACGGCTATCACGGGGCGATCCACCAGCTCGTGCACGGCCGTCCCGACGCCGACCGCTTCCACGTGCGCGGCTTCAGCGAGGAGGGCACGACGACCACGCCCTTCGACATGGTGGTGCGCAACGAGGTCGACCGCTACCACCTCGTCATGGACGCCATCAACAACGCCGGGCGCCAGGTGCGCGGGTCGAGCGAGCTCAAGCAGTGGTGCGAGGCGAAGCTCGAGACGCACGCGGCCTACATCGTCGAGCACCTCGAGGACATGCCCGAGGTGCGTGACTGGGTGATGACGACCGTCGTCGAGGACTGAGCCACCACCCCGACGGGCGTATGCCGTCCGGCCCGGCCGGGCGGCATACGTGCGCGGGTCACTCGCGTCGCGGTGCGACGACCACCTCGATGCCGTTGTCGCGGAACGCCTGCAGCGCAACGGGATCGGCGGACTCGTCGGTGACGAGCGTCCACGCACGTGGCATGACGGCCCACGCGTGGAAGGGCGACTGACCCAGCTTGTCGGCGTGCGCCAGGACGTAGGTGTGCTCGGCCCGGCTCATCATCAGCTCCTTGAGCCGCGTCTGCTCGAGGTCGGCCTCGCAGATGCCGCGCTCGGCGTGCACGCTGTCGGCGCCCATGAACGCGCGGTCGAAGCTGAGCCGCTGCACGGCCGCCTCGGCGAGGGGGCCGACGAACGCCTGGCTGAGCGGACGCAGCCGACCGCCGAGGGCGATGACGTCGATGCCGACGCTGTCGGCGAGGGTGCCCATGGCGCTGATGCCGGCCGTGACGACGGTCAGCTCGGTGAGCTCGGGCGTCTTGGTGATGGCGTCGGCGAGCGCGCCCATCGTCGAGCCGGCGTCGAGCAGCACCGTCTCGCCGGGCTCGATCTGGTCGGCGGCCCAGCGGGCGATGTCCCGCTTGGCCGCATGGGCCTCGCCCAGGCGCTGGCGCAGCGAGGCCTCCGGGTGGTGGGCCAGGCTCATGACGCCGCCGTAGGTTCGGGCCAGCTTGCCCTGGGCGGTCAGCTTGGCGAGGTCGCGCCGGATCGTCGACGCCGTGACACCGAGCTGGTCGGAGAGCTCCTCCACGCTCGCGAGCCCACTGGTGGTGGCGAGGCGGACGATCTCGCCCCGACGCGTCTGTGCGGTGTGCTTCGCCACGCTGGGCACCCTAGGCGTCCACGGGCTTCGGCGCCATCTCCGCCCCGAGGCGCAGGGCCTCGATCATCGAGCGGTGGTCGGCGATGCCGGTACCGGCGATGTCGAAGGCCGTGCCGTGGTCGACCGACGTGCGGATCACGGGCAGACCGATGGTGACGTTGACGCCGGCCTCGAGGCCGAGCACCTTGACCGGGCCGTGGCCCTGGTCGTGGTACATCGCGACGACGAGGTCGTAGTCGCCGCGGCCGGCGAGGAAGAAGAGCGTGTCGGCCGGCAGCGCACCGTGCACGTCGATGCCGTCGGCCCGGCAGACCTCGACGGCCGGGTCGATCTTCTCGGCCTCCTCGCCGTAGCCGAAGAGGCCGTTCTCGCCCGCGTGCGGGTTGATGCCGCAGACGCCGATCTTCGGGTCCGGGGTGCCGGCGTCGACGAGGGCCTTGTGGCCACGGCGGATGACCCGCTCGACGAGGCCCGGCTCGATGCGGTTGACGGCGTCGATGAGGCCGATGTGGGTGGTCACGTGGATCACCTTCACCTTCTCGGTGGAGAGCATCATCGAGACCTCCGGCGTTCCGGTGAGGTGCGCGAGCAGCTCGGTGTGGCCGGGGAACACGTGACCGCCGGCGTGCAGCGCCTCCTTGTTGAGCGGAGCCGTGCAGATGGCCTGCACCTTGCCGGCCATCGCGAGCTCGGACGCGACGCGGATGTAGTGGTAGGCGGCGTCGCCGGCGACGGCCGACAGCTGGCCGAAGGGGAGGTCCTCCGGCAGCAGGGCCAGGTCGATGACGTTGATGCGCCCCGGGATCTCGCTCGCCTCCTCGACGTCGTCGATGGTGACGATGTCGACGGGGACGGCCGCGATGGCGGCGGCCTGCTTGAGGCGCAGGGCGTCACCGACGACGACGACGCGCGCCATCGTGGCGACGTGCGGGTCGGCGAGGGCCTTGACGATGATCTCGGGGCCGATGCCGGCGCCGTCTCCCATGGTCACGGCGATGCGGGGAAGGGCGGCGGTCATGGGTTCTCCTTGGTGGTGGCGCTGCTGGGGGCGCTCGCGCTCTGGGTGGTGACGGTGAGTGCTGGGCTGGAGGTGCGGGGGCCGGGGGCCGAGTCGTCGCCCAAGAGGTGGTCGGCCACTCGGGTGAGCGAGTGGGGTGCGCCGAAGCTGCCCGGTCGGGTGACGACGGAGCGGCCGCCCGGACGGGTGCTGACGACGGTTCCCGTCTCGACCTCCGCGACGACCTCGAGGGCATCGACACCGAGCCGGTCGAGGACGGCCCGTGCGGTCTCGCCGCCCGACAGGAACAGGGCGTCGTACGCGTCGGCGACGGTGGCGACGACGTCGGCCAGGCCCTCGGTGAGGGCGCGGGAGCGGGTCGGGTCGGCCGGGGCGGCGGGGTCGAGGGTCACCGCGACGACCCGGCTCGGCTTCGCGGCCACGAGGTGACGGCGTACGGCCTCGGGGTCGGTGAGCAGGTCGTCGGGCTGGACGAGCACGAGGTGCGTGTCCCGCGCAGCGATGAGGTGCGCAAGCTGGTCGTCGATGCCGGGCGCACGGGTGCCGAGCACGAACAGCAGCGACCCCACCGCACGCGCCGGGGCTGCGCCATGGCGCGGTTGCGTGCCATCGGCGCAAGCGTCGGCGTCGGGAAGTGCGCCATGGCGGGGTTGTGTGCCGTCGGCGTACGCGTCGGTGTGCTCGTCGGGAAGGGCGCGGGCGGCGACAGCCGCGAGGGCGCCCGAGCCCACCAGCAGCGACCTCGGGACGCGGGTGGCGGCAGCGTGGACGACCTCGAGGTCTGCCTCGGTCTCCGAGTCGCACACGGCGACGAGCCCGGCTGCGCGGGCGTCGGCCAGAGCCTCGGCGACGGTGTCGACGCCCCGGGTGATGGTCGCCCGGGGGATGACGATGGTCTCGAGCGGCTTCAAGGCCTCGGCGACCGTCGTCGGTGCTGGGCCTGGCTCGACGGCCCACAGGTCGGTCTCGTGCAGGGGCGTGCCCTCCACGAGGAGGATGCCGTCACGCACGACCCGACCGAGGGCGGGGTTGGCCACGGCCACGACCGGCACTCGTTGCAGTTCGTCCGCGAGCACGGCGACCTCTGCGCCGAGGTGGCCACGCAGGAGTGAGTCGACCTTCTTGACCACGATCGCGGCGGGTGCGACGAGAGGTGCCGTTGCGCGGACCACGCGGACGGCTGCGTCGGTCGCCAGGCGCCGCGAGTCGGTGTCGACCGCGAGGACCGTGGTGACCGTGGCGGCTGTCGAGGTCTCGTCGTCCGGCGGGTGGGGGTGGTCGTGCGGGCCGGGGGCGGAGGTCGGCGCTGCGGAGTCAGCCAGCAGGACACTGCTGCGCGAAACGCGCAGGACAGCGTGTGCTGCGCACTCTGCCGCACCACTCAGGTCGTCCGCCACGACCGCCAGGACCAGCGTCGCCATCTCTACCTCCTCACCGCGTTCTCACAGAGTCTTCTGCTTGCAAAGCAAGGGAATTGGCGACCTTGCCGATGGGCTGAAGGGCAGCTGCGCGTTCGTCTGGGCGAATCCCCGACGCCTGGCGTCGAACTGTTCCTTCACAAAAAACGCTACAGGTATTGCGCGAATCGCGCAATGGTGTCAAGGTTGGTGAACCCGAGGGGCGCAGCGTGCGCCACCGAGGGGGAGGCCACCGCTCAACGAGGAGTCCCGATGCCCCAGCAGCCCGCACTGCTTCCCACGTCAGACCAGCCGACGCGCGAGGTGTCGCGTCGCTCCATCCTCAAGCTCGCCTCGCTGGCCGGCGCCGGAGCGCTCTTCGCTCCCGCACTCGCCGCCTGCGCCGGGCCCAAGTCCGCCAACAGCCCGAGCACCGCCGGAGCCGGCGCCGCAGGCGGCAGCCTCAGCATCGTGCTCAACCGCAACCTGGTCAGCCTGGACAACAAGCTGAACCAGTACGACGCCGCCGTCACCGTCCAGCGCGCCGTGCGCGAGGCCCTGACGAAGATCGGCGACGACCTCAAGCCCGAGCTCGTGCTTGCCGAGTCCTTCACGCAGACCAAGCCGACCGAGTGGACCGTCAAGCTCCGCAGCGACATCCACTACTCCGACAAGTCGCCGGTCACCGTCGAGGACGTCGAGACCGCGCTCAAGCTGTACTTCCAGGTCAAGGCCGGCTATGTCGCCTCGCAGTTCCCGGAGCAGCCGAGCTTCACCAAGGTCGACGACAAGACGTTCACGCTGACGACCAAGGTCCCGGTCGTCACCCTCGACTCGCTGATGTCCAACATCCTCATCACGCCGGCCAAGGACAACAAGGCCGAGGAGCTGAGCAACGGACTCGGAACCGGTCCGTTCGTCATCACGACGGCCGACACCGGCACGGGCACCTACAAGCTGACCCGCAACGACAACTACTGGGGCGAGAAGGCGAAGCTGCAGGAGGTCAACGTCTCCTACCAGGAGGAGGAGGGCGCGCGCGTCATCGCCATCACCTCCGGCCAGGCCGACGTCATCGACACGATCACGCCCGAGTCGGCCGCCTCGCTCAAGACGAACGCCGATGTGGACGTCATCGAGACCCCCGGCACGCGCCTCATCCACCTCTTCTACAACTTCCGCAAGCCGGCCGGCCACCCGCTGGCCGACCCGAAGGTCCGCGAGGCCCTGACGTACGCCATCGACCACGACTCGCTCATCAAGGCCCTCATGAACAACCAGGTCTCCTCGGCCGAGGGTGTCGTGCCAAAGACCCTCGCGGGTTACGTCAAGACCGGCGACTACGTGTACAACCAGGCGAAGGCCAAGCAGCTGCTCGCTGCGGCAGGAGTCTCCGACCTCAAGCTGACCTTCATCTGGGAGGACTCCGAGTTCGCGGGCGCCTCACGCGTCCTCGAGGCCATCTCGCAGATGCTGGCCGCGGTCGGCGTCACCGCGACCCTGAAGATGATCCCCAAGGGCGGCGAGATCAACGCCTGGCGCCGCGGCGAGGCGGGTGACTGGGACGTGCTCGCGAACGGCTACGGCAACCAGACCGGTCTCGCGCTGACCAACCTCGTGGGCCAGTACGGCGGCACGCCCGCCAAGGAGAAGACCAAGGACACCTACCAGGGGTACGTGTTCCCCGACATCGTCGCGCTCCTCGACAAGGCGGGCGCCGAGGCCGACGAGGCCAAGCGCAACGACCTGCTCAAGCAGGCCCAGGAGAAGATCTGGGCCACCTGGCCGGCCCTGTGGGCCTGGACGCCGAACAACGTCCTCGCCAAGCGCAAGCGCGTCTCGACGCTGAAGCTGCGGGCCATCAACTCCTACGACCTCGGCGCGGTCACGGTCTCGGCCTGACCCGCCCGCCGAACTCCACGGCACCAAGGTGATCCCATGTTGACCTACGTCCTCAAGCGCATCGGGCAGACCGTGCTCACCGCGTTCCTCGCGACCGCGACGGTCTTCGTCCTGCTGCGGATGGCCCCGGGTGACCCGGCGGCGAACTACGCGCCACCGAACCCGACCTCGGAGCAGCTCGCTGCCATCCGTGAGCAGTTCGGGCTCGACCAGTCGATCCCGGTGCAGTTCTTGACCTTCCTGCAGCACCTCTTCCAGGGAGACGTCGGCACCTCGTTCTTCTTCAAGCGTCCGGCGCTCGAGGTGGTCATGGAACGCATCCCGTACACGATCACCCTGGCGGTGGCCGCGATCGTCGTCACGGCGGTGGTCGCGATCCCGCTGGGTGTGTGGATGGCCCGCAGGGCCAACACCGGCAAGGAGCTCGGCGCCAACATCGCCACGATCGCGGGCCAGTCGATGCCGGACTTCTGGATCGGCTTCGTCCTGCTCATCGTCTTCGCCGTGAACCTCGGCTGGTTCTCGCCCGCCGGGTTCAACTCGGCGAGCTCGATCGTGCTGCCGACCGTGACGATCGCGATCCTCCAGATCGCCCTCATCTCGCGGCTCGTACGCCGCGAGATGGTCGTCAACATGGCGGCGCCCTACCTCACCGTCGCCCGCTCCCGCGGCATCTCGCAGCGGGCCCTGACCTGGCGGTACGCGTTCGGCAACTCGGCGATCCCCGTGGTCACCGCGCTCGGCACGCGTTTCGCCGCGATGCTCAACGGTGTGGTCATCGTCGAGGTCGTCTTCAAGTGGCCCGGGGTGGGCGAGCTCGTCGTCAACGCCCTCAAGCAGCGCGACTTCCCGCTCATCCAGGCCACGGTGCTCGTCACGGTCGTGCTGGCGCTCGTCGTCCAGCTGCTCGTCGACCTGCTCTACCCGCTCATGGACCCGCGCGTCCGTCTCGGAGAGGCCAGCGCATGACCACCTCCACGCCGAACCTGCCGAACCCGCGGCTCGCGCCCGACCTCAGCGAGGTGCCCGGCTCGATCCTCGGCCGCGACTCTGCGGTGACCAAGGTGCTGCTACGTCGCTCGGCGGCCGCCCGCCGAGCCCGCTACAGCACCATCAAGATCTGGGTCGGTGCGATCTGCGCCGGGCTCGTGGTGCTGCCGGTCGCGCTCGCGCAGCTGCTGCCGCTGCCCGACCCGATCGTCGGTGCCCTCTCCGAGTCGTCGCTTCCGCCGTTCAGCGCGGGCCACCTCTTCGGCACCGACCCCAACGGCCGTGACCTGCTCAGCCGCATCCTGCACGGCGGCCAGACCTCGCTCGTCATCGGCGTGCTCGCGATCGTCGTCTCAGGCCTCGTCGGCATCGTGGCGGGTGCGGCGGCCGGCTACTTCGGCGGCTGGGTCGACACGATCGTCTCGCGCCTGCTCGAGGCGCAGATGTCGCTGCCCCTGCTGCTCATGCTCCTGCTCGTCGTCGCCCTCTTCGGGCCGTCGATCCCGGTCATCACCCTGGTCATCGCGTTCGCCCAGTGGCCCGAACCGGCACGCATCACCCGCGCCCTCGTGCTCGTGGAACGCGAGAAGCCGTACGTCGCCGCGGCCCGCGTGCTCGGCCTGCACCGCGTGTCGATCATCGCGCGGCACGTCATCCCGAACGTCCTGCAGCAGGTGCTCGTCGTCGTGCTGCTGCTCCTGGCGCAGGCCGTGCTGCTCGAGAGCGCCCTCAGCTTCCTCGGCGCCGGCGTGCAGCGCCCCTATCCGACGTGGGGCGGCATCATCTCCGACGGCCGCGAGCTGTTCGTCACCGGCAAGTGGTGGCTCGTCACGATCCCCGGCATGGTCATCGCGATGCTCGTCGTCGGGGTCAACCTCGTCGGAGACGGTCTGCGCGACCGCGTCCGCCGCGCGAAGGGAGACCAGTCATGAGCGTTCTCGAGGTCAAGGACCTGCGCGTCGAGCTGATGACCGGCGGGTCCGTCGTGCGGGCCGTCGACGGCGTCAGCTTCCACATCGACGAGGGCGAGACGGTCACCATCATCGGCGAGTCCGGCTCGGGCAAGTCGACCACGGCCATGGCGATCCTGCGCCTGCTGCCCGACGACCTCGCCGTCATCTCAGGTGAGGCGCGCATCGGCGGCCAGGACGTCACGGGCAGCCGCGCCGTCATCGACAAGCTCCGGGGCCGCGCCGTGGCGCTCATCCCGCAGGACCCGATGACCGCCCTCAACCCGATCCGCACCGTGGGCCGCCAGATGACCGAGGCCGTACGCGTCAAGTACCCGAAGCTGAGCAAGGCCGAGGCCAGGCAGCGGGCGCTGTCGCTCATGGAGCAGGTGCACATCCGCAACCCGGCCAAGCAATTCGACGCCTACCCGCACCAGCTCTCCGGCGGCATGCTCCAGCGCGTGCTCATCGCCATGGCGGTGTCGACCGACGCCGACCTCATCGTCGCCGACGAGCCGACGAGCGCCCTCGACGTGACGGTGCAGGCCGGCATCCTCGACCTGCTCCTCGAGCTGCAGGAGCAGACCGGCATCGCGCTGCTGCTCATCACGCACGACCTCGGTGTCGCGCGCCTCATGAGCGACCGCGTCCACGTCATGAAGTCAGGCACGTTCGTCGAAGGTGGTCCGGTCACCGACGTCGTCGACCACCCGCAGCACCCGTACACCCAGAAGCTGCTCGGCGCGATCCCCGAGCTCGGGCCCTGGCAGGACCCGGCGCTCGACGCCCCCACGCTCGTCAAGGAGGTCAGCCATGGCTGACGACCTGCTCACCGTCAGCAACCTCGTGGTCGAGTACCGCACCGGCAAGGAGGTCTTCCGCGCCGTCGACGACGTGTCGTTCTCGGTCCCTCGCGGCGGCACGCTGGCCATCGTGGGCGAGTCCGGCTGTGGCAAGTCGACCATCGCCAAGGCGCTCGTCAGGCTGCTCAAGCCGACGTCGGGAGTCATCGACCTCGACGGCACCGACCTGGCGCAGCTCTCCGAGAAGCAGCTGCGGCCCCTGCGGCACCGGGTGCAGATGGTCTTCCAGGACCCGTACGGCTCGCTCGACCCGCACCTCACGGCGCAGGACATCGTGGCCGAGCCGCTGCGGGTGCGTGGCGAGAAGTCGCGGAAGATCCAGCGCGACAAGGCCGCCGAGCTCATCGACCGGGTCGGCCTGCCGAAGACGGCGCTCGATCGCAAGCCCCCGGAGTTCTCGGGTGGGCAGCGTCAGCGCATCGGCATCGCGCGCGCGCTCGCCTCCGGGCCAGAGCTGCTCGTCTGCGACGAGGCGACGAGCGCGCTCGACGTCTCGGTGCAGGCCCAGGTGCTGGAGCTGCTCCGCGACCTGCAGGCCGACACGGGGCTCACCTACCTCTTCATCTCGCACAACCTCGGCGTCGTGCGCGCCATCTCGCAGGACACGATCGTCATGCGGGCCGGCCGCATCGTCGAGAGCGGGCGCACCGACGACCTGCTGTCGCGACCGCAAGAGGACTACACCCAGCGCCTGCGGCGCTCGGCCCTGGAGCCCGGCCTCATGACGGGCATCAAGCCGCGCCACCTGATCCGCCACATCGCCGCCTCCCGGGCGGCCGAGACCGAGAAGGCCTCATGACCACCTCCACCCTGCCCACCCTCGAGCTGCCGGGGCTCGACAAGCCCCTGCCGCGGCTCGTGCTCGGCACGATGACCTTCGGCGACACCGTCGACCTCGACACGGCGCGCACCATGGTCGACACGGCGCTCGACGCCGGCATCACGTCCATCGACACCGCCAACGGGTATGCCGCCGGGCGCAGCGAGGAGATGCTCGCCGAGATCCTCGAGGGCCGCCGTGACGCCGCGACGGTCGCGACCAAGGCGGGCATCTACCCCGGCGACGCGGGAGGCGCGCCCCTGCTGTCCGCCGCCGGGCTGCGCTCGTCGCTCGAGGCGAGCCTGCGCCGACTGCACACCGACCACGTCGACGTCTACTACCTGCACCAGCCCGACCGGTCGGTTCCGATCGACGAGACCGTCGCCGCGCTGGGCGAGCTGGTCAAGGAGGGCAAGGTCCGCGCCTTCGGCGTCTCCAACTTCTCGGCCTGGCAGATCGGTGACGTCTTCGCCGCGTGCGACTCCCTCGGCACCCCGCGCCCGATCCTCGCCCAGCAGCTCTACAACCTCGTCGCCCGGCGCATCGAGGCCGAGTACGCCGAGTTCGCGACGACCAAGGGCCTGGCGACGATCGTCTACAACCCGCTCGGCGGCGGCCTGCTGACGGGGCGCCACTCGTTCACCGAGTCGCCCGGCGAGGGCCGCTTCGGTTCCTCCGCGCTCGCGACCATGTACAAGGACCGCTACTGGAACGCTGAGACGTTCGCGGTCATCGAGGCCCTCGGCGCCATCGCGTCGGAGGCCGGCATCACCCTCCCCGAGCTGTCGCTGCGCTGGCTGCTGAGCAAGCCAGTCGTGTCGGCGGTGCTCCTCGGGGGTTCCAAACCACACCAGCTGGAGGCCAACATCACTGCTGCACAAGCCGGTCCGCTCCCCGACGACGTCCTCGCCGCATGCGACGAGGCAGGCCTGGCGCTCGCCGGCTCGATGCCGGGGTACAACCGATGAGCGCGCAGGGAGGCGCCGGCCAGACGGCCGTGGAGCGCAGTCGCGGCCGCGTGCTCGACTACGCGCGCCGCGTACGGGCGCGTGAGCAGATCCTCGGCTACTGGGTCATCATCGACTCGCCGGTGTCGACCGAGCGGCTCGCCCGGCTCGGTTGGGACTACGTGTGCTTCGACGCCCAGCACGGGCTGCTCGACTACAAGGGCATCCTGGCGGGCATGCAGGCCATCGACGCCGGCGGAGAGTCCGTGGGCATGGTCCGGGTCGGTGCCAACGACCCGTTCCTCATCGGCCAGGCGCTCGACGCCGGCGCTGCGGGCGTCATCGTGCCCCTGGTCAACACCGCCGAGGACGCCGCCCGCGCCGTCTCCTACGCGAAGTACGGCCCCGAGGGCATCCGGTCCTACGGCCCCATGCGCTCGCAGCTGCGGATCGGGCCCAACCCGGCCGACAGCAACGCGGCCACCGTGGTGCTCGCGATGATCGAGACCCCGCAGGGCCTGGCGAACGTCGAGGAGATCGCGGCGACCCCGGGCATCGACGGCCTCTACATCGGGCCCTCCGACCTGCGTCTCGCCGTCGGCGGCGCGACCTCGGTCGACGCGGCGGTCGACGACGTCTTCGAGGCCGCCGTCGAGCGCATCCTCAAGGCAGCGCAGGACGCCGGCATCGCCGCGGGCTTCCACACCCCGAGCGGCGAGGTCGCGGCCAAGCGGCTCGGCCAGGGGTTCACGCTCGCCACCGTCTCGTCCGACCTGATCCACCTCGAGCAGGCCTCCACGGCCCACCTCAAGGCGGCCCGGAGCGAGTCGTGAGCGTCGCGGACGCCGCGGCCGAGACACTCCCCACCGACGGCGTCTTGCGCCCGCGCGACGGAGGCGGCCGTACGGCATACCTCCCCACCCCGACGGTGCAGTGCCACGCCGCCAATCTCGCGTGGCTGCCGAACGGCGACCTCGCCTGCGTGTGGTTCGGTGGCACGCAGGAGGGCGTCAGTGACATCACCGCGTACCTCTCGCGTATGCCGTCCGGCACCGACACGTGGCTCGACCCGGTTGCGCTCAGCGACGACCCGACGAGGTCGGAGCAGAACCCGATCCTCTTCACCGCTCCCGACGGCGACGTCTGGCTGCTCTACACGGCTCAGCTCGCCGGCAACCAGGACACGTCGGAGGTGCGCCGGCGGGTCTCGCGCGACGGCGGCGAGACGTGGGAGGCACCGGCGGTCCTGCTGCCGGCGACCGACCGGGGCGGCGTCTTCGTGCGCCAGCCGCCGGTCGTCCTCGCAAGCGGCCGCATTCTGCTGCCGGTCTTCAACTGCGTGACGGTGCCCGGCGAGAAGTGGGTCGGCAACGAGGACACGTCGAGCGTGTGGTGGAGCGACGACGGCGGCACCACCTGGACCGAGGCGCCGGTGCCCGGCTCACTCGGGTGCGTGCACATGAACATCGTTGTGCGACAGGATGGCTCACTCTGGGCGTGCTTCCGCAGCCGCTGGGCCGACCATGTCTGGGAGACCACCTCGACCGACGACGGTCTCACGTGGGCCGACCCGACCCCAACCGAGCTGCCCAACAACAACTCGTCGATCCAGGCCGTCGCGACGGGTGGGGGAGAGGTCGCGCTGGTGTTCAACAGGAGCTCGGCCCTCGACGCCACCGAACGGCGCGTCTCGCTCTACGACGAGATCGACGACGAGGGAGTCGTCGACGGTCTCGACGGGCCGGCCGTGGCCGAGCCCTCACCCGAGGACACGGAGGCCCGGGGGCGCCGCACCGCCTTCTGGGGTGCGCCTCGTGCGCCGATGACCTTGGGCCTGAGCCCCGACGACGGCCGCTCCTGGCAGGTGCTCGTCGACCTCGAGACGGGTGACGGCTACTGCATGTCGAACAACTCGCGCGACGGGCTCAATCGCGAGCTGTCCTACCCCTCGGTGCTTCCCGGCCGCGACGGCGACCTGCACGTCGCGTACACCTACCACCGCCGCGCCATCAAGCACGTGCACCTGCCCGCAGACGTCGTCGACCACCTCCGCGGCGCTGGCAGCGGCCCATCCCGGTGAACGCGGCGACGACGCCCGAGCCGGCCCCCACCGCCACCGGCGAGCGCGCGACACGCAGCGCGGTCGTCACGGGGGCCAGCTCGGGCATCGGCCTCGCCATCGCCCACGACCTCCTCGGTGCCGGGTGGCACGTGCTCGGCCTCAGCCGCTCGCGCGGTGGGCTGTCGGACGCCGCCACGTGGGTGCCGTGCGACCTGGCGGACGTGATCTCGACCGACGAGGCCGTGCGCGTGGTCCGCGAGGCCACGGCCGGCGGCGTGGACGCCATCGTCCATGCCGCCGGCCTGCAGTACTCCGCCCGTGTCGGCGACCTCGAGCCCGAGCAGGGCGAGCGGATGTGGGCGGTGCACGTGCGCGGCGCGGAGCTCGTCGTCTGCGGCCTTCTCGGGTCGCTCGTCGACGGCGGTCGCGTCGTGCTCGTCGGCAGTCGCACCATGACCGGCGTGCCCGGCAAGAGCCAGTACGCCGCGACGAAGGCTGCGCTCGCGGCGATGGCGCGCGCGTGGGCCAGTGAGCTCGCACCACGGCGCATCACCGTCAACGTCGTCGCCCCCGGCCCCACGCGTACGGCGATGCTCGACGACCCCAACCGGTCGTCGGTGCCTCCGGTCGTTCCGCCGCTCGGGCGCCTCGTCGAGCCCTCCGAGGTCGCGGCGCTGACGCGTTTCCTGCTCGACCCGTCGGGTGCGATGGTGACCGGGCAGACCATCGTCATCTGCGGCGGCGCCTCCCTCCCCTGAGCCCCATCTTCGTGCTTGGGTGGTGCCTTCGTGCGAAACGGGCGCGAGACGGGGACCACAGGGGTCACAGGGGCAAGGAGCACGACATGAGCGAACCCACGCGCGAGCTGACGGCACGGACTGGTTGGTGGGCCACTCTCGCCGAGGACAACGAGGCGAGCCGGGAGCAGTGGGCACTCGTCGTCGGTCTGGTGCTCGCGGGCTGGATGATGCCACTGCTGCCGCGCGCGGCCCTGTGGCTGCTCGCCGCGGTCGCATCGGTGGCGGTGCGCTGTCCGCGCTGGGTCGGCGCGCTGCTCGTGACGGTCTCGGTGCCGCTGCTGCTGCTCGCCGCCGTCACCGGGAGCATCTGGTACCGCTAGGTGCGAGTCAGCCCGCTGTGGCCGGGACGGCGCCGGCGGCCAGGCGGGGCGAGGCCGCGCGGATGAGGACCGTGGCCCAGGTGCGCCACGGGCGCCACCGTTCGGCGAAGGCCGTATAGGCGTCGTCGGTCATGGGGGCCTCGATCCTGTAGAGCTCGTGGACGGTTGCGCGGCTGCGTGCCTCGCCGATCGGAAGCACGTCGGCTAGGCCACAGGCACGGATGACGACGAGCGAGCTGTAGAAGGGCCCGATGCCCGGCAGTCGCTGGAGGTCGGCCTGAGCCGCGCCGGGGCCGAGGGCGACCAGCCGGCCGACGTCGAGGTCGCCGCGCGCCGCCGCATCGGCAACGGCCCGCAACCGCGGGATGCGGTCGGCGGGCAGGCCGTCGACCCGCTCGACCTGCCCGAGCCGGGAGGGTGGCGGCATCGCCGTCACCCGCCGCCCGGCCAGCTCGAACGACGCGCCGTGCTCGGCGCCCAAGCGGTCTCGCAGCCGAATGCCTTGGCTGCGCGGCCTGCGGGCACTCACGACAGACCAGATGAGCGCGTCGTAGGGCGAATGGAACAGGGGCGGCCGAAGCCCCGGAGCGACGGCCTGCAGCGCGCCGATGACAGGGTCGCGCCGCCCGAGCGCGGCGAAGTCGTCGCCGTCGTGGTCGCAGGACAGGATGCGTGCGACCTGGCGGGCCACGGCGTCGGGATCGGCTCCGCCGTGGATCACGAGGTCGAGGTGATCGCCCCGCTGGCGCACCTCGACCCCCGCAGCCGTCTCGAGATCGTCGTCGACTCCGAACGCGAGCCGCATGACGCCGTCGAACGAGGTCTCGCTGCGATAGCCGAAACCGAAGAGGGCGAGCTCCTCGAGCGAGAAGGGCCCATTGGTGGAGATGGAGCGGGTGGCGGTCATCTCCCCATGGTGACGACCGGCACCGACAGCCCTCCACGGCAACGGAGTCGGCCCGCTGCGGCACCGTGCCCGACAGTCGAGTGCGCTGTGCGCCCAGGCCACCTACTGAGCGCTGCGCTCAAGCGCGTGGAGCGCCGGGATCTGGCGGAGTGAGAGACATGATGCTGGCCCCCGTCGGGCTGCGGTGGACGATGTCGGCGCATCGTCCACCGCAAACCCTTTCGATCGGCGGGCGGACGCGTCAGTCGTCGTGGCTCTTGTGGCTCTTGACGACGACCGTGCCCACCATCCCCATCCCATCGTGGAACTGGCAGATGTAGTGGTAGGTCCCCGCCTTCTCGAACGTCACGCGGAAGTGCGTGCCCGGACCTGCAGTCGGCAGGACGCCCGAGCTGAGTGAGCCACCGGTGAAGTGCCTCGGGTCACCGACCGGGATCGGCGCCGGGGGCTCGGTGCCGAAGGTCACCGTGTGCGGCACCGGATCGCCCATGTTGAGCGACCAGTCGAAGTCGACCGTGTCGCCGACGTGCACGGTCACGGTCTGCCGGATGAAGCGCATCACCATGAGCATGTGCTTCTCGTCGACCGCCCCGACGTAGACGTGGTGGTTGCTCGACTTCTCCCTGATCTCCGAGACCAGGTCGAAGCCGTGGCGGACGGTGGATGCCCGGCCGGCCCGGTACTGGCGGTCGTAGAAGCGCTGCGAGTGCGGGTACGGGGTGCCGGCAGCGGCCACGTGGACCGTGCCTCTCATCGCCTGGCCGTGGATGAGGCAGTAGTAGACGAAGTCACCCTGACCCGTGAAGGTCAGACGGTAGGAGGTGATCGTCGGTGGCAGCTCGGAGAACTGGATCGTCGACATCACTCCGGAGTTGCGCACGTCACCCGGCGTCCCGATCCGGTGGCTCGCCGACTGGGTGGTCTGGGCCGGGTTGCTCGGGTCGAACGGGGCCGGCAGCTGTCCGGGCGGCAGGAAGGTCACGGTGTGCGGCTCCATAGAGGCGGCGGTCCAGCGGACGGTGTCGCCCACGTCGATCCAGATTTCGCCCGGCAGGAACTGCATGCCTTGGATCGCGCCGTTCCTCGACTGGTCGCCGACGTGGACTCTCCAGGTGGTCGGTCCCGCCATCCTCTCCGTTCCCGCTGTCGCGGCGGGCGACAGGAAAAGCGACCCCAGCAGCACCGCCGCGACGGCCGCCACCAGCATCCGCAATCTCTTGGGCACGTGGATCTTCATTGGTCCTCCAAAGGCACGAAACTTGCCCTCCGGCGCCCGAAGGGCGTGTCCACGCTAGGGAGTTCGAGCCCATCGCCACGGCGGAACAGGAACATCCCAGTGACCCTCCACCCGGCGTCCAGCGGGGAGCGGCGGAACATCACGGGATGTCATCCTTTAGCGATCCGATACGCCGAAATCCTCTGTGTCGCAGTACAGCCCGCCAAGTGCGACATGCCCCGTTGGTCGCCTCACGGTTGGTCGCCGCCGTGGTCTGGATCCCACCGCGGCACCGCCTCGGACCGCTGCTCCGCCACGCCCAACTCTTCCGTGAGGAGAGCGTCAAGGGTCAGCTGAGGCACCTGTCAACCATCACCAGAAGCCCAGATGGCCAGCATGGGCGCAGTCCTGCAAGGCGCGTGGTGGGCCCCGTCGGGCTCGAACCGACGACCGGCGGATTAAAAGTCGGTCCGAGGGGTGCGGCGCCTCTGGGTCGTGAGGACTTTCGAGCACGGATGTTCAATGCTCGTTGCTGTGGGCTGCCGACGTCTTCCGAGCCAGCGTGCCCCTTTTGCGCCCCCAAGCGGCCGGGCGAGGCGGACGGGAGGGCGACCGCCGCCTTGGCAGCCAGATACAGCGTGTTCTCGCCGGTGCTCGTGTGGGTGATGGTGTACGCGATCGCGTGTTGTTGGGGTCCCGCTGGCGACCTGTTCGGACGCCTTGCACGACGAATGTGCCACGCGGGTCTGCGCAGTCAGTGGGGCGGGCTGGGCTGGGTGGTGCCGCGCAGAAGGCGCTTGTGGATGCCGGCCGTGCGGGTCGTCGACGCCGCCACGCGCTCAAGGCGGGCAGTGGTCCTCTGCGGGACTGAGCCCGAGCAGCGACGGCTGGGGCTCCTCTCGTCCCCAGCGCATGAGCCTCAGCCACGAGGAATGACGGCCCTCTGCCCACGTGCCGGTTCCAAGTCTTTGCCCTGCGCGTTCCTAGGACTCAGCTCCGCGCGCGCCGCGGACGAAGCGGATGGAGATCGGGTAGCGCCACCAGACGCGACGGCTTGCCTGGACCGCCCCTCGGATGGCCGTCCCGAGGAGCACGGCACCGGCGAGGAACGCGAGTGGAAAGGCGATGAAGAGGAGGGTCGGTGGGTTCGGGTCGTCGGGGTTCGCGGCCGTCGTGATGACCAGGCTGCCGATGAGGACGTTCCACAGGATTGCGAAGAGGATCTGTGCGTTGAGCGCTTCGGTCGCGTGGTGCTTCACGAAGGGATCCTGCTTGCCGGCCGTGAGTCGGATGATCAACGGGGCGAACACGGGCATGGCGAAGAAGCTCACGTGGGACAAGACCGCCCACGTCGTGTCCGGCTGGGCTTGCGGCATGGTGTTGCTCGTCCACGCGGCGCCGTCCCACCAGCGCATGTGTCCGGAGCCGTCGGGGTACCAGCCGGCAGATGGAGCAGCCGGGTGGGCAGGTACGTCCGGACGAGGTGCGTCGTAGGTCACCGGGAGAGTGTGCCGCATGCGGGAGGGCGCTTCGTTCAGGCCATGAGCGACCCCGGCAAATTGGCGCGGGGTGTGGTGGGGTGCGCGTAGGCGCGCCAGCGCCGGAGCGCGGGGTCCCCATCGCGGGGTCCCGCGCTTTTTCGCGCCGGAGGCGCGCTTGAGCCAGTACAGAAACTCCTCACGACATCAATCTCGGGTCCATGTCCTGTGCCACCTGATGCGCGACATGGGTGCGTCACCTGATGTGCGATAACGGGCGCGCCGTCAGCGGCAGGGGCGGTTACCCCATCGGGTGTCTACAAGGTCGCGTGCGCGTGGCGGAGGTGCTTGGCCCTTCGGCGAGAAAGTGGGGATCAGGACCCGTCGGCCGAAAGGTGCCACATCCCGGAGCCTCGCTCGCAGGCCTTGAGGACGGGATGAGCGTCGAGGAGTCGGCGTATTTCCGCTTCTTCGACAAGGTCCTCGTCGACAGTCAGCCTGCGCAATCGCCGGCACCGGCTCAACGCGTCAACGTTCTGTAGTCGTCGCTGGGCGCCGATCCGCAGCCACTCGAGGCCGGGGTGCTCAGCCAGGGGCAGCAGGTCCAGCCCTGGGTTGGATGCTGTATCCGCGCGATCACGGCGCGGACCGATAAGGGCCAGGTCTTTCAGGGTGGGGAGCGCGCGCATCCCAGACACGTCGGTAACCACGTGATCCGTGACCTCGAACCTTGTCAGTTTTGGCGATTCGCCGAGGGCACTCAGGCTCAGCAGTGGACCGCCGCCCTCTCCTTGGCAGATCACGGTTTCCAGACTCGGCCCACCGATCAGGTCACCGACGGCAACCCCACCTGCCCCCAGGATCGTCAGCACCTGCAAGGAAGGCAGGCCTCGAACGCCCGTCACGCCGGGCCGTCTCGCATCGATCACCGCGAGACGTAGTCCAGACAGGGCCGATAGGTCCAACGTGTTGCCGGCGGCGGGCCCGATGACGGTTAGTTCCTCCAACTCCGTCAGGGATCCGAGGCACGAGTCATCGACACCGCGGACCCGAAGCTCCACAGCGCGCAAACCCGGCAGGGCCAGTAATGGCTCGGCCGTGCGCCCGCGGGCTTGCGTGCTCCAGCGCCATTCGACCTCGCTGGCTCCGCGCTCGCGATACAGCTGGGAGCATTCCTCGGTCCACGCTCCCGACCGGATCACGACCGTCGCGCCCGGCCGACGCCCCCTACCGCCATCGGCGGCGCTTCGCGCAACTACCCTCAGCCCCTTGACCACGACAGGGCACCCTACCGGCGCACACGCACGGGTCGCTGGCATCTGGAGGGAGTGAGGCGGGTCAGGATCCCCTCCGCGGCAGGAGCGGACTTCCGACAGCAGTGATTGCGTACGCTGTGGTCCGCTCAGTGCCTCGCAGTGCTCCAGCGTGCAGACACTTCAACGATGGGATGGTGCCTTGCCTCGGATCCGGCCTCCGCAGATCCGCAAACTGACGGCGGGATACACAGGCACGGAACCCCGCAAGGTGCTTGAAGTGCACGGCCCCTGGCAACCCCAATGGCTCGACCTCTACACGTCGCGGGATTGTGACGGCATCAACTGGCGCTGGGAAACGCGGGCCAAGCATGCGGATCTGGCGCCGCTCCTGGATCTGCCCGGGCTCAGGTGGATCGGTTTGCGGCTGAGGGGCGTCAATGATGCTCTCGTCGCCAGTTTCCCTCACCTCACGGAACTGGACCTCTACAGCAACTGCGCTGAGCCGCTCGACCTCAGCGCGCGTCATGAGCTTGCCGTCGTCGCCGTCGAACGACCCGTTCCGCTCGGGCTAGACGGCCTTGGCGACCTGAGCTCCCTCTGGGTGTCCGGCTGGCGCAATGAGACGTTCCGCGTTCCCGACTCACCGAACCTGAAAAGCCTTCGCGTGGAAGGCGCCGTCGGCGGCCCGTGGATCACCGAACTGCTCAATCTCAAGGCGGTACCCGCGCTGAAGTCCCTCTGGCTGGATCGAGTACTGCCAGCGACGCTGGAGCCTGTCGGTTCGCTGGCACGCCTTGAGCGGCTCTACATCGACAGCTACCCCAGACCGGCTGATGACCTCTTCCTGGATCTCGGACCTTTGGCGGACTGCCAGATGCTGCGACACATCCATGTCAGCGGCTGCCGAGTCCGGTCCTTCGAGCCACTGAGAGACCTTCCCCGTCTGATCACGCTCTTCGGGCCCCTGGCCGATCAAGATGAGGTGTACCAAGCCCTTCACGCGGCGGTTGACGCCCGGTACCGAGCACGCTCACGAAGGTCGCCAGCCGACGCGCCGAAGTAGGCCATCCTCCTGAGGCATCTGCAGGCGGTTGACTATCGCTCATCGGCATGTGGGTGAAACTTCGACCGTGCGACACGCGGCGTGTTTCTTCGTGGATCGGCGCCTTGGGCGTGGATGGTGGGAGTGCGGACATACCCAAATAAAAAGACCTGAACTGACAAAACTGCGGGCTTGATGCCCTGGGGGTCGGCTCCCCACCCCGGCCAGAGGCCATCCACATGAATAGCCGCCACACACAGACACGAAACTTCTCGTCCGCCACCTTGATCGTCATCACCTGACGTGGCCTGGCGTGTGCGCGGCTCCCCGCAGCGCCGGCATCTTCTCGATCGTTTCTGGGCCGCCCTTCGGACCGGGTGTGCCGTGCAGCGGGAGCCGCAGTACCTGCACGGCACACCCACCCCGGAACAGGGAAGGGGGTGGCCGAGATGAGCCGGGCAACACGAGACCGCATCTGGGACGCCGTCCCCCTGCCTCCCGCTGAACCCGCGCGCGAGCACGCCAGTGAGCCTCCGGCCGGGGAAGGCCACCCGCTCGACTTGGGGCACCTCGACGCCGCCACCGAGGCGCAGGTCATCGCTCGGCTGACCTCACGAGACTTCGACGCTTGGTCCGAGGCGGCCTCCCGAGTCGGGCACTGCGCCAAGCCGATTCGGCTCCACGGACACTCAGACACGGTCGACGTTGGGACCGGCGAGGTGCTCTCGAGCTTCTCCTCGGCCGACACTCCGCTGGGGGTGCTGCACGTGCGGTGCGGGAATCGCCGCGCGGCCGAGTGCCCGTCCTGCTCACGGCTGTACGCCGCCGACACGTTCCACCTGATCCGGGCCGGCGTGACCGGCGGCAAAGGCGTTCCCGACACCGTTGCTGACAACCCGCTCGTCTTCGCGACGCTGACCGCGCCCTCGTTCGGGACCGTGCACGGCACCCGGGGCGGCCGCACCTGCCGGCCCTTCACTGCCAAAGGCCAGGACCGGGTGTGCGAGCACGGGCGCTCGACGGTCTGCCACGACCGGCACGGCGACGAGGACGAGCTGCTCGGGCAGCCGCTGTGCCGGGACTGCTACGACTACGAGAGCCACCTCGTATGGCAGTGGTGGGCGCCGGAGCTGTGGCGCCGGTTCACCATCGACCTGCGCCGGCTCCTGGCCCGACACCTCGGTGTTCCCGAGACGCGGCTGTCGGAGTTGCTCACCGTGCAGTACGCGAAGGTCGCCGAGTTCCAGCAACGTGGCATCGTCCACTTCCACGCCCTGATCCGTCTCGACGGGCCCAAAACGGCTGACGGGTTCGCCCCCGCCCCAGCCTCCACGACGGCAGCGATACTCGCCCAGGTCGTCGAGCAGGCTGTCGGCGGGGCGTCCTTCGACGCGCCCCCACTCTTCGATGATGACCCGGTCCGGACGCTGCGGTTCGGTGCCCAGGTCGACGTGCGCCCGATCAAGTCCTCCCGACGCACCGACGATCCGGACCGTGAACTCACCTCGGGGCAGGTCGCCGGCTACCTGGCCAAGTACGCGACCAAGTCCGCCGGCGACTTGATCAACGGCGACAACCCGCACCTCCGCCGGCTGCGCGCGACCCTCGCCGAAGTCACCGACCACATCGCGACCGACGCGCGCGCCGGGGGAACCCCGCTGAGAGAGCACCCGTACGCACTCCTCGGGAAGTGGAACCGGATGCTCGGCTTCCGCGGCCACTTCTCCACGAAGTCCCGGCGCTACTCGATCACGCTCGGACGCTTGCGCCGGGCGCGCACGCGATTCCAGAGACGCCTTTCCGACGCCAGTCGTCACGGCCGGACCCTCGACGTCCGCGACCTCGACGACCTCCTCGCAGACGACCTCGAGGAGACCACCCTCGTCGTCGGTCAGTGGTCATATGCCGGGTCAGGCTGGGACACCGACGGCGATGCCGAGCTTGCCAAGGCCGCTGCTGCTCGGGCCCGCGAGTATGCCCAGTGGAAGGCAGCGCAGAGCGTCGATTCTTCATCACCGCAGGGCAATCCGAGTAGGGGAGAAGGGCAATGAGTGAGGCTGATGTGTTGTGGACCGTCCAGGACGTGAGCGACTTTCTGCGCGTCCCGGTAGCCACGATCTACCAGTGGCGGGTCCGGCATGAGGGCCCGCAAGCAATGCGGATCGGGCGTCACCTGCGCTTCGACCCCGAGACGGTTCGCGAGTGGTCGCGTGGGCAGCTGGAGGTCGGGTGATGGCGAGCATCAGCAAGAACCCGAAGGACCCCGGTTGGCAGGCACGGTGGCGCGACCCGGGTGGACGGCAGCGCAAGAAGAACTTCGCCCGCAAGGTCGACGCTCAACGATGGCTCGACCAGATGCAGGCAGAGCGGCATCGCGGTCAGTACATCGATCCGAGGGCCGGCAAGGTGCGGGTGCGTGACGTCGCCGAAGCGTGGGCTCGTGGCCTGACGCATCTCAAGGTGTCGACCGCGACGCGGTACCGCGGGCTCGTCAACGGCCACATCCTTCCTCGCTTCGGTGACTGGGCCATCGCGGATCTGAGGCACAGTGACGTCCGCGACTGGGTGGGCGATCTGTCGGCGACAGGTCTCTCAGCCGGGACCGTGCGGCAGGCGCACCGGGTGCTGTCCCTGATCCTGGCCGAGGCGGTGAAGGACGGGCGGCTCTCCCGAAACCCTGCTGCGGGGGTCCAGTTGCCGCGAGCAGTGCGGGCAGATCCGCGTTTTCTGAGCGCCGCGGAGGTCGCTCGCCTTGTCGAGGCTGCACAGCCGAACGGCCTCAGCGTGGCGGTACTCGCGTTCTGCGGCCTGCGCTTCGGGGAGCTCGCAGCCCTCCGGGTGCGGCGGATCAACCTGCTCCGCCGTCGCCTCGTCATCGCCGAAAGCGTCACGGAGGTGGCCGGCCGTGCGGTGTGGTCGCTGCCCAAGACGAACCGCACGAGGACCGTGCCGTTCCCACCGTCGCTGGCTCAGGGGATCGAGGGACAGTGTCAGGGGAAGGGGCCCGAGGACCTGCTCTTCACCGCGCCCGAGGGCGGCGTCCTGCGCTTGGGCAACTGGCGTCGTCGTGTCTTCGACCCCGCCTGCCGGGCAGCCGGCGTCGTCGACGTCACACCGCACGACCTGAGGCACACCGCGGCCTCGTTGGCGATCGCCTCGGGCGCAAACGTCAAGGCCGTGCAGCAGATGCTCGGGCACGCCTCGGCGGCCATGACTCTCGACGTGTACGCCGGTCTTTTCGGCGACGACCTGGACGCCGTGGCGCTGGCTCTCGACGGCCTTGTGCCCCTTTTGCGCCCCCTGGAGGCCGCTGACGGCGACGGGCTTGGCAAGTCCAAAGGGGCAGACAGTGCCTGACCTGCGCAAACGTGTGGTGGGCCCCGTCGGGCTCGAACCGACGACCGGCGGATTAAAAGTCCGATGCTCTACCGACTGAGCTAGAGGCCCTGGGCGGCGCTGCTGGCCGCCCAGACAGTATGCCGCAGCCGGCCGGCCGGCTCGCATGGTGTCGACCCGCGCGTCCCCGACGAGGGGAGGCGCGCGTTGTGGCGGGCGGCGCGCGAACGTGCCGGGCACGCGGGGTCGGTCGACCCGGGTGCCCGGCACAGCGGCATACCCCGCCGGTCGGGTCAGCGGGGAACGTAGGCCTTGGGCAGGCGCATGCCGCGGTCAGCCATGAGCTGACGGACGCGGTTGGGGTAGTTGGTGATGATGCCGTCGACGCCCATGTCGATGAGGGCGTTCACCGTGTCGAGGTCGTCGCACGTCCAGGGGACGACCTTGAGCCCGCGCTGGTGGGCGGCCGACATCATCGCGGCATCGGGGTAGAAGCGGAAGCCTGCGTCGCCGACTTTGCCGTTCTGCGGGAACCCGTAGTTGGGCGACAGCGCGGTCAGACCGGGCACGGCCGCCGCAGCGGTGCGCACGAAGTCGCCGCCGAAGTCGTCGGCGTCGACGCCGCCGAGCCACGGCGAGGCGCCGGGCTTGCCGACCTGGAGGAAGTCGTAGTTGGTCAGCGCGACGAGCGGCCACGACGGTGCCAGGCGGTGCATCTCGTTGAGGGCACCCCAGTCGAACGACTGGATCGTCACCTGGTCCGCGATGCCCGAGGCGTGGATCTCCTCGAAGACGCGGCGCACGAACAGCGCTCGCGGCGCGGTCTGCTCGGGCGCCCCGGCTTCGACCTTCGTCTCGATGTTGAGCGTCACCTGCTTCGCGTCGTAGGCCTTGACGAGGTTGAGCACGTCCTTGAGCTCGACCATCCGGAAGCCCGCGACCTGCTGCTGCTCCGGGAAGCCGGGCAGCTGCTGGTAGCCGCAGTCCATCGTCTTCACCTGGGCGAGCGTGAGGTCCTTGAGGTACTTCCCGACGTAGGGGAACATCGGGTCACCGGGCGTGACCGGCGCCGTGTCGCGGCACTTCTGCGCGCTCACCTGCCGGTCGTGGTTGACGACGACCTTCTCGTCCTTGGTCACCTGCGTGTCGAGCTCGAGCGTGGTCACGCCGAGGCGCATCGCCTTGCCGAAGCCCTCGAGGGACTCCTCGGTCGTCATGCCGATGCCGCCGCGGTGGGCCTGCAGGTCGAAGTGCGTCTTCTGCGGGAGCACGGGCCCGGGCGCGGCGGTCCTTTCGCCTGCCACGGCGGAGCCGGCGGAGCCCGCGGCGCCCGCGGCGAGGGGCGCGACCAGGGCCAGGGTGGTCAGGAGGTGGCGGAGCTGCATCAGAGGTCCTCTGGGGGTGGTGGGTTCTGGCCACTCGACGCTAGGGACGCCGACCTCGGTCGTGGTGCCGTCGACGTGGCGCGACCGTGAACCGTTGCCGAACTCCGCTGAACTCGGGCGAACCGGGCACCTCTCGAGCCCCGAGGGCGTATGCCGCCGGGCCGGCCGAGGCGACCACAGCCCCGTCCCGTGGCGAGTGCACCCTGCGTTCACCCGGCGGCGATACGTTCACGGTGGTGCCCGGTGCCGCTCGGGCGTCGACCTCGTGAGGAGTACGCGTGTTGGACCCTTTGCTGGCCGGTGGACGTGCCGCTCCGCCCCGGACGCTGGTGGACGTGCTCGCCGACGTGACGTCCCGGCACCCGGAGGCTCCGGCCCTCGACGACACCAGGACGGTCCTCACCTACACGCAGCTGACCGAGCAGGCCCTGCGGATGGCCGCCGAGCTCACTGCGGCGGGCGTGCGCCGCGGTGACCGGGTCGGGGTGAGGGTGCCCTCCGGCACGACCGACCTCTACGTCGCGGTGCTCGGCATCCTGCACGCGGGCGCGGCCTACGTCCCCGTCGACGTCGACGACCCCCAGGAGCGGGCCGATCTCGTCTTCTCCGAGGCTGCCGTGGCCGCCGTCGTCGGTGCCCGGCGCCAGATCTCGGTGCCGGGGGCGAAGGGGCGGCGTCCGGCGCCTGACTCGATGTCCTCCGCTCCCGTCCGCAACGCGCCTGACGTCGGCGTCGACGACGACGCCTGGGTCATCTTCACGTCGGGGTCGACCGGGGTGCCGAAGGGCGTCGCTGTGTCGCACCGGTCGGCGGCGGCCTTCGTCGACGCGGAGTCGCGGATGTTCTTGCAGGACAGTCCGATCGGCCCCGGCGACCGGGTGCTCGCAGGACTGTCGGTCGCGTTCGACGCGTCGTGCGAGGAGATGTGGCTGGCCTGGGGCCACGGTGCCTGCCTCGTGCCCGCGCCCCGCAGCCTCGTCCGCACGGGTATGGACCTCGGCCCGTGGCTGGTGGCCCAGGACGTGTCGGTGGTGTCGACCGTGCCAACCCTGGCGGCCCTGTGGCCGGCGGAGGCACTCGAGCCGGTGCGCCTGCTCATCTTCGGGGGCGAGGCCTGTCCGCCCGACCTCGTCCAGCGGCTCGTCGCCCCCGACCGCGAGGTCTGGAACACCTACGGTCCCACCGAGGCGACGGTCGTCGCGTGCGGAGCCCGGCTCGATGGCAGCCTGCCCATCCGCATCGGCCTGCCGCTCGACGGCTGGGACCTCGCCGTCGTCGGTCCCGACGACCAGCCGGTGCCACCGGGGGAGACCGGCCAGCTGATCATCGGTGGGGTCGGGCTGGCCCGCTACCTCGACCCGGCCAAGGACGCTGAGAAGTACGCGCCGATGCCCACCCTCGGGTGGGGGCGCGCGTACCGGTCGGGAGATCTCGTGGTCAACGACCCCGAGGGCCTCGTGTTCGTCGGCCGGGCCGACGAGCAGGTCAAGCTCGGGGGCCGCCGGATCGAGCTCGGCGAGGTGGACGCCGCCCTGCAGGGCCTGCCCGGGGTCACCGGCGCGGCCGCGGCCGTCAAGACGACCCTGGCCGGCACCCAGGTGCTCGTCGGCTACGTCGTCCCCGAATCGCCGGAGTCCTTCGACCGCACCGACGCGCTCGCGAGGCTGCACGAGGAGCTCCCGGCGGCCCTCGTTCCCGTGCTCGCCCTGACGGACTCACTCCCGACGCGAACCTCAGGCAAGGTGGACCGCGCGGCGCTCCCGTGGCCCCTTCCCGGAGCATCCGACGACACGCCCAGCACCTTGACCGGCACCGCAGCATGGCTGGCGAGCAACTGGGCCGCCGTGCTCGGCACCGACGTCCGTTCGGAGGACGCCGACTTCTTCGACCACGGCGGCGGGAGCCTCTCGTCGGCCCAGCTCGTCTCCATCGTGCGCAAGCGCTACCCGACCGTCACCGTCGCCGACATCCACGCGCACCCCCGTCTCGGGGCGCAGGCGGAGCTGCTCGAGACCATGGTGCCGGCCGACGGGTCCGCGGTCGGTCGCACCGTCCGCCGCATCCCTCGCCGCAGCCAGCTCGTGCAGACCCTCGTCTCGCTCGTGCTGCTCACGGTCAAGGGAGTCCAGTGGCTGGTAGCGCTCGCGACCCTCACCGAGCTCGGCCGTCTGGCCGACCTCGTCTCCTGGTCGGTGCCCGTCTCGTGGTGGGTGCTCGGGGTGGGCTGGCTGGCCTTCATCACGCCGCTCGGGCGAATGGGCCTGTCGGCGTTGGCCGCCCGCCTGCTCCTGGCCGGCGTCAAGCCCGGCACCTACCCCCGCGGCGGACGGGTCCAGATGCGGCTCTGGGCGGCGGAACGCTTCGCTGATGCCATGGGCGCCATCACGATGGCCGGCGCACCATGGATCGTCTACTACGCCCGGCTGCTCGGCGCCTCGATCGGTCCCGGAGTCGACCTGCACTCCGTCCCGCCCGTCACCGGCATGCTGACCATCGGCTCCGGCGCGAGCATCGAGCCCGAGGTCGACCTCACCGGCTACTGGGTCGACGGCGACATGGTGCACGTGGGCCCGGTGCACATCGGTCGCGACGCCATCGTCGGGGCGCGCAGCACCATCGGCCCGGACGTCCACATCGGCCGAGGTGCCCTGGTCGAGGCCGGGTCCACGGTGCTGCGGTCGGTGCGACCCGGTCGCGTCGTCGCGGGTTCCCCGGCGGAGCGCGTCGACCGGCCCAGCCACACGACCTGGCCTGCCGAGAGGCCGCCGAACGCCCCAGCCTGGGTCGCCGTCTACGGCCTGACCGGACTGGTGCTGTCGGTCCTCCCGTTCCTGGCGCTGCTCCCCGGCCTCGCGCTCGTCGGGGGAGCGGTCGCTCGAGCCAGGAGTGGCGCGGAGGCGAGCGTGACGGCATACGCGGCGGTGCCGGTCGTGACCGTGCTCGGACTGCTCGGGCTGGCGCTGCTGACCGTCGTGCTCGTGAGGTTGCTCGGGCTCGGGCTGCGCGAGGGCTTCTACCCGGTGCGCAGCCGCGTCGGCTGGCAGGTGTGGGCCACCGAGCGCCTCCTCGACCAGGCGCGCACCCTGCTCTTCCCGATCTACGCCAGCCTGGTGACGCCGACCTGGCTGCGCGCGCTCGGCGCCCGCGTCGGCCGGGACGTCGAGGCCTCGACGGTGCTGCTCCTGCCCTCGATGACGACGGTCGCCGACGGCGCCTTCCTCGCCGACGACACCTTGGTCGCCGGCTACGAGCTCGCCCACGGCTGGGTGCGCATCGCCCCGGCCAAGATCGGCAAGCGCGCCTTCCTCGGCAACAGCGGGATGGCCGCGCCCGGCCGGCGCGTGCCGAAGCACGGTCTCGTCGCTGTCCTCTCCGCCGCGCCACAGAAGTCCAAGGCCGGGTCGAGCTGGCTCGGCAGCCCTCCCGTCCGGCTCCGACGTCCACCGCAGGGCTCGGACGACGAGCGCACGTTCGCACCGCCCTTGCGGCTCAAGGTCGTTCGCGGTCTCGTCGAGCTCTGTCGGATCGTGCCCGTCATGGTCACCGTCGCCATTGCCGTGACCGTCCTCGTCGCACTCGGGTGGCTGACGTCGACGGTCGGCCTGCTCGGCGCGGCGGCACTCGGTGGCGTGGTGCTGGCGGCGGCCGGCGCGGTCGCAGCCGCCGTCACGACCCTGGCCAAGTGGGCCGTCGTCGGTCGCATCCGCGCCGTCGAGCACCCGCTGTGGAGCTCGTTCGTGTGGCGCAACGAGGTCGTCGACACCTTCGTCGAGATGGTTGCCGGGCCCTGGTTCGCCTGGACGGCGACGGGCACGCCGGCCATCAACGTGTGGCTGCGCACGCTCGGCGCCCGGATCGGCCACGGCGTGTGGTGCGAGACGTACTGGCTGCCCGAGGCAGACCTCGTCACCCTCGGTGACGGCGTCACGGTCAACCGGGGCTGCGTCCTCCAGACGCACCTGTTCCATGATCGAATCATGAGCATGGACACGGTCACGCTCGAGGACGGAGCCACGCTCGGCCCCAACGGGGTCATCCTGCCCGCGGCGACGATCGGGACGGGCGCCACGGTCGGCCCCGGCTCGCTCGTGCTGAGGGGGGAGGCCGTTCCCGACGGCTCACGCTGGACGGGCAACCCGATCGCGCCGTGGACCAGCAGCTCCGACCCGCAGCCCCAGCCGGCCGGCAACGCCGGGACCCTCGCCTGATGGGCGGTGGTGTCACCCACGAGGCCCCGGCGCTCGCCGACCCGTACACCCCCGGTCGCGGCGACCCGGCATACGCCGTCACCCACTACGACCTCGAGCTCGACTACAAGGTGTCGAGCAACCGCCTGTCGGGGCGCGCGGTCCTCGACGTCCGCGTCGCCCAGGACACCCGCCGCCTCGTCGTCGACCTCGTCGGACTGCGGGTCAGCAAGGTCTCGGTCGGTGGGGCTGCCGCACGATGGGCCCACCGGGGAGCCCGCGTCGTCATCACGCCGGCCAGACCACTGACGCGCGGCGAGCGCACCCAGGTGACGATCACGTATGCCGGCACGCCCGGTCCCGTGGCCACGCGCTGGGGCGACGTCGGCTGGGAGGAGCTCACCGAGGGCGCGCTCGTGGCAGCGCAGCCCAACGGCGCGCCGACGTGGTTCCCGTGCAACGACCACCCACGCAACAAGGCGACCTACCGTCTGTCGTTCGAGTGCGACTCGCCCTTCGACGTCGTCGCGACCGGCGCGCTCGTCTCGAGTCGCGCGCGTGGCAGCCGCACCCGACGGGTCTTCGTGCAGGACGTCCCGATGGCCACCTACCTGGCGACCGTGCACGTGGGACGCTACGTCCGGCGCGACCTCGGGCCCGCAGCCGTGCCGGTCACGGTCGCGCTGCCTCCCGCCGTCGAGCGCCCCGTCCTGCACGACCTCGCCCGGCTGCCGCAGATGACCTTCCACTTCGGCGAGCTCTTCGGCGACTACCCGTTCGACGACTACACCGTCGTCGTCACCGCCGACGACCTCGAGATCCCCCTCGAGGCGCAGGCCCTCGCGACGTTCGGCCCGAACTGGCTCGACGGCAACCGCCGCCACGAGCGGCTCGTCGCCCACGAGCTCGCCCACCAGTGGTTCGGCAACAGCCTCACCACGGCGACGTGGGCCGACATCTGGCTCAACGAGGGCTTCGCCTGCTACGCCGAGTGGCTGTGGGCCGAGCACGCCGACGGCGTGCCCGCCCACCTCAACGCGACGACCTACTGGGCGCGGCTGTCCCGGCTGCCCCAGGACCTCCTGCTGGCCGACCCCGGTCCCGACCTCATGTTCGACGACCGCGTCTACAAGCGGGGCGCCCTGACCCTGCACGCTCTCCGCCGACGCCTCGGCGACGACGTCTTCTTCGACCTGGTGCGCGACTGGGTCGCCACCCACCGGCACGGCTCGGTGAGCACCGAGGAGTTCGTCGAGCACGCGGCCTGGCACGCGACTCGGGCGGAGGGCGAGCGCGGCGGCGACGACGTGCGACGGCTTCTCGAGGCGTGGCTGTGGACGCAACCGCTGCCCATGCTGGAGCCGCGCGCCTGAGCCGGGCCTGGACTGCGCGTGAGTCGCCCTGGCCGATCGCCTCAGTGCAACCGGACCACGAGAGGGGCGGCCACTCCCACCAGGGCCACCGCGACGGCGTGGCCATCCATGTCGGGTCCGGGGTCGACGTCGACGACCGAGACGACCGGGTGCCCGACGACGACCTCGGACGCCTGGTCGGCGGGAGGCGTGCGGATGCTCGCGGGGTCGGTGCGCAGTCCCACGCCCAGGGCCTTGAGCGCCGCCTCCTTGCGCACCCACGCGGTCACCCCGTCGATGCTCCCGCGCCCTTCAGCCCGTTCGTCCGGATGGAGCGCCACCTGCTCGAAGCCGTCGAACGAGGTCGCCCCCCGTCGCTCGACGTCGACACCGACGGGGCCGCACCCCGTGACGGCGAGGGCGACCAGGGTCGGTGTGCGACTCAGCGAGAGGTGCAGACCTGGCACGTCGAGAAGCCGCGGGCGGCCGTGCGGCGCCCCGCACGTCTCGCACGTCCGGTCGAACCGCAGGGAGGCCGGGTCGCGGTCCGCGAGTCGGCCGATCTCGTTGCGCGCCAAGGCATGCGCTGCGGCATACGAGAGTGCGCTCTTGGCGTTCGCGAAGCGGTGCCACCGCTCCAGCTCCACGGGGTCGAGCAGCGGCAGGCCGGGGGGCGCGGTGCTGCCGGTGGTGTCCGCCGGCTCACGGAGCCAGAGGTCGACGACCGCCTCAGCCCCGGAACGGCCCACGGGTGTCGGTCACCCCAGTCGCCCGCGCGCCCGCACCGGGCGCGCCGGGGGGCGGGTCGCCGCCGCTGTCACCGTCGCGGGCGGCGAAGGCGAGCCGGTCTCGGGCAGCATGCTCGACGAGCACCGGAACGAAGTCGCGCACGTGCCCGGTGAGCTGCGAGTGCGAGACGCGGACGGCTGCCTCGACCACCTCGGAGTCGAGGTCGGGAAAGCGCTCCTCGAGGCGCGCCTGCACGTCGGCCAGCGCCCTCAGCTCGTCCGTGCGGTCCACCGTTCAAGGATGAGGTCGGCGCCCGGCGCGCGCAAGCCTCCGTCCACGCCCTGCGGGGTTACGTTGACCCCATGCGCCACACGCCGTCCCGCCGCCACCGCGAGCCACGGTCGAGCCGGGGAGAGAACCGCTTCCCGCCCGCACTCGCCGTGGTGGTCGCCGCGGTGGCGTATGCCGCCCTGCCGGAGTCCCTGCTCGTGGGTCCTCGCCTGGCCATCCCCGTCGTCGAGCTCGTCCTGCTCGCAGCCCTGCTCGTCACCAACCCGCGGCGACTCGTGCGCCAGACCGCGTGGTCGCGTGCGGTGTCGATCGGGTTGGCGTGCCTCGTGATCGCGACCAACCTGCTGGCGCTCGGCATGCTCGTGTCGTCACTCGGCTCGTCGAAGGCCGGCGGCATGCCGCTCCTCGTGGCGGGCATGCAGGTGTGGCTGACCAACGTCATCGGGTTCGGCCTGCTCTTCTGGGAGATCGACCGCGGTGGCCCGGTGGCTCGGCAGACCGTGTCCCGCGATCGGCTGCCCCCCGCGGACTGGCGGTTCTCGCAGGACGAGAACCAGGACGCCGTCGAGGAGGTGGCGGCCGGGTCGAGCGTCACGACCAACTGGCGACCGCACTTCGTGGACTACCTCTACGTGTCGCTCACGAACTCCAGCGCGTTCAGCCCGACCGACACGATGCCCCTGTCGCCGCGGGCCAAGTGCCTCATGGGTCTCGAGGCGACGGCCGCGCTGCTCACGTCACTGCTCGTCGTCGCCAGAGCAATCGGGGCACTGCCCTCGGGCGGCTGACCCGTCAAGCCGGCTTCAGCCCGCTCGCCCGGTGACCCACTCCTCGAGCGTGTCGTCGTCACGTCCGTCCATCACCAGTGCCCACACGAGGACGGTCGCCGCGAAGGTGCCGACGGGCGTCTGGGAGGCCACCTCGTCGCGTACGGCCGAGAGTCCCGCAGCGTCGGCCGGCCGACGGAAGCGCAGCCGAGGAGAGCCGAGGACGGCAGCCCGCGCCGCCGCCGGCAGGTCATCGACGGTGGCCGGTCGTGCACGGGCCGCCTTGCGGCGCAAGCGCACTGCGCGCCAGCGGATGACGCCCCCGGCGCCCACGCCCACGGCGGCCGCCGCGAGCACGACGGCGACGCCCATGGCGACGCCGCTCTGCTGGGGCGGCCACTGGACGAAGACGATCACGGCGAGCGCGACGAGCACGAGTGCCACGGCGAAGGGCCAGCCGATGCGCCACCAGACCCCGTCCCGCCGCAGCCGATGCTGCTCGTAGAAGCGTGACGCCCACTCGCGCACGGCGAAGACCGGGAAGTCGCTCGGCGACAAGGGATCTCGTGTGTCGCTCAGCTGTTGCGGCCGCGTCCTGCGCGGCACCCGGTGTTCTCCCCTCACGGTGGCCCCCTGTCCCTTTTGCCCGGTTCGCCTTCAGGGTAACCAGCGGGGTGAACCGTTGCCGGGACGTCCACGTCCTCGCTTTCAGAGCCGCCGCAGGCAGGACGAGAACCGGCCGCAGCCGGGTACGGTGCAAGAGCCAACGAGATCGCAGGAGGACCCCCATGAGCCTCGACCGTCCGGTCGCCCCCAACCCCTACGAGCTGCTGCCCCAGGTGGCCTCCTTCACCGTGACGAGCGACGACGTCACCGACGGGGCGCCCCTCAAGAACGACCAGGTCGCGGCGGATGGCAACACGTCGCCGCAGCTGTCGTGGAGCGGCGCTCCCGAGGGCACGCAGAGCTACGTCGTCACGTGCTTCGACCCCGACGCGCCGACACCCTCGGGCTTCTGGCACTGGGTGCTGGTCGACCTGCCGGCCGACGTGACCTCACTCGACACGGGTGCGGCGGCAGCAGGCCTGCCCGGCAAGGCCTTCCACGTGCGCAATGACGGCGGCGAGGCCGGCTTCATGGGCGCGGCCCCGCCGGAGGGCGACATGCCGCACCGCTACTTCTTCGTCGTGCACGCGGTGTCCGAGCCGACCCTGGGCGTCGACGACTCGGTGTCACCCGCGGTCGTCTCGTTCAACCTGGCCTTCAAGACTTTGGCTCGGGCCGTCCTGCACGGGACCTACCAGCACTGACCGCCATCGGCGCGGCAGCCCTCGCCCTCCGGGCTGCCGCGTTCCGAGGGTCCAGCGGTCAGGCGCTGAGCAGCTCTGCCGAACCGAGCTGGCCACGCAGCTCCGCGAGGATGCGACGGAGCAGCCGGCTGACCTGCATCGCGCTCAGGCCCATCGTCTCGGCGATCTCGGCCTGCGTCATGTCGTGACCGAAGCGCAGCTCGATGATGCGCTGCTCACGGGCGGGCAGCCGCATGAGGGCCGTGCGCACGACGATGCCCTCGTCGCGGGCGGGGTCGGAGTCGTGGTCGGCGCGGGCGTCGACGAGGTCGAGAACCGGTCGGCCACCCTCGGTCGTGGTGGCGTCGAGCGAGGCCGGACGCAGGTTGGTCGAGGCGACCTGCGCCTCCTTGACCTCCTCGAGGGTGAGGCCGAGGGCGTGGGCGATGTCGGCGTGGTCGGGCTCGTGCCCCAGCTGCTGTTCGAGCCTGGTGCGTGCATCGGCCACCACCTGACGGCGCTCCTGCAGGCCGCGCGGCGGACGGACCAGCCAGCCGTGGTCGCGGAAGTGGCGGCGCAGCTCGCCGGTGATGGTCGGCGTGGCGTACGCGCCGAACTCGGTGGGCTGGGCGAGGTCGAAGCGCTGGATCGCCTTCAGCAACGCGAGGAATGCGACCTGCTCGAGGTCCTCGCGGTCGAGGCCCTTACCGGAGTAGCGGTGGGCCAGGGACCGTGCCAGCGGCATGTGCAGGCGGGTCACGGCCTCGAGAGCCTGCGTGCGCTCGCCCTCCGACGAGGAGGTGCGGGCCGTGGCGATGAGCTCACGGGTGCGGGCGTCCTTGCGGGGTCCGTGCGACGGGTCAGTCATGACAGCTCCATCCAGAGTGGGTGGCGGCGCTTTCTTGACCGACACCGAAACCCTAGACAAAGACTCAACGTTGCACAAGGGCTGGACAGGAAATTCATCCTTGTCCAATGTCCGGGGTGGTGCCGCCTCGTCGGTGTCGCCACTGTCGTCGGTGTCGTCGGTGTCGGGGTTTAGCCTGCAGGGATGACCGAGAGCGAGCATCGCGCCCACCGGCGGCCCGCCTTCTTCAGCGAGTCCGCGCTCGAGGCGCACGGGCCCGCGTACGACCCGACCGAGCAGATCCACGTCGCCCACGAGACGGCGCTGGCCCTCGTCCATGCCGGTCGCGCCGCCGCTGACCCGGCCGTCACGCAGAAGCTCGTCGCCCTCGTCGACGACATCGGCCTCTCGACGCTCGCCGAGCTCTGGTCCCAGCGGCCGGCCCGCTCCCTGCCCGGGGCGCTCTGGCGGCTCTACGTCCTGCGCGAGTGGGTGCAGCGCGCCCCCGACGACGCCAGCCGCGAGTACGCCGCCGGCATCCGCTTCACCGGTCCCAACCACGCCGTCGCAGGGGCCGCCGAGCCGCCCGGACCCCAGGAGATGGGAAGGGTCATCGACGAGGTGATGCGCGGCGTCTTCGAGGGAGACCTCGCCGTCGCCCTCGAGCGGGCAGCGGCCTTCTGCCGCGTGGTGTCCGCCGGACGCGCCGACACCTCGTCGGGCGACGACACCGCCGAGCAGGCGGCCAACGTCCTCGTCATGGCCGAGGACCTCACGGTGTGCGCCCGCCTGTGGCGCGCCGACTCGCTCGACTGACGCGCAGGCCCGTCTGCCACCAGTTTCTGCGATGTTCTTTGGTGATCCGTTCGGGTCGATCTATCCTTGACGCGCGTCGGGTCGCGGTAGCCCCGGGTCCCAAATTCAGCCGCTACGAGCGGCCCAGTGCCGAGAGGCGCTCCCGGCCCGACGCAACTTCCTCGCACAGCGTGGCACCCGGTCGTGCCTGCTTCCCTCCCGCTCCACAGCGTGGCTCGGACCCTCAGGCACGCTCCGGGACGTCAGTGCACCCCTGTCCCAGGTCTGTCCGGGGCGCGTGCAGTGTCTGTCGAGGCGAGGACCCATCTCGTTCGGCCCTTCACCACACGGGCCCAGCGCAGGTGCCTACAGTGATCTCATGACGCCCGAGGAGGAACGCTCCGGAGACCTGCTCGATGTCGCACTGGCCGATGAGATCGAGCTCGTCAGCGACCTGGTCGTCGCTGCGTCATCCAGCCCACGCCACTTCACCCCCGACGAGGTCGACGACCTGCTCGGCATCACGGGTGGGGCCGCGGCCGCGAGCCCGTCGGGCACCGCTCCCGCCTGACCGCCGCCGCTTCCGTCGGCCGGCCGGCCAACGCCGGGCGAACGGCGGATGACCGCCGGGTTGCGTCCGGGTCCCTACTACGCCGTAGCATCGTCCCCGGCCCAGCCGCCGATCGACCGGAGCAACCTCGTGGGTTTTCGCCTCACACCCCAGGACACGAGCTTTTTCACTCTTTTCACCTCATCCGCCGAGCTGCTCGTCGAGGCGACCCGGGAGCTGACTCGCTTCCTCGAGGTCGAGCCCTCGAAGCGACAGGCTGTCGCCGACCGGCTCAAGGAGCTCGAGCACGCTGCGGACGACGCCACGCACGAGCTGATCAACAAGGTGAACACCTCGTTCATCACCCCGTTCGACCGCGAGGACATCCACAACCTCGCCGCGTCCCTCGACGACTGCATGGACTTCATCGAGGAGACCGCCGACCTCATCGTGCTCTACCGCCTCGGTGAGATCCCCGAGGGCCTCGCCGACCAGTTCGAGATCCTCGCCCGCATGGCCGAGGTCACGGCCGAGGCGATGCCCCGCCTGCGCTCGCTCAAGGACCTGAAGAGCTACTGGATCGAGATCAACCGCCTCGAGAACCAGGCCGACTCACTGCACCGCAAGCAGGTCGCCGCGCTCTTCAACAACGCCCACGACGCCATCGACGTCATCAAGATCAAGGCCATCGTCGACGGGTTCGAGAACGCCGCCGATGCGTTCGAGAAGGTGGCCCACGTCGTCGAGGGCATCGCCGTCAAGGAGTCCTGACCCCCTGATGGACACGACCATCCCCGTCCTCGGGGTCGGTGCGGTCATCGCACTGGCCATGGGCTTCAACTACACCAACGGCTTCCACGACGCGGCCAACGCGATCGCGACCTCCGTCTCGACCCGGGCGCTGACACCGCGCGTGGCGCTCGGCATGGCGGCCATCGCCAACCTCTTCGGCGCCTTCTTCGGCACCAAGGTGGCCAAGACGATCGGCTCGGGCATCATCGAGCAGCCGCAGGGCGTCAACGGTCTCTGGCTCGTTGCCTCGGCCCTCGTCGGTGCCATCGGGTGGAACCTGCTGACGTGGTGGTTCGGCCTGCCGTCGTCGTCGTCGCACGCCCTCATCGGTGGTCTCGGCGGGGCCGCCCTCGTCGCGGGCGTGGTCGTGAAGTGGGCCGTCATCTGGGAGAAGGTCATCATCCCGATGATCGTCTCCCCGGTCATCGGCCTGCTGCTCGGCTACCTCGTCATGACCGCGATCCTCTGGATGTTCCGCAACGCCAACCCCGGACGCGTGTCACGCGGGTTCCGCACGGCCCAGACGGCCTCGGCGGCCGCGATGGCGTTCGGCCACGGCCTCCAGGACGCCGCCAAGACCGCGGGTGTGGTCGTGCTTGCCCTCAACATCTCGGGACACCACACCGACGACTCGATCCCGCTGTGGGTCCTCGTGCTCTCGGCTGCCGTCATCTCCCTCGGAACGTATGCCGGTGGGTGGCGCATCATGCGCACGCTGGGCCGTCGGATCATCCACATGACGCCTCCGCAGGGCTTCGCGGCCGAGACGACGGCCGCGGCCATCCTCTACGTCGCCGGGCTCGCCTTCGGGGCCCCCATCTCGACGACCCACACCATCACGTCGTCGATCATGGGTGTGGGCGCCACGAAGCGCCTCTCAGCCGTGCGGTGGGGCGTGGCCGGCAACATCGTCGGCGCGTGGGTGCTCACCTTCCCCGGCGCCGGCCTCGTCGCCGTCGTCGCCTGGTACATCACGTCGATCTTCCGCTGAGCGTCCGCCCGAAGGGCATCGAAAAAGCAATCCGTCCGCGTTCCGCACGAGGTAGAACCCCGCGCGGAGGCGGACGGATTGCTTGTGAGCCGTGGTTGAGAGACGCCGCCCGGATGTCAGCCGAAGCGGCCGGAGATGTAGTCCTCGGTGGCCTGCTCGGTCGGGTTGTTGAAGATCCGCGTCGTGTCGTCGACCTCGATGAGGCGGCCCGGCTCACCGGTCGCCTTGAGGTTGAAGAAGGCGGTGCGGTCGGACACGCGCGCGGCCTGCTGCATGTTGTGGGTGACGATGACGATCGTGTAGTCGTTCTTGAGCTCGTTGATGAGGTCCTCGATGGCGAGCGTCGAGATCGGGTCGAGCGCCGAGCACGGCTCGTCCATGAGCAGCACCTGCGGCTGCACCGCGATGGCGCGGGCGATGCAGAGGCGCTGCTGCTGACCGCCGGAGAGGCCGGCGCCCGGCTTGTTCAGGCGGTCCTTGACCTCGTTCCAGAGGTTGGCGCCCTTGAGCGAGCCCTCGACGATGCCGTCGAGCGTCTTCTTGTTCTTGACCCCGTTGAGGCGCAGGCCGGCCGCAACGTTGTCGTAGATCGACATCGTCGGGAACGGGTTCGGCCGCTGGAAGACCATGCCGACGGTGCGGCGCACGGTCACGGGGTCCATCGAGGCGGCATACAGGTCCTGGTCGTCGAGCATGACCTTGCCCTCGACCCGGCCGCCGGGGATCACCTCGTGCATGCGGTTCAGGGTGCGCAGGAAGGTCGACTTGCCGCAGCCCGAAGGCCCGATGAAGGCCGTGACGGACCGGGGCTCGACCGTCATCGAGACGCCCTCGACGGCCTTGAAGGAGCCGTAGTAGACGTTGAGGTCGCTGACGTCGATTCGCTTTGCCATCGAAAGGCTTCTCTTTCTCTTACTTCTTGACCGCGTTGAAGTGGGCGACCACGCGGCCGATCACGTTGAGCAGCAGGACGAGGAGGATCAGGGTGAGCGCGGCACCCCACATGCGCTCGGCGGCCGCCGCGAGGGCGAGGTCGCCGCGGTCCTGGTTGATCATCATCGGCAGGGTGGGGAAGTTGCCGTTGAAGAGGTCGCGCTGGAAGTTCTTCGTGTACGGCGCGAGGATCAGCAGCGGGGCCGTCTCGCCCATGACGCGGGCGACGCCCAGCAGCACGCCGGTGATGATGCCCGAGAAGGCCGTGCGCAGGACGACCTTGACGACGGTCACCCACTTCGGCACGCCGAGCGCGTACGCCGCCTCGCGCAGCTCGTTCGGGACGAGCTTGAGCATCTCCTCGGTCGACCGCACGATGACGGGGATCATGAGCAGGACGAGGGCCAGCGAGGCGGCGAAGCCCGACTGCCGCAGGCCGAGGGTCGTGACGACGACGGCGTAGATGAAGAGGCCGGCGACGATCGACGGGATGCCCGAGAGGATGTCGACCATGAAGCTGATCGCCTTGGCGAGCGGTCCCCGACCGTACTCGACGAGGTAGACGGCCGTCATGATGCCGATCGGCACCGCGATGATGGTCGTCATGCCGACCATCTCGAGCGTGCCCTCGATGGCGTGACGCGCGCCGCCGCCGAAGTCGGCGGAGTTGATGTTGCGCTGGTTGCCGGTCCACCACGTGGCGGAGCCGAGCATGTGGACGCCCTTGGCGACGACGGTCGACAGGATCCAGACGAGGGGGACCATGGCCAGGCCGAAGGCGAGCCACATGACGACCCGCGCCACGACGTCCTTGACGGCGCGGGCGCGGTGCGGGTTGTCCATCTCGCGGAGCGCGTCGCTGCCACGCTTGCCACCGGGCGGCGCGGCGTCGGGCGTGACGCCGTCGGCGGGCCCGCGGCTCTCGGTCACCGTGCTCATTCGCTGAAGGCCTTCCTGCGCTCGATGACGATCCGGGCGATGCTGTTGACGACGAAGGTCAGCACGAACAGCACGAGACCGGCCGCGATGTAGGCGCCCGTCTTGCTCGGGTTGCTGAACTCGGAGGCGTTGTTGGCGATCTTCGAGGCGAACGTCTCGCCACCGTTGAAGAGCGACCACGTCCACGTGGCGCCATCGGGGAGGGCGGAGACGAGGAAGGTGACGGCGATCGTCTCGCCGAGCGCGCGTCCGAGGGCGAGCATGGCCGCCGAGATGACGCCCGGCTTGCCGAAGGGCAGCACCGCGGTGCGGATCATCTCCCACTGCGTGGCGCCGAGGGCCAGTGCGCCCTCCTTGTGCGTGGCGGGCGTCTGGGCGAAGACCTCGCGCGACAGCGCGGTGACGATGGGCAGGACCATGATGGCGAGGACGACGCCGATGAAGGCGATGGTGCCACCGGTGATGCCGGCAGTTCCGAAGAGCGGGAACCAGCCCAGAGTGTCCTCGACCCACTGCTGGACCGGCTTCCACACGGGGAAGAAGACGATCAGGCCCCACAGGCCGTAGACGATGGAGGGCACGGCGGCGAGCAGGTCGACGAGGCCGGCGGCTGGCCGGCGCATCCACACCGGGGCGTACTGGGTGAGGAAGAGCGCGACGGCGACGCCGACGGGCACCGCGATCAGCATGGCGATCGTCGAGGCGGCGACCGTGGTCCAGAGGAACTCGAGGATGCCGAACGCCGGCTTGTCACCGCCGGGCGCCCACACGCGGCTCGTGAAGAAGTTCTCCGAGTTGTTCGTCAGGGCAGGGACGGCCTGCACGACGAGGAACACCGCGATGAGGGTGACGATCGCGATGACGAGCACGCCCGAGAACGTGGCGAAGCCGCCGAACAGGCGGTCACCCAGGCGTCCGGTGGAGGTGCGGTCGCCCCGGACCGGCTTGCCGCCGTCGGGGCCGGGAAGCTCGTCCGCGGCAGATACACCTGTCACTGTCGACACGTGGGCCTCTTCCTTGTAGAGGGAGAACTGGCGCAAGGGCGGACGCCGAGTGCGGCGCCCGCCCCTGCATTGTGGGCTGGTCCGGTGTGATCCGGACCAGCCGGACGGTGGATCAGGAGATCGCGTCGACCGCGGTCTTCACCTTCGTGGCGACCTCGGCCGGCAGCGGGGCGTAGCCCTGCGCGGCGAGGCCCTTCTGCGTCGCGTCGGAGGCGAAGGACTTGAGAAAGGACTTGACCTTCTTGCCCGTCGCGGCGTCGGCGTACTTGGAGCAGACGACCTCGTAGGTCACGAGGACGATCGGGTACGCGCCGGCCTCCTTGGTGGCGTAGTCGATCTTGAGCGCGAGGTCGTTGCCCGTGCCCGTCTGCTTGGCGGTCGCGACGGTCTTGCCGGCCGACTCGGCGGTCAGCTCGACCGGGCCGGCGCCCGTGTCGATCTGGGCCATGGGGAGCTGGTTCTGCTGCGCGTAGGAGAGCTCGACGTAGGTGATGCCGCCGTCCTGGCCCTTCGTCGCGGTGGCGACACCAGCCGACTTCTCCTTGCCCTCGCCCTTGCCGGTCCACTTCTTGCCGGTCTCGTAGGACCAGGCGTCGGGGGCGGCGGCCTTGAGGTACTTGGTGAAGTTCTCGGTCGTGCCCGACTCGTCGGAGCGGAAGAAGACCTTGATCGCGGTCGAGGGCAGCGTGACGCCCTTGTTGAGCGCGGCGATGGCCGGGTCGTTCCAGGCCGTGATCTTGCCGTCGAAGATCTTGGCAGCGACCTCGGCGTTGAGCACGAGCTTGTCGACGCCCTTGACGTTGTAGGCGATCGCGATCGGGCCGGTGACCATGGGCAGGTTCCACGCCTCGGAGCCACAGGCCTGCTTGGCGGCGTCGGACTCGACGACGCCGTCCTTCGGCACCGTCTTGAGCGCCGAGTCGGAGCCGGCGAAGTCGACCTGCTTGGCGATGAACTGCTTGATGCCGGCGCCGGAGCCGGTGGGCTGGTAGTCGATCGTGGCGTCGGAGCAGGCCGTCTGGTAGGCCTTGATCGCCTCGTCGATGGCGTTCTTCTGGGCCGAGGAGCCCTCGGCCTTGAGATCGCCGGAGAAGCAGTCGCCGGCAGCCGCGGAGGTACCGCCGGCGGCGCCCGTCGAGTCGGCGCCGGGCTGGGCGCCGTTGTTCTCGGATGCGCAGGCAGAGAGCGCAAGAGCGCCGGACAGGGCGATGGCGCCGAGAGCGCTGATACGCGAAACAGACACGAGTGTGTTCCCTCTCGAAAGGATGTTCTGAAGATGTTCCGGGTGGTCGGTCGACCGGGTGGAGCGGACCCTGCCGAGCGACGCTGCTGGACGGTTGATCCATCGCGAAGATAGGTCTGCCGGGTGACGGGCCGCCCACGTGCGGTTAACGGAGGGTGAACGCAGGTCGACGGCTTGGGGCGGGGCCCCGACCCGGGATGCGGGACCGGTCGGGGAAGCACACGATGGAGGGTTCGGACGCGCTCGGAAACAGCCCTTTCGGGTCCCTCTTCAGGTGTCGATGCGCTCGACGTCGACGACGCGCGCGTCGTCGCCCTTGCCGACGAGGTGGCAGACCAGCACCTCGCCCTTGCGCATCGACTCGGCCGCTGCCTGGCCGAGTTGCTCGCCCACGTCACCGCGGTCGGGTGAGTGCGCGACCCGGCGACTCAGCACCTCGATCAGCGTCGGCAACACCGGGCCGTGGCTGCACAGGGCCGCGGGTTCGGCCTTGCGCAGGAGGCGCTCGACCTGCGCGAGCGCGCCGTCGTGGCCCTCGGAGAAGCCTTCCTCGGAGAGCGCGTCGCGGGTGCGCAGGCGAAGGCCTCGCCCGACGGCATACGGCTCGACGGTCGAGACGCAACGGGTCGACGACGACGACACGACCCGGGTGACGCCGTACGCGCCGAGCACGGCTCCGACAGATTCCGCCTGGGCGCGCCCGACGGCGTCGAGCGGGCGGATGCGGTCGTCGCCCTCCCACTTGCCGCGCGGGACCGCCTTGGCGTGGCGCACCAGCGCGATCGGCCAGGTGCGTAGCTCACCAGCGCGCTCGGCCCGCACGAGGGCGAGCAGCTGCTCGCGGTCGCGGGCGTAGTCGAGGCGGTCGTTGGCGGAGCGGACGTCGACCCACGCCACCTCGTCGATCTCGTTCTCGAGCACGCCGGTGCCGCCAGTGACCCGGGCCGCCCAGTAGTGCACCTGCTTCGTCGCCGGCCCGCCGGTCGAGTCGAGCACGGGGTACTCGGCCGAGGGCAGCGGCACCCCGAGCCGCACGACGAGCCCGGTCTCCTCGAGGGTCTCGCGGGCCGCCGCGACGCTGGGCTGCTCACCGGGGTCGAGCTTGCCCTTGGCCCACGACCAGTCGTCGTACTTCGGCCGGTGCACGAGCGCGACCTCGAGCTGCCCTTGACGGCGGCGCCACGGCAGCGTGCCGGCGGCGGGGATCACGGAGGCCACGCGCGCCAGTCTGCCCGACCCCGGCCCGTGGGTCGCCCCCACGGGCCGAAGGCGCACGTATGCCGGTCAGACCCGCACGTTCGTGAGCGGCCTACGAGTTCGGTGTGACCAGGAACGTCGACGTCCCGAAGGCGTGGAAGGTGCCCGTGGGCGTGACGCGGGTGAGGTCGAACACGCACGTCGTGACGTGGGCAGCGACGTGCGGCTTCACCACGTGGAACTCGGTCACCTCGACAGGGCCCACGGTCGGGGTGAACACCCGCGTCGCGTCGATCGACTGGGTGACGTACGTCGCCGTGCCCCCGACGAGGTGTCCGGGGGTGAAGTTCCCGCCTCCGTTGAAGACCAGCACGATCGACGTCCCGTCGTCGCACGTGGATCCGATGGGGGTGGCTGCCGCGGATGCCGCAGGCGCGAGTGCGACGACGGCGATGGCTCCTGAGGCGAGGGAGACGCAGAGACGCTTGATCATGGTGCTTCCTTCCGGCGATGCCCGGAGCGGTGCGACGTCGGCGGGTCGGCGGAATCGACGGGCTGTCGAGCACCTCGGCGCCGGTGCTGCGCTGCGACGGGAACGTGCCACCTCGACGGTGGACTTCGGGCTGTTCGGCGAACGCCCTCGTCCCGGCCTACTCCTCATCGGGTGCTGCCGCAGGCGAATGCGCCAGACCGTGACCCTCTCTGCCCGAACTGCCCCACATCGGCGGGATGCGACTGCGCGCCGACCGAGCCGACCGAGCCGACCTCAGCGGCGACGAGCCTTTCGGCGCCGCTTGTCGTGGCGCTCGATGAGCTTCGCCTGCAGGTCGTCGAGCGGGTCGCCCGCGTCGCTCAGGTGGTGGCGCACCCAGCGCCCGTCGGATCCGAGGTCCCAGCGGGAGGTCGTGTCGGCGAACGCGAGGTCGATGAGGTCGCCCAGCTCTGCGAGGTGTGCCGACTCGTTGATCCGGACGAGCGCCTCGACGCGACGGTCGAGGTTGCGGTGCATCATGTCCGCGCTGCCGATGAAGACCTGCGGGTCACCGCCGTGGTCGAACCAGAAGATGCGGGAGTGTTCGAGGAAGCGGCCCAGGATCGAGCGGACGCGGATGTTCTCGGAGAGGCCCTCGACGCCGGGGCGGATCGCGCAGATGCCGCGCACCCAGATGTCGACGCGCACGCCGGCCATGCTCGCCCGGTAGAGCGCGTCGATGGTGGCCTCGTCGACGATGGAGTTCGCCTTGAGCGCGATGCGTCCCGGCGGGGCGTCCTTCGACCGGGCCCGTTGGATCTCGATCTCCTCGTCGACGAGGTCGATCAGGCCGGATCGCACCGATCGCGGGGCGACGAGGAGCCGCTTGAACCGGCTACGAGGGGCGAAGCCGGAGAGCTGGTTGAACAGGCGCGAGAGGTCCTCGCCCACCTGTGGGTCGCAGGTGAAGAGGCCGAAGTCCTCGTAGATGCGCGCCGTCTTCGGGTTGTAGTTGCCGGTGCCGATGTGGCAGTAGCGCACGAGACCCTCGGCCTCCTGGCGCACGACGAGGCACAGCTTGGCGTGGGTCTTGAGGCCGACGACGCCGTAGACGACGTGGACCCCCGCCTCCTCCAGCTTGCGGGCCCACGAGATGTTGTTGACCTCGTCGAAGCGGGCCTTGATCTCGACGACCGCCAGCACCTGCTTGCCGGCCTCGGCGGCGTCGATGAGGGAGTCGATGATCGGGGAGTCGCCCGAGGTGCGGTAGAGCGTCTGCTTGATGGCGAGGACCCGCGGGTCGGCGGCAGCCTGCTCGATGAAGGCCTGCACCGACGTCGAGAACGAGTTGTAGGGGTGCTGGACGAGGACGTCCTTGGTGCGCACGGCAGCAAAGAGGTCGGTCGCCTTCGAGCTCTCGGTGGGGGCGAAGTCCGGGTGCGTGCGCGGGAAGAACTTGGGGTACTCGAGGTCGGACCGGTCGACGTCGGTGAGCGTCCACAGCCCGGTGAGGTCCAGCGGCGTGGACAGCCGGTAGATCTCGCGCTCGCTGATCTGCAGCTCACGGCTGAGCATGTCGAGGACCTTCGGGTCCATGTCGTCCGCGACCTCGAGCCGGATGGGCGGCCCGAACCGTCGCCGGGTCAGCTCCTTCTCGAGGGCGGTCAGCAGGTTCTCGGCGTCGTCCTCCTCTACCTCGAGGTCCTCGTTGCGGGTGACCCGGAACGAGAAGTGCTCCATCACGATCATGCCGGGGAAGAGCTGGTCGAGGTGGCTCGCGATGACGTCCTCGAGCGGGACGAACCGCTTGCGCTCGACGTCGATGTCCTCGTCGATGAGGATGAACCGCGGGAGGCTCGGGGGCACCTTCAGCCGGGCGAAGTGCTCGGAACCCGTCTTCGGGTTCTGCAGCAGCACCGCGAGGTTGAGCGAGAGCCCGGAGATGTAGGGGAACGGGTGCGCGGGGTCGACGGCCAGCGGCGTCAGCACGGGGAAGACGCGCTCGGCGAAGAAGTAGTGCAACGGCTCGCGCTCGGCGTCGTCGAGCTCGTCCCACCGGACGATGGTGATGCCTTCGTCGGCGAGCGCCGGGCGCACCTCGTGCTGGAAGACCGCGGCGTGCTGGGCCATCAGCTCGTGGGCCAGCCGAGCGATCCGCTCGATGAGCTCTCGGGGCTCGATGCCGGCCGCCGTGCGCACGGCGAGCCCCGTCGCGATGCGACGCTTGAGGCCGGCCACCCGCACCATGAAGTACTCGTCGAGGTTGCTCGAGAAGATCGCGAGGAAGCGAGCCCGCTCCAGGAGCGGGACGGAGGTGTCGACGGCCAGCTGCAGCACGCGCTCGTTGAACTGCAGCCACGACAGCTCGCGCTCGAGGAAGCGGTCGGCCGGCAGGTCGTCGGCGAGCTCCTCGGCTCGCGGGAGGGGCCCGGCTCCGAGGAACCGGCCGTTCGCGCCGCGCGGCGGCACCCGTCGGGACGGGACGGTGCTCGTGAACGAGCTGACCTCGCTGACGTCCGTCGCCACGTCTCCATCGGTGGTGGCCGAGGTGCGCTCTTCGAGGTCGGTGGGGGCGAGGCTGCCGCTGTTCATGCGCCCATCGTGGCACCGATGCGCGACGGGAGGGTGAACTCGTCTCAGCCGCGGGCGTACTGGCGGTGCACCTCGAGGTCCTCGAATCCCAAGGCGGTGTAGGTGCGTACGGCCGCGACGTTGTCCTCGTCGACGTAGAGCACGACGCGGGCCAGCCCGAGCGAGCGCAGGTGGTCCAGGCCCAGCACGGTGACGGCGCGGCCCAGCCCCTCGCCCTGGTGGTCGGGCGAGACCGCGACGACGTAGACCTCACCGACCTCGCCGGTGGGCGGGTCGACCTTGGTCCAGTGCGAGGCCACGAGCACGTCGGGGTCGTCGGCCCCGACGACGACGATCAGCCCGGTGGGGTCCCACCAGGGCTCGGCCATCCGCTGGTCGAGGTCGGCCCGGCGCAGCGAGCCCTGCTCGGGGTGGTGGGCGAAGGCAGCTGCGTTGAGGGCCAACCAGGCGTCCTCGTCGCGTCCGGGCTCGAAGGTGCGGACGGCATACCTCGGGTCGACCATGGCCTCCGGCCACGGGTCGCCGCTCGTGAGAGACCGTCCCATGACGTGCAGGGAGCGGACCGGCACGAGACCGAGCGCCGACGCGAAGTCGGTCGCGGCGTCGGCCGCGGCCCCCACCGCGTGGCTCCAGAGGCGTATGCCGTCGGGCAGGGCCCGAAGCAGCTCCGTGCCCACGCCGGCGCGGCGGGCGTTCGGGGCGACGACGAGCTCGCCCGAGGGGGCGCCGCCGTCACCGCCATCGCCGCCGTCACCGCTGTCAGAGGCCCGGGACTGCGCGTAGCCGACGACCGAGCCGTCGGCGGCGAGCGCAAGCAGGTGCTCGACACCGTCGTGCTCGCGGGCCTGCACCGAGAGTCGGAACTGCTCCGACAACGGCCGCGCGCCGTCGTGGGCTGCCGCGGCGTCGGCCAGCGCGAGCACCGCCTCGGCCTGCTCGGCGGGCAAGGGGTGTGTGGTGTCGTGGCGCGCAATGGTCGGAGCCGGCATACGGCGATTCCACCACGAGCAGCGACGTCCCCGCGGTCCGGTGCGTGCTCACCGGGTGGTGGTCGCGGGCGCCGTGCGGAGGACATTCAGCCTTTACCGGACCATTGCCTCGCAAACCCCATTTCGCCCTCCGGCGGGGATACCCTCCCCGGGTGCCCGCGGGCACGTTCACCATCCATGAGCAAGGGGAAGACATGTCCCGTTCCACCCGCCGCATCGCCGGCGTCGCGCTCGCAGGTGCCTGCGTCGCGGCCCTCGCGGCCCCGGCCCTCGCCGCACCCACTGCGGGGCCCGACACGAGCAAGGCCCCGGGCAAGACCCAGTTCCCGATCCAGATCCTGTCGTTCAACGACTTCCACGGAAACCTCGAGGCACCCGGCGGCTCGAGCGGCAAGATCCAGACCGGCCCCACCAAGGACGACACGACCCTGGTCGGCGGCGTCGAGTACCTCGCCACACACCTCAAGCAGGCGCGGGTCGGTCACGCCAACACGGTCACGGTGGCCGCGGGTGACATGGTCGGTGCCTCCCCGCTGCTGTCGGCCGCGTTCCACGACGAGCCGACCGTCGAGGCGCTCAACACGCTCGGCCTCGACATCACCGCCGTCGGCAACCACGAGTTCGACGAGGGCTACAAGGAGCTCCAGCGCCTGCAGCACGGCGGCTGCATCGACGACGGCGACGGCGCCAACAACCAGAACTCCTGCGCGGCCCACAGGTTCACGGGCGCGAAGTTCCAGTACCTCGCCGCCAACGTCGTCGAGAAGGCCACGGGCAAGACGATCCTGCCGCCCTACGCCGTCAAGACGTTCAACGGCGCCAAGGTCGGCTTCATCGGCATGACGCTCAAGGACACCCCGTCCATCGTCACCGCGTCCGGCGTCGCCGGACTCGAGTTCACCGACGAGGTCAAGACCGCCAACGCGCTCGTCCCCGTGCTCAAGGCCCAGGGCGTCAACGCGATCGTCGTGCTGCTGCACCAGGGCGGCAACGTCCCGGCCAACACACCCTACGACTTCACCTGCAAGGGCGGCGGCACGCTGTCTGCCGACTCCCCGATCATCCCGGTCGCCGAGGGCCTCGACCCGGCGATCGACATGATCATCTCCGGGCACACCCACCAGCCGTACGTCTGCAGCCTGCCCGACCCCGTCGGCAAGCCGCGCCTCGTCACCTCGGCGTCCTCCTTCGGCCGCCTCTTCAACGAGACGACCGTCACCTACGACCGCCGCACGAGCGACATCGTGCGCCCGACGACCGCCGACTCGCGCAACCGGCTCGTGACCCAGGACGTCGCCAAGGACTCCGCCGAGTCCGCGATCATCGCGACGTACTCCAAGCTCGTCAAGGCGATCGCCGACAAGGTTCTCGGCCAGATCGTCGGCACCTCGGTCAGCAAGACCCAGAACGGCGCCGGTGAGTCGCCGCTCGGTGACCTCATCGCCGACGCCCAGCTCGCCGACCCGTCCGTCGTGACCGGCGGCAAGACGCCCGTCGTCGCCTTCATGAACCCGGGTGGCATCCGCGCCGACCTGGTGGCCGGCGCCAACGGGAACATCACCTACCAGTCGGCGTTCACCGTCCAGCCCTTCAACAACTACCTCGTGTCGATGGACATCACGGGGCAGGGCATCTACGACCTGCTGAACCAGCAGTTCAACGGCGCCAACAGCGCGGGCAGCCCCAAGGTGCTCCAGATCAGCAAGGGGTTCACCTACAGCTACACCCAGCTCGGCAACGGCACGGAGAAGACCGACAACGACACGGCCACCGTCGACGACGGCTCGGTCAAGCTCAACGGCGTGCCGGTCGACAAGGCGGCGACCTACCGGATCGTCACCAACAACTTCCTCTCCGACGGTGGCGACGGCTTCCCGGCCTTCAAGGCGGGCACGGCCAAGTACTTCGGCGGGCTCGACATCGACGGCTTCGCGGCCTACCTCACGGCCCACTCGCCGTACTCGCCGCTCGTCCCGAGCCGCATCTCGAGGGTGCTCGTCCCGTGACCATGGGCTAGTCCCAGCAGTATTCAGGTGCCCGTATGCCGCCGAGCTCGCTCAGCGGCATACGGGCACCTCTGCTCTGTCTGGCAGCCCGCGCTCGAGGCCGGAGCGCACGGAAGGTCGCGTGGCGGCGCCCCGGACGAGCGCCTCAGGCGTCGGCGGTCTGCGCGGCGGGTGTCTCGGGGCGGTCGGGCACGAGCCGGTAGCCGACGTTGCGCACCGTGCCGATGAGCGCCTCGTGGTCGGGCCCGAGCTTGGCCCGCAGCCGCCGCACGTGCACGTCGACCGTGCGGGTGCCGCCGTAGTAGTCGTAGCCCCAGACCTCCTGCAGCAGCTGGGCGCGGGTGAAGACCCGGCCAGGGTGCTGCGCGAGGTACTTGATGAGCTCGAACTCCTTGTAGGTCAGGTCGAGCGGGTGGCCGCGGAACTTCGCCGAGTAGCTGGCCTCGTCGATGACGAGCTCGCCCGAGGTGATCGGCATGTCGAGGTCGGCCTCGTCGTCCTGGCCCTTCGTCATCGCGAGCCGCAGGCGGGCATCCACCTCGGCAGGTCCGGCGGAGTCGAGCAGCACGTCGTCGAGACCCCACTCAGCCGTGAGACCAGCGAGGCCGCCCTCGGTGAGGACGGCCAGCAGGGGAGTGCCGATTCCGGTGGTGCGCAGCACCCGGCACAGCGACCGGGCGCTCGCGAGCTCCCGTCGCGCATCGACGATGACGACGTCGCAGTCGGGCGAGTCGACGAGAGCGGTGGCCTCGGCGGGCAGGATGCGCACCGTGTGGCTCAGCAGGCCGAGCGCGGGCAGTACCTCGGCGCTCGGGGCGAGCGCGTTGGTCAGCAGCAGCAGTCGGGCCATCTCATGCAGGATAGGCGAGACTGGTCACCCCGGGACCGGACCACACGAACGATGAGACGGAGCGAGATGGCCACCACGACGGCAGCGGCGACGGTCACCGTGCGCTACTGGGCGGCGGCCCGCGCGGCCACGGGCACCGACAGCGAGCAGCGTTCCGGCGCGACCGTCGGCGAGGTCGTCGACGCCGCGGTCGTCGCACACCCGGACCTGGGGCACGTGGCCACGGTCGCGACCTTCCTGCTCGACGGGCGCAAGGTCGGTCGCGACCACGTCGTGGCAGCCGGCGCGACGGTCGAGGTGCTGCCGCCGTTCGCCGGCGGGTGATGCACAATGGCCCCCGTGCCTGACGACGACGCAGCCCGCACGGGAGCCCCCGAAGGGTCGCTCCGTCTGCCGCTGTCGCCGGTCCGTGCCGACCACATCCGCTGGTTCGGCGTGGGCGCGACGTTCGTCTCGGCGGTGGCGCTCCTCGCCGCCCAGGCCAACGGGTATGCCGCCACGCTCGGTGTCACGCTCGTGCTCGCCCTCGCGGTGGCGTGGGGCTGGCCGCTGCTGAGCGGCTCCTACACACCGATGGCGACGACGGTCGCGCTCGCGGCGAGCTCGGTGGCGATCGTGCTGAGCGCGCTGCGCCAGGACCTCCTCTGGGTGCCGGCCGCGGTGGCCTTCGGCGTCCTGCTCGCCTTCTCCGGCCAGCTCGTGCGGCGCACCGGACGCGAGGGACTCGTGCTCACGCTGCTCTCGGCGTTCGGCGGCCTGGCCGTCATCGCGTCGGGCACGACGGCGGTCGTCGCTGCGAACAGCGACCGCGGCCAGGCCGTCGCCGTCGTGGCGATGGCAGCCGTCGGTGCGGCCGTCGCCGTCGACCTGTTGCCGGGCGTGCGGGTGCTCACGCCGTTCCTGGGGCTCGTGGCGCTCGCGGTGTCCGTCCTGGCGTCACTCGTGGCGGCCAACTTCTTCGACGAGGTCGGCGCGCTCGAGGCGCTCGGCATCGGGGCGGCCGTGGGCACCGTGTCGTGGTCGTTCCGACGGGTGCTGTCGCTGCAGCCGGCGATGCTGACCCGCCGCGGCCAGATCGGCTCCGGCGCCGGCTCGGTGCTCGTCGTCGGCGCCGTCGTGCACCTCTTCTCCGTCCTCACCTGACCCGCCCTCCACCCGTCGAGAGGCCATAGTTCGTGGGTCTCCACCCGTCGAGAGGCCAGAGTTCGTGGGTCAGTAGACGAGTGCCTGCGCCCCCGGCACCATGACTTCCTCGACGAAGACGGCCGCGCCCTTGATGACCGCACCCTCGATGAGCTGGTCCTCGGTGAGGCCGCGCCGGGCCGCGCACTGCGTGCACACGGTCAGCCGGCCACCCGCGATCACCGCGTCGCGCAGGTCGACGAGCGGTGCGGCATACGGCAGCTCGAACTCCTCGGCCCGCCCCGGCACCGCCATCCACGTGGACTCGCCGGTAAGCCACAGCGACACGTCGACACCGCTCGCGACCGCCGTTGCGGCCACCGTGAAGGCCTGCGAGAGACGTTCTGGCGCCTCGGTTCCGGCGGTGACCTTGACGACGAGTGAGCGCGCGGGGGAGTCCATGGGATCAGGCTACGATCGGGCGCATGTTCAACCTCGACCAGGACATCCCCGAGCCGCTGCGTCCCCTCGCGTGGCTCATCGGACGCTGGGAGGGCGCCGGGGTCGTCGGCTACCCCACGATCGAGTCGGCGCACTTCGGCCAGGAGGTCGAGGTGACGCACGACGGGCGCGGCTTCCTCAAGTGGGAGAGCCGAGCGTGGATCCTCGACTCCGAGAACGGCGCCAAGGTGCGCCCCGCCGCGGTCGAGTCCGGCTTCTGGCGCCCGCTCGAGAACGGCGAGGTCGAGCTGCTGCTGGCCCATCCGACCGGCATCCTCGAGCTCTACTACGGCAAGATCGAGCCCGCCAAGATCCAGCTCAAGACCGACGGCGTGCTGCGCGCCCCGGGCGCCAAGGAGTACAACGCGGCGACGCGCATGTACGGCCTCGTCGAGTCCCAGCTCATGTGGGTCATGGACATGGCCGCCGTCGGCCAGGAGATCCAGAGCCACGTGTCCGCCACGCTCAAGCGCGTCGAGTGACCAGGTGACTCACGGAATGAGCCGTATGCCGTCAGCGTTGCCCCAGGCATGAGCGACGTCGAGCTGCCCACCCGACCCACGACGGCCCCGAGCCCCCTGCTCGCGCGGCCGGGTGCGGTTGCGGGCGAGGGTCTCGAGTCGGGCGTGGCGCTGCACTACGGCGACCCGATGCGCGAGCAGCGACTGCTCGAGGAGGGCCTCGCCGTCGTCGACCTGTCGCACCGCGACGTCGTCACGGTCACCGGCCCCGACCGCCTCAGCTGGCTGCACTCGCTCACCACACAGCACCTGCTCGACCTGGAGCCCCGGCAGTCGCGCGAGGCGCTCGTCCTCACGCCGAAGGGCCACGTCGAGCACTCGCTCCACCTCGTCGACGACGGCGAGACGACGTGGGTCACCACCGAACCGGGTGCGGGCGCCGCCCTCGCCGAGTGGCTCGACAGGATGCGGTTCATGCTGCGCGTCGAGGTCGCCCTCGTCACCGACGAGTGGGCCGTGCTCGGCGAGCCGCACGCCAGCGAGTCCGCCGACGGCGAGCCCCTGGCGTGGCGCGACCCGTGGCCCGACCTCGTCGGCGACACGACGGCATACGGCCCCGTCGACGAGCATCCCGGCACCGAGCGCGCCTGGCGCGAGATCCTCGTGCCCCGCGCCGATCTCGTTGCGGCAGTGGGTGATCGGCCGCTCGCAGGCCTGTGGGCCGCCGAGGCGCTCCGCATCGCGGCCTGGCGCCCGCGGCTCGGCCTCGAGACCGACCACCGCACGATCGTCCACGAGGTCGACTGGCTGCGCACCGCCGTGCACCTGCACAAGGGCTGCTACCGCGGTCAGGAGACGGTGGCCCGCGTGCACAACCTCGGCCGCCCGCCGCGGCGCCTCGTCTTCCTCCACCTCGACGGCTCGGGGCACCTGCTGCCGGCTCGGGGGAGCGATGTGTATGCCGGCGAGCGGGTCGTCGGTCACGTGACCTCCGTCGGTCGCCACCACGTCGACGGACCCATCGCCCTCGCGGTCATCAAGCGCAACACCGACCCGACTCTCGACCTGCTCGTCGAGGGACTCTCGGCAGCCCAGACGACGATCGTCGCCCCCTGACCGACGGCGCCCCGGGCGCTGGCAGGATGTGCGCCATGAGCACCGCACGCACCCGGTCCGGCTCGGGGAGCACCCTGATCACCGTTGCGCCCACCGGCGCCGAGACCGCCAAGGCCGACGTCCCGGCGCTGCCGACGACACCCGAGGAGCTCGTCGAGACGGCGGTCGCCTGCGAGCAGGCCGGGGCGGCGCTCATCCACATCCACGTGCGCGACCGCGAGCACCAGCCGACCCTCGACGGGGGCTTCCTCAAGGAGGCCGTCGACGGTGTGCGCGAGGCCACCGACCTCGTCGTCCAGCTGTCGACGGGAGGCGCCGTCACCGACCCCCTCGACAAGCGCCTCACCGTGCTCGACGCCGACCCCGACTCCTGCTCGCTCACCTGCGGCACCACCAACTTCGGCGACGGCGTCTTCCTCAACCCCTGGGGGTTCATGGTCGACCTCTACCGGCAGGCGCAGGAGCGCGAGGTCGTCCCGGAGTTCGAGCTGTTCGAGCTCGGCCACGTGCACGCCCTGCGCCGGCTCATCGACGAGTGCGGCCTGCCGTTCGGCGGCAAGGTGCACGTCGACTTCGTCACCGGCGTTCCCGGCTCGATGCCCGGCACCCCGCAGGCCCTCATGGCCGGCGTCGCGATGCTGCCGCCCGAGGTGACCAGCTGGTCGGCCACGGGCATCGGCCGCGCCCACCTGCCGATCGTCGCCGCCGCCCTCGCGGCCGGTGGCCACCTGCGCGTCGGCATGGAGGACAACCTCATGTACGCCAAGGGTCGTCCCGTCGAGCACAACCGCGAGCTCGTGGCGCGAGCCGCCGAGATCGCGAGCGTCATGCAGCGCCCGGCCATGACGACCACCGAGGCGCGCGAGCTGCTCGCGATCAAGGACCGCCGCACCCGCTGACCGTGTCCGAAGTGGGCACTCGACCTAGGGGTCGAGTGCCCACTTTCCTTCACGTTCGTGACGGACGCGAGAGTGTGGGACGGCTCACGCTGCCCGGAGTTTGCATTTTGCTTGCTCTAGTTAGCACAATGGAGGCATGAGCAAGCTTCCGCTACCCGACCTGGGGGCCTACCTGCGCGAACAGCGCGAGGGTGCCCAGCTGTCGCTGCGCCAGCTTGCCGACATGGCCGGCATCTCCAACCCCTACCTGTCGCAGATCGAGCGAGGGCTGAAGCGCCCGAGCGCCGAGATCCTGCAGCAGATCGCCAAGGGCTTGCAGGTCTCGGCCGAGTCGCTCTACGTCCGGGCCGGCATCCTCGACGAGCGGGTCGTCGACCACGACCCTGCCGCCGGCCCCGACGTCCTCTCCGCCATCGCAGCCGACCCGGTCCTGACCGACCGGCAGCGCGCGGTGCTCGTCGACATCTACCTGTCGTTCGTCGGCGAGGCCGGCACGCCAGCGCCCAGCACCCCTCGAGACACCACCGCACGAAAGCCGGCACCGCGCCGGCGACCCACGCGCAGCAGAGTCGCTGACGCGCCACCAGAGCTCAACGAGTCCATCCAGAAGGAGAACTGACATGGCTCTCAGCAAGAAGATCACCAAGGCCGTCAAGGACGCCCAGAAGCAGGCCGAGGCCGCCGTCGCCGACGTGCGTGGCCAGCTCGGCCAGGTCGACGGCAAGCTGCCCGAGGTCTCGGTCGACCCGACGCCGTTCTACGCCGTCGTCGGCGCCGCCAACATCGCCATCGACACGGTCCGCTCCGCGAGCGAGCAGCTCGATGCCGCGCGCAAGCAGGCCAAGACCGTCGACCTGCGCAAGGGCGCCAAGAAGGAGGCGGACCAGCTGCAGAAGGAGCTCCAGAAGCGCATCGTCGACCTCCAGGGCCGCACAATCGAGCTGCAGAAGCTCGCGACCAGGTATGCCGACCGCTTCGTCACGCAGGCGCAGGACCTCCCGGCCCGCGTCCTCAACGAGGGCCTCGTCATCGCGAGCAACGCCAAGGACCAGTACGACGCCGCCGCGGCTCGCGGCGAGAAGGTCGTCACCGATCTGCGCGCCCAGGGTGAGCGCACCGCCTTCGGCATCGCCGAGCGTGGCACCGCCACCGTGACCCGCGGCCGTCGCGTCGCCGAGACGGCCGTGAGCGAGGGCGAGAAGGTCGCCCAGGGCGTCATGGACGTCGTCGTCAAGGACGCCTCCAAGGTCGGCGCCCAGGTCGAGAAGTCGGCGGAGGCCGTCGAGGCCGCCGCTGCGCCGGTCGAGCCGAAGCGCACCGCCGCCCACGAGAAGGCCATCCGCAGCTCGTCCGCACAGAAGGCGGCCGCCACGCGCAAGGCCAACGAGACCGAGGCGACGACGACCCGCAAGGTCGCCGCCCGCAGCTCGGCCACGACCGACGACCCGAAGGCCACCGCGGCCCGCAAGGTCGCTCCGGCCAAGCGCGCAGCCAAGACGACGACGAAGAAGGCGGTCGCCAAGACGACCGACACCGCCAAGAGCGCGACCGCGGCCGCCAAGAAGGCGACGCCGGCCAAGAGCGCTGCCGGGAAGGCCACCTCGGCAACGAGCTGACCTCGCCCGCCGCGACTCCAGGCGGAGCCGCGACAGCCCGCACGAGGCCGTCACCCGATCCGGGTGGCGGCCTCGTCGCGTTCCTCCGACCGGGACGACGCGCCACCCTGCCGGAAGCCGCTCCCGGCAGGCTCCGGCATACTGCGGGGCGTGTCGGATCACCTTGCCACCGCGTCCACCCCCGTCAGTGCGGCCCTCTCGGCTGCGCCGGTCGTCGCCCACGTCGTGCGGGCCGGCTTCGTCGAGTCGGTCCATCACGGCACGGCCGTCGTGACCGGCCCCGACGGGTCCGTCGAGCTCGAGGTCGGCGACGCGAGCGGGCCCGTCTTCCCACGCAGCTCGAGCAAGCCGATCCAGGCGCTCGCCATGGTGAGGCACGGCCTCGACACCGACGGCCGCCTGCTCTCGCTCGCGTGTGCCAGCCACTCGGGCGAGCAGTTCCACGTCGACGCCGCGCGCGAGATCCTCAACGGCGCCGGCCTGCCCGAGACCGCGCTGCAGAACACGCCCGACTACCCGTACGACGACGCCGCGCGCATCGCCTGGATCGCGAACGGCCGGCCCAAGCAGTCGATCGTGCAGAACTGCTCCGGCAAGCACGCCTCGATGCTCGCCACGTGCGTCGCCAACGGCTGGGACCTCGAGACCTACCGCCAGCTCGAGCACCCCCTGCAGGTCGCCGTCGCCGACACGGTGCGGGAGCTGACCGGCGCCGAGCCCGCCGCCGTCGCGGTCGACGGCTGCGGAGCCCCGATCCACGCCGTGCCGCTGACCGCACTGGCGCGGGCCTTCGGCAGGCTCGCCTCGGCCACCGACGGTCCCGAGGCCAAGATCGCCCGGGCCATGCGCGACTACCCGGAGTACCTCGGCGGCACCCGCCGCGACGTGACCACGCTGATCCGTGGCGTCGACGGGCTCGTCGCCAAGGACGGCGCCGAGGCCGTCTACGCCGTCGGGCTGCGCGACGGCCGCGGGATCGCCGTCAAGGTCGCCGACGGCACGTCGCGGGCCCGCAGCGTGGTGCTCGCCGCCGTGCTGCGCCGCATCGGGGTCGGCAGTGACGAGGTGCTCGCCGTCCTCGAGCAGGCGCCCGTGCTCGGCCACGGCCAGCCCGTCGGGGCCGTCGTCGCCGTCGGCATCTGACGGCCGGCGAGCGATGCGGGCGGTCCTGCAGCGCGTCACGAGCGCGCGCGTCGAGGTCGAGGGCGAGGTCGTCGGAGCGATCGACCGAGCGGGCCTGCTCGCCCTCGTCGGGGTCACCCACGACGACGGACCCGAGCAGGTCGAGCGGATGGCGCGCAAGATCGCGGAGCTGCGCATCCTGCGCGACGAGCAGAGCCTCCTCGACGCCGGGGCGCCGGTGCTCGTCGTCAGCCAGTTCACGCTCTACGCCGACACCCGCAAGGGCCGCCGGCCCTCGTGGAGCGCGGCAGCGCCCGGTCCCGTCGCCGAGCCCCTCGTGACGGCGCTCGTCGAGGCCCTGCGCGAGCGCGGCGTCGAGGTCGAGCAGGGGCGCTTCGGCGCCATGATGGAGGTCTCCCTCGTCAATGACGGCCCGGTGACCCTCGTCGTCGACGCGTAGCCGTCTGGGAGATCGCTGGGAGCTCTCAGCACCGCGGGTTACGCTTCCTCCATGCAGCTCTACTCGGGGTTCCAGAACGTCGTCCTCCTCGTGCTGGGGGCGGTCGCGCTCGGCTGCGAGGCCTTCGCTTTCGTCGACGCCCTGCGCCACCCCGACAGGGCGTACGTCGCGGCCGGCAAGCGCACGCGCACGTTCTGGCTCGTCGTCCTCGGAGTCGCGCTGGCGATCGGGTTCGTCACCCTCTTCAACCCCCTGAGCCTCTTCGGCCTGATCGCCTTCGTCGGCTCTGCCGTCTATCTCGCCGACGTGCGCCCGGCCCTGCGCCAGGTGCGCGGCATCGGGGGCCGGTCCAGCGGCGGGTGGTGACCGAGGTGGGCCCGACCGTACGGCGTGTGGTCCGTGGGCCGGTCCGGGTAGGGCACACTGGGCACTCACCGACGATGGGGGAACCATGACCGACCAGCACCACGCTGGGAGCGTCTCAGCGCTCGACCCGCACGAGCACGACCACGAGCTGGGTCCGACGCACACGCCCGACGACTACGACCTGGGTGATCGCAACCCGGCCGATGACATCTTCGTCGCCGAGCGCCCCTGGGGTCAGTTCCAGCAGTTCGTCTCCAACGAGCAGGTCACGGTCAAGATCATCACGGTCCAGCCGGGGCACCGGCTCTCGCTGCAGCGCCACGACCACCGCGGCGAGATGTGGCAGGTCCTCGACGTGCCGATCGAGGTCACGGTCGACGACCGCACCTGGACCGCGCAGCCCGGCGAGACCGTCTGGGTGCCGCGCAACGCGGTGCACCGCATGGGCAACTCCGGCGAGCGCCCCGGACGCCTGCTCGAGGTCGGCTTCGGCCACTTCGACGAGGCCGACATCGAGCGCATCGAGGACGACTACGTCCGCTGACGCGGGCCGACCACCAACCAGACCACGTATGCCGCCGGGCCGAGCCCGGCGGCATACGCGTGCCCCGGGGGTGAACCGCCTCGCCGCGGACTGATCCGCCGACTGATCCACCTCGGCGCAGACTGATCCGCCGACTGATCCACCTCGGCGCAGACTGATCCGCCGACTGATTTGCCGACGGGTCTGTCTGCGGATCAGTCGGCAGGTGGTGTCGTCAGGGCAGCACCGGGTGCAGGCTGATCTGCCGCTTGATGCTCCCGGCGTTTGCGCTCAGCCGACGCGGGACCGGCTCGAGCCGAGCGGGAGCTCGGCCCAGACGACCTTGCCGCCCGGCAGGGGGCTGGAGCCCCAGCGCTCCGACAGCGCCTCGACGATGTGGGCGCCTCGGCCGCTGACGTCGTCGATCGTGATCTCGCGCCGCTGCAGCGGAGCCTCGGTCGCGTCCTCGACGCCGACCCTCAGTCCGCCGCGTCGCCGGTCGACGACGGCGCGGAACGGGGAGGCGGCGTGGCGCAGGGCGTTCGTGGCCAGCTCGGAGACGATGAGCGCCGCGTCGGGGGCGAGGTCGGCGTGCCCCCACGAACGGAGCACGTCGACGACGAAGTGCCGGGCCGCCGGCACGGACTCGGGGGTCGGCAGGTAGACGCGCGAGCAGGCGTGGCCGGCCTCGACGACCCCGCCCTGCTCCCAGGCTGCACTCGGCGGCAGCAGGTCGGTGTGCAGCTCGCAGACCCGGCGCACGTCGACCAGCTGGGCATGCTCGAACGCACCGGTCGGGTAGGCGCACAGCAGCGTGAAGTCGTGCTCGCGGAGCAGCTGGTTCCACATCAGCTCGAGCTCGATCGCCGCCTCGACGAGGCCGTTCTGCCAGAGCTGCGAGACCATCTCGCCGAACGCCCGGATGGGGACCCCCGCGGAGGAGGCCCGCGCGATGACCTGGCCGGCACGGGCCAGGAAGAGGTCGGGGTCGACGCGTCCGTCGAGCATGATCTGCTCCAGGGTCTCCTCGGCGTCGAGCGCGAGGAAGCGGCCGTTTCCGGTGCGCGCGGCAGGGTCGTAGCCGCGCCCGGCCAGCAGGTCTGCCACGGCGGCCCGGTGCTGTGCCGTGGCCACGACGACGACGCACTCGTCGCGGTCCCACCCGTCCGCGACGAATCGCGCGACGGCGTCGATACCCTCACTGTCGAGTGCGTAGAAACTCACTGCATGGCCTCGCCCCCAGGCGGTCATGCCGTCGAGCGACATGGTGCCGATGCTACGCCGACGGCCGCGTCACGGGTCGGCTCTTTCTCCTGTGAGTTCCCGGGGCGTCGGTGCGACGGCCGACCAGCCGACGGTCACCTCACCCAGCCGCCAGCGCGACGGCCCGTCGAGCAGCGGCCAGCGCCGGCGTACGTCCTCACACATCGCTAGGAACCGCTGCCGCGCGCCCCAGGACGACTGCGGCGCGCTGCGGGCCCAGGCGCCGTCGAGGTCGGCGAGGAAGGCGTGGACGGGTTCGCCCGGCACGTTGCGGTGGATCAGGGCCTTGGGCAGCCGCTCGGCGACGTCCGACGGGCGCTCGAGGCCGCCCATCCGGAGCGACAGGGTCAGGCTGAGCGGCCCGGTCGAGTCGACCGCCACCCAGGCCGCCCGCCGGCCGATCTCGTCGCAGGTGCCGTCGACGAGCAGCCCGTCGGGGGCCAGCCGCGCCTGCACGAGGGCCCACGCGTCGGCGACCTCGTGCTCGGCGTACTGGCGCAGCACGTTGAAGGCCCGCACGACCGTGGGGCGGGCGCCGCCGTCGAGCGGCACCTCGAAGCCGCCGAGCCGGAAGGTCAGACCGTCGCGTTCGAGCGGTCGTCCCGCGGCGACGCGTTCGGGGTCGATCTCGACGCCGACGACCTGCACGTCGGGTCGCACGCGCCGCAGCCGGTCGTGCAGCTCGACCGCCGTGATCGGCGAGGCACCGTAACCGAGGTCGACGACGACGGGCGGTGTGGGGCTGCGCCGCAGCCGCCAGCCCTGCGGTCCGGCGATCCAGCGGTCGCAGCGACGCAGCCGGTTCGGGTTGGTCGTCCCGCGCGTGATGGTCCCCACGGGGCGCTGCCTGGCCACGCCGCGAGCGTACGCGGTGTGCAGCCGGCTCGATGTATGCCGCGGTCGCCGGCGACCGCGGAATACATCGAATCGCCGGTGTGGTTGAGTCGGGGAAGAGCATGTGTGCGCAGGACGAAGGGATGCCGATGGCGGTCGAGCCGAGACGCGTGGCGATGATCAGCGTCCACACCTCACCGCTGGAGCAGCCGGGCACCGGTGACGCGGGCGGGCTGAACGTCTATGTCGCCGAGACGGCCAAGGAGCTCGCCGCCCGCGGCGTCGAGGTCGACATCTTCACCCGGCGCACGACCGGCGAGACGCCCGTCGAGGTCGACCTGGCGCCGGGCGTGAAGGTGCGCCACGTGACCTCCGGCCCCTACGAGGGGCTCGCCAAGGAGGACCTGCCCGGCCAGCTCTGCGCCTTCTCCGCGGGCATCATGCAGGCCGGGCTCTCGGTGCCCGAGGACCACTACGACCTCGTCCACTCGCACTACTGGCTCTCGGGCCAGGTCGGCTGGCTCGCCGCCGATCGCTGGCGCGTCGCACTCGTCCACACCATGCACACGATGGCGCGCGTCAAGAACCTCCACCTCGCCGAGGGCGACAACCCCGAGCCCCGCGGCCGCGAGATCGGCGAGGTCCAGGTCGTCGAGGCCGCCGACCGCCTCATCGCCAACACCGACGACGAGGCCCGCGAGCTCGTCGAGCTGTATGCGGCCCCGCCGAACAAGGTGTCCGTCGTGCCCCCAGGGGTCGACCTGTCGACCTTCACGCCGGGCGACCGCGGGGCTGCGCGTCGTGACCTCGCGCTGCGGCCCGACGGCCGGCTGCTCCTCTTCGTCGGCCGCATCCAGCCGCTCAAGGCCCCCGACGTGCTGCTCCGCGTCGCCGACGAGCTGCTGCGCCGCGACCCGACCCGTCGGGAGCACCTGACCGTCGCCGTGCTCGGCGGCCCCAGCGGCAGCGGCCTGAGCCGCCCGCACGAGCTCGAGGAGCTCGCCCGCACCCTCGGCATCGACGACGTCGTCCGGTTCGTCCGCCCCGTCGACCGGCCCACGCTCGCCCAGTGGTACCGCGCCGCAGACCTCGTCGTCGTGCCGAGCTACTCCGAGTCGTTCGGTCTCGTCGCCATCGAGGCCCAGGCGTGCGGCACCCCCGTGGTCGCCGCCCACGTCGGCGGGCTGCCCACCGCCGTCGGCGAGGCGGGTGTGCTCGTCGACGGCCACGACATCCCCGACTGGACCGACGCCGTCGAGTCCCTGCTGCGTGACGACGACCGACGCCTCGAGCTCGGCGCGGCAGCGGTCCGGCACGCGGCGCAGTTCGGGTGGGCGGCCACGACCGACCGGCTCCTCGAGGTCTACCGACAGGCGATCCGCGAGCGCGCCACCGGCTCGGCCGAGTCGCCCATCGACGAGGGGCAGACCCTCGTCGGCGTCCCGACGGCGGTCATCCCGTGAGCGAACAGGCGGTCGACGCCGAAGGGCAGCCGAGCGGCGAGGCGGGTGAGGGCCGCGGGGTCGCGGAGGCCGGTGCGGCAGCGGAAGCCCGCCTGACGGCATACCTCGGCTCGGTCGGGCTCGAGTGGGAGCTCGGCGGGCGCCCGGGGGAGTACGTCGTGACCCTGCCCGGCGAGAAGAAGCTGAAGACCGTCGTGTCCGTGCTCGTGCGTGACCGCACGACGAGCCTCAGCGCGTTCGTCATCCGCAACCCCGACGAGAACCACGAGGCCTTCTACCGCACGCTGCTGCGCAAGAACCTGCGCCTGCAGGGTGTCTCGTACGCCATCGACAACGACGGCGACGTCTACCTGCGTGGAGAGGTGCCGACGGTGGCGCTCGACGCCGAGCACCTCGACCAGCTCTTCGGCATCGTGCTCGGGGCCAGCGACGACGTCTTCAACGAGCTGCTGGCGCTCGGCTTCCTCGGCTCGATGAAGAAGGAGTGGGCCTGGCGAGTCTCGCGTGGCGAGTCGACGCGCAACCTGGACGCGTTCCGTCACCTGCTGGACGACGGCTCGGGCGCCTGAACGGCCGTCGGTAGGCTGGCGGCCATGACCTACACGCTCGTCCTCGTCCGTCATGGCGAAAGCGACTGGAACGCCAAGAACCTCTTTACCGGCTGGGTCGACGTCGACCTCACCGACAAGGGCCGCGCCGAGGGCGTGAGCGCCGGCGAGCAGCTCAAGGCGGCCGGCATCCTGCCCGACATCGTGCACACGTCGCTGCTGCGGCGCGCCATCACGACCGCGAACCTCTCGCTCGACGCCGCCGACCGGCACTGGATCCCGGTCAAGCGTGACTGGCGCCTCAACGAGCGGCACTACGGCGCGTTGCAGGGCAAGGACAAGAAGCAGACCCTCGAGCAGTTCGGCGAGGACCAGTTCATGCTGTGGCGCCGCTCCTACGACACCCCGCCTCCGCCCATCGACGAGGACGACGAGTTCTCGCAGCACGGCGACCCGCGCTACGCCGGCCTCGGGCCCGCGATGCCCGCGACCGAGTGCCTCAAGGACGTCGTCGCGCGCCTGATGCCCTACTGGGAGAACGAGATCCAGACCGACCTCGCCGACGGGCTCACCGTGATGGTCGCCGCCCACGGCAACTCGCTGCGCGCGCTCGTCAAGACCCTCGACGAGATTTCCGACGACGACATCGCGGCCCTCAACATCCCGACGGGTATGCCGCTGGTCTACGAGCTCGACGAGCAGTTCCGTCCGGTCACCCGGGGTGGGCGCTACCTCGACCCCGAGGCCGCCAAGGCTGCCGCCGAGGCCGTCGCCAACCAGGGCCGCTGACCTCCTGCGCCTGGCCCGTGGAGGGTTGACGCTGCCCTGGCAACGTCAACCCTCCACAGGCCGACCCGCCGGGCAGCCCCGGCGACGGCAGCGGCGGGCTGAGCCACCCCATCCGCGGCCGCGGAAGATGGCCCCGAGCTCCAGCGCGGTCTCGCACGGCGTCACCGCGACGTCGCTCCAGTAGACCCGGACCGTCAGCCAGCGGCCTGCCGCGTTGCGGCGGTCGCGTCGGCCGTCGCGCTGCTGGTTCGCCCAGCCGGCATGCCCGAGGCGCCCGTCCACCTCGACCTTGACCCGTAGCTCCGGGTAGTCGTTGTCGCAGCGGGTGGCGCCCGGCTCGTCGGCCTGGCGCACCGAGGCCGGCAGCCCGTGGGCCTGCTCCACGTCGCGCGTGAAGCGGCGCTCGGCCGGGCTCTCGGCGCCGGCGGCGACATCGGCGAGAACCTCCAGCAGGAGGCTGCGGTGCGACTGGTTCGGCCGCTGCCCGAGGGCGTGGCGCAGGTTGCGCACGGTCGTGCGGCGCGTCCCGACGGCCTTGGCCACGAGTGCCACGGCGCGGTCGAGGGGTTGGCCCTGCGCGAGGTCGAACACCGTGTGGTCGATGCCGATCCGGTGTGGCCAGGCCCGCTCGTCGGTGCGTTCGTAGGCGTGGCGGCTGCGGGTGACGACGATGCCGGGGGTCGTCTCGGGCCGCCGGCCGGTGGGGACGACGACGTGGACGTCAGGTCCCGGGTGCGGCACGAGCCCCCAGAGAAAGCCGGCGCTCGGCCCGCAGAGGGCTGAGGGGATGCCGACCCGCAGGAGCGCGGCGAGCGCCCGGGCGTGCCAGTCGTCACGGCCGGGCGTCGTGGAGTAGACGCCGCGCTGCACCTGGGCCCACCGTCCTGACTCGACCTTCCAGCGCACCGCGGCGTCGGTCAGGCCCGCCTCGAGTGCCTGGGCGCGGGTGACGAGCCCGAGCTGCGAGCCGGCGACGGCACGGAGGTCTCGGCGCATGGGTCGAGCCTGCCGCGTTCGGCGGAGTGGCCGGGCGCGCTGTCCCCAGGCACATGGCATACGGCATACGGCATACGGCATACGCGTGGAGGGTTGACGCTGCCCCGGCAACGTCAACCCTCCACGGGACGGGTGAAGCGCCGTCAGGCGTGGGAGTCGTGCTCGATGGACTCGAGCACGTCGGCGTCCTCGGCGTCCTCGTGGTCGTAGCTGACCTCGGAGTCGTACTCGCCCGTGACGAGGTAGACGACGCGGCGGGCCACCGAGACGGCGTGGTCGGCGAACCGCTCGTAGTAGCGGCCGACGAGCGTCAGGTCGAGGATCGAGCTGCGCGACCACGTCGTGTTCTCGTCGAGCAGGGCGGCGAAGAGCTGGCGGTGCAGCTCGTCCATCGCGTCGTCGTCCTTCTCCAGGGCGATGGCGGCGGCGACGTCCTTGCTCGCGATGATCGAGCCGCACTTGGCGACGATCGCCTCGGCGACCTGGCCCATCTGCAGGATGTGCGAGCGCAGCTCGGGCGGCACGGCCGAGTCGGGCGTGCGCAGCCGCGCCACCTTCGCGACGTGGCGAGCGAGGTCGCCCATCCGCTCGAGGTCGGAGCTCATGTGCATCGCCGTGACGACTATGCGCAGGTCGGTCGCGACCGGCTGCTGCCGGGCGAGCAGGTCGATCGACATCTCGTCGAGCTCGATGCGGATGTCGTCGAGCTTGCGGTCGGCCTCGATGACCGACTCGGCGAGGTGCACGTCGGCGTCGAGCAGCGCGGTGGTGGCGCGGGAGATGGCCGAGCCGGCGAGGCGGGTCAGCTCGACGAGCTGGTCCGAGATGGTGTCGAGGTCCTCGTGGAACTGGTCGCGCATGGTCTTCCTGTCAGTTGCCGGTCGTGCCGTGGTGGCGCGGTCTCGCGCCGTTCTGGCGCGGTTCGGGGCGCTGGTCGTGTCTGGCGTCGTGCTCCAGCCTGCCACCGCGTGGGCGCGCGGGAGGCACACCGCGCGGGGAGACACTGGCCCCGCTGGTGCAGAGGTTCGCAGGGCTGCGTGAATGCGCGGGGACGCTCAGGTGAACAGTGGGTTCGCGCCGCGCACGACGAGGCCGTGCGTGGTCAGAGCCTGCCGGACGCATGCGTACGCTGAGTGTCGTGGACCCGACGACCGCGGCAACGCTCGGTGGCATCGCCGGCCTCGCCCTGGGCGGCCTGGCGATGGTCGCCGTACGCCTGTCGGACCGCTCGTCCGCCGCCGACGACCCCGCCCCGCCCGACGCGCCACTGCCCCCGGGCGTCGGTGAGGTGATCGCGGTGCTGCGTTCGAGCGGCATCGTCGTCGACTCGTCCGACCGCGTCGTCAACAACTCGCCCGCCGCCGTCGCCCAGGGGCTGGTCCGCGGGCAGGAGCTCGTCCACCCCGAGCTGCTGCACCTCGCCAGGGCCGTGCGCCGCGACGGCGTCATCCGCGAGGCCGAGCTGGTGCTGCAGAAGGGTCTCGGCGACGGCCGCCTCGTCGTTGCGGCCCGCGTGGCACCCCTTCGCGCCGACCACGTGCTGCTGCTCGTCGAGGACCGCTCGAAGGCGGCCCGGGTGGAGGAGATCCGCCGCGACTTCCTCGCCAACGTCAGCCACGAGCTGAAGACCCCGGTGGGTGGCATCTCGCTGCTCGCCGAGGCCGTGCTCGACGCGCACGACGACCCCGAGGCCGTCGCCCGTTTCGCCAAGCGGATCAGCGTCGAGTCCACCCGCCTGACGCGGTTGGTCAAGGAGATCGTCGAGTTGTCACGCCTCCAGGGCGCCGACGTCGTCAAGGACCCCGCCATCATCGACGTGGGCGCCTGCGCCCGCGACGCCGCCGACCGCAGCCGCCTCCTGGCCGAGGAGAACCGCATCGAGCTCGCGGCAGCCATCGACGAGGGCTGCGAGGTGTGGGGCGACGCCGAGCTCGTGACGACGGCGATCAGCAACCTCATCGGCAACGCGATCGCGTACTCCGAGAAGGGCACGCGCGTCGGGGTCATGGTCCGCCGTGGCAGACCGGGCGTCATCGACGTGTCCGTGACCGACCAGGGTCTCGGCATCCCGGCCGACGAGCAGCAGCGCATCTTCGAGCGGTTCTACCGCGTCGACACCGCGCGCTCGCGGGCGACCGGGGGCACCGGGCTCGGCCTCGCGATCGTCAAGCACGTCGCCGACAACCACGGCGGCAACGTGTCGGTGTGGTCCGAGGTCGGCCGCGGCTCCACGTTCACCATCGAGCTGCCCGCCGCCAACGCGTCGGCGTCCATCGAGCCCGCGGCACCGAAGACCACGGCGCCCGCGCCCACCGCACCCGTGACCGTCGACCCACCCGGGGCGTATGCCGCCGGGCCGGGCCCTGAGCAGGGTGCCGAGCCGGGTGCCGAGCCAGGTCCCGAGCCGGGTGCCGAGCCGGGTCCCGAGGCTCCCGGACCGCCGTCCCCGCCTGCCACCGAGGCGAGCGAGACCGGCCCGACCGTCAACGCCTGACCAGACCCCCAACCCACCCCCCGCCGGCCAGCCGCCTGACCCCGAGAGGTACGTCTTGAGTCGCATTCTGATCGTCGAGGACGAGGTGTCGTTCTCCGACCCGTTGTCCTACCTGCTCAAGAAGGAGGGCTACGACGTCGCCGTGGCCGAGACCGGGCCGGACGGCCTGGCGGAGTTCGACAAGAACGGCGCCGACCTCGTGCTGCTCGACCTCATGCTGCCCGGGCTGTCCGGTGTCGACGTGTGCCGCGCCTTGCGCCAGCGCTCCTCGGTGCCCGTCATCATGCTGACGGCCAAGGACAGCGAGATCGACAAGGTCGTGGGGCTCGAGATCGGGGCCGACGACTACGTCACGAAGCCCTACTCGAGCCGCGAGCTGCTCGCGCGCGTCAAGGCGGTGCTGCGCCGCCTGGCCGAGCCCGAGGACCTGCTGCCCTCGACGCTCGAGTCGGGGCCGGTGCGCATGGACGTCGAGCGCCACACGGTCAGCGTCGAGGGACGCTCCGCCTCACTGCCGCTCAAGGAGTTCGAGCTGCTCGAGATGCTGCTGCGCAACTCGGGTCGCGTGCTGACCCGGATGCAGCTCATCGACCGCGTCTGGGGCAGCGACTACGTCGGCGACACCAAGACCCTCGACGTCCACGTCAAGCGCCTGCGCGCCAAGATCGAGCCCGACCCGGGCAACCCGGTGCACATCGTCACCGTGCGGGGGCTCGGCTACAAGTTCGAGGCCAACTGACCGCGACGGGGTCGGACACCCACACACACGAGGAGCGGCCCACCGTGCGGTGGCCCGCTCCTCGCGTACGTCCTCGGTCTTCGAGCGTACGTGTGTGGCTCAGCTGCCGGTCGGCGCCGGCGTGACGGTGGCGTAGTAGCCGGTGGCGGGTAGGACCGGCACCCTGACGACGGCCGTGCCGCCGGTGCTGGACGTGACGGTGACCGGCACGATGCCGCCCGGCTTGGTCGTGACGGCGCTCAGCTGCAGTCCCTTCGTGGCCAGGTCGACCTGCTGGCGTGGGCCGAGCTGCACCTCGGAGCCTGTGGGCGGCGTCGTGGCGTTCGGGTCGGCCTGCGCGGCGATCTTGACGGTCATGTCCTGCTGGCCGAGGTTGATGGCCGACCCCGAGATGACGACCGTGCCCTTGCCGTCACCGATGAGCACGAGGTCGCGCACGGCGAGCTCGCCCACGTCGGCCTGGACGCCGTCGGCGGGGGCGTACTCGACGTCGGTCTGGACGGGCGAGTTGACCTGGCAACCGGTCGTCACGGCGGCGAGGGCCACGCCGGCCAGCACCGTCGACACCCGACGGGTGGACGGGCGACGCGCGGGGGCCTGGGCGAGGATTCGACGCTTCACGGGCGACAGCCTACCGGCGGGGCTGTCAGGCGCGTCGTGCACCCGCCGCAACGGGCCCGACGCACGCCGCGGCGGGTTCGGGGCGGCCGCGGTGGCCGGGTGTCGGCCGTCTCCGGGAAGGGGCGAGGGGTCGCCGTGAGGCTCGCGCGATGCACGAGAACCAGCCACCTGTCAAGACGCTGAGGATGACGTCCTGGGCTCGAACTGTGGCTCTGACCTGCGATGATGCCGGATCCTGAAATCGCGATGGGCGCTGGATCGTGATAATCTGGAGGTCGCGAAAGGGGAAAACAGCAGATGGTTTTCAAGGTCGGCGAGACGGTCGTGTACCCCCACCACGGGGCTGCACTCATCGAAGAGATCAACACACGCACGATCAAGGGAGAGGACAAGCTCTACCTCAAGCTGAAGGTCGCCCAGGGTGACCTGACGATCGAAGTGCCAGCCGAGAACTGCGACCTCGTGGGCGTCCGTGACGTCGTGGGCCAGGAAGGTCTGGACCGCGTGTTCGAGGTGCTGCGCACCCCGCACACGGAGGAGCCGACCAACTGGTCGCGTCGCTACAAGGCGAACCTCGAGAAGCTCGCATCCGGTGACGTCATCAAGGTCGCCGAGGTCGTGCGTGACCTCTGGCGTCGTGACCAGGACCGCGGCCTGTCGGCAGGCGAGAAGCGGATGCTGGCCAAGGCCCGCCAGATCCTCGTCTCCGAGCTCGCGCTCGCGGAGAAGACCGACGAGGAGAAGGCCGAGACCATCCTCGACGAGGTCCTCGCGTCCTGAGCAGCTCACACCACATGACCGGAGCCGGTCGCGTCGGCGTCATCGTCGTTGCGGCCGGCTCCGGTTCACGTCTGGGGGCCTCGGTTCCCAAGGCGTTCGTGCCCCTCGCGGGCGTGCCCCTTCTCGGGCACGCGTTGCGGGGGGTGCTCTCGTGTACGACGGCGTCCGAGGTGGTCGTCGTGGCACCTGCCGCGCACCGCGGTGACGCGGAGGTCCTCGCCGAGGGCGTATGCCGTGAGCTCGGGTCGTCGGTGCCCGTGACCGTCGTCGTCGGCGGGGCCGAGCGGGGCGACTCCGTGGCGGCCGGGCTGGCCGTGCTGGGGGAGGCCGTCGAGATCGTGCTGGTCCACGACGCGGCCCGGTGCCTGACGCCGGTGGCGGTCTTCGACCGGGTCGTGGCCGCCGTGGCGGGCGGATCTGCCGCGGTCGTGCCCGGCACCGCGGTGGTCGACACGATCAAGCAGGTCGATGCCGGCGGCTTCGTCGTCGGCACGCCGGACCGGTCGGCGCTGCGGGCTGTGCAGACGCCGCAGGGGTTTCGGCGCGAGGTGCTCGAGCGGGCACACGCCGTCTCGAGCGACGCAACCGACGACGCAGGGCTCGTCGAGCGGCTCGGCGAGCGGGTGCTCGTCGTCGAGGGCGACCCCCGCGCGCTCAAGGTGACGACACCGGCCGACCTCGAGACCGCCACGCGCCTCCTCGCCGAGACTCTTTGACGCCGGCCGCCACTCCCGCCTCCCGCCGTTCGAGGTATTCGCGCGGCCTCTGGACCGCGCGAATACCTCGAACCGGGGAGCGCCTATCCTCGGCAGCGTGACCGAGAAGACCGCTGACCAGTCCCGACCCCTCGCGCTCATCACCGGTGGCGGCACCGGCATCGGCGCGGCCATCGCCCGCCGCCTCGCGTCGGACGGCTTCGAGGTCGTCGTCGCGGGACGCCGTCGCGAGAAGCTCGACGAGGTCGTGGCCGCCGTCGAAGGCGCCGGTGGGACGGCGCGGGCCGTTGTCATGGACGTCATCGACGCGGCCTCCGTCGAGACCGGCATCGCGGGCCTCGGCCGCTGCGACGTGCTCGTCAACAACGCGGGCGGTGCCCTCGGCGTGACCCGTGTGGAGGACGGCGACCCCGAGGAGTGGGAACGGATGTTCTCCACCAACGTCGTGGGCACGCTGCGCGTGACCCAGGCGGTGCTGCCCCTGCTGCGCCGGTCGGCCCGCGCCACGATCGTCGACATCAGCTCGATCGCCGGCGAGCGCGTCTACGAGGGCGGCGCCGGCTACGTCGCAGCCAAGCATGGCACGTCGGTGGTCTCCGAGACGCTCCGGCTCGAGCTCAACGGCGAGAACATCCGGGTCATCGACATCCGCCCCGGCATGGTGCGCACCGAGGAGTTCTCGCTCACCCGGCTGCACGGCGACCAGGCGGCCGCCGACAAGGTCTACGAGAACGTCGACCGGCCCCTCGTGGCCGACGACGTCGCGGAGTGCGTCGGCTTCGTGGTGGGCCTGCCCCAGCACGTCAACATCGACACGATGGTCATCAAGCCGGTCGCCCAGGCTGCCCCGCACAAGGTGCACCGGGGCCCGATCGACTGGAAGCGGGCCTGATGACCACGCTCCCGCGCGTCGGCGTCGGCGTGGACGTCCACGCGTACGCCCCCGCAGGCTCCGACCGTGAGCTCTGGGTCGCCGGTCTGAGGTGGCCGGGGGAGCGTGGCCTCGACGGTCACTCCGATGCCGACGTCGCCGCTCACGCGGCGTGCGACGCGATCTTCTCCGCCGCCGGGATCGGTGACCTCGGTGCCCACTTCGGCACCTCGCGGCCAGAGCTGGCCGGAGCCTCCGGGGTGACCCTACTGACGGAGGCGGCCCGGCTCGTGCGCGAGGCCGGCTACGAGATCGGCAACATCTCGGTGCAGGTCGTCGGCAACCGGCCGAAGGTCGGGGCACGGCGCACCGAGGCGGAGGCCGCGCTGTCTGCCGCCGCAGGGGCTCCGGTGTCGGTGAGCGGGACGACGACCGACGGTCTCGGGCTCACCGGCCGCGGCGAGGGTGTCGCGGCGATCGCGACCGCACTGGTGCTGCTGGCCCGCACCTCCTGAGCCCTCACGAACCGAGCGTCGGCGCTTGACGTCGGCCCGACCGGGGTACGCCGTGGGTGTAGGACAACGCATCGACGCGTGGTCCGCCGAGGAGGTCGGCATGCAAACCAGCACCATCATCTGGATCGTCGTGGCGGCGGTGGTCGTTCTCGCCGTCATCGCCTTCGTCGCCTCACGTGGCAGGGGCCACCGGGTCGAGGCACAGCGGGAGCAGGCAGCGGGGATCCGCGAAGAGGCCCGTGAGCACGACCAGGACCTTCGTGAGCGGGAGGCCGCCGCGACCGAGGCGCAAGCGCGCTCGCAGATGGCCCGGGCCCAGGCGCAACGCGCCCAGGTGGAGGCCGAGCGCCTCGACGCGGAGGCCCAGGATCGCGCCGGCGGCGCCGAGGAGGTACGTCGGGCGCGCGACGAGCGGCTGCGCGAGGCCGACCTGCACGACCCCGACATCGACACCGACAAGCAGGGGCACCGTCTCGACGAGGACGCCAACCGCCTCGAGGCGCCGATGCGTCGGCGCCAGGGCGGGCCCGACCGGGCCGACCCCGAGTGGGATCGACGGGACCAGGCGGACGACGGGCTCGACGACCGGGATGTCCGTCGAAGGCGCGACCGCGAGATGGCCGACGGCGCCGACCCGACCCGCGAGGACCTCGGTCGCTGACCCGAGAAGACGACAACTGCGCACTCGAACGACGCAGACAGTCGAGTGCCCAGTTCCCCACACGCGAAGCACGTCGGAAACTGGGCACTCGACTCGAGAGGACGACGTGGTGTCCGTCCCCCGGCATCCCGGCATACCGGCATACCGGCGCAGGAAACTGAGCACTCGACGCTGCACCCGGGCACCGCTCGTCGAGACGATCTCGGCGTTTGGCAGGATCGAGCAGACCGAACCGACGAGGCACAAGGAGCCGTCATGCCGCAGACCGTGAAGGGTGTCATCAGCCGTGCCAAGGGGGCCGACGTCGAGGTCGTCGACATCGTCGTGCCCGACCCCGGCCCGGGCGAAGCCGTCGTCGCGATCAAGACGTGCGGCGTGTGCCACACCGATCTTCACTACCGCGAGGGCGGCATCAACGACGACTACCCGTTCCTGCTCGGTCACGAGGCGGCCGGCACGGTCGAGGCGGTTGGCGAGGGGGTCACCGAGGTGGCGCCGGGGGACTTCGTCATCCTCAACTGGCGCGCCGTCTGCGGGCAGTGCCGGGCCTGCGCGAAGGGCAAGCCCTGGTACTGCTTCAACACGCACAACGCCACGCAGAAGATGACGCTCACCGACGGCACCGAGCTCTCGCCTGCCCTCGGCATCGGCGCGTTCATCGAGAAGACGCTCGTCGCCGCCGGCCAGTGCACGAAGGTGCCCGAGGCAGACGCGGCCGCAGTGGGCCTGCTCGGCTGCGGCGTCATGGCGGGCTTCGGCGCGGCCGTCAACACCGGCGGGGTCGGCCGCGGCGACTCGATCGCCGTCATCGGCTGCGGCGGCGTGGGCAACGCCGCCATCGCGGGGGCCAAGGTCGCGGGTGCGACCACCATCATCGCCGTCGACATCGACGACCGGAAGCTCGAGCAGGCCAAGCACTTCGGTGCGACACACACCGTCAACAGCGCGAACACCGACCCGGTCGAGGCGATCCGCGGCCTGACCGGCGGCAACGGCGCGGACGTCGTCGTCGAGGCGGTCGGGCGGCCGGAGACGTACGAGCAGGCTTTCTACGCAAGAGATCTCGCCGGCACGGTCGTCCTCGTCGGTGTTCCCACGCCCGACAAGCAGGTGACCCTGCCGATGATCGAGATCTTCGGCCGTGGCGGCGCGCTGAAGTCGAGCTGGTACGGCGACTGCCTGCCGAGCCGTGACTTCCCGATGCTCGTCGACCTCTACAAGCAGGGGCGCTTCGACCTCGACGCGTTCGTCACGGAGCGGATCGGCCTCGGCGACATCGAGGCGGCGTTCGACAAGATGCACGCCGGCGAGGTGCTTCGATCGGTCGTCGAGCTGTGAGCGCCGCCGGTGCCGCAGACCAGGTCCAACCCTCGCCTGGCGGGGTGTGCGTCGACCACACGACGACGTCGGGAACCTTCAGCCTCGACGGCGGCACGTGGGACGTCGAGAACAACGTGTGGGTCGTCGGTGACGACGACTCGTGCGTCGTCATCGACGCCCCGCACGAAGCCGGCCCCATCCTCGACCTCGTCGGCGACCGGCGCCTGACGCACGTGTTGCTCACCCACGCGCACGACGACCACGTCACGGTCGTGCCCGAGCTGCTCGCAGCCCACCCCGCGGCAAAGGTCGCGCTGCACCCGGACGACCGCGTGCTCTGGGCCCAGAGCCACCCGGACCTCGAGCCGACGCAGGACCTCGCCGACGGCGACGTCGTGCAGGTCGGCGACGTGGAGCTGCGCGTGCTGCACACGCCGGGCCACGCGCCCGGAGCCTGCTGCTTCCACGTGCCGGACCTCGGCGTCGTCTTCACGGGCGACACGCTGTTCCAGGGCGGTCCGGGTGCGACCGGCCGGTCGTTCTCCGACTTCCCGACCATCGTCGACTCCATCCGTGAGCGGCTGTTGTCCCTGCCGCCGGAGACCTTGGTGCTCACCGGTCACGGCGACGCGACGACCATCGGCGCCGAGACGCCCGACCTCGACGAGTGGGTCAGCCGCGGCCACTGACCCACCCGCCGGCCGACGTCCGACGGCGAGCCCGCATACCAAATTGAAAGAACGCTCCGTCACGTGACGGAGCGTTCTCTCGATTGGGGAAGAGGCGGCGGAGCGTTCTCTCGATTGGGGGAGAGGCGACGGAGCGTTCTCTCGATTGGGGGAGAGGCGGCGGAGCGTTCTCTCGATTGGGGAAGAGGCGGCGGAGCGTTCTTTCGATTGGGGGGAGAAGGCACTGCTCAGGTGTGTGGGGTCTCGCGCAGGAGGCTGATCTTCTGCCAGATCTTGCGGCTCATCCCCGTCGTGAGGTTCTCGATCTCGCTCACCGTGTCGAGCACCAGGGCGTCGGTCGACTCCTCGGCGCACAGGGCGGCCGCCTTGGACGTCAGCGAGAGCAGCTCGGAGCAGTACTCGAGGTAGAGGCCGTAGTCGCGCGCCGACATCGTGCGTGGGCTGAGGCGCGCTGAGTCCTGGGCGTCCTGGGCGTCCTCGGCCTCGCGGGAACCGGGTGCGGCGGCGCGCCCGAGCACCGGCGCGGGGTCCTTGCTCATCTGGTGCATGTCGATGATGTGCGCGAGCGACCGCAGCCGGTGCAGCCGCCGGATGAGGTCGTTGCGCACCACGCGGTCGGCCAGCGAGAGCAGGAACCAGATGGCGATGCCGGCGAAGACGAGGTCGTTGATCAGGCTCTCGAGCACGGGAAGCCACTCAAAGGCGGCCAGCTTGCCGGCGCGGCCCACCGCGTCACGGACCGCGATCACGACCGCGACGAGCGACACGGCGGCGAGGACCCCGATGAGCACCCGCGAGACCAGCACCAGCGCGGCGCGTTGCCGTGGCGCGCTCCGGCGCCGCTCCTGGAGGCCGTCGACGACCTTGCCGAGCTCGACGGTCGCCGCACGCAGCCCGGGATGCCGCGGCAGGTACGTGTCGATGCGCTCGCCCAGATAGGTGATGACGGCTCGCACCTCGGAGCCGTCGAGCCGCTCGTAGCTCGTCAGCCGCGGTTCCGCCATGGCGCGAGCGTAGCCGCGGGGACGCCCGAGGAGGCCGAGGGCGTATGCCGGCCGGACGGCATACGTGCTCGGGTGCGCGTGGTCGGGTGCCCGGCGACGCGCCGATAGACTTCGGCGGGTGACCCTACGACTGTTCGACACCGCTACCCGGGAGCTGCGCGACTTCACGCCGCGCGAGGCGGGCAAGGTCGGCATGTACATCTGTGGTCTCACGACGCAGGGTGCGCCGCACATCGGCCACATCCGTTTCGCCGTCGCGTTCGACGTGCTGCGCCGCTGGCTCGAGACGGGTCACGGGTACGACGTGACCCTGGTGCGCAACGTGACCGACATCGACGACAAGGTGCTGCGCAAGGCGGCCGAGGCGGGCGAGGACTGGTTCGCCCTCACCTACCGCAACGAGCGGCTCACCTCGCAGGCCCTCGACGCACTCGGCGTCGAGCCCGCCACATACGAGCCGCGGGCCACCGGCCACGTGCCCGACATGATCACGCTGATGGAGACGCTCGTCGAGAAGGGCCATGCGTATGCCGCCCCCGACGGCAGCGGCGACGTGTACTTCGACGTGCGGTCGTGGCCCGAGTACGGCTCGCTCACGGGCCAGTCGCTGGACGACATGGCCAGCGCCGACGACGCCGACCCGCGCGGCAAGCGCGACCCGCGCGACTTCGCGCTCTGGAAGGGCCGCAAGGCCGACGAGCCCGAGAGCGCCTCGTGGCCGACGCCGTTCGGCACCGGACGCCCGGGCTGGCACCTCGAGTGCTCCGCCATGGCGCGCCGTTGGCTCGGCGACGAGTTCGACATCCACGGCGGCGGCATCGACCTGCGCTTCCCGCACCACGAGAACGAGCAGGCGCAGTCACGTGCGGTAGGCCTCGGCTTCGCGCGCTACTGGCTCCACAACGCCTGGGTGACGGTCAAGGGCCAGAAGATGGGCAAGTCGCTCGGCAACGCCCTCGAGGTGCGCCACCTGCTCGAGCAGACGCGACCGATCGTGCTGCGCTACTACCTCACCGCCGCGCACTACCGCTCGATGATCGAGTACCACCCCGGCTCCCTCGACGAGGCAGCCGCCGCCGTCGAGCGCATCGAGGGATTCCTCGAGCGCGCGTCGCGGCGAGGCGCCATCGAGCCGCTCGCTGCCGACGCGCTTCCCGAGGCGTTCGTCGCCTCGATGGACGACGACCTCGGCGTCAGCGGTGCGCTCGCCGTCGTGCACGACACGGTGCGGGCCGGCAACAGCGCCCTCGACGAGGACGACGACGAGGCCGCGGTCGAGGCGGCTGCGGCGGTCATCGCCATGACCGACGTCCTCGGGGTCAACCCGCTCGCGGCCCACTGGGGCTCCGGCGGCAGCCGCGAGGACGCCGCCGCCGAGCTCGCGCTCGACGCGCTCGTGCGCGCCCAGCTCGACGCCCGCCAGGTGGCGCGTCAGGAGCGCGACTTCGAGCGCGCCGACGAGATCCGCGACACGCTGACCGCGGTCGGCATCGAGATCACCGACACCCAGTCGGGTGCCCAGTGGTCGCTCGCCCGCCCGGCGCGGGCCGCCGCAACCGACGCACCCGACCCCACGAACGCGGCCCACGGGGCCGAGAAGGCACAGGGCTGACATGCCAGGCAACTCCCAACGGCGCGGCGCCATCCGCAAGGGTGGCAAGGGCGCAACCGTCGGTTCCGGCGGCCAGCGTCGCCGCGGCCTCGAGGGCAAGGGGCCCACGCCCAAGGCCGCCGACCGCGAGTACCACCCGGCGCACAAGCGGGCCAGGGCCGTGGCGAAGCGGACCGGCTCCGGCGCGGGCGGGTCCGGTGGGCGCGGCCCCGCGCGGCCGGCGCGCAAGGCGAAGGGCTCGAGCGAGATGGTCTACGGCCGCAACTCGGTCGTCGAGGCGCTGCGCGCCGACATCCCCGTGGCGACGATGTACCTCGCCTCGCGCATCGACACCGACGACCGCGTCCGGGAAGCCCTCAAGCTCGCGAACGAGCGCGGCCTGGCCATCCTCGAGACGCCCCGCGGCGAGCTCGACCGGCTCACCGACGGCGGCGTGCACCAGGGCATGGCTCTTCAGGTGCCGCCCTACGACTACGCCCACCCGAACGACCTCATCGACCCCGAGATGCCGGGCATCCCGCTCATCGTGGCTCTAGACGGCATCACCGACCCGCGCAACCTCGGCGCGATCATCCGGTCGGTCGCGGCGTTCGGCGGTCACGGTGTCGTCGTGCCCGAGCGCCGCTCGGTCGGCATGACCGCCTCGGCGTGGAAGACGTCGGCCGGGGCGGCCGCCCGCGTGCCCGTCGCCAAGGCGAGCAACCTCAACCGGGCGCTCGAGGAGTTCAAGAAGGCCGGCTTCTTCATCCTCGGCCTCGACATGGACGGTGACGTCGAGCTGCCCGACCTCACCCTCGCCACCGAGCCGCTCGTCATCGTGACCGGCTCGGAGGGCAAGGGGCTCTCGCGCCTCGTCAGCGAGACCTGCGACCAGATCGTCTCGATCCCGATGAGCTCGGCGGTCGAGTCGCTCAACGCCGGGATCGCCACAGGCGTCACGCTCTACGAGATCGCCCGCCAGCGACGCGGCTGACGTATGCCGCCCGCCCGGCCCGACGGCACACGTGCTGGGGGCGTCGGTCGGGACGCGCACCGTGCGCAGCGGCGCGGCCGGCGCGCCGTTCGTGGTGGGGTTCAGGTGCGCCGGGAACTCCGCGAGGGCCTGCGACGCTGGTCCTTGTGACGTCGGTAGAGTTGTCGCTGGGCAACTACGAGATGTAGTAACAATTGCTGCTGCGTTCGGCAGCAGGACAGACAGAGGACGGACCCGTGGCCAAGAGCAACCGCGCAGAGACGGCAGCCCGGGCAGCGAAGCTGCGCGCCGAGGCGGCCCGCAAGGACCGCCAGCGCACGCAGGTCATCGCGGCGTCGGTGGCCGTCGTCGTCGTGGTCATCGCCGTGGTCCTCGGCGTCGTCATCTCCAACCGTCCCAAGGACGCGCCGGCCGCCTCGGCGGGCGGAGCAGGGGCCACGGCACTCGCCACCCTGCAGAAGCTGCCGGCGACCCTCTTCGACAAGGCGCCGTCGCCGTCGCCGTCCCAGGCGCCGGCCAAGCTGCAGGGCGGCACGGCGCTCACGCAGGACGGCAAGCCCAAGGTGCTCTACATCGGCGCCGAGTACTGCCCGTTCTGCGCGATGGAGCGCTGGGCCCTCATCGGAGCGCTGTCCCGCTTCGGCACCTTCAGCGGCATCACGCAGACGACGAGCTCGAGCACCGACGTGCACCCCGACACCCCGACGTTCTCGTTCAAGGACGCGACGTTCACGAGCAACGTCGTGGCCTTCCAGGCGATCGAGACGCAGGACCGCGAGGGCAAGCCGCTCCAGACGCTCGACGGCGACAACCTCGCGCTGTTCCAGAAGTTCAACCCCGGCGGGGGCATCCCGTGGATCACCTACGGGGGCACCACCGCCACCGACGGTGCGACGGTCGACGCCAACGCCTTCGAGGGAAAGACCTACGACCAGATCATCGCCGGCATCCAGGACCCGACCTCCGACATCGGCAAGACGGTCACCCCGGCCATCAACATGATCACCGCGCAGATCTGCACGCAGACCAAGGGCCAGCCGGCCAACGTCTGCACGAGCCAGGGCGTGCAGTCCGCGTCCGTGCTGCTCAAGCGGTGACCTCGGGTGAGCTCGCTGCGTGACGACGTGACCACCGGACGGTCCGAGCCTGCCGCCTCTCGGGCGCGCCCGACCTGGCTCGCGCCGGTGTCGCTGGTGCTCTCGGTCGTGGGGCTGCTCGTCTCGACCTACCTGACCTTCGAGCACTTCACGGCCAACGCGACCCTCGCCTGCAGCATCGGCGGCATCGTCGACTGCGCCAAGGTGACGACGAGTGCCTGGAGCACCTTCATGGGCATCCCGGTGGCGCTGCTCGGGCTCGTCTTCTTCGTCGTGACGCTCGCGCTCTGCCTGCCCTCGGTGTGGCGCCGGCCCGAGCGCTGGCTCGACCTGGCGCGCCTCGGCTGGCTCACGGTGGGCCTCGGCATGGTGCTCTACCTCGTGTGGGCCGAGCTCTACCGCATCCACTCGATCTGCCTGTGGTGCACGGCGGTCCACGTCGTGACGTTCGTGCTCTGGATCGTCGTGCTCTTCGGCCAGATCCTTTCCGGGCCTGCCGACGACCCTGCGTAGCGCCACCGCTGCGATGAGGTATGCCGCCGCGCGGGGTCGCCGCGGATCACCTCGAGCGAGCCTGTGGCTCAGTCGAACCGGCCGATGACCGGCATCTCCTCCGTGTCGACGCCGAGCACCGACTTCTCCTCGGGCTTGGCCGGCAGCACGGTCGCGAGGTAGTCCTGCAGGGCCTCCTCGATCGGCGTGTCGTGCTCGGCCTTCTCGCTCATGTACCAGCGGTGCTCGAGCACCTCGTGGAAGATCTCGGCCGGCTCGAGGCGGGTCTTGAGGTCGCGGGGGACCGCGCGCACCACGGGCTCGTAGCACCGGGAGAGCCAGTCGTGGGCGACGATCTCCTCGTCGTCGCCCTGACGGTCGGTCGCGGCGGCGTACGCGTCGAGGTCGTTGAGCAGGCGGCGCGCCTGGTTCTCGCCGACGTCGAGGCCGGTGAGGCGCAGCAGCCGGCGCGAGTGGTGGCCGGCGTCGACCACCTTGGGGGTGATGACGATCTCGGTGCCACCGATGTCGGTGGTGATCGAGAGCTCGTCGACGTCGAAGCCGAGCTCGTTGAGGCGCCGGATGCGCTCGTCGACGCGCCACCGGTCGCCGACCTCGAAGCGCTCGGTGCCCGTGAGGGCGTCCCAGAGCGTGTGGTAGCGCTCGATGATCGAGGCAGCGACCTCGAACGGGTCGGCCGCCTCCTCCAGGAACCCGCCGGCGTCGAGGTCCATCAGCTCGCCGGCGATGTTGACCTGGGCGATGTCGAGATCGTGCTCGCGCTGGCCGTCGGAGAGCCTGGCGTGCAGCTCGCCGGTCTCGGCGTCGACGAGGTGGGCGGCGAACGAGCCGGCGTCGCGCCGGAACAAGGTGTTCGACAGCGACACGTCGCCCCACCAGAAGCCCTCGAGGTGAAGGCGCACGAGCAGGAGGGCGAGGGCGTCCATGAGGCGCACCGCCGTGTCGGGCCGCAGGTTCTGGCTGTAGAGCGCGCGGTAGGGCAGCGAGAACTGCAGGTGGCGCGTGATGAGGCAGGCGTCGAGCGGCTCGCCGTCGGCGGTGGTGCGGCCGTGGACGACGCCGAACGGCTCGACGCAAGGCACGTCGAGCCGGCGCAGGTTGCGCAGCATGGCGTACTCGCGGTCGGCGATGTCGTCCTTGATCTCCTTGACCGCCAGCACACGTGGGCCGAGCTTGACGAAACGCACGACGTGCCTGGAGATGCCGCGGGGGAGGGCGGCGAGGAACGACTCCGGCCACTCCTCGAGCGGGGTCGACCAGGGCAGGTCGAGCAGGGCGGACTCAGGTCGCGCGGTGGTGATCTCGAGGGTCACACGGTCATCGTGGCACGGCTGCGCGACAGGCGTCGATCGGCCCTGCGCGCGAGGGTCGCGAGGGCGAGGAACAGGACGGCGATGCCGACGCAGTTCAGCACCGTCGAGCCGTAGCCGATCCGGTCGACGTCGATGAACGGGTAGGGGTACCAGTGCACGACCGGTCCGAGACCCAGGGTCGCGACGAGCCAGACGACCGGCCACGCGAGCGAGGGCAGCACGTCGGCGCGAGTGACGTGGCCGCGCGGGCCGAACGCGACCCAGCCGATGAAGGTCAAGAGCGGCACCGCGATGTGGAGCAGGCGATCACACAGCAGGTTGAGCGTCGTGTAGTTCGACGACGGCGCGAGTGCGACGAAGGCGACGATGCCCGTCACGGTGATGCCGACGAGCGACGCCAGGCGCACCACTCGGAAGACCTGTGACTCCGTGCGCCCACGGATGACCAGCCACATCGCTACGGCGACAAGGAGATTCGACTGGATCGTGAAGTAGCTGAACATCCGTCGCACCTGCTCGGGCCGCGACGTCGTGACTCCGCTCGAGTCGAGGATCGTCTCGCCGCGCAGCACGAGGACGAGCTGCAGCACCAGTGCGATCAAGACGACGACGAACGTCGCCAGATGCCAGTGTCGCCCGACCGCCGCTCTCGTCACAGGCGCGAGCCTAGGACCACGGAGGGGCGCCGCGCAGCATCCTGTCCAGCCTTGCGCCGCAACGACGCTGGGCCGGCACCCACACGGGGTGCCGGCCCAGCGGCATACGTTGTGAGGCTTCGGTCAGTCGCCGACGCGCAGACCCGACTCGGAGTTGAAGACGTGCACGTGGCCAGCCTTCGGCTTGAGGTAGATCTTTTCGCCCTTCTCCGGCGGACGACGACCGTCGACGCGTGCGATGAAGGGGACGACGCCGGCGTTCTCACCGGTGGCCTCGAGCAGCTTCTGCTCGCTCGAGCCGTAGATGTAGGCGTCGGCACCGAGCTCCTCGACGACGTCAACCGTGACCGGGATGCCGGACTGGTCGGACGAGAGCTCGAGGTCCTCCGGGCGGACACCGAGGGTGACGTCCTTGCCCACACCGGCGAGGTCCTCACGCGAGACCGGCACGGTGTGGCCGTGGAGGTCGACGCCGCCGTCGGTGACGGGAACGCTCATGAGGTTCATGGCGGGCGAGCCGATGAAGCCGGCGACGAAGACGTTGGCCGGGTGGTCGTACATCCGGCGCGGGCTGTCGCACTGCTGCAGGATGCCGTCCTTGAGCACGGCGACGCGGTCGCCCATCGTCATGGCCTCGACCTGGTCGTGTGTCACGTAGACCGTCGTGACGCCGAGGCGACGCTGGAGCGAGGCGATCTGCGTGCGCGTCTGGACGCGCAGCTTGGCGTCGAGGTTCGAGAGCGGCTCGTCCATGAGGAACACCTGGGGCGAGCGGACGATGGCGCGGCCCATGGCGACGCGCTGGCGCTGGCCACCCGAGAGCGCCTTCGGCTTGCGGTCGAGGTACGGCGTCAGGTCGAGGATCTTGGCGGCCTCCTCGACGCGCTTGCGGATCTCGGCCTTGTCGACGCCGGCGATCTTCAGGGCGAAGCCCATGTTGTCGGCGACCGACATGTGCGGGTAGAGCGCGTAGTTCTGGAAGACCATCGCGACGTCGCGGTCCTTGGGGGACAGGTTCGTCACGTCGCGGTCGCCGATGAGGATGCGTCCGCCGTTGACCTCCTCGAGGCCGGCGAGCATGCGCAGGGACGTGGACTTGCCACACCCGGAGGGACCGACGAGGACGAGGAACTCCCCGTCCGCGATGTCGATGTTGAGCTTGTCGACGGAGGGAATCGGGTTCCCGGGGTACTGCCTCGTCGCGTTGTCGAACGTCACAGTTGCCATGGCTTCATTGCCTTCCTTCACCGGCAGGAACGTGCCGGACGATCCGTTGTAAAGGTGTGCCTACCCGGGTGAGCAGGCATCGTCATCATGTCCCATGCCGCCCGCCTTGACCACCCCTCGTCCGACGGGGGGCCTGGGACCGGCGCTTGGGATGTGTCCAGAACGTTGCAAAAAGTTGCTGCAAGGGTTGTTCCAGAACCCTGCAAATTCTTGCTAAGGTCCGTGGCACAAACCGGTGGCGGCGTGTGCCACCTGGCTTCAAAGGAGAATCCATGCACAAGCGTGCGCTCGGCGCTGTTGCCGTCACGGGTGTTGCCGCCCTGGCCCTCAGCGCCTGCGGTGGGTCCAGCCCCACCACCCCGTCCAACACCGGAGGCGCCGGCACGAGCAAGGCTGCTGCCACCACGACCGGCACCCCGGAGACGCCGAGCGGCACCGCTGCTCCGGTCCGTGACGCCAACGTCGACCTCGTCATCTGGACGGACGCCGACCGCTCCAAGGCGGTCCAGAAGTACGCCGACCAGTTCGCCTCCGAGAACGGCATCACGGTCAAGGTCCAGATCGCGACCGACACCCGCACCCAGTTCAAGGACGCCACCAAGGTCGGCAAGGGCCCCGACGTGATCGTCGGCGCGCACGACTGGCTCGGTGAGCTCGTCCAGAACTCGACGGTCGCCCCGGTCAACCTCTCGGCCGACGTGGCCGCCAAGTTCCTGCCGAGCGCCATCGCGGCGACGAAGTTCAACGGCCAGAGCTACGGCGTGCCCTACGCCGTCGAGAACATCGGCCTGATGTACAACAAGGACCTCGTCCCGAACGCGCCGAAGACCATGGACGAGCTCGTCTCCACGGGCGAGAAGCTCGTCAAGGAGGGCAAGGCCAAGCAGGTCATGTCCCAGTTCGTCTCCAAGGTCGGCAACGCGTACTTCGCCTACCCGTACCTCGCGGCCTTCCCCGAGGGCGGCATCTTCGCCACGAAGGCCAACGGCGACTACGACCCGAACAAGCTGCTCGTCAACAGCGCCGGCTCGGTCAAGGGTGGCGAGGCCCTCGCGGCCCTCGGCAAGCAGAAGGTCCTCTCGACCAACGTCGACGACACGAACCAGGACGCGATCTTCGACTCGAAGGCCGCCCCGTTCATGATCAGCGGCCCGTGGAGCGTCGCCAAGGCCAAGGCCGCCGGCATCAACTACGGCATCGCCCCGCTGCCGAGCCTCGCCGGTGGCGGCGCCATGCAGCCGTTCCTCGGCGTGCAGATGTTCTACGTCTCGAGCAAGGCCAAGAACGCCGCCCTCGCGCAGGAGTTCGTCACGAACTACATCCCGCGCAAGGACGTCCAGCTGGCGCTCTTCGAGGTCGGCAAGCGTCCGCCGGCCCTCAAGGAGGCCTACGACGAGGTCTCGGCCACCGACCCCGACGTCAAGGCCTGGTACGAGGCCGGCACGGGCGGCAAGCCGATGCCGAACATCCCGGCGATGAACTCGGTCTGGGGCCCCTTCGGCCAGGCGACCGCTGACATCATCTCCGGCAAGGCCGGGGCCAAGGAGCGTCTCGACGCTGCGGCCAAGGAGATCGCGGCCAACATCGCCAAGGGCTGAGCTCCCTTGATCTGAAAGGGACTCCGGGGTCTGCCGTTCTGGCGGACCCCGGAGTCCCGGCCCAGCCGGCGCGGCCCGGTCCAGGCCACCCGGAGTCCCGAGACGCTGAGCTCGCGCTTCTCCACCCCTCCGTGCACCTACGGCAACGGCGCCGGCTCGGCGCAAAAGGACGTGTGACATGACCAAGCCCATCGCGCTCACGATCAAGTGGGTCCTCATCGTCGCGACGCTGGCCGGCATCCTGTGGATCGCCGCCAAGCTCGCCGCGGCCGGCAACCTGCCGGCAGTGATCATCGCGGGCATGGTGGGGATGGCCGTCCTCGCGGTCTACGCGACCCGCCGCGCCGTCCCGCTCAAGTACCTCGTGCCGGGCCTGGTCTTCATGGCCCTCTTCCAGCTCTTCCCGGTGATCTACACGGCGAACCTGTCGCTGACGAACTACGGCGACGGTCACCTCAACACCAAGGAGCAGTCGGTCACAGACATCATCGCCCAGTCGGTGCGCGAGGTGCCCAACACGCCGCGCTACAAGATGTCGGTCGCGACCAAGGAGGGCGCCAGCGCCGACACGGGCGACCTCGTCCTGCTGCTGACCAAGCCAGACGGCTCGACGTTCGTCGGTGACAGGGAGGGGCTCAAGACGCTCGACCCTGCCGGCGTCGAGAAGACGCCGGTCGGCAAGATCACGAAGGCGCCCGGCTTCACGATCCTCAACGCGAGGCAGGTCAACGCCCGCAAGGACCTCCAGACCCTGGCCGTCCCCACGAGCGACGGTGGCGGCATCAAGCCGGTCGGACTCTCCGAGGCCTTCGAGGGCAAGTCGACGGTCAGCTACGACGCCAAGGCCGACCGCCTCACCGACACCTCCACCCAGCCACCGAAGGTCTACGAGCCGCGTGACGCCCGATGGGTCAACACCGCTGACGCCACCCAGTCCTTCCCCCAGGGCTGGAAGGAGAACATCGGCCTGTCGAACTACACCCGCATCCTCACCGACGACACGATCCGCAGCGGCTTCATCAAGATCTTCATCTGGAACGTGGTCTTCGCGGTCGTGTCCGTGCTGTCGACGTTCCTGCTCGGAATGCTGATCGCCCTGCTCTTCAACGACCCGAAGCTGCGTGGGAAGAGCATCTACCGCTCGCTCCTGATCCTCCCGTACGCGTTGCCCGGCTTCGTCACGGCGCTGGTGTGGAAGGGCATGTTCAACCAGGACTACGGCATCATCAACCAGACGCTCGGGCTCGGCATCGACTGGCTCGGCACCGACCTGGGGGCCAAGGCCGCGATCCTCATCACGAACCTGTGGCTGGGCTTCCCCTACATGTTCATCGTGTGCACCGGTGCGCTGCAGTCGATCCCGCAGGACGTGCGTGAGGCGGCGACCATCGACGGCGCCAACGCCTTCCGCACCCTCCGGTCGATCATCATGCCGCTGCTGCTCGTGGCCGTCGGGCCCCTGCTGCTCGCGTCGTTCGCCTTCAACTTCAACAACTTCGGTCTCATCTACCTGCTGACCAAGGGCGGTCCGTTCAACGGCGCCGACACCTCGATCGGGTCGAGCGACCTTCTCATCACGTACGCATACCGCCTGGCCTTCTCGGGCACCGCACCCAACTACGGCTTCGCGGCTGCGGTCTCGGTCGTGATCTTCCTGCTCGTGGCGCTCATGAGCATCCCGGGCTTCCGGCGCACGAAGGCCCTCGAGGAGGTCAACTGATGTCCACCGTCAACGCTCCCGTCCCCACCGACCCTCGTCTCGAGACGCGTGTCGAGTCCGAGACCCGTAGCGGCACGCCGGCGTCGCCCAAGCGGGCGGGGCTCGGCGGCAGCGTGTGGTGGCGTCACGTCCTCGGCCTCGTCGCCCTGGCATGGGCGCTCTTCCCGATCCTCTTCATCTGGTCGGCCGCGACGAACCCCAGCGGCACGCTGAACACGGCGAGCCTGTGGCCGTCGGGCTTCTCGACGGCGAACTTCACCACGCTGTTCAGCGACAGCTCGCGGCCGTTCTGGAGCTGGTACAAGAACTCGATGATCATCTCGTTCGTCGGGGCGATCGGCGCGGTGTTCATCGGCGCCTGTGCGGCATACGCCTTCTCCCGCCTGCGGTTCAAGGGGCGGCGCGGCGGCATGATGTTCCTGCTGCTGACGACGTTCTTCCCGGCCCTGCTCGCCATCGTCGCGATGTACATCATCTTCGCGGGCATCGGTGACGCCCTGCCGTCCTTCGGCCTCAACACCCTGACCGGCCTGATCCTCGCCTACCTCGGCGGCGCACTCGGTGCCAACGTCTGGCTGCTCAAGGGCTACTTCGACACGGTGCCCCGCGAGCTCGACGAGGCGGCGATCGTCGACGGCGCGAGCCACGCCCGCATCTTCTTCACGATGACGCTGCGCCTCGTCATGCCGATCCTCGTCACCGTGTTCATGCTCGTCTTCGTCGGCCTCTACGGCGAGTTCATGCTCGCCAGCGTCTTCCTCACCGACGTCGAGACGCAGACGCTCGGCGTGGGCCTCTACGGCATGACCCTCGGCAACAACGCGAACGAGCTCTTCGGTCCGTTCGCCGCCGGCGCCCTGCTCGGCTCCATCCCGGTCATGCTCCTCTACCTGGCCTTCCAGAAGCAGCTCGTCGGCGGACTCACCACCGGATCCGTCAAGTGAGCCCTGCCCCGACCCGCCGCGACACGTGGCTGAGCCAGCCGCACCACGACGGGTCGGGGCGATACGTCTCCAACCAGGCCCCCCGTCTCGGTGACCGCGTCGACGTACTCGTACGCGTCCCGACCGAGGCCGAGGTCGACGCCGTCCACGTGCGGACCGCGCCCGACGGTGAGGCGACGTTCACGGTCGCCAAGAAGGTGCGCACCACGGCGAGCGACGACTGGTGGCGCGCGACCCTGACCTGCCACAACCCCATCAGCCACTACCGCTTCCTGCTCACGGGCGGCCCGACGAAGTACGCGTGGCTCAACGGCACCGGTGTGCACCACCGCGACGTTCCCGACGCGAGCGACTTCCGCATCGTCGCCCACGACTCGCCGCCGCCGGAGTGGGCGCTCGGCGCGGTCGTCTACCAGATCTTCCCCGACCGCTTCGCCCGCTCGAAGGGCGCCGACAAGCGCGAGACGCCCGACTGGGCGATCCCAGCCACCTGGTCCGACCCGGTCGACATCAGCCCGAGGGGGGTCGCCCACCAGCTCTACGGCGGCGACCTCGACGGCATCACCGAGCACCTCGACCACCTCGAGTCGCTCGGCGTCGACGTCGTCTACATGACGCCCTTCTTCCCGGCCCGGTCCAACCACCGCTACGACGCGTCGTCGTTCGAGCAGATCGACCCGCTGCTCGGCGGGGCGCCGGCGCTGCGTCGCCTGACGAAGGCCGCGCACGAGCGCGGCATGAAGGTCATGGGCGACTTCACGACCAACCACACGGGCAACGCCCACGAGTGGTTCCTCAAGGCGGCCGGCCCGGGTGGCAAGAACGCCCCCGAGCGTGACTTCTACATCTGGGAGGACGGCAACTACGTCGCCTGGCTCGGCGTGCCCTCCCTGCCCAAGCTCAACCACCTCAACGCCGCTCTGCGCCACCGGATCTTCGAGAACCCACAGGGAGTCGTGCGCAAGTGGCTCGGCCGCTCCGGTGGCCTCGACGGCTGGCGCGTCGACGTCGCGAACATGACCGGCCGTTGGCGCGCCACCGACGTCAACCACGACGTCGCCCGCCAGATGCGCGACGTCATGGGCAAGGTCGCGCCCGATGCCCTCCTCGTGGGGGAGCACTTCCACGACTACACCCCCGACATGCCCGGCGACGGCTGGCACGGGGTCATGAACTACGCCGGCTTCTGCAAGCCGGCGTGGACGTGGCTGCGTCAGGAGCCCAAGGACCCGCGCTTCCTCGGTGCCCCGGTCCCGCTGCCACTGCTCGACGCGGGTTCCGTCGCCGAGACGATGCGCGACTTCACGTCGCGCATCGCGTGGCAGTCGCTCGTCCACTCGTTCAACCTCGTCGGCTCGCACGACGTGCCCCGCATCCGCACCCTCGTCGGCCCGGAGTCCGTCGAGGTGGCAGCGGGCCTGCTGTTCACCTTCCCGTCGATGCCGATGCTCACCTACGGCGACGAGATCGGCATGGAAGGCACCTTCGGCGAGGACGGTCGCCGTCCGATGCCGTGGGACGAGAGGGACTGGGACACGATGACGCTCGACGTCTACAGGCGCCTGATCGCCGCCCGCCAACGCTCCGTCGCGCTGCGTCACGGTGGTCTTCGCTGGGTGCACGCCGAGGGCGACGCCATGATCTACCTGCGCGAGACGCTCGACGAGGTCGCCCTCGTGCACGTCACCCGCGCAGCACACGACCCGGTCGTCCTCGACCCGCGCCACCTCGCCGGGATCGAGTCCGGCGCACCGGTATACGGACTTCGCCCGAGGATCGGCAAGCGTGCTGTCACACTGAGCGCCACGGGCCCGAGCGTCGGCATCTGGACCTGGCGCCCCGCCGATGACGGGGCACGCCACGTGCGACGAAGGGGGAGGTGACGTGAAGGCACGACTGCGAGACATCGCCGACCAGGCGAGCGTGTCAGAGGCCACCGTGTCGCGAGTGCTCAACGGCAAGCCGGGGGTGGCCGAGTCCACTCGCCAAGCGGTGCTGACGGCTCTCGACGTGCTCGGCTACGACCGGCCGAGCCGCTTGCGGCGCAAGAGCGCCGGGCTCGTGGGACTGATCGTCCCCGAGCTGACGAACCCCATCTTCCCGGCGTTCGCGCAGATCATCGAGAACTCCCTCGCGCAGAACGGCTACACGCCGGTGCTGTGCACGCAGGTCGCCGGCGGTGTGCACGAGGACGACTACGTCCAGATGCTGCTCGAGCGCGGTGTCGCCGGCATCATCTTCATCTCCGGGCTGCACGCCGACACGACCACCGACCCCGACCGCTACATCGCCCTGCGCGACCGCAACCTGCCGCTCGTGCTCGTCAACGGCTACATCGAGGGGGTCGACGCGCCCTTCATCAGCAACGACGACGTCGCCTCGATGGGGCTCGCCCTCGAGCACCTCGTCAGCCTCGGCCACCGCGAGATCGGCCTGGCCGTGGGACCCGACCGGTACGTCCCGGTCATCCGCAAGATCACCGGGTTCCGGCACTCGATGCAGGAGTTGACGGGACGCTCCGACGTCGACGACCTGATCGAGCGCTCGCTCTTCAGCGTCGAGGGCGGAGCGTCCGCGGCCGGTCGACTGCTCGACCGAGGCGCAACGGCCGTCGTCTGCGGCTCGGACCTCATGGCCCTCGGTGCGATCCGCGAGGCCCGCAAGCGCGGCCTCAGCGTGCCGCGCGACTTCTCGGTCGTCGGCTACGACGACTCGACCCTCATCGCCTTCACCGACCCGCCGCTGACCACGGTGCGCCAGAGCGTGAACGCGATGAGCGCCGCGACGGTGCGGGCGCTCCTCGACGAGATCGCCGGGCAGCCTTCTCCCAGAGCGGAGTACGTCTTCCGTCCCGAGCTTGTCGTCCGCGGGTCGACGGGCGCCGTCCGGCGCCACTGAGCTCGCTCGGCGACGCCGCGCGCCGGCACCAGCCCTCGGTCAGCGCGACGGTTCGAGGGCCGTGGCGCCCACACCGCGTGCGTATGCCGGACGGCGCCGTCGGGTGGTCAGCCGGCGACGTGGGCGGCTGAGGCCAGCCGGCAGAGCTCGGCGAGCAGCTCGGCGACCGCTGCCTCGTCGTCGACGCGGTAGCGCGCCGCCGTGGAGCCGGTGCCGACCTTGACCGTGACGTCCTCGGGGCGGGTCATCCGCATGAAGGCGTCCTCGTCGGTGACGTCGTCGCCGAGGTAGACGCGCGACGTGGCGCCGACGTGGCGACCGAGCGCCGTGACCGCAGAACCCTTGTCGGCGTGCGAGACCGACAGCTCGAGCACCGACTTGCCCTTGAGCACCTTGACGCCCGGGTGGTCGAGCGCGACCCGGCGTGCGTCGGCGATCGCTGCGTCGCCGACCTCGCGCGGCACCCCGCGGACGTGGACGACGACGGCCGCGGACTTGTACTCGATGCCGGCCTCGGGGTGCGCCTCCTTGACGAGCGTCTCGATGTCGGAACGGAGCTCGGCGAGGGTCACCTCGTCGTCGGGCGTGACCGCGGCGGCCTCCATCGCCTCGCGGACGGCCGAACTCGACGACTCTGCGCCGTGGCTGCCGATGAGGACGATCTCCTCGTCGGGTCGCAGCCCGGTCAGGGAGCGGAGCGTCTCGAGGTCGCGCCCGGACACGACGGCGACGTGGACGTGGGGGAGCGCCGCCAGGGTGCGGAGAGTGTCGATGGTGCCGGGCAGCGGGGCGGCGTCCATGGGGTCGGACTCGAAGGGTGCGAGCACCCCGTCGAAGTCGGTCGCGACGAGCAGCGTGGACGCACCGGCTGCGCGCTGCAGCACCTCGGCGCCGGGAGTCTCGACGCTCACGAGCCGGACCCGCTGCGTGACGATCCGGACCGCCCTGCGGCGCCTGACTGCTCACTCGGTGAGGGCATCAGGGGTGTCTCCTCCGCGTGCGGGGTCGGTGGGTTGCGCGGCTCGGGCTGGGGGAGCTCCGGCGCCGCGGCCAGGGCCGCGAGATAGCGGGCCGCCCACCGCTGGACGTCGTGGTCGGCGACGCGACGGCGCAGCGCCTTCATGATGCGCTGCTTGTCCTTGGTGGGGGTGTTGATGGCGCGCAGGATGGTCTGCTTGAGCCCCTCGATGTCGTGCGGGTTGCACGCGAAGGCCTGGTGCAGCTCGTGCCAGGCGCCGGTGAACTCCGAGAGGACGAGGGCCCCGCCGAGGTCGTGGCGGCACGTGACGTACTCCTTGGCGACGAGGTTCATGCCGTCGCGCAAAGGCGTCACGAGCATGACGTCGGCCGCCTGGAACAGCGCCGCCATCTCCTCCCGCGGGTAGGAGTGGTGCAGGTAGTGCACGGCGGGGGCGCCGATCTGGCCGAGCTCGCCGTTGATGCGGCCGACGGTCTGCTCGATCTCGCTCTTGAGCTTGCGGTAGGCGTCGACGCGCTCGCGGCTCGGCGTCGCCACCTGGACGAGGGTGACGTCGGGCGGCCCGATCCGCCGCTCGACGAGCAGCTCCTCGTAGGCCTTGAGCCGGTGCCGGATGCCCTTGGTGTAGTCGAGCCGGTCGACGCCGAGCATGAGCACCTTCGGGTTGCCGAGGCTCTCGCGGATCTCGCGGGCGCGGGCCATGACGTCGGGCCGCTCGGCGAGCTGCTCGAGGCCCTGGAAGTCGACCGAGATCGGGATGGCCGCGGCCCGGACCTGGCGCTGCGCCCCCTCGACGGTGACCCGGTCGCGCTTCGTCGGGGCGCCGAGCAGCTGACGGCAGGCGCGCACGAAGTTGCGGGCGTCGGCCTGCCGCTGGAAGCCGAGGAAGTCGGCGCCGAGCAGGCCCTCGAGCAGCTGTGCCCGCCAGGGCAGCTGGGCGAAGAGCTCGACGGGCGGGAACGGGATGTGGTTGAACCAGCCGATGCGCACGTCGGGGCGCAGCTTGCGCAGCAGGGCCGGGACGAGCTGCAGCTGGTAGTCCTGCACCCAGACCCGGGCGCCCTCGCCGGCCACCGCGGCGATGGCATGGGCGAACCGCTCGTTGACGGCGCGGTAGGCAGCCCACCACTCGCGGTGGAAGGTCGCCGGCACGATGACGTCGTGGTAGATCGGCCACAGGGTGTCGTTGGAGAACCCCTCGTAGTAGTCGCGCACCTCCTCGGCCGAGAGGGCGACCGGGTGCAGGTGGATGCCGTTCTCGTCGAACGGCTCGGGCGCCTCGCCCGCGTCGCCCGCCCACCCGACCCAGGCTCCGGGCTGGCTGCGCATGACGGACTCCATGGCGGTGACGAGGCCGCCCGGGCTGCGGCGCCACTCGACCTCTCCGTCGTCGGTGACGACCTTGTCGACAGGCAGTCGGTTCGCCGCGATGACGAGGTCGAAGGTCGGACGTTCGGAGGGCACCCAATCAGCTCCTGCGGTTCGAGGGGGACGGATCCCGGTCCGCGCGGCCCTCCCAAGGCGGGCCGGAGGCGGAGCGGACTGCGATCGGTCTCACTCTAACGAGGGAACGGTGGCGCCCGGTCCGGTCCCGTTCTAGGGTCAAGTCAGGGCATCTCTGGCGGAGCAGATCCGAGCCGCCGAGGGCACCGCGCCGAGGTGAAGGAGTCGCCGTGAAGATTTCCGACGTGCTGCGCAACAAGGGCAGCGAGGTCATCACCATCAAGCCCGATGAGACGGTGGCGACGCTGCTCGCCCTGCTCGACGAGCACCGCATCGGCGCCGTGGTCGTGAGCACCGACGGCGGGTCCGTCGACGGCATCGTCAGCGAACGCGACATCGTGCGACACCTGCACGGCACCGGCCCGAGCATCCTCGAGGCGCCCGTCTCGCAGATCATGACGAGCGAGGTCACCACCGGACAGGCGACCGACAACATCGCCGACCTCGCCGGCACGATGACCGAGATGCGGGTTCGCCACGTGCCCATCGTCGACGCCGACGGGCGCCTCGCGGCGATCGTCAGCATCGGCGACATCGTCAAGCACCGGCTCTCCGAGCTGCAGTCCGAGCGCGACCAGCTGCGCGACTACATCACCAGCTGAGGTCGCTCGGTCGGGCGCCGGCGCAGACCGGACGAAGCGTGACAACCGCGGCACGCTGCCGCGGGGTTCCGGCGTGCACGGGTTGGTCGCATACCGTAGGGGCATGACTGCGTACGACCGGACCGAGCGGGTGCCCAGCCCGCGCGGCGGCGCGCGCACCGGCGGCGTGCCTCTCGGCGCTCCGGGAGGACCCGGCGCCGCCCAACGGATCGGTCCCTACCGCCTCATCGAGGAGATCGGCGAGGGGGGCATGGGCGTCGTCCACCTCGCCCTCGACCCGCGCGGCCGCGCCGTCGCCATCAAGGTCCTCCGCGCCCACGTCGCCCACGACGCCGACGCGCGCCAGCGCCTGGCCCGCGAGGTCGAGACCCTGTCGCGCATCCGCGACGCCCGCGTCGCCAGCGTCATCGACGCCGACGTCATGGCGCCCAGGCCCTACATCGTCACCCGCTACGTGCCCGGGCCTGCCCTCGACGAGGTGGTCGAGGACCACGGCGCCATGGAACCGGCCCAGCTGGTGCGCCTGGCCCGCGGCATCGCCGAGGCCGTGCGGTCGATCCACGCGTGCGGGGTCGTGCACCGTGACATCAAGCCGGGCAACGTCCTCATCGAGGACGGCGAACCGGTGCTCATCGACTTCGGCATCGCCCACCTCCAGGACGACGTGCGCCACACGGTGGGCGGCCTGGTCATGGGCACGCCCGGCTACCTCTCACCCGAGCTCGTCGAGGGTGCCGCGATCACCGACGCCACCGACTGGTGGGGCTGGGCCGCCACGATCACGTATGCCGCATCGGGCCGCCCGCCGTTCGGCCGGGCTCGCATGGACGCCGTGCTCACCCGGGTTCGCGCCGGCGACGTCGACCTCGACGGTGTCGACCCGCGCCTGGTCCCGCTGCTGCGTGCCTCCCTGTCACCCGACCCTGCCCGCCGTCCCCACGCCGACGAGGTGCTCGCGGCCCTCGAGCTGTATGCCGCCGGGCGGGCCGCGACGGTGCCCACGCCGAGCGGTGGCCTCTGGGACCCCGGCCGGCCGGGCGCGGCGCCCGCCGGCCCCGGAGACACCCAGGTCGTCGAGGGGCGCAGCACGGCCGTCATGCCACCCGTCGGCGGCACGGCCGTCCAGCCGGTCGCCTCGCCCCCTCGCTGGGCACCACCCCCGACCGGTGCGCCTGCAGCGTCACCCGGCCAGGCGGCATACGCAGGCAGGTGGGACGACGAACCCGACGGCGACTGGGGCGGCGCTCAGGCCTACGACGAGCACCACGGCCGCGGCGACGACGACTACTGGCCCGACGACGAGTGGGACGGCGACGAACAGGCCGTCGAGCGCGAGGGCGACCCGCGCATCGGGATGCCCATGCGCAGCGGGCTGCTCGCCGCTGTGGCGCTCGCCTGGACCGGTGCGTTGATGGCGTGGCCCGGCATGGCGCTCGTCGCACTCGTGGTGCTGTCGGCGCTCGCCCGCGCCACCGACCGGTCGGTCACCGCGCTGGTGCTGCGCCGCTACGACTACGGACGGCGGCGCAGCGACGTGCCGTTCGCCGTCGTCTCCAGCCCCTGGCACCTCGTCGTGGGAACGGTGGCCACGGCTGTCGCACTGCTGCTGCCCGCGGCCGTGGCCCTCGCCGGCATCTACGCGGTGGCGCTGATGCTCGCCGGCACGCAGGGCACCGAGCTGGGCCCGGGCGCCCCGATCACGCTCGCCGTGGGCGGGGTGGTCGGCCTCCTCGTGCTCTGGTGGGGACCGGGCGGGGCCTCGCTGCGTCGCGGGTCGCGCTCGATGGCGCGTCGGCTCGTGCCGACAGGCGTCGCCAACCAGGTGGTGACGCTGGTGCTCGCGGTCGCCGGGATCGTGGTGGCGCTGGTGGCGCTCCAGCACGGCGGCAGCCTCACCTGGGCGCCCCTCGCTGGCAACCCACTCGGTCGCTGACGCCGGCCTGGTCTCACCGGCCGCCCGGGGAGCGCCATCGCCGCACCCTGTCGGCGCACGCTGTCAGGGCGCTGTGCCGCGCCTGTTCGCCTACCTCATGGGGGCGCCGATCCGGATCAAGAAAAGATCACGGAAGTATCTCGACATGTCTTGTGCGGCCCCCCACCGTCACGTACCGTCGTTGCTCGGCGGCCCCGGCTCTCGGGTCGGACTGGGGGTCTCACCACTCGACCCCGGGCCGCTTCTCCGCGTCCGGCTCCACACGAACGCTTCCACAACTTCACATGGACACCCATCAACACCGTTCCCTGAGCGCGCCGAGCCTCGCCAGCCAGGGATGCAGCCCACACCCGTGGGCCGGGCGAGGACGGGGGACCCAGTGTGGCCAGTGAGTGCATGCGTGTTCTAGCGCATGACAAGAGGACGAGATCTGGCCTTGGGGTGAGGTCGCGCGAGCGACGGGGCACCTGACGCCCTAACCCGACAGCTAACCCCGCAGGCGCGCGTCAGGAAGGAAGCATTCATGCAGTACCTGTCCAAGCACGCTGCCGCCAAGAAGGTCTCGGTCAAGCAGCGCATCGCAGGAGTCGGGATCGCCGGAGCCGCCACCATCATCGGTGGCATCACGACCGCGGGGTCGGCCAAGGCCGCTTCGGTCTGGGACCGGGTGGCCGCGTGCGAGTCGAGCGGCAACTGGTCCATCAACACGGGCAACGGCTTCTACGGGGGCCTGCAGTTCGTCCAGAGCACCTGGGTCGGCTACGGCGGTCGTGCCTACGCCCCGCGCGCCGACCTCGCGACGAAGGCGCAGCAGATCGCGATCGCGCAGCGCGTGCTCGCCTCGCAGGGCCCTGGTGCCTGGCCCGTGTGCTCGCAGCGCGCCGGCCTGACCCGCGCCAACGGTGGCGCCACGGCGGCGCCCGTGTCGCGCTCCACCGTGCGCAAGCCGATCGTGACGAAGAAGGTCGTCAAGAAGAAGACCTACGCGAAGCCGGCCGCGACCGTTGCCAAGGGGGCCCGCGTCACCGTGCGCAGCGGTGACACGCTGGGCAAGATCGCCGCGCGCTACCACGTGGCCGGCGGCTGGAAGGCCCTCTGGAGGGCCAACGCTGCCCGGGTCTCCAACCCGAACATGATCTTCGTGGGCCAGGTACTCCGTCTGCCCTGAGTTACTGGTAGAACTGAGCCGGACGGCCTCGCGCGACCAACCCCTGGGTTGCGCGGGGCCGTCCTTCTTTGGGCGTATGCCGCCGCCCTCGGTTACGCTTTCGCCCGTCCGTGGACGTGTGCCGGGGACGTGCTGGCGTGGCGCAATTGGTAGCGCACCTGTCTTGTAAACAGGTGGTTGGGGGTTCGAGTCCCCCCGCCAGCTCTCTGACCTGCGAATACGTGGCGCGTGCCGCGTCGATGCCCGCCTCACCCACCGCTTTGCCCACCTTTTTCGGCCGTAGCGAGGCCACGGAGAGGGTCCACCGCCTCGAGCGCGGCCAGCACCCGAGGGTCCACGAGGCCGCGGCCCAGGTAGACGTCCTGAGCCATCGAGACGCGGGTGTGACCCAGCTGGTCTGCGATCATCCGGCCCGTGGCGCCCATCTCGTCGAGGACGGTTGCCGTCGTCTTGCGCCAGGCGTGCGCCGTCACCCATTCCAGGCCGACCGCCTCACGGGCTTCCTTGAGGAACCGGCTCACGTTGCGCGGGTCGCGGAACTCACCGTCGATCGTGCCGAAAACCGGGCGGCTCGGGTCGTAGAGGGTTTGCGCGCGACGGCGCAGCATCGCGATGCACCAGCCAGGGAGCAGGAGGCGGCGCTGGCCTGCGTCCGACTTGGTGCCCTTCCGGATCAGCCCTCGTCCGGTGACGCGAATGAGCGTCGACGACACAGTGACCGTCGAGGTGTCGAAGTCGATCTCGGACCAGATCACGGCCAGCGCCTCGCCGATGCGGAGTCCTGTTGCCAGGAGGAAGGCGGACAGGTCGAGGATGTCTCGCTCCATCGCCTTCCTGTCGGCCGCCAATCCGACGAACCACTGCGTCCGCTCGGCGACGGTCAGAGCTCGCGGCTGACGCTTCGGCCTCGATCGCAGACGCTCGACGTCTCGGGCTGGGTTTACCGGCACGGCGCCGTGGCGAACGGCGCGGCCCATCACACCCGAGACGATGGAGCGACACGTCCGCGCAGTCGCTGCCCCGACCGACGTGTGAAGGCCGACGATGACGCGGTTCACGGCCGGTGTCGTCACCTGTCCCAGGCGCAGCCCGCCCAACGCCGGCAGGACGTGGCCATCCAAGGCGCGCGTGTACGTCTCCAAGGTCCCCGCGGAGCGCTGGCCACTCTCCACCAACCGTGCGATCTCACCCAGCCAGTCCCGTGCGGCCGCATCGAACGTGTCCTGGCGCGTCAGACCACCGTCGCCGGCCGACCTGGCGAGCTCCTTGAGCGCTTCCGTGAGCGACTCGACCGCAGCTCGACGTGTCTTACCGATGCGCTCGACGACGCGGACCCGCCCATCCTGACCACGAAGTCGGGCCCGGGCGCGGTGACGGATCGGGCTGGCCGACACCCGGGCTGTCGAGATCTCACCCCACTCGCCCGGCTTCAGGCGCTCACGAGGCATCTCACGCCGCCGTCTGCTCGTCGAGCCAGCGCTCGACGTCCTCTGGGCGGTAGCGCAGGTGGCGCCCGACCTTGACGGCCCGCGGTCCGCGCTTGCGCATCCTCCAGTCGTAGAGCGTCTGGACCGGCACCCCTAGGTACTCCGCAACTTCCGCCACCTTGAGCAGCGGAACAAATGTCGTCTTCACTTCAATCTGCCTCTCTCAGTTGGACTTCCTCTGTGCGCTGGGCTGCTCGTTCCTGTGCGTACTCGCGGGCGCGGGCGGCAGCGGCCTTGGCGAGTTCGGCGTCCCCGTCGGTGTCCCAGCCCGATCCGGCGTAGGTCCAGTGGCCGACGACGAGGGTGGTCTCGGTGTCCTCGTCTTCGAGCAGGTCCTCGAGGTCCCGGGCCTCAAGAGTGCGCCCGTCCACCTTGGCCGCGGCGAGGCGGCGTTGGAACCGGACGCGGGCGCGGCGCAGCCGTCCCAGGGTGACGCTGTACCGGCGCGACTTGGAGGAGAAGTGGCCGCGGAAGCCGAGCATGTGCGCCCACTTGCCCAGCAGCGCGTACGGGTGCTCGGCCAACGCTTGGTCGGTCGCGGCCACCTCGAGCTGCTGCCGGGCGACGGTCTCGGCGAGGGTCGCCCGGAGCCGGTGAAGGTGGGGGCTGGCTGTGTCGGTCGAGTCGGCGGCGGACTTGGTCGCGTACTTCGCCAGGTAGCCGGCGACCTGCTCGGCCTCGAGCTGCTGCTCTGGGTCGTCGGTGCGGTGGGCGTCGCGTACAGGTCGGGCGTCGACCTGGCTGCCGAACCGGAGCCGACGGGCCAGGTCGCCACCGAACAGGGGCGGGGCGTCGAACCACACGGACGCGGCCGCGGTCTCGATCGCGGACGAGAGCAGGGCGGCCGTGATGCCGGCCGGGGCCGGCGCGCGCGATCCCTCGTCGCTGGTATTCCCGTCGACGCGGACGAGGGCGTGGAAGTGGACGAGACCGCGCAGCTGGTACTCGGCCACCTTGGCGAACTCGATGGTCGCGATCTTCGCTAGACGGTGCGGGCCGATCCCGAGCATCCGGGCGAGGGCCCGACGAAGGGTGATGGTGAACCGGCGCCACAGCTCGGGAGCCCACCACTGCCACACGAGGTGCGAGGGGTAGTCGTAGCAGTCGCCGCACAGTGGTTGTCCGAGCAGCGGGTCACCGTCGGTGTGGGTGGCGTGGCAGACCGTCGACCGGCCGTGCACGCACCGGTCTGCGTCGTCCTTGGCCCGGTAGGGGCGGCAACGCCGGCCGTTGCGGGTGCCGTGCACCGGCCCGAACGACGGCGCGGTGAGCGTCGCGAACACCATCGGGCTTTCGCTCACCTGCGCGGGGACACCTTTGCCACCGACGACGCCGGCCCGGATCAGGTGGAACGTGTCCGCCGCGTACACGCGAGAGCAGGATGGGCAGTCGGCGGCCCGGCGATTGCCGCAACGCACGTGCAGCACCCCGAGCGGGCTGTCGGACGAGGAGAAGCTCGAGAGCACCTCACCCGTGGCAGTGTCGACCGTCTGAGAGGAGCCGTGCAGTCGGATTGGCTTGGCGCAGTGGCCGACCCGGGAGGCGGCCTCAGACCAGGCGTCGAAGTCCCGGGACAGCAGCCGGGCGACGACCTGGGCCTCGGTCGCCGCATCGAGGTGGCTCAGGTCCAGCGGGTGGCCCTCACCGGCTGGACGCTCACCATCTTGCTCGGCGGCGCGGAGGGGGACGGCGTCCCAGACGCGGTCTCGTGTTTCCCGGGTCATCGTCGGCCACCCCCTTCCCTTTCCGGTCCGGGTGGGTGTGCCGTGCAGGTCCTGCGGCTCCCGCTGCACGGCACACCCGGTCCGAAAGGGCGGCCCAGAAACGATCGAGAAGAAGATGCCGACGCTGCGGGGAGCCGCGCACACGCCAGGTCACGTCAAGAGATCACGAAGAAGATGGCGGACCAGTCGGTGCGTGTCGTGTGTGTGGCGGCTGTTCGTGTGTATGGCCTCTGGCCGGGGTGGGGAGCCGACCCCCAGGGCATCAAGCCCGCAGTTTTGTCAGTTCAGGTCTTTTTGTGTGGGTGTGTCCGCACTCCCACCATCCTCGGCCAGGGCACCGGGCGACGAAGAAACACGCCGAGTGGCGCGCGGTCGAACTTCCACTCTCGTGACGATGCGCGTCAGTTCACCGCATGTCCTGGTCCTTGAGCCCAAGAGGGCGGGATTACCGGAGTTGCGCTTGCGTTCGCGTGTCGCCGTAGCGGATAGGAGCACCCTCACTGTTGACGACGCGGGCTTGGCCCAAGGGGGCATCCAGCGACACGTCGAGGGCTTGGATGAGGGCACTCGCTGGCCCGACCTGGGTGCGGCGTGGCACGTCCAGCCAAGCCTCCACAGCTACTTGCCGCGGTGACTGGCCCGAAACGCGTGCGTGCACGCTCCGCGCCGAAAGGTCGCCTCCAGCCGGAACGAGCAGACAGACCGTGAGCGTGATTCCATCGGAAGACACCGTGTATGAAGTCGGCGTCAAAGGGCGCGACTCGTCACGAAAACTCCAGACGGCGAGCACGGCTGCGGCGACGAGCGCGAGCAACTTACGACCAGGACCAAGCGACCACGACGTCCGCGGACACGTGGATTCGAAGGTGCCGCTATCCCCCCATTTTCAGCCACACCTCAGGGTAGATGCAGGCCGCCTGGTGGGGGCCGGCATGGCCACTGAAGTTCTTGCAGCGCCTTCCGATCATGTCGCCGACAGAGTCGATCTTTGTGGCGAGACATGGCTCCGTGCGATTACAGGCAGTTTCCACCCGGCAAGTCGGCCGAGGACGTCTCGCCCGCTCGAACGATCACCTGCCGGGCTGGCCATGAACCGGCCCGAATCGTGTAAGTACCGGAAGGCAAAGTCAGCTGATAAGTGTGGGTGGCCAGAGTGGCGGGGACAGTCACGGTCCCTTTGGTCTGGCCGTTCTGCTGGGCAATCACCACCAACGTCGGTGTGAGATTCATGTCGGATGCGGGGCCGTAGCACAGCGGCACGTTGCCCTTGAGCGTGCCTGTCGTCGCGGCCGGTGCTGACGTGGCAGGGACTAGAGGGCCGTTGGAGTTCCGGGGTGACAGCGACATGACAACAGCGACGACCCCCATTGCGGCGGCAACTGTCGCGGCAGCCGAGAGCGCCCTCGCTCGAGTCCGCCGCCGTTTGCCAGCAAGCCACACAAATTCGGCGTAGCTAGGGTCACGCTCATCGGGCGAGTCCTGAACCAGCCGGCTGAGATCGCGTGTGAGTTCCTCGGTCATGGGTAGCTCCTGGCCCCTCACCTGAGTTCGAATTCTGGGTAGCACTTGCGCAGCTCAACGAGCGCTCGCCGCAAGAGCGAATGCACCGACGGAACTGACAGGTTGAGAATGTCGGCCACCTCGGCCTCGCGACGACCCTCCAAGAACCGCAGAACCACGGCTGCCCTCTGAGACGGCGAGAGCTGTGCAAGGGCTGACGCAAGGGCGAGTCGGGTCGCCACGTTCTCGGCCTCATCCGCCGTTGGCGACGACCCAGATGGATCCGTCAGTTGTTCCGGGTGCCGCGCTCGCCATCGCCTCGAGTCGAGCCACAGGCGATACAGCACCTTGCGGGCGTAGGGGAGGACGTCGTCGTCGCTCCTTGCGATTCGGCGCCAGTGGCGCGCGATCCGAATGTGTGTTTCCTGCACGAGGTCCTGGGCCAAGTGGGCGTCGCCGCACAACGCCGACGCCGCGCGCGTGAGGGTTGGCAGGCTCAAGCGCACGAACTCCTCGAACGCTTCGTAGTCCCCTGGCGCGTTCATTCGGTGGCCTCCCTCATAACCCTTAACACTCCGCGTGCGCGGCCTACGGTTCGCATGGGCAGTATGACCTGCATCACATCGCATTCACGCCGATCCCGTGCGATGGCACAAAGCCCGCTCGTGCATGGCTGTTTAGTACCGGGCCTTCGGGTCGGTCGCCTTGTCCGAGCCGGCCGCCGGAGAATCCGCAAGGTCGACCTCGATCTGGTGAAGAGTTTCTGTACTGGCTCAAGCTGCGCCTCCGGCGCAGAAAGCGCGGGGACCCGCGGCAGGGACCCCGCGCTGCGGGCGGCGCTGGCGCGCCGTCCTCGCGCACCCCGCCGCCCCCACGCTTTCACGTAGTCAGGGCGGCGCCCGCCCCCTCGAGGCCACTCCCGACGGCAGGCTCGATGATCCGTCGTTGAGACACAGGCGCCCGGACGAGGGAACCCCCAGCCGTCGCCGCTCCGGCCGAGCCCTATAGAGGACCACTGCCCACCTCGAGCACGACTTGCCGACTACCGCCCACCCGGCTGAGTCGGTCAAGCGCCTTCTGCGCGGCACCCTCTCGGGCGGCGAGGTGATGGTCGATGCGCAGACCCGCCTGGCTGGGCGAGCCACTCGCAGCACCCACCGCTTTGCCCACCTCTTTCGAGCCGAAGTGACCAGCAGCCCGGAGAAGTGATGGCAGAGAATGAGGCCCCGATCACGCTCAGCGCCAACGACTTTCGCGCAGACAACGAGGGCCACCAATAGGGCCAGACACAAACAGGTGGTTGGGGGTTCGAGTCCCCCCGCCAGCTCCCTGACCCGTGAGCCTGCTCGCGTGACACCGGCGGCAGCCCCAGCCCCCTGGGAGACGCCGCCGGATCCTGGTAGCCGCGCGCTGTGCAGCGGAGACAAGCGCCTCACGGGGTGCCCGCTCCTCAAAGGGAGCCCGGGCGCTTCCGTGTGGTTCAGTGGGCATCGTGAAACTGCTGCTCACGTCCGGGGGAGTCACGAACCCGAGCATCCATGAGGCACTCCTCGACCTGCTGGGCAAGCCGGTCGAGGAGGCAACGGCGCTCTGCATCCCCACCGCCCAGTGGGGTCATCCGATGTGCGGGCCGGTCTCGGCGCGCGGCTTCGTTGCCGGTCTGCCGCCGTGGGGCGGGATGACCTCGATGCCGTGGAAGTCGCTCGGCCTGCTCGAGCTGACCGCACTGGCGACGATCGGCGAAGAGCGCTGGGTGCCCTGGGTTCGTGCGGCCGACGTCCTCCTCGTCGACGGGGGCGAGGCCACCTACCTGTGCCACTGGATGAAGGAGTCCGGGCTGGCGGCCCTCCTGCCGTCGCTGTCCGACACGGTCTGGGTGGGCGTGAGCGCCGGCAGCATGGTGATGACGCCGCGGATCGGTGCCGACTTCGTCCGGTGGCCGGGAGCGGCCGACGACCGCACGCTCGGCCTCGTCGACTTCTCGATCTTCCCCCATCTCGATGTGTTCCCGGAGAACACCATGGCCGATGCCGAGAAGTGGGCTGCCGAGGTCAGCGGGCCCGCGTACGTCCTCGACGACCAGTCTGCGATCCGCGTGGTCGACGGGGTTGCTCAGGTGGTGTCCCAGGGGCGTTGGAGGCACCTTCCCGACGAGAGCCCGCACTAGGAGCACGCAGGATTCGATCGCCACGAACAGGTGGCCATTCGATCGGCGAGGTGGTGGCCGGAGACGCGTGGCGACGGGCCGCCGAGGCTGCCCAGCGCGAGGCGCTCGCTCCGACGTCGAACGCGTATGCGCCCCCGGTCGTCCGGGACGCGTGGCTCGTTTGGCCCGCTGCAGCGACAACAGCTCGGTCGTCGGGGGTGAAAGCGCCGGGTCGACGGCTACCGTGACCGCATGGGCTATCGCCGGACGCAACTTCTGCGCGGGTTGAGTGGCATCTCGCTTCTCGTATCCGCTGGGTCGATCATCGCAGCGATCAACTGGTACAGCATCTGGCGCTCCAGCGCCCCGGCCGCTGCCCAGGAGAACCCGCCTCCGTCGGGCCTGCTCGAGACCCAAGCCACGTTCCAGCAGTGGTTCATCGTCGCCCTCAGCGGTCTGGTTCTTCCGCTCGCGTGCTGCGTCTTCCCCGACACCCGGCCCAGCAAGGAACCGCGCGTTCATGCCCGTGGTCGTGGCTGAGTGCGGCGTGCGCGATGCCGACAGGCCACCGGCTCGGCGGCACCGGAGGATCGCAGCGCGGCAAGCAGACTCCTGAGCCGGACAGCCGTGTGAGAGAACGAATCGGCCCACCGCGTGGGACAATTCGCGGGTGCTGCGACTCACTGACTTCATCATCGACTGCCCGGACACGATGCAGCTGGCAGCCTTCTACTCCGACGTGACGGGCCTCCCGGTCAAGGAGGGCAGCCACGGCGACTGGGCCGGAATCCGGGTCGGCGAGATCGAGCTGGCCTTCACCACGGTGAAGGACTACCGCCGCCCGCAGTGGCCCGAGGGCGAGCATCCCAAGCAGTTCCACCTCGACTTCGAGGTCGACGACATCGAGGCCGAGCAGAGCCGGGTCGTGACTCTCGGCGCGACGCTGGAGCACGACTCCATCGGCCCCGACGGCTACGGCTGGCGGGTCTACACCGACCCCGCCGGCCACCCGTTCTGCCTGTGCCACAACAAGGGTGTGACCTGGACCGACCAGGGGCCCACCTGGCCCGAGGGCACGTAGGGCGTGTCGTCGACCTGACCGACCCAACGGCGACGTCTACCCGCTCACTCGCGGGTCAGGGGTCACCCCTGGTGCGGCGGCACCCTCGCCGAACGTGAGGAAGCGGCCCTGGTGTGCTTCGAGCGTGAGGTCGACACCGTGCAGCTCGTCGACACCACCGAGCTCATCGCCGGTCAGCTGGTCGACCACGGTCCACCCGGGCCTGAAGTGGTTGCTCGACACGCGCACGTCGACCGGGTCGGCACTGAAGTTGAGCACCGTGGCCTGACGCAGCGTGCCGGGCAGGTCGTCGTGGACCATGACGAGCACACCGGGGTGGCTGCACGCCGGCACCTCGATCTGGGTCGCGGTGGCGATTCCTGAAGCCTCGCGCACGCGGAGGACGTGCGCGAGCTGTGACGCAAACGAGTCCGGGTCGTCCAGCTGGGCAGGCAGCGGTCCGTAGAGCGACCGGCCGCGCGGCATGCCGGAGGCTGACTGCGATACGTCGGGCCGGTAGTCCATCAGGTCGTAGGCGCCGCGGTGCAGCCACCGGGTGTCACCGGTGGCGAGGAGGTGTCCGATCTCGTCGCGGTCGACCGTCGTCATCCCGGCCAGGTCCCAACCCGACAGGGCGAACACACCCGGCTGCAGCGCGTTGAACATCGCCAGCAGCAGGTGGGCCTGGCGGATGTTGTCGATGTCGAGCCCGTCGACGACGTCGAGGTCCCGGTAGCCGAGCGCGGCGGCGATGATGGTCGCACTCGTCGAGGCGATCCCGTTGGTCGTGAAGATCGCGTTGTAGGGCCCCGCCTCGCCGGTGAGGTGGTCGACCAGCTGGCCACGCACGTGGGCGGCCAGCGCCGCCCCCGTGACCTCGACGCCGTGGAAGGTGAACAGGTCGTCCCGGTGCAGCGTCTCGAAGTGGACCAGCTCGTAGGTGAGCTCGTCGTGGTTCTGCAGGGCGTGGACCAGCGAGATCGGGTGCACGCCGGACTCGAGCGAGATGTTGAGGGTGAGGCGAAGGAACTCCGTGTCAGCCGTGGCGAGCGCGTGGTGGTAGGCGGGACGGTTGACGAAGTCGTAGGACAGGTCGGCGCCCGCCTCGGCGGTCACCCTGATGTCGTCGACGGTGAGGTTCAGCTCCTGGAAGCTGAAGCCGCCGACCTTCCGGACCATGGAGCCGATCAGCTGGTTGGCCGCCTCCGACAGGGGGTGGCCCTCGGACCAGGCGGCCTCGCCCTCGCCGGACTTCTCGACGCCGAGGAAGCCGTTCGCATCCAGCCGCAGCCCTCCCGAGCCGAGGTCTCCCATCGAGTGCAGTGCGTCACCGATGACCAGGCGCATGCCGGCGAAGGTCGGGTCCAGCCAGTTGATCGAGGGCTGCCCCTCCTTGAAGTAGTGCAGGTACACCCACCGGCGCGCGACGCCGTCCTCGCCCACGACCTCGCCCGTCGCGGACCAGTTCGTCTCCTTGACGCCGGGGGAGTGGAAGATGACGCGCTGCAGGCGGCCGATGATGTAGCCCGCCCCCTCCAGGGCTGCCTCGGCCGGGCCGTCGAGGTTGGCCGAGTCGCGCCCGGGACGCACCTCGGGGAGCAGATGCCAGTCGGCGGGGTCGATCAGCACCATGTGGAAGATGCCGGGGTAGTCGCCCACGTTCATCTCCGCGAGACGGAAGTCGGGTCCCTTGCCGGTGTGGCCCGGGACGATGTCGTCGATGATCGTGCCGCCGTGGGCGGCGGCGACGTCGCACATCGAGCGGTACTCGTCCTCGGTGCCGAACGCGGCGTCGATCTGGGTCGAGATCCGGTCGAAGTGCCCGTCCACGCTGGGCGTGGGGTCCCACCCGGAGAGACCGCCCGCACGCTTGACGGGCCCGGTGTGCACGGCACGGATGCCGATGCGCGAGAAGACGTCCCAGAGGTCCGGGTCGGCGAGGGTGCCGAGGAACGACGAGCCGGCCTTGGTCACCATCGAGATCGGGTATGCCGTGAACCACACCGGTGCCGCCCGGACGGCAGCCACGGGGTTGGGGCGTGCGAAGGGGTTCTGCCACATCGACCCCTGGCCGGAGAACTGGGTGGCGATCGTGTTGGCGTCCGCGAGCATGGACTCGCGCCGGAGCCATGCGACGTAGTCCGGGTTGGTGCCGACGGGCTCGCCCACGCGCTCGCCGGGTTCGGGGGCGCCCTGCCCGCGCAGGCGGGCGCGGGGCCGCAGCAGCTGTGGCCGGGCGGCGAAGAAGTGCTCCGAGTAGCTGATCTCGGCCGGGTCGCGTTCGGCCGGATCGTGCTCGACCGGGTCCCTGGGGTCGGAGACTGCTGCACCGCGTGCGGAGGGGTCGGTCTTGGTCCTGGCGTCGACGTGCTCCATGTCCGTCATCAAAGCACTAGCGTCAGCGGCCTGGGGCTGCGGCCAGCCGGCCCCGTCACCGACTGATCGGGGCCTCGACGTCGATCTGGCCGAGCTTGGCCGGGTTGCGCACGGCGAAGATGCGGCTGATCCGCCCGGCCTCGACGACGAAGCTGATCGCCGTGTCGTAGCCGTCGTCGGTACCGACGATGCGCGCTCCGACCGCACCGTTGAGCAGCACCGGCACGATGCGGGCTCCGGGTGCCAGCGTGCCGAACGGACGCAGCAGGTTGGCGACCTTCTTCGCACCGACCACCGGGTTGACCACCGCCTGCACGACTCCGCCGCCGTCGGCCACGAGCACGACGTCCGGAGCCAGCACGTCGAGCAGCTCCTGCAGCTCGCCGCCCGTGACCGCCGCCAGGAAGCGTTCGACGGCTTCCTGCTGCTCGCGCCGTCCGACGTCCATGCGTGGCCGACGCGCCGCGACGTGCTCACGTGCGCGGTGCCCGATCTGCCGAACCGCGGCCGCGGACTTGCCCACGGCGTCAGCGATCTCGTCGTAGGGGGTGTCGAAGACCTCGCGCAGCACGAACACGGCTCGCTCGGTGGGCGTCAACGTCTCGAGCACGGTGAGCATCGCCATCGAGACGCTGTCGGCGAGCTCGGCGTCGTCGGCCAGGTCCGGTGCCGTCAGCAGCGGCTCGGGGAGCCAGGCACCGACGTACTCCTCGCGCCGTCGGGCGTTCGACCGGAGCCGGTCGAGGGCCTTGCGGGTCACCATCCGCACGAGGAACGCCCGCGGGTGGTGCACGTCGGCGCGCCCCTCGACACCGATGGCGTCCCACCGCAGCCAGGTCTCCTGCACGACGTCCTCGGCGTCGGCCGCCGAGCCGAGCATCTCGTAGGCGACGGTGAAGAGCAGCCCACGGTTGGCGATGAACGGGTCGTCGTTCGGCCTCACGCCGTCGACCCTACGGCCGATCGCGCCGGGAGCGGCTTGAGCCCGCACGCCGTCGCGAACCCGTCCGACTCGATGCCGAGGGCGACGTTCGCACGGGTCGTGAAGTTGGCGAAGGCGATCACGGCGGTGAGCTCGACGAGTGCCGCGTCACCGAGCTGGGACCGGAGCGACGCCACCATGTCGTCCGTCACCGCCGGCTCCGTCTCGGTCATCGCCTCGGCGTAGGCCAGCACCTCGCGCTCGAGCGCCGAGAACGCGTCCGACTCGCGCCAGCGTGGGATCTCGTGGGCCTTGGACAGGTCGAGGTGCTTGTTGTGGGCCTCGAAGTAGTTGAAGTCGAGGCACCAGCTGCAGCCGACCTGCGACGCGACCGCCATGTGCGCGAAGGACTTCAGCTGCTCGTCGCACGCGTCCCACTTCTGCACCTTGCCGCCTACGGCGGTCATGCCCATCAGCACCTTCTGGTTGTGCCAGTAGACCCCGAGCGAGCTCGGAACCTGGCCCAGCGCCTTCTTCGCGAAGCGCTTGACCACAGCCCCCTTGAAGCCGGTGATCTCGGCGGCGGGGATTCGGGTCGATGCGGTCATGTCGTCCTCCTGGATGTCGGTTCGATGTCGGGTTTCGTCATCGAGACGCCCCAGAGGCTCAAGTTGTGACATCGGGCTGTGACCTCAATCGACGGACGGCTCGGCGCCTTCGGGGCGACAATGGTCGGTGGCAGAGGGAGGCCGTCATGGCGTACTTCATCATCGAGCGCGAGTTCGCTCAAGAACTCGAGAACACCCCCGAGCTGGCCGCGCGGATCCAGGAGATCAACGACGAGGAGTCGGTCCGGTGGATCTACTCCTTCCTGTCGTTGGACCGGCTGCGCACGTTCTGCCTCTATGAGGCAGGGTCTGCCGACGCCGTGCGCGAGGCAGCTCGTCACGCCGGCATACCGGCTGACCGCATCATCGAGGTCGGGGCCAGGAACTTCCCGGACGGGTCGACGCGGCCGCTCGTCGAGCGTGCCTGACCAGGTGAGCCGGCGGTGCCCTGTCAGGTCAGCGCGGCGTCGGTGACCTGACGCACTGCTGCAGCCAGCCTCGGCACGGCCAGGTCGTGGGCGAGCTCGACTGCCTGCGCTCGCAGGGCGGCATCACGGGCCTGCCGCCGCCCGGTGCCGGCCGCCAGCCGGGCCACGAGGCTGTAGCCCTGGTGCAGCGGCGCATCCATCGACCGGTCGAGTTCGATCGCGGCCTCCAGCAGGTCGCCTGCGCGTGGACGTCCGAGCAGCGCCTCGATCGACCCGAGGTAGCGGTCGGCGGCGCCGAAGGTCGCGATCATGGGACCGAGCACGATGCTCCGGCCCGACAGCAGCTCGAGGTGCGGCTCGACCGCGCGCGCGAGGCCGGGGTCAGCGAGCCAGAGGATGCACTCGACGAAGAAGACGAGCGTCAGCTCCCACGTGCCTGACGAGCGCCACGGGTCGAGGCCGCGCGACATGGCCTCGCCCAGCAGTCGCCGGGCCGACTCGCGCATCCCCAGCTCGCGGTAGAGGGCCAACATGCCCGGGGCCCAGACGTCCGTGGACCGCTCGGCGCCGGTGACGATCATCCTCATCCGCTCGAGGGCCAGCCGTTCGCGGTCGATGAGGAACCGCTGGGTGGCGCTGGCGCCCTCGAAGCGGCCCTGCAGCTGGCTGATGCTCCCGACCTCCTGCGCCACGCGCTCTGCGCGGTCGAGGTCGCCCACCTCCATCGCCCGGGCGAAGCCTTGTGAGAGGAAGATCTGGTCGGCGGTTGCGGTGCCGGACGCCCTGGCCGCCTCATGGGCCAACGACTTAGCCTCCAACACCTCGGCGGGGAGGCCGAGGGAGTATGCCGCGACGGCTCGCGACATGGCTGACCACGCCAGAGCCTCGTTGTCACCCACCCGCCGAGCCACCTCGGTGAGCTCTCGAGCCCGGGCGAGGCGCACCTCGGCCCGCGCGGCGCCAGCCGGGGGTGGCTGCACCACCGTCGCCTCGAGGGCGTGGGCCAGGAGGACCTCGTCACCGCTGGCACGGGCCAGGGTCAGTGGCTCCTCCAGCACCGGGGCGTGCTCGTCGAGCCGGATACCCAGCCCGAGCAGACGCGCGAGGCAGCTTCTCGCTCGGATGACGAGCGGGTCGTCCGCTGCGACAGGCGAATCCGTTCCCGCGACGGCATCCATCGCGACCTGGAGGTGCGAGATCCCCTCTTCGACCGACATGCCGCCACGGAAAGCGGCCTCCTCGTAGGCGATCGCAGCCCGGAGCTGCGTGCGCGGGTCGGGCGAGCCGAGCGCCGCCGTGGCGTGCTCGGCGGCTGCGCCGTAGTCGCCGGCATGACGGCGGGCCGCCGACGCCTCGAGCCTGAGCTCGTCGGTCTCGGCTCGGTCGCGGGAGATCTCGATCGCCCGTTCGAGGAAGGCGGCTGCATCGGCATGGGCGAGTCGGTCCGTGGCCAGCCGGGCCGCCTCCCGAAGGTACTTCTGGGCCGCGGCCCGCCGGCCCATCGAGTGGGCTGCCGCATAGTGGTGGGCGAGTCGCTCCGTGATGTCAGGGGCGTCGGGGAACCCGGCCTCGAGTGCCTCGGCCACGCTGAGGTGCGTGGCAATGAGGCTGCCCGGACGCATGAGCTGCTGCACCGCCTGCCGAGCGATCTCGTGGACGAAGGCCAGGCGTCCGTCCACGCTCGGCCGGGAGTCGATGATGCCCATGGCGGCGCCGGCGTCGACGGCGCCCAGGATGTCGGCCGGGCTGGTCGTAGCCGCGGCCGCTGCGACGTCGACGTCGAACTCCTGGCCGATGACGGCGGCGATCTCGAGGCAGTGACGGTCCTGCGGAGTGAGCTGGGCCAGCCGGAGCTCATAGCTGTCTCGGAGGACGGCTGGTGCGACATGCGACCTGGATCCGAGGGCGGACAGCCCCCCGTTGCGGGCGAGGTCACGCACGATCTCGCGCAGGAAGAACGCGTTGCCGGCCGACTGCTCGCGCAGGATGACGCCGGCACGACGGGCCTCCGTCGGGCTCGCCCCCAGCTCTCGCGTCACGTAGGCCTCGATGTCGTATGCCGTCAACGGCTCGAGGTCGAGCGCCTCCACGCCGTCGGCTCGTGCGAGCCGCGCCATCGTCGCGACGAGGGCGGCCGACCGGTCGGGCAGGCTGTTGCGGTGGGTCGCGAGGACGAGGAGGCGCTCGTCGGGCGTCTCGGCCACGAGGTGCTCCAGCAGCTCCAGCGTCGCGGGTCCGGCCCACTGGAGATCTTCGAGGATGAGCACGACGGGGCGGACCCGGGCGGCTGCGCGGACGAGATCGACGACGGCGTCGGAGAGCTGGTCGCCGGCCATCGACCCGGCTCCACGGACTGCCGGCGAACCGGCCGGATGCGCGCGGGCTCCGACGACGTGGCCGGCTCGTTCGATCGTCTGGGCGCGAGTGCTCGCCGGCAGCACGAGGTCGCCGGTCGCGGCGGCGTCGACGAGCACGCGTACCGGCTCGACGAAGGGCTGGTAGGGCCTCTCGAGCTCCGGTGAGCACTGGCCAAGCAGCACGACGGCCCCGACGGCATACCGGGTGACTCCGATCTCGGCCACGAGGCGGGACTTGCCGGCGCCCGCGTCACCACCGACGAGGAGGACCCGGCGGGCGCCCACGGCGACGGCCTCCCAGGCCTCGTTCATCGCGTGGATGTCCCGCTGTCGGCCCACGAAGGTGGGGGCCTCCGAGCCCCATCGGCTGGGCAGGGGCGGTTGCTCCCACAGCCCGGTCCGGTGGCGTTGCGCCGAGCGGTTGCCGAGGTCGGGGTCGTGCGACAGGATCGCGCGCTGGAGCTCGCCCACGGACGGAGCCGGGTCCAAGCCCTCGTCACGGAGGTTCCTGCGGAGCATGCGCAGGGTCGCCAGTGCCTCGGACTGCTCCGCGCACAGGTAGTAGGCGCGCGCGAGCAGCATGCCGCGGCGCTCCGAGAGGGGCAGCTCCTCCATGAGCAGTCGGGCCACCGGAAGGACCGAGGCTTCTCGGCCGCTGCCGAGCCCGGCCTCGACGAGCAGCTCCCTCGCCTCCGCGCCGATGACGTCGAGGCGGCTCGCCTCGATCTCGCCCGGTGGCCATCCTGCCAGGTCGGCCAGCGCCGGCCCGCGCCAGAGGGCCACAACGCTCTCGAGCAGCGTGTGGGCGTGTGCGGGGTCGCCACCGTCCATGAGCCGTCGCGCGCGCTCGACGGTGCTCTCGAAGAAGGTCGCGTCGACGTCATCGTCATCGACGACGAGCCGGTAGCCGGTCGGTGTGGTGCCGATGGCGTCGGCGCCGAGCTCGCGTCGTAGCCGCACGACGCAGCCTTGGATCACCTTGGCCCAGGACGACGGTGGGTGGACGGGCCACAGCGCGTCGGCGAGCTCCGCGGCGCCGACGAAACCCGGCCGGCGGATGGCCAGCACCGCGAGCACCACGCGGTCACGCCGCGACAGTCGGCTGGCATCGCCGTCGACGCAAAGGGGACCCAGCACCGCGATCCGCACCCTTCGACTGTAGGGCGGCCCGGCGGCGCACCGGCGCGGATCGCGCGCATCGCCGGAGCGCGCGCATCGGTGTCGCCGGCGCCGGTATCGCACGCACCGGTATCGGCGAGGGCGAACCGGTTGATACCGCCGGCATGACCGGGTCGATACCGGCCCGATGGACGGTGGGCCCGTTCCCGCAAGGGGCGGGGCCAACCAGGACAACGATCGAAGAAGGAATCATGAACGCACGTCGCATCACCACCGCCTTTGCCGCCGTCGTCGCCGCCACTGCACTCACCGCCTCGGTGGCACACGCCAACGAGCCGGGAGAGCCCGGCTACTACAACGACGCATACATGCCGGCCGCCTGCGTCGGGCCTGTCGACCGCGCGAAGAACCAGAAGGACCTCGATGCCGAGGCTCGTGAAGCCGAGATGCTGCACACCATCCAGGTCCTGCAGGTCGCACTCCGGATCAGCGAGCACGAGCCCGCCATCAAGTGACCGGCAACTGAGGGGGAGACGGTGGGCGCCAGGCAGCGCCCACCGTCTGCTGTACGACCATCGGGAGACGGCCGGGCGGTCTCGACGGCTGGATCTCGACTGAGTCGTGGGTCACATCGGCGGCTCGGCCGGGACGAGGCGTGCGTCGCGGTGTGCCACAGTTCCTCTCGTGGCCTCATCGACGACGCCTGCGTCCTCGCCCCCGCCGACCCCGGCCTTCTTCCTGGCCGGCGGCACCGGCATCTCTGCGGAGACACTCGGCAACATGATGCTCCAGCAGTTCCCGTCGGTGGCCTTCACGCGGCGCAAGATCCCGTTCATCACGACGGTCGAGCAGGCGCGCCAGGTCGTCGGCGAGCTCGACCTGGCCATGACCGACACCGTGACGCCGCTCGTGTTCTCCACCGTGTCCGACGAGGAGATCCGCGCCGAGCTGCAGCGGACCCGCTGCGCCTTCATCGACCTCTTCGGCTCGCACCTGGCGACGGTCGAGCACGTCCTCCACGTCAACGCCGTGCACACCGTGGGTGCCCTCCATGGCGTCGGCGACGTCGGCCGCTACGAGGCGCGCATGCGTGCGGTCGAGTACGCCATGGAGCACGACGACGGCCAGAGCATGCGCAACCTCGAGCAGGCGCAGCTGATCCTCATCGCCCCCTCCCGCTGCGGCAAGACGCCGACGTCCATCTACCTCGCCCTGCAGCACGGCATCAAGGTCGCGAACTACCCGCTCGTCGAAGAGGACTTCGATTCGAGCGACCTCCCGCGGCCTGTCCGACCGTATGCCGCCAAGTGCTTCGGCTTGTTGTCGACCGCCGCCCGGCTCAGCCAGGTGCGCGGCGAGCGTCGTCCGGGGTCGCGCTACGCCAGCCTCGCCCAGTGCAGCTACGAGCTGCGCCGCGCCGAGGCGATGTACCGCGCCCACAAGGTCCCCGTCGTCAACTCCTCCGCGATGTCCGTCGAGGAGATCGCGGCCGTCATCATGCAGAGCCGACGGCTCGGCAACGGCTGACCCGCAGCCACAGACCATCCCGACCACCTGAGTCGCACGACCGCACCACCTACCGGAAGGACCTGCTGTGACCGAGAACGTGATGAGGTTCGCCGACCTCGGACTGGGCGATGTGGAGCTGGTCGGGGGCAAGAACGCCTCGCTCGGTGAGATGGTCCAGCACCTGTCCAAGGCCGGGGTCACGGTTCCCGACGGCTTCGCGACGACCGCCGACGCGTACCGTCGGTTCCTCGCCGAGGACGGTCTCGCCGACCGCATCAACGCACTGCTGTCCGACCTCGACGTCGACGACACCCGCAAGCTCACGGAGGTGGGGGCCAGCATCCGCGAGCAGGTCGAGCAGCAGGCGTTCCCGGCCGACCTCGAGCGCGACATCCGTGAGTCGTTCGACCGGCTGGTGAGCGAGCAGGGCGGGGCAGCGGACGGCGGCGACGAGGTCAGCTTCGCGGTGCGCTCGAGCGCCACCGCCGAGGACCTGCCCGACGCGTCCTTCGCGGGGCAGCAGGAGACCTTCCTCAACGTGCGCGGCATCGACAACGTGCTGCACGCCATCAAGCTCGTCTTCGCCTCGCTCTACAACGACCGCGCCATCGCCTACCGTGTGCACAGCGACTTCGACCACTCGGTGGTCGCGCTGTCTGCCGGCGTGCAGCGGATGGTCCGCTCGGACGTCGGCGCATCGGGTGTCATGTTCACGATGGACACCGAGTCGGGCTTCCGCGACGCCGTCTTCATCACGAGCAGCTACGGCCTCGGTGAGGCTGTCGTGCAGGGCGCCGTCAACCCCGACGAGTTCTACGTCTACAAGCCGGCTCTGCGGGAGGGCCGCCCGGCGATCCTCAAGCGCGGCGTCGGCGGCAAGGCGACGAAGATGGTCTACACCTCCGACGCGAGCGTCGGCCGCACCATCGAGTTCGTGCCGGTGCCCGAGGAGCAGCGCCCGCTGCTGTCGATCACCGACGAGGACGTCACCGAGCTGGCCACGCACGCGCTGCGCATCGAGGAGCACTACGGCCGCCCGATGGACATCGAGTGGGGCAAGGACGGCGTCGACGGCGGCCTCTACATCCTCCAGGCCCGCCCCGAAACGGTGCAGTCGCGCCAGACGGGTTCGACGATGCGCCGCTTCCGCATGGACGAGCGCGGGCCCGTCGTCGTCGAGGGTCGCGCCATCGGCCAGAAGATCGGCGCCGGTGCCGTACGCGTGCTCGAGACCATCGACGCGATGCACGACTTCCAGCCCGGCGAGGTGCTCGTCGCCGACATGACCGACCCCGACTGGGAGCCGATCATGAAGCGTGCCAGTGCGATCGTCACCAACCGCGGTGGCCGCACCTGTCACGCCGCGATCATCGCCCGTGAGCTGGGCATCCCCGCCGTCGTCGGCACGGGGTCGGCGACCTCGGTGCTCGCCGAGGGCCAGGAGGTCACGGTCTCGTGCGCCGAGGGCGACACCGGCTTCGTCTACGAGGGGCTGCGCGAGTTCACCGTCACCGAGACGGCGCTCGACGAGATGCCCGAGGTGCCGGTCAAGATCATGATGAACGTGGGCACCCCCGAGCAGGCCTTCGAGTTCTCGCGCCTACCCAACAAGGGAGTCGGGCTCGCCCGCCTCGAGTTCATCATCAACCGCCAGATCGGCATCCACCCCAAGGCGCTGCTCGAGCTCGACGACCAGGAGCCTGCACTCAAGGCGGAGATCGAGGCGCACATCGCCGCGTATGCCGGCCCGCGCGAGTTCTTCGTGCAGCGAGTCGCCGAAGGCATCGCCACCATCGCGGCGGCGTTCGCGCCCGAGCCGGTCATCGTGCGCATGTCGGACTTCAAGTCCAACGAGTACGCCGGGCTCATCGGGGGCGAGCGCTACGAGCCGCACGAGGAGAACCCGATGATCGGCTACCGCGGAGCCGCGCGGTACCTCTCGGCCGACTTCGCCGAGTGCTTCGCGATGGAGTGCGAGGCGCTGAAGTACGTCCGCGACGACATGGGACTGACGAACGTCAAGATCATGATCCCGTTCGTGCGCACCGTCGCCGAGGGCGAGGGCGTCATCGACCTGCTGGCCTCGCACGGCCTGGTCCGCGGCGAGAACGACCTGCAGGTCGTCATGATGTGCGAGGTGCCGAGCAACGCCGTCAACGCCGACGCGTTCCTCGACCACTTCGACGGCTTCTCGATCGGCTCCAACGACATGACCCAGCTGACGCTGGGTCTCGACCGTGACAGCGCCCTCGTCGCCGGCTCCTTCGACGAGCGCGACCCTGCGGTCAAGAAGATGCTCGCGATGGCGATCAAGGCGTGCCGCGACCGCGGCAAGTACGTCGGCATCTGCGGGCAGGGCCCGTCCGACCACCCCGACCTCGCCGAGTGGCTGCTCGACCAGGGCATCGAGTCGATGTCGCTCAACCCCGACACCGTCGTCGAGACGTGGACGCGGCTCGCGAAGCACCGCGCGGAGGTCGCTGGGTCCAGCGCCGGCTGAACCCGGCCTCAGACCTCGTGAATGCGCAACGCCCGCCTGTCAGACAGGCGGGCGTCGCGCGTACGGGCTCGGGAGCTGTCAGGCCAGCACCTTGTAGGTCACCGTGAGGCGCACCTTGCCGATGTCGTAGTCGTTCTCGTAGTAGTAGTTCGGGACGTAGACCGTTGCCTCCACCAGTCGCGACGCGTTGACGAGCGCCGCCGGTGAGACCGATCCGATGGTGCGCCAGCCCGCGCTGGTGCCGGTGACGATCTCAGGCGAGGTGAACGTGTAGTCCACGGTGCCCCACCGGGTGAAGCCGGCGCCGAGGTGCGAGGGGGTCATCGAGAAGCCGTAGGCCTCGATCTTCAGCGAGCTGTAGCTGACGGCCGCGGGGGCGGTGAAGCGGTAGGTGGCGCCCGCGAGCTCGAGACCGGCGCTGCAGACGTTACCGAGCCACACTCCCGTGGGGTAGAAGTCGGACACGCTCGTGCTCGCCCCGGAGCAGGAGGAGTCGCTGCCGCCGGCCCAGGTGAACGGGTTGCCGTTCTTGGTCACCGTGGCCGTCTTCGTCACGAGGCGCTTGCTGCTCACGAGGACGGAGTACCGGGCGCTCGTCCGCCGGTTGCCGGCGCCGTCCTGCGCAGTGAGCGTCCAGTAGTAGGTGCCCGCTCCGACGAGGGCACCGGCGGTGTTGCGACCGTTCCACGTCAGGCTGGTGCGAGCGGCCGTCCGGCTGCCGGTGACGGTGCGCACGACGGCCCCGCTGCCGTTGCGCACGGTCAAGGTGACGCCGGCGGACTCGTTGAGCGTGAAGACCGGTGTGAAGGTGTCGCGGTAGCTGTCCGGGTAGGGGTAGAAGGTCGACCCGCTGCCCGTGATGGACGAGATCGTCGGCGCCGCCTGGTCCACGCGGGCGTAGCTGACGGCCGAGCCCTTGAGGGTGGCGCCGCTGATGGCGCGGGAGGTCACGAGCTCGATCCGGTAGGTGCCGCTCGTGGCCCGGGCGCCGCCGTTCAGCAGACCGTTCCAGACGAAGCTGCGGGTCCCGGCCGGGAACGTGCCCAGCCCCGAAGGGCCACGGACGGCGGTGCCCGCCGAGTTGCGCACGACGTAGACGACGGTCTCGGTGTCGGGGAGGGAGTAGGTGACCTTCGTGGAGTCCGAGCGGCCGTCGGCGTTGGGGCTGAAGACGACCGGGCTGACGCTGACGATCCGGGGGTGGAGCGACTGGTTCTTGAAGCTCACGGCGGCCGAGGACGGGCCGGCGCAGGCGCCGGCCGTCGAACAGCTCACGGCCTTGACGGAGTGCGTGCCGTCGCTCAGGGCGCTGACCGGGTAGGTCAGCGAGAACGGGGCGCTGGTGTCTAGACCGCGCTGGACGCCGTCGATGACGAAGGCCACGGCGCCACCGGGCGCCGTCGCGGTGAACGTGGCGCTGCCCGAGACCGTCTGCGACGGCTTGGGGGAGGTGATCACGGGCGCCGCGTTGGACAGGGTGACCGCCACCTGGGTCGAGGCGGAGCTGCACAGGTCCTTGACGCTGCAGTCGACGGCGCTGACGGAGTGGGCGCCGTTCGGTCGGCCCCACGTGGACCACGTGGCGGAGGCGATGCCGTTGCTGACGGCGACGGGGGCTCCGACCGCGGTCCCGTCCACGAGGAAGCGCACCTTGGCTGCTGCGGAGGCGGCGGTCAGGGTGACCGGGCCGGACACGGCGGCGCCGCTGGAAGGAGCCGTCAGCGCCGGGACGGTGTCGGGGCGCAGGGCGTCGAAGGCGAGCCGGAAGTCGACCTGGCCCGCACCGAGACCGAGACCCGCATAGCCGTGCGCCGAGGCGACGATGGCTGCACGCACCTCGTCGGCGCTCGCGGCGCGACGCTGCGACCACAGGAGCGCGGCCTCGGCCGCGACCAGCGGCGTGGAGAAGGACGTGCCGTCGCCGGTCGCGTACTCCGGCGTGAAGAAGGCACTGCCGGCGGTGGGGGTCGTGCTCGTCAGGCCGATGCCGGGGGCCGCCACGGTCACCCACGGACCGAACTGGGAGAAGTCGGCTCGATGACCGGTCGCGTCGGTCGCGGCGACGGCGACCACCTTCGGGTAGGCCGCGGGGTAGCTCGGGGTCGTGCTGCCGCTGTTACCGGCGGCCGCCACGACGAGCACTCCCTTGCCCACGGCATACGCGATGGCATCGGACTCGACCTGGTCGGGGGAGGCGCTGCCGAGGCTGAGGTTGATGACGTCGGCGCCGTGGTCGGCGGCCCAGATGATGCCGGCTGCCTCCTTGTCGGCGAACACGTCACCGGCCGGGTCGGCGACCTTGACGGCCATCAGGCTGGCGCCCGCAGAGGCGCCCGCGATGCCGATGCCGTTGTCCGCGGTCGCCGCGGCGACGCCCGCCACGAAGGTGCCGTGGCCCACGGCGTCGGTGACGTCGGTGGAGCCGTCGACGGCGTTGTAGGTGTCGGTGACCCGGCCGGCGAGGTCCGGGTGCGCGACGTCGACGCCGCTGTCGACGACCGCGATGCGCACGGCTGCGTCGCCGCGCTGCACGTCCCAGGCGGCTGGGGCGGTGACCGCCTCCAGGTAGGGCGTGGTGGCCGAGAAGTCAGGGTCGTTGGGAACGAAGGAGAATGTCTTCCGGCCCACGACGTCGACCCGCGTGACGTCCGCCCGGCCTCGCAGCGTGGCGGCGAATCCGGGGGCCACGGTCGCGGGGACCTCCACCGACACGGTGTCGAGCTGGCGGAGCACGCGGCGCTGCGCACCGCCCTGGGCCTTCGCCGAGCGAGCGACGTCGGTGAGGGACGTTCCGGCCTGCGTGCCCTTGCGCACCTTGACCGAGAGCACGACCTTGCCCGAGCCGCGCTGGACGGCCAGACCGCGCAGGTGGCCGGCAGAGCCCTTCGGCCCCGGAGCAGGCGTGGTCGTCTGATGGGACTGCAGCTGGTTCAGCCGCTCCCGCTTGGTCACCGGCTGGGTGTGGTCAACGGTGGCGAGGGCCGCGGTGGCGGGTGGCACGACCAACCCCAGTGCCACCACGGCAGACATGACGGAACGGCGGCGCAGCACGCCCATGGAACCCCCTTGGCAGCCCGCCGTGCTCGGATGTCGGGCGCTCGGCGGGAAGAACTCACCCGGGCAGGTCTGCATCGGGCCGATCCGAAACGTAACGTCCGGCGCGGCCGGCGGCAGCGGATTGGCGAAATTGGGCAATTCGGACTGGCGGACGCCGAGACCGCCCAGCCCGGCGCGGTCGAGGAGCGGACCGAGGCGTGCCCAGGCCGGAGCTCCTGGGGGCGGGGGTCAGGCGGCGTCGAGGAAGGGGCGGACCCGGGCCAGCGCCTCGGTGCGGCTCAGCACGTTGAGCCGCAGGAAGATGTTCTCCAGGTGCTTGCGCACGGTGCCCTCGGAGAGCCGAAGGTTCGAGGCGATCCGCGCGTTGCTCGCGCCGGTGGCGACCTGCCGCAGGATCTCCCACTGGCGGGGCGTCAGGTTCGGCTCGCCACGCAGCTCGCGGTCGCGACGGGCGTGGAGCTCAGCGAGGTGCGGACGCACGAGCCGGAGCATCATCAGCTCACGCTCGGTGAAGTCGGGACCGCCGTGGCGGAACAGCAGCACTCGGCGGTCGGTGCCGCCCTGCGGTGTGAGGGGCAGGAGGACCTCGTGGGTGATCCCGAGCGTGTTGACGAAGAAGGAGCCGAGCGGGGTGTTGGCGTAGTCGCGCGTGGTCCAGAGGTCCGACCGCCGCTGCACGGTGGTGTAGTCGTTGGTCAGCAGCGGACCCGCGCAGCCGTCGAACCTCCAGAACTCCTGCCAGAAGACCTGTGTGAACTCGTCATCCTCCGTGCCGAAGCTCTCCTCCCGTTCGACACCGTCGTCCGACACGGACAGCAGACGGATGCGCTGGTCCCTGACATCCATGAGCTGGAAGGTGAGGTCGTCGCACGGGATGAGCCGCTGCAGCCCGGCGAGCACGTCGGCGTAGAAGATGTCGTCCTCCGACGCTGCGGGCGCGGGCTCCAGGACGTCGAGCAGGCTCCGGACGTCCTGGTCGGTCAACGTCCAGCGGCTCGCGGTCATGGCACCAGGTGCAGTCGGTTCCATCTGCCTAGGTTAGGCCTGGCGGCGTCCTGCCGGAATGCGCAGAAACGCGTACGGCGAACGTCGTGCGCCGAAGGCCGGATTCCCTGACGGGCCTGATCGCGTGACCGTGGGGAGATGACTCACCACGACAGCCAGCCCATCGCCAGGATCCTCCACCGAGCCCTGTTCACCATCGCCGCCGTCGGCACGCTGGCCGTGCCCGGCGCCTCGGCCGTCGCCTCACCGGCGCCAGACCCGCCACCTCGACCGCAGACGAGCACGGTCACGGTGCCGGAGGCCGTCGACGGGCTCCTCCAGGCGTACCGGAGCGCGCCTCTCGCGCAGAAGCTCGGCATCCACGAGGAGATCCTCCTCGCGGTCGCCACCGGCATGCCGGCGCTGTAGCGCCCGCGACCTTCGCCGTGAGGAGTGGCGCAGCCCGTCCGGGTGGGGGTGGGACGGGCTGCGCCGATGGCTCCGGCGGAGGGGGGTTGCGCCGGAGCGTGCGCGTGCCCGTCAAGCCAGGGGGACCGACGGGCATGCAGCAGGAGCATGCCATGCGCCCGGCCACCGGTGTCGACCAACACGCGGACGGCGTGGCGCGACCCGCTGGTGGCGCCACGGGTCGATCGGCGCGGGCTCAGGCACCGGTGCCGACGCCGTGAGCGAGCAGGTGGCGGTCGAGCATGGCCGCGCACGTCGCTGCCCGATCGGGCAGCATCTTCCTCGCCGCGCTGAGGACGAGCGAGCTCAGCTCGAGGGCCTCCCACACGCGTACGCGCTCGTCCGTCACCGGAGCCTGCTCGCGGTAGGCGGCGAGGAACGCGTCGGCGAGGGCGTCGACCCGCGACGAACGGTCCTCGAAGGCGTTCGAGCCCGCCGCCACGTCGCAGCCGGTCTTGTTGACCGCGGAGTGGCGCAGCTTCACCAGGAACATGGCGATGTCGATGGCGGGCTCGCCCTGTCCTGCCTTGTCGAAGTCGATGAGGCCGAGGCCGCCGCCGTCGAGCAGGAGCACCTGAGCCGGGCGGAAGCTGCCGTGGACCGGACCCGATGGGTCGGGGTCGACCAGCGAGGCGGCCCGGCCGATGCGGGTGAGGACGGTGCCGGTGAGCTCGTCGAGCCAGGGCAGCAGCGTCGTCAGCCTGGCCCGCTTGCTCTCGAGCGCGGCGAGCTCGTGGTCCCACGTCGTGCGCGGGCCGGCCGTGACGCCGCTGGTGTGCAGCGCCGCGAGCCCCCGGGCGGTGTCACGGACGGCGTCGACCGCCACCGCTGCGTCGCCGTCGCCGTCGCCCGAGAACGCGTCGGCGAGGAGGTCCTTGAGCGTGCACTTGTGGTCGAGGTGCGTCTGCACCGAGATGCCGAGGCCGTCCACGTAGCCGACGGGCTCGGGGATGCTCAGCGTCGGGCTGGCACGCATGCTCGAGGCCCACAGGGCCTCGAGCACGTCGTGGCAGGCGCGCCCCTCCTCGACCCGGTGCACCTTGGCCACGACAGCGCGCGGCCAGGCCGGGGGGACGGGCGACGGTGCGACCTGCAGGTCGCAGGAGACGGTCGCGCGCAGGCCGGCCTTGTAGGTCAGCACCGAGCTGCGGCAGCCGACGAGCCGCGTTCCGTCGCCGGGGCGGTGCGCCTCGAGCACCCGCTCGAGCAAGGGGAGCGCCGAGTCCACCTGCGTGATGGCCACCAGTCCGGGGAGCTCGGCGTCAGCCGACCAGACGTCGAGGTGCAGGCGCAGGTCAGGCAACCAGTGCGACCAGCCGTCCTCACCGAACCTCGCCGAGCTCCCCGTCGTGGGGACCCTGCCGCCGTGCGGGACGAGGGTGCCGTGCGCCGACACGGTGCGACGCGTGTCGGCGGGGCCGGCCACCTCGAGGAGGTAGGTCGCGGTCCATTCCCCGGTGTCGGAGGACCTGAGCCGCGTCACCTTGCAGTCGACCAGATCGACTGTGCCAGAACGCAGCTCAGGAACGTGATGCTTGAGCGCCATCGACACGCTCTCCGGATGAACGCCGCGCTCGAACCAGGTCGGACCCATAAACACCCCTCGGTCGTCTCGTCAGGATGGCACCCCGAGGGGTCGATCCGCACAGACTTCGTTCATTCGGCGTACATCGGGAATTCAGCAATGCCACACTTGATTTCGAACTCAATTTCACGGGACCTGGGGGCGGGGCCGTGAGCCCTGACTGACGCGACCCAGGGGGGGTCTCGTGAAACTTGTACTAGTTACCGGTGCAGCAGGATTCATTGGAAGCCACGTCTCCGAGCTGCTGCTCAGTGAAGGCTGGCGTGTGCGTGGGGTCGATGCCCTCACGGACAACTACGACCCTGCTGCGAAGCTGCGCAACGTCTCCGGCATGCGACACAACCCGGCGTTCACGCTGCTCCATGAGGACCTGACGAGGGCGGAGCTCGGCCCTCTGGTCGAGGACGTCGACGCCGTCATCCACCTCGCGGCCGAGCCCGGCGTGAGCACGTCGTGGGGAGAGGCGTTCTCGACCTACGTCGAGCGCAACATCCTCGCCACGCAGCGGCTCCTCGAGGCTGCAGCGTGTGCCCACGCCCCGCGCATCGTGTATGCCTCGAGCTCGTCGGTCTACGGGCCGACGCTCGAGGCGATGCACGAGACGAGCCGGTTGGCGCCGCTCAGTCCGTACGGCGTCAGCAAGCTGGCGGGCGAGTGCCTGGTCGGTGCGTACGCGCACCAGCGCGGCGTGCCCACGGTCGCGCTGCGCTTCTTCTCCGTCTACGGTCCCCGCCAGCGTCCCGACATGGCGATCCACCGCTTCACCGAGGCGCTGCTCGACGGTCGGGAGGTGTCGGTCTTCGGCGACCAGGTGCAGCTGCGCGACTTCACCTACGTCGGCGACGTCGCCCGCGCGGTCGTCGCCGCGACGACGGCCCCGGTGCCCTCGGGCACCGTCCTCAACATCGCCCGTGGGGCGCCGGTCCCCGTCCCGGAGATGCTCCGCCTCCTCGCGGAGGAGGTGCACGGCGAGGCATCGGTCGCGCGGCTGCCGCACCGCGCGGGCGACACCGAGCAGACCCACGGGGACAGCAGGGCGGCCGCTGCGGCCCTGGGCTGGCGGGCGGCGACGGACCTGCGCCTCGGCCTCAAGCACCAGGTGGCCTGGCACCGCAGGCTTCGCGAGCACCCCGAGCAGGAGGGTGTCACGTCTCCCGGTTCGCCAGGACTCCAGGCGATCCCGGCGATCCACGGCTCGATGCAGGGCTCGATCCAGGGCGGGTGGGACCGGTGACCCACGAACCGAGGATGCTCATCTACTCGCAGGACGGGCTCGGACTCGGCCACATGCGGCGGACCTCGCTGCTCGCCGCCGAGTTCCTGCACCAGATGCCCGGGGCGAGTGCCCTCACCCTCTCGGACTCGCCCCTCGGGCAGTTCTTCGCGACGGCCCCCGGTCACGACTTCCTCAAGCTCCCGAGCATCCGCAAGAGCGGCCCGGGGGAGTGGGAGGCCGTGTCGCTCTCGGCATCCTTCCGGGACGTCCTCGCCCTTCGCCGGCGCCTCATCGTCAGCGCCGTTCGGGAGTTCGACCCGGACATCCTCCTCGTCGACCACATGCCGCACGGCGCGATGGGTGAGCTGGTGCCGGCGCTGCGCAAGCTGCGCGGCCACCGGGCCCACGTCGTGCTCGGGCTGCGCGACATCATCGACAACCCCGAGGTCGTGCGGAGACGCTGGACGGCCGAGGGTGCGTACGAGGCGCTCGAGGAGTTCTACGACGAGGTGCTGGTCTACGGCTCCCGCGAGGTGCTCGACGTGGCGCACGAGTACGCGTGGCCGAAAGGACCCGCCCAGCGGCTGACGTATGCCGGCTACGTGTGCGCGAAGCCGCACCGGCGAGCCAGGCGCCTCGCCGTCGTCGCCGACCACGCGAGCACGGACGGCCGGGAAGGCGTCGCACCACCCCACGCTCCCGCGCACCCGACCGTCCTCGTGGTCGCCGGCGGCGGAGCCGACGCGTTCCCGATGATGTCGGGGGTGATCGACTCGGCTGCGGCGGTGCACCGGGAGAGCCCTGCCGAGTTCCTTTTCGTCACAGGCCCGTTCATGCCCCGAGCCGAAGTGGCAGAGCTGAAGCGCAGGGCGAGCGGGCTGCCCATGGTCGACGTGCGACGTCGGATCCGCGGCCGCGGCCGGATCGCCCGTGCCGACCTCGTCGTGTCGATGGCTGGCTACAACACGACGATCGAGCTGCTCAACGACGGAACCCCGGCCCTGCTCATCCCGCGAAGTGGTCCCAGCGCCGAGCAGCGCATCCGCTCGAGCCTTTTCGGCCAGCGGGACTGGGTGCACTGGCTCGACCCCGACCTCCTCGGCACGGGTGCGGTCGCCGACGCGGTCGTGGCCGCGCTGGCGGACCCGCCGTGCCCGTCCCGGAGCCCCGACCTGACGGGTCGCAAGACCGCCGTGGCCCGGCTGACGAGCCGTCTCGAGAGCTGGCCCAAGCTGGAGCTCGAGTCGGTCGGCACATGACGGTGCCGGCGGGGGCGCCCGCCGCCGCGGCGACGGGGTCGACCGTCGAGGTCGGCGCGGCCAGCGGCGCCGTGGAGGCCGACGACGTCGTGGCTGGTCGCAGCAGCCCCGAGGACGTATGCCGCTTCCTCACCGAGGTCGTGCCCGTGGCCGTCGCCGAGTCTCTCGGGCCGCTGCTGGCCGACGGGGTGGGCCCTGTTCGGACGCACGTGACGCGCACCAAGCTGAAGCCCGGCCGCAAGCTGACGGTCAGCGTGGACCTCGAGGGCAGCGGCATCCCCAGGCGGCCTGCCACGGTGACCTGGTGGGCCGCCGGCGAGCCCGCTGCCGCGGCCGACCCCCGTTCGTCGTCGGTGGCCCCCGGGCTGCGGGGCCCGTTCTCGACGCTCGGTCCGCCGGCCGACGCGAGCGGCATGACGGTGCTCATCGCACCCCTCGACCCCGCGTTCCCGCATCTCGCCGACGCCTACGACCCCGGGCGCCTGGCGCAGATCCTCAGCGGCGCTGGCGTGGCGGGGTTCGAGGGCGGGGTGCACGTCAGACCACTCCGCTACCGCCCGGGGCAGCGCCACGTGCTGCTCGTCGAGAGCCTCGACGGCCGGCGGACATTGTTCGTCAAGTGCTACCGGGACGACGTCGGCCAGACGGTCGTGGATGCGAGAAGCGCTGTCGCGCAGACGCTTTCGGCGCCGGGTGCGTCGGCACGCACCGCTCGCCTCGTCGGCTACGCAGCCGCTCACGGGCTGGTGCTGTGGGAGGGCGAGGACGCAGCGCCGTTGTCGCACGCCCTGCTCCACGGGCACGCCTGGACGACCGGCCGGCTGGCCGACCTGGGCCGCGCCGGCGCGGCCCTCCGCGCCATCCACGAGAGCGGCGTGCGGTCCAGGCCGGACGGGGGGACACGCTCGGACCCGGTGGCCGAGGCGGCCGCGACACGACGGTCGCTCGAGCACGTGGCTGCGCTGGCGCCCGGTGCCGCAGCGGCCTCCGAGGCGCTGCTCGCCGAGACCGTCGTGGGTCTGGTCGAGCTGCCCGACGAGGCGGGCCACCTCCTGCACGGTGACTACAAGTGCGACAACCTCCTCGCCTCCGCTGACGGTCTCGTCCTGCTCGACTTCGACCGGGTCACGGTGGGCGACCCCGCGGTGGACGTCGGCAAGCTCTTGGCCGACCTGCGCTGGTGGTCCCGGGTCGGGCGACGCAGCCCGACCACCCCCGTGGACGCCTTCCTGCGCGGCTACGGCCCGTGCCCTCCGACGCGGGTGGGCCGGGCGCTCCTCTACGACGTGGTCTTCCAGCTGCGTGCGCTGGGCCGGCGGATCCCGCTGCACGAGCCGGGCTGGGCCGAGGCGGTCGGCGTGGGCCTCGACGAGGCCCTCGCGTGCGCCCGCGACCTCTCCCGCGAGATGACGCGGCAGACCCACCAGGTGCTCGGGGCGAAGGTCAGATGACGACGGCGTGGCCCGCGGCCCCGACGGGCTTCGACTGGACCGAGGTCGACCCCCTGGTCGGGCTCGTCCAGCCCGTGGTGGAGGGCGAGGGCCGGCCCGGAGGCGTCCACCAGATCCGTTGGGAGCCGGAGCAGTCCGCGAGGGTCGCATTCGACCACCGCAACGGCGAGGTCGTCGTCTACGAGGCGAGGCAGGGCTCGGTCCACCGGAGCGGCCTGAGCCAGGACCCTGGGCTGCCGGGTGTGGCTTCGGTGCTCGACCCGGTGAAGGTCGCGGCACGGCTCGAGCACCTCCTGGGCAAGCCGGTCCGCAACTGCACGGTGACGCCGGTGAGCTACCGGCCCGGCTCGCGGTGCGTCATCCGCTGCGACGTGCTGCTGCCCTCGGGTCGGCGCACCGTCTTCGTCAAGCTGCTCGCGCGCGGCACCGGCGAGTACGTGGAGAGCCTGCGAGCCCTGGCCGGAGGCCGCGGCGGACGTGCCGTCGTCCCTGCCCTCGTCGGCTGCTGGGCGGATCTCGGCGCCGTCGTCACTGCAGGGGTCACGGGGCCGACGGCCTCCGACCTGCTCACGGACGTCGCCTCGCCCGCACGGGACCGCGTCCGCCTCGTCGCCGGCCTCGGCCGCCTCCTCGCCGACATCCATCGCACCAGCCCGGGGCCGCACACCTCGGCGCGTCGACACGGCACGGCCGACGAGCTCGACGAGCTCACCTCCTACCTGGCGGCAGCCTGGCACGCAGACCCGCCGACGGCGCTCTCGCTCGGCTGGTCTCTCGACCGGCTCGCCGACGCACCGCCCCGGGAGAGGTCCCTCGTGTTCAGCCACGGCTCATACCGCGCTGGTCAGGTGATGGTGGACGGCGACCGCCTCGCCGTGCTCGACCTCGACGGCGCCGGCCTGGCCGACCCGGCGCGCGACCTCGGCAACGCCACGGCATACCTCGACTGGCAACGCATGCGCACCGGCTCTGCCGCTACCCCCGACCTCGTCGGGGCCCTGCTACAGGGCTATGCCGATGCCGGCGGGCAGGCCGAGCCGGACGCCGTCGACTGGTGGCACGCCGCGTCGTTGCTGAAGATCGGGGGCCGCCGCTACCGCAGCCTCGACACGACCCACTGGGAGGCCGTGCCGTCCCTCGTGGCGGCGGCCTCGGGAGTGCTCGAGCGACGACGCGACCGGCGCCTGCGCCGGTCGGCGGCCCATCGGCGGCCGCAGCGGTCGCCCGAGCTCACGGACCCGCGCTCGATGACAGCCCTGCTGCGCGAACAGCTGCGAGCCGGTGGCCTCGACGGCGGACGCATCGTCTCGGCGGAGACGCTCCGGCTCGCCCCCGGCCGCAGGGTCGTCGTCCGCTACCGCGTGACCGGTGGGTCGGAGGGCCCCGTCGACGTCATCGCCAAGGCGTACGCGGACCACGGTCGAGCCGTCGTCGCCCACGAGAACCTCGTCCTCTTCGACCGGCTGCGCGACCCCGAGGTCCGGTGCGGCACCCAACGGCCGATCGGCGTGCACCCGCACCTCGGCATCGTGCTCTGTCGGGCGGCGGCCGGACAGCCCGTGACGCCATCGCCGGGAGGCCCCCGCCGTGTGCCGGTCGCTGCGGCCACGTCACCCGGAGCGCCCCGCGAGGTCGCGCTCGACGAGGTCGACGTCGTCCGGGCGGCAGGCCTGCTCGGACGGTGGCTCCGCACCGTCCACGCCACACGGGCCGGCGCCGGCCGGCGTCTGGAGGTCGGTCACGAGGTGGCCAACTGCGGACTCTGGGCGGAACGCATCGGCCGGGTCGACGCGCGGCTGCTCGCTCCCGCCCGCGAGCTGGTCGACCTGCTGGACACCCGCGCGGCGACCCTTCCCGACGTGGGCGACGCCCTCATCCACAAGGACCTCCACCTGGGCCACGTGCTCGTCGGCGACCGCGGGCAGGTCACCGTCATCGACCTCGACGAGGCCCGGATGGGCGACCCCGCGTTCGACGTGGCCCACCTGTGCGCGTACGCGGAGGAATCGCGGTCGGGTCAGGTGGAGCACGCCGTGCGGGCCTTCCTCGACGCGTACGGCGACGTCCCCGGGGCAGGTGCCCAGCGCCGGCTCGCCTTCTTCCGCGCCTACACACTGCTCAAGATCACCCGTCAGCAGCTTGCTGGCCAGGTCACCGACGAGCTGGTGCAGTCCTCCCGGCACCGGCTCGGTCAGGGGGTGGCATGCCTACGAGGGTGATGTTCCTGACGCGGAGCTGGCCCCGGCTGTCGCAGACGTTCATCGTCAACGAGGTGCTGGCCCTCGAGCGCCTCGGTGTGGACCTCGACCTCTGGGCCATGGCCCCGTCGGGCGAGCCGGTGCGCCAGCCGCAGGTGGCACGGGTGCGGGCGGCGGTGACCCACCCGACCTCGGTCGCGTCGCCCGACGACCACGCCCTGGTCGCGGAGCTCGCGCCCCAGCGGTACGCCGACACGGCGCGTCTCGTGCGGGACCGCCCCGAGCTGTCCAGCGGCTACGCGAACGCCACCACGGCCGAGTGCTTCGAGGTGGCCGTCCAGCTCGCAGCGCGCATGGCGCGGAGCGAGGCAGACGGCATACGCGTCGCGCACCTGCATGCCCACTTCGCCCACGACCCCGCGCTCGTCGCCCTCCTCGTGCACCTGCTCACCGGCGTCGGTTACAGCTTCACCGCGCACGCCCGTGACCTCTACCAGATCCCGCGTGCCAGTCTCCTGGCGCGGTCCCGGGCTGCGACGAGCCTGCTCACGTGCTGTGCCGCCAACGTGGACTTCCTTGCGGCACAGCTGGATCCGGAGTCGATGCGCAAGGTGCGCGTGATCCACCACGGCATCGACCTGACCCAGTTCGTGCCCGGCCGCCCCCGGACTGACGGCGTGACCCGCATCGTCTCCGTCGGGAGACTGGTCGAGAAGAAGGGGTTCCCCGACCTGCTGCGGGCCTGCGCCCGGCTCGTCGGAGTCGCGCCCTTCCACCTCACCGTCTACGGCGACGGCCCGATGCGCGGTGAGCTCGAGGCCGTATGCCGTGGGCTGGGCGTCGACGACGTGGTGACGTTCGCGGGCGAGCGCGACAGCCCGGTCATCGTCGACGCCATGCGCGAGGCCGACGTCTTCGCGCTCACCCCGTTCGTGACTGCGGACGGCGACCGTGACGGCGTGCCGAACGTCGTCGTCGAGGCGCTCGCATCGGGCCTGCCCGTCGTGGCCACCGACGTCGGCGGTGTCGCCGAGGCGGTCGAGCACGGCCAGAACGGGCTGCTGGCCCCGGCCCGCGACGTCGCCGCCGTCGCGGACCACCTCGGGAGCCTGCTGCGCGACCCGGCCCGACGACGGATGATGGGAGCGAGAGCACGCGAGACGGCGGAGAGATCCTTCGACGTCAACCGTGCGGCCGAGCAGCTGGTGCAGGTCTTCGGTGTCGCGGAGGTGACCTCATGACCGGCGGGACCATCGCGGGGGTGGACGTCCTCGGTGGTCAGCGCGCCCAGCACGCCACCGTGCTCGAGGCACTCGACGCCGAGCAGATGGCCCCGCTGCTGGCAGCCGCTCTGGGCGACGACCCGCGCACGCCGTGCCTCGTCGTCGACGCCAAGTACGAGCCGGGAAGGCGCGCGACCGTGCTCTACCGGCTCGGTGCGAGCCTCGTGCACGCTGTGGTGCCGGCGCCCGGTGAGGTCGCTGCCGGCTGGCTGCTGCCGAACGGCATCGGCGTCCGGCGGTTCCCCCACGACCCCGGCCTGCCCACGCTGCCCGACGTCCTCGACCCCGAGCGGATGGGGGCATGGCTGGGCCGTGCCCTCGATCTGCCCGGCGGCTGCTCCGTGGGGGTGCGGCTGCTGCGCTACCGCCCCGGGCGTCGGGCCACCGTCGCCGTCACGGTGCGAGGCTCAGGCGGCGCCGACGCGATGTACGTCGCGAAGGTCTACCACGACGGCGCCAAGGCGGCCGCTGTCACGGCTGAGGGTCGGGCGCTGAACGCCCTCCGGCTGCCGCCGCCCCTCGTGCTGGCTCCCGTCGTGGCGCACCTGCCCGAGCTCGCCGTCGTCGTCCAGGGACACCTGCCAGGCCGTGAGCTGGCGCTCGACCTCGCTGACCCGTTCGTCGTGCGGCGTCACGAGCCCGACCTCGTGAGGGCGGCGCAAGCCCTCGCGGCCCTCCACGGCGGGCACGTGCCGGCGGGTCGGCCACGACCGCTGGACCGGGAGCTGGACCGCTTCGTCGACCGCGCCACGGCGGTCTGCAGCGTCGACCCGTCCACCGGCGAGGAGCTCCTCGCGCTGGCCCGCGACCTCCTCGACCGGCAACCGCAGGCGGGTCCGCTCTCGCTCGTGCACGGCGACTGCAAGCCGAGCCAGTTCCTCGTCGACGGAGATCGCGTGGCAGTGCTCGACCTCGACCACTGCGGGATCGCCGAGCCCGCCTACGACGTGGGCAACTTCGTCGCCTCGCTCCGTCAGGCCGCCATACGCGCGGACGTGGCGGACGGGGCCTCCGGCGGGGCGGAGCAGGAGGCGGGATGGGAGGCCGCGCGCGCTGCGGAGGCGCTCGGCGCGACGTTCGTGACGGCATACGTCGACCGTGCCCGACCCTCGCGACCCGACGAGCTCACCGACAGGATCGGCTACTACGTCGGCGTCTCGCTGCTGCGCAAGGCGCTGCGCGCCTGGTCGCGATCGCCGGGAGCCCTGCAGCCCGGACGGCTCGTGGCCGAGGCCCGGCGGGCCGCGGCCGACCTCGGGAGTCCCTATGGTCGCGATTGACACGAGGGTGGACGCACCGGCCGAGCGCCCCCGCCGGCGGCGGGCACCCCGTCACGCCAGGCGGTCCGACACCGCGCGGGCTCTCGCGCTGATCCGGAGCTACCACGGCAGCAACCGGCCCTACGTGGTCGGCCTGCTCCTGCTCGTCTTCGAGGCGGTGACGGCCGTCCTCGAGCCGTTCCCCATCGCGTACGCCCTCGACTTCGTGACGGGCAAGGAGGTGAGCCTCCGCGACCGCGGGTTCCCGGCGTTCCTCACCAACGAGCGCGTCGAGACGGTCCTGCTTCTCGGGCTCGCCATCATCCTCATCGCAGCCGTCAACAAGGGTGCCGACTCGTTGTCGGAGGTGTTCCTGGCGCGCGGTGGCCGCGTGCTCGGCTACAACATCCGCGTCACGATGTACGACCGGCTGCAGAAGCTGTCGATGGCCTTCCACGACAAGCGACGCACGGGAGACGTGCTGACCCGGGTCACCGGCGACGTGCTCGTCGTCGAGGACTTCATCGTCATGTCCCTCAGCAACTTCGTGGCCAGCGCGCTCCTGCTCATCGGGTCGTTCGTCGCGCTCCTGCTCCGCTCGTGGCAGGTCGCCCTCATCGCAGCCGTCGTCGTGCCGGTGCTCGCCCTCGTCGCCAACTGGTTCTCGTTGCGGCTCAAGCGTTTCTCCAAGCAGCAGCGCGCCACGGAGGGCGACCTGGCGTCGACGGCCCAGGAGATGCTCTCGTCGATCCGGCTCGTGCAGAGCTACGGCCGCGGACACGTCGACCTCGAGAACTTCTCGCGGCAGAGCGACCAGAGCATGAAGGCCTCGCTGCGCATCGCGACCGTCCAGGCCCAGTTCAGCTTCGTCATCGCGGTCTTCGAGGGGCTGACGATCGCCGGCGTGCTGTGGCTCAGCTTCTGGTTGGTCGAGGGGGGCGTGATCAGCGCGGGCACGCTCGTGCTGTTCGTGCTGCTCATCCAGAACATGTTCAAGCCATCCCGCAAGATCGTGAGCGAGTGGTACAAGGTCGGCAAGCTCATCGCGAGCACCGAACGCATCGCCGAGCTTCTCGAGCGACACCCCACGGTCGAAGACACCCCGTCGTCGACACCGGCCCCGAGGCTCGCCGGACGGCTGAGCTTCACGCACGTCAGCTTCAGCTACCGCATCGAGGGCGCCGAGGCCGGCGCGGACGGGGCCGCCGAGCCCGAGGACGCGCGGACGGTGCTGCGCGACATCAGCTTCACCGCCGACCCGGGCGAGGTGGTCGCCCTCGTCGGCCCGAGTGGCGCCGGCAAGAGCACCGTCGCGCAGCTCGTGCCGCGCCTCTACGACCCGGACTCGGGGGTCGTCGCGATCGACGGCACCGACGTCCGGGAGTTCACGCTCGCCTCCTTGCGCAGCCAGGTCAGCCTCGTGCTCCAGGAGACCCTCCTGCTCACCGGCACCGTGGCCGAGAACATCGCCTACGGCATCGACGACCCCGACCCCGACCGGGTCGAGCGAGCGGCCCGGCTGGCGCAGGCGCACGACTTCATCGCGGACCTGCCGTTCGGCTACCAGACCGTGCTGGGCGAGCGGGCCTCGACGTTGTCGGGCGGCCAGCGGCAGCGGCTCGCGATCGCCCGCGCCTTCATCCGTGACGCACCCGTGCTCGTGCTCGACGAGCCCACGACGGGGCTCGACCCGGAGGCGTCGGCCCAGGTCATCGCCGCCCTGCACACCCTCATCGACGGCACGACGACGATCATCATCTCCCACGACGCCGAGCTGGTCCGGTGTGCCGACCGGGTGCTCGTGCTCGACGACGGCCAGATCGTGCGGGAGGGATCCCCGGCCGTCCTGGCGGCCAGTCCCGGTGCGTTCGCCGACCTCTTCGGCGAGCTGATGTCGGTCGACCGTCCGCAACGCCGTCGGGGGCCCGCGTGAGCTCCGACGCGCAGGCGGCCACGAGGGTGCGGCCGCTGCCGGACTGGGCGACCGACCCGTCGCTCGGCGACCGGTTGGCGCGGGAGTGGGTCGCGACCCACCGACCGGGACGCAGCGTGGCCAGGGCCCGCACCCACTCCCTGCTCTACCGGGGTCCGGGTGACGTGTCGGCGCGCGTGGGCATCCAGCTGGACGGGGATGCGGCTGCGGAGGCGGTCACCCTGCTCGTCCGCGACCGCGGGGGCGACGTGTCGGTCGCGGAGTTCCCGGACGACCGCCTCCTTCCCACCCTGGCTGCCGTGCTCCGGGGTGGTGCGCTTGCGCCGCTGCTACGTGACTCCGGGATCGGGCGTGCCTCTGCGACAGGGCCGTTCGACTACTCGGCGGTTGTCGTGCACCACCCGCGCGAGGGTGCCTGCGTACTGCGAGTCCGGGTGGGCGAGGAGGAGGCGTACGCCAAGGTCTACCCGCGCGCGGACGACGCCACGGCCGCGGCCGAGGCGCTGTACGCCGTCGGCACCGGGCAGGTGCGCTCCCTGGGTGCAGGTGTGGTGCGGCTTCCCCGAGTGCTCGGGGTGAGCCCCTCCCTGCGGACGACGGTCCTCGAGTCGCTCACTCCGCCTGGCGCGGTGGGCCCCTGGCCGGGCTCTCCCGACCCGGTCGGCACGCAGGAGGTCGCGCGCGTGCTCCGGGCGTTCCACGCCCATGCCCCCACCGGTCGCCTGCGCCGGGTGACGGCGTCCGAGCTCGTCGACCGGCTCCGTCGGGAGCAGGGGCTGGTCGCGACCGCGTGGCCCGACGTGGCAGCGCGGGTCGACGCCGCGGTCCGCCAGGCCGCTTCGGTGCTGGAGCAGCCCGGGCGCTCCGCACTCTCCGGGCTCTCCGGGCACTCTGGGCTCTCCGGCGCGGAGCCGGTGCTGTGCCACGGCGACTTCACACCCGGCCAGGTCGTCAGGGTGCCAGGGGGTCTCGGTGTGCTGGACCTCGACACCGTCGCGTTCGCCGACCCTGCCGCCGACATCGGTCGGTTCCTCGCGTACGCAGCCATGCGCGAGGAGACCGTCGGGGGCTCGGCCTCACGTGCCGCAGCCGCTCGCACGGACTTCCTCGTGGCATACGGCATCTCGCCCGGTGCAGCCGACGTCGCGGGTCTCGAGGTTCGGGTGTGGGCGCACCGCCGGCTCAACCTCGCCCGCATCGCCCTGCGCGCCACTCGACGCTTCAAGAGCGCCAGGGCCGCGTTCGCCGTCACGCTGCTCGACACCAGCGACCCGAAGCCGGGGAGGCTCCCATGAGCACGACCACGCACGACACCGCGATCGACGCCCTCGGCCCGTTCGGCGAGGTGCCCGAATGGCTGGCCGGGCTCATGCGTCCGGGCCGCCTCGAGGCCTCGTTGAAAGCGCACGTACCCGAGCTGCGCGACGGACGTCTCGCGCTGGTCGAGTGCCGCGCCGACCAGCTGCGCGCCAAGGCAGGCAGCTGGCTCGCGCGTTGCCGCGCCGTCGTCGCAGCAGGGGGCGCGGATCCGGTCGAGGTCGTGCTGGTCGGCGAGCTCTACCCACCCACGCGACCCGGCCCGGACCTGCCGCTCGCGGGAGCCGGGGTCGGGTTCGGCGAGCCAGGCCACGAGGTGTTCCTGCCCGACCTGCGGGTGCACCTGCGCACAGAGGAGGAGGACCCAGGCCTGCCCAGCCTCGGCGCCCTGTCCGAGCCGGAGGCCTCGGCCCGCATCATCGAGCGCATGCTCCGGGCGAGCGGCTACCCGGAGGCCACCGTGGCGTCGAGCACGCCCAACGTCCTGCGCTACAAGCCGGGCAGCCGGTGCACGATCCACTACGACCTCACCTACGACCCGCCGTCCGCCCGACTGCCGCGGCCGGTCGTGGCGAAGACGCACCAGGGCGACAAGGGTGCGGTCGCCCACGAGGCCATGACTGCGCTCTGGCGCAGCGACCTCGCACGAGGGGAGCACGTGCTGCTCGCCGAGCCGCTCGGCTACCTGCCGGAGGAGCGGGTCCTGCTCCAGGGCCCCGTCCCCGAGGACCGCACGCTCAAGGAGCTTGCCCGGCTGGCGTTCGAGCAGATGGACCCGAACCTCCTCCAGGGGCTGCGGACCGAGCTGCGGCGGACGGCGGTCGCCCTCGCCGCGCTCCACTGCAGCGGTGCCCGCTACTCGCGGTCGGTGGGCTGGACGGACTGGCTCGCCGAGACCCGCGAGATGCTCGACCGTCTGGCGCAGACCGTGCCCGAGCTGCGTGAGGCCGGCGACCCGCTCATCGACCGCCTCGAGGCTCTGGGCCTGGCGACCGACCCTGACCCGGCCGTCTGCGCACACCACGACTTCCGGCCGGCGCAGGTGCTCCTCGCTCGAGGACGCCTGGCCTTCATCGACTTCGACGGTGCCGCGATGGCCGAGCCCGGCCTCGACCTGGGCCGGTTCCGCGGCAAGCTGCGCGACATCGGCGTCACGGCGCTCGCCGCGTCCCCGGAGGGCTACCGCCCGGACCTGCTCGAGGACCGGCTGGCGCTGCTCGACGACCTCTGCGACCTCTTCCTGGACGAGTACCGCGAGCACGCGCCCGTCTCGCCGGAGCGGGTGGTGCTCTGGGAGACCATCGACCTGCTGATGGCCCTGCTGCACACCTGGTCGAAGGTGCGCCTGCTGCGCGTCGAGCCCCGGTTCGCGATCCTCCGCCACCAGCTGCAGACAGCCGACCTCACCCCACCTCCCTGATCGAGAGAACACTCCGTTCAAGGATCCCCGCAATCGAGAGAACACTCCGTTCAGGGACCCCCGCAATCGAGAGAACAGTTCGTCATGTGGCGGACTGCTCTCTCGGTTGGGCGCTGTGGATCAGCGGAAACGGGACGGGAACTGGGCCACGATCCCGGCACTGAGCTGGTCGGCCATCATGAGGATGTGGGCATGGATGGCCTCGTAGTCGGCGACGCTCGCGGCGTACTGACCATGCAGTTCGTGGGCTGCCTCGGCGAGGGTCTGGTCGAGGTGCGTCTTCATGTCAGCGCGCATGAGCTTCTGGGGCCAGGACCTCGGGTTCGCGGCGGCGAGGAAGTCGGCGATCTCGTTGCCGTTGGCGTACCACCGGGCGTTGGCCGCGTTGAACGCCGTCGTGTCCCCGGCCTTGGCCGCCGTCAGCACCTCGACGGCGATGGTGATGTGGTCGTGCAGTAGCGCGGTCAGACGGCTGCCCGCCGCAGCGCCGTAGAAGGGCGCGATCGCAGCACCGATGTCGCGCTGGTTCTGCAACAGCCGGCCAGCCGTGGCGTCGAACCCGGCCGACCCGTCGGCGAAGGTCACGATGGCAAGCCGCGTCCACGTGACGTGGTCCTCCCAGAGCTTGCGCATCTGGTCGTGGAACGCGGTGCGCGTGGTCTTCGCTGTGGCGGAGGCCGCGTGCTCGTGGGTCACCGCGGTCGTGTCGACGGCTCGGGCCGAGACCATCCCGGATGCCAGCACGACACCGAGCAGAGCGCCCAGGGCGAGGGCCACCAGCGAGACCATCTGTCGCCGAAGCATTCTCGTGCGAGTCATGTCGTTCCTCCTGTCGGGTGGCCGACGTGGCCACACCTGTTGGCGGCACGACATGCACTGGTTCTTACCTGCGGCCTCGGTCGCCGCCATCGGCGCGTCCTCGTGAGGCCCGTTCGGCGGCTTCGCCCTATTCGAATCGCTTGAGTACGCCGCCCCTTCGAAAGGGCTGCATCGTCGGGTCCAAGCGTCGTTGAGGATTGAGCCAATTAGGCTGGCCTGCAAGCCAATTCGTGTGGACAGCTCTTCCGTAAGCGTTCGAACACCTGTACGATAAGGGCATGAGCAGCGCACAGCAGATCGAGCAGGACTGGGACCACGTCGCGTCCCTGGCCGCCGACCTGCACGACGCGCACGCCCGCCTGGTCGACTTCGTCGCGACGGTGCTGAAGCAGGGGTCGTGGCAGGCGGCCGGGCTGCGGTCACCGGAGCACTGGCTGATGCTGCGGGCTGGGCTGTCCCGCGGCCAGGCCGCCGCGGTCCTGCTGATGGCGCGCCGGTCCGGTGAGCTGCCGACGACGGCGGCGGCGTTGCGGGCCGGCCGGATCAGCCTTGACCAGGCCGCCGTAGTGGCCCGGCACACCCCCGCCGCGTACGACGAGAGCGTGGCGCAGTTCGCCGCGCACGCAAGCGTCACGCAGCTGCAGCGGTCGGTGGCCCGCTACGACTTCGCGCTCGAGCCGGCCACCGTCGACGAGAGCGGCCGGGTCCTCCCCGGCGAGAAGACCCCCGCCGCTGCCGCGTCAGACCACCCCGACCACCCCGAAGCCGACGAATCCGCGGTGCCGGTCGAGCCGGTCGAGCCGGCCAGCTTGTCGATGGGGTACGCCGACGGCCGGTTCCGGCTGCGCTACGACGCGCCCGCCGAGGTCGGCGCGGTCGTCGAGGCCGCGCTCGCCGAGGTCAAGGACCACCTCTTCCACAGCCTGGCCACGGATGCCGACGGTGGAGGCGATGGTGACGTGCTCGACCCACACCGGCACGTCACCGACGGTGGCAGCCCCCGGGTCACCTGGGCCGACGCGCTCACCCTGGTCGCGACCCGCTCCCTCGACACCGCAGGCATCACCAGCACTGGCGGGAAGGGTGGCGAGGGCAGGGCGGATGGGGCGGCGCGGCGGGCCCGGTACCGGGTCCAGATCCACCTCGACACCGACGGCGGCTGGCTCACCGGCCAACCCAGGCTGCCCCGGCACATCATCGACGGCCTCACCTGCGACGGCACCCTCACCCCCGTCTGGGAAAGCGGCGGCCATCCCGTCAACGTCGGCCGCGCCCACCGCGTCGTCCCCCACCGCACCCGGGTCCTGGTCCTGGACCGCGACCGCGGCTGCCGGTTCCCCGGCTGCGGCACCACGCGCCACCTCGAGGTCCACCACCTGACCCACTGGCGCGACGGCGGCCCCACCGACCTGGCCAACCTGCTCGGGCTGTGCCCGTTCCACCACGACGGGCACCACCGCGGCGAGTTCACCATCACCGGCGACCCCACCAGGGCTACGGGCTGACCTTCACCACCCAGCACGGCCTGCACATCGGATCACCCCCACCACCACCAGACCCGACGCCGCAGCTCGAGACGGTCCCCGACCTCAGCAGCGACAACATGCAGCGGCCGAGGTCACGGCTCGGCCGGCAGTACGCCGCCCCCACCGGCGGCACCCTCCACCTGCACCTCGTCGAGTTCACCCCCACCTGAGACGTCGCATCCGCAGGGTCGCCCAGGGCAACACGGGTCACCACAGCCGTTCCCGGAGCCATCACGAACGCCGGAGCGATTGCTGCCAGCCGACCCTCGGCTGCTCACTTCCCGGCGTTCGTGAGCCGGACCAGGCAAGCGCCCTCACGCGCGAAGGGGACGAGGCCGACCACGACGTCGTCGACGCCGGACCGGTCGAGGGTTGCCTGCAGCATCTCTGCGTGCATCGTGCAGACAACCTCCGGGTGCCGGCGGGCGGAGCGGAGCACGGGGCACGTGCGCAGTGCGACGTCGCCGGTCGGGTCGACCTGGGGTGAGAAGCCGGCCGTCGTCAGCACCGAGACGACCTGGTCGACGGGGCGTGCTGCGGGCCTGCGACTGCCTCTGTCCCGTGCGTCGGGTTCGCTTGCAAGCTGGGCCGCCCAGTGACGGCCGATGGCCCGGGCGTGCACCTCTGCGTCGGGTGTCGTCGACAGGTGCTCCGCCATGGCGAGGACGAGCTCGTCGGTGGACACGGGCCGGGCGACGTTCACCGCGTCCACGACCAGGCGCCCCCGATCGGTCAGGCGGTGGCCGTGGGCCGGGCGTCCGCGCGCGCCGCTCTCGATGTCGACCCGCTCGACGAGGCCTGCGTCGACGAGGCGCCCCAGCTGCGCACGCGTGGAGTTCGGATGGCCGCCGAGGACCTCGGCGAGCTCGGCGATGGTGGCCGGTCCGCTGCTGGCGTCGCGCGTCGCCAGCGCCGAGAGCACCTTCTCGCGGGCGGCGGGGAGGTCGGGAAGGGGCACGGGACCGCTGCCCTCCGGTGCCGCGTCGAGGTGTCCGCGGGCAGGCAAGGGCATCCTCACTGGCGCGGGCGCGTTCCGTCGGCTATTTTCCACACTGGCAGTGTATTAAATAGTCGTCCCGCCCGCATCCCCGAGGAGCTCACGTGACCGTACCCACCCCCCTTCCCGTCTCCGACGTCAGCCAGCCCGGGTGCGCGTGCGGCTGCGTCGACAGCGGCGAGCCGGAGCTCGACGTCCGCCCGATCCCGCACGCCCTGCGGCACGCAACCGTCTTCGGCGCGCTGGGCGCCGTGTCGCCCGGTGGTTCGATGCGCCTCGTCGCGCCGCACGACCCGAAGCCGCTGTTGGCCCAGATCGCGGAGCGCGAGGGACCCGGCATCGAGGTGACCTACCTCGTGCGCGGCCCGGAGGCGTGGACCCTCCGGCTCACCCGCCACGCCTGAGCTCCTCACCGCCTCGACCCCTCAGCCCATGTCCCGCGGCGAGCAGCAGACGAGCACCCCACCGGCACAGCGCCCGGTGGTGGCCGACCTGCCCGGTCGCGGTGCGTGGGCGCTGCGCGACCACCCCACCACGCTGTGGCTGAGTGCCGCCCTCGTCGTGGCGGCGTTCGGGCGAGGTCTCCCCGCGGCCGACTGGCTCGTCATCCACCTCGTGCTGCTCGGGGCCGTGACCCACGCGGTCATGGTGTGGAGCACGCACTTCGCCCAGGCGCTGCTCAAGACGCCTCCCGGGCTCGACGACCGACGCCAGCAGGGGCGCCGGCTCGCCCTGCTCCTGCTCGGGTCGTCCCTCGTGCTCGTGGGTGTGCCGGCAGCCCTCTGGCCCGTGACCCTCGTCGGCGCGGCCTGCGCGGCGGCCTCCGTGACCTGGCACGGCATCGCGCTCTGGCGCCGGCTCCGATCCGCCCTCCCCGGCCGCTTCCGCGTGACCATCCGCTACTACCTCGCCGCCACGGCCTGCATGCCGGTCGGCGCGACCTTCGGAGTGCTGCTCGCACGGCACCCTGCGGACCCGTGGCACTCGCGGCTCATGGTCGCCCACTCGGTGACGATGGCGCTGGGGTGGCTCGGCCTCGTCGTGACCGGAACGCTCGTCACTCTGTGGCCGACGATGCTGCGGGCGCGCATGGACGAACGCGCAGAAACCCTTGCTCGACAAGCCCTTCCGGGCCTCCTGGCAGGCCTTGTCACCGCGGTGGGCGGCGCTCTGGCAGACCTGCGTGCGCTCGCCGTCATCGGACTCCTTGCGTATGCCGCCGGGCTCGCCTGGTGGGCCCGTGCCCTCATCGCCCCGGCCCGTCGCAGCGTGCCTCGCCGCTTCGCCACGGTCTCCGCAGCGTGCGCGCTCAGCTGGTTCCTCGCGAGCGTCATCACGGTGGCGGCCCTGCTGGCGCTGCAGCCCGACTGGACGAGCATCGGAGGCCGCTACGAGTCGGTTGCCGTGGCGCTGGCGGTCGGCTTCGCGCTGCAGCTCGTGCTGGCCGCCCTCAGCCATCTCGTCCCGAGCGTCCTCGGTGGCGGGCCGTCGGCGGTCCGGGCCGGCCTCGCCCGGTTCGAGGGAGGGGCGCCGACCCGGGTGGTCGGCCACAACCTCGGTCTGTTGCTCTTCCTCCTGCCGCTCCCGGACGCGACGCGCGCTGCCGCTGCCGTCGTCGTCGGCCTGTGCGTCGCGGCCTTCCTGCCTCTTACGGTGCTGGCGGTGCTGGCGTCCGTCCGGGCGCGGAAGGCGGCCGGGGCGGCCATCCCTGGTGCTCCGACCATGCGAATCAGCAAGCAGGAGAGGCCCTTCTGGTTTTCGCCCCAAGTGCCGGCAGCCATCTCGTGCCTGGCTCTGGTGGCCGTCGTCAGCATCGGTCTGGGCGGTGCGGCCGCAGGTGGGGGTCCCGCGGATGCCGTGGTCTCCACCGGCCACACGACCACCGTCCACGTGGTGGCGGAGGGGATGCACTTCACGCCGAGCTCGGTGGACGTCCCCCGCGGTGACCGACTCGTCATCCGGCTGTCCAACGCGGACCGCACGACCGCCCATGACCTCGTCCTCGCCGATGGGACGCGCACGCCTCGTCTCGCCCCCGGCGCCACTGCCGCGCTCGAGGTCGCGGTCGTCCGGGAGTCGATGGACGGCTGGTGCTCCGTGGTGGGGCACCGACAGATGGGCATGGTGCTCCACATCCGCACCGCAGGCGCCCCGGGCGCCACCGCGGACACCGGGGCCGGGACGCCACCGGCAGCCACCGGCACGATGCACGCTGACCACGAAGGGCTGTCTGCTGCCCCCACGCCGTTCGACCCAGCGCTCCCACCCCTGACGGCGGGGCGCACCCATCAGGTGACGCTCACGGTCGGAGAGGCGGAGCAGGAGGTCGCGCCGGGCCGGTGGCAGCGACGGTGGACGTTCAACGGCGCCTCGCCCGGGCCGACGCTCCACGGGCGCGTCGGTGACGTCTTCGAGGTCACGCTGGTCAACCACGCCACGATCGGGCACTCGATCGACTTCCACGCCGGGTCGCGCGCGCCCGACGAGGTGATGCGCACCGTGCCGCCGGGTGCGAGTCTGACCTACCGGTTCACGGCCACCCGGGCGGGCATCTGGCTGTACCACTGCTCGACGATGCCGATGTCCGCGCACCTCGCCGCCGGCCTCGTCGGGGCGGTCGTGATCGAGCCGCCCGAACTGCCCGCCGTCGAGCGCTCCTACGTGTTCGTCCAGTCGGAGATCTACCTCGGGACCAACAGCTCCAAGGGTTCGGCAGACGAGGTCGACGCCGCCAAGGCTGGGGCAGACACCCCGGACCTCGTCGCCTTCAACGGCGTGGCCGACCAGTACGACACGTCGCCGCTGCCGGCACAGGTCGGCCAGCGAGTTCGCTTCTGGGTGCTGGACGCCGGGCCGAACCGGGCGACGAGCTTCCACGTCGTCGGCGCCCAGTTCGACACGGCATACGCCGAGGGTGCCTGGCTGCTCCGGCCCGGCGCGTCCCGCGGCGGCAGCCAGTCGCTGTCGCTCGGCCCGGGCCAGGGCGGCTTCGTCGAGACCGTCTTCGACGAGCCCGGGCACTACCCCTTCGTCAGCCACGTCATGGCGGACGCCGAACGAGGGGCGCACGGCATCGTGCAGGTGCGCCCGTGACCACCACACACGATGGGACCAGCTGATGTGCAGCTACTGCGGGTGCGCCGACCTCGAGGTCATCGGACGGTTCATGGCCGAGCACGAGCACATCGTCAACCACCTCGGCGAGCTGCGCCGCTCCATCGACGACGAGCCCCGGCGGCGCGCAGCAGTGGACGGGCTCGCCGCACACCTCGACCCGCACGTCGCGGCGGAGGAGGTGGGCCTCTTCACCGTGCTGAGCCGCGACGAGCTCTTCACCGACCATATCAGTGGCCTCTGCGAGGAGCACCACGAGCTCGACGACCTGCTCGTGCGGATCGGGGCGGGACAGGTGGATCTCTTCCCTCGGTTCGAGCATCTCCTGCGCGAGCACATCGATCGCGAGGACAACGGGCTCTTTCCCGCCGCAGCAATCCATCTCGGCGGACCCGAGTGGGCCGAAGTCGAGTCCCTCACCCCATCCAGCGGAGGAGTGCCAGGTGAAAACTACATCGGGTCGTAGCCCTAGTCACACAGGTCACACCCGTGCCAAGGTGCAGGTGAAGGCGGCCCTGAGGGCTGCCTGTTGCAGCAACGGAGCGCAAGGGAGTGCGACCTGTGTCTGAGAGAACGTCCAAGGTGAACCGAGGGAGCGGCAGCCTGTCCGGGGCCGCGAGTCCCGGCATCGACGGCCCTGCCTCCTCGGCCCTGCTGAAGGCTGGCCGGTTCTTCACCCGGTGGGACGAGTCCGCTGACGGCAGAGCGGTTTTCAGGGAGGGCGGTCGAGCGGGCGACGTGTTTTACCGCGACCGCTGGAGCCACGACAAGGTCGTCCGCTCGACCCACGGGGTCAACTGCACCGGTTCCTGCTCGTGGAAGGTCTACGTCAAGGACGGGATCATCACGTGGGAGACGCAGCAGACCGACTACCCGTCCGTCGGCCCTGACCGGCCCGAGTACGAGCCGCGTGGTTGCCCGCGAGGTGCGGCCTTCTCCTGGTACACCTACTCGCCGACCCGGGTGCGCTACCCGTACGTGCGCGGTGTGCTGCTCGAGATGTACCGCGAGGCCAAGGCGCGGCTCGGCGACCCGGTCGCCGCGTGGCACGAGATCACGACCGATCCCGACAAGCGCCGCCGCTACCAGAGTGCCCGCGGCAAAGGCGGGCTCGTGCGTTCCTCGTGGGGCGAGGCCGTCGAGATCGCCGCCGCGGCCCACGTGCACACCATCAAGGAGTACGGCCCCGACCGCGTCGCCGGCTTCTCGCCGATCCCCGCGATGTCGATGGTCTCGCACTGCGTCGGCACCCGCTTCATCCAGCTCATCGGCGGCGTCATGACGAGCTTCTACGACTGGTACGCCGACCTTCCCGTCGCAAGCCCCCAGGTCTTCGGTGACCAGACCGACGTGCCCGAGTCGGGCGACTGGTGGGACGCGACCTACCTGATGATGTGGGGCTCCAACGTCCCCGTCACCCGCACGCCCGACGCCCACTGGATGGCCGAGGTCCGTTACCGCGGAACGAAGGTCGTCACCGTCAGCCCCGACTACGCCGACAACACGAAGTTCGCCGACGAGTGGATGCCCGCCCAGGCGGGAACCGATGCCGCGCTGGCGATGGCGATGGGGCACGTGCTGCTCAAGGAGTTCTTCGTCGACCGAGAGGTCGACTTCTTCACCGACTACGTGCGCACCTACAGCGACCTCCCCTTCCTCATCCGCCTCGAGCCCCACGAGGAGGCGTATGCCGCCGCCTCGGGCGACGGAGCGACGGCTCCCTGGGTGCCGGGCAAGTTCCTCACCGCCACCGACCTCGCCGCCGAGAGGAGTGCCGCTGCCGACGAGGACGCTTGGAAGACAGTGCTGCTCGACGAGTCGAGCGGTCAGCCGGTCGTGCCGAACGGCTCGATGGGCTTCCGCTACGCCGACTCGGGGAAGGGCCGCTGGAACCTCGACCTCGACGGGGTCAGGCCGGCGCTGACCATGACCGGGCCGGGGGCCGAGCAGGTCGAGGTGCTGCTGCCGGCCTTCCTCGAGCCCGACGGCTCGGGCTCGGTGCTGCGGCGAGGCGTGCCCGCCCGCCGCGTCGGGGGCCACCTCGTCACCACGGTCTTCGACCTCATGCTCGCGCAGTACGGCGTCGCGCGCGACGGGCTGCCGGGCGAGTGGCCCAGTGGCTACGACGACGTCGAGTCGCCCTACACCCCAGCCTGGCAGGCCGAGGTCACCGGCGTGTCGGCCGAGCAGTGCATCCGCATCGCCCGCGAGTTCGCGACGAACTCCGAGCAGTCGCAAGGCCGCTCGATGATCATCATGGGCGCCGGCATCTGCCAGTGGTTCCACGGCGACGCCACCTATCGCGCGATCCTCTCGCTCCTCATCCTCACCGGGTGCATGGGCCGCAACGGTGGTGGCTGGGCGCACTACGTCGGCCAGGAGAAGTGCCGGCCCATCACCGGGTGGATATCGCTGGCCAACGCGCTCGACTGGAGCCGACCGCCACGCACCATGACCGGCACGTCGTACTGGTACATGCACACCGACCAGTGGCGCAACGACGGCTACTCGGCCGACTCGCTGAACTCGCCTCTCGCCAGAGGTCATCTGGCTGGCAAGCACACCGCCGACACCATCGCGCAGTCCGCCCGGATGGGGTGGATGCCGTTCTACCCGCAGTTCGGCACCAACCCCCTGCAGGTGGCCGAGGACGCCCAGGCTGCCGTGGAGGCGGGCGCGGCGGCCAGCCCTGCGGCATACGTCGCCGGTGCCCTGCACGACGGGTCGTTGACCTCGGCCATCGAGGACGTCGACGCCCCGGAGAACTGGCCGCGCACCCTGGTGCTCTGGCGCAGCAACCTGATGGGTTCCTCGGCCAAGGGCAACGAGTACTTCCTCCGCAACCTGCTCGGCACCCACCACAACGTCCTCGGCAGCGAGAACCCCAACGCACCAAGGCCGTCCGAGGTGAAATGGCACGACGAGGCGCCCGAGGGCAAGCTCGACCTGCTCCTGTCGGCCGACTTCCGCATGACGTCGACGACGCTGCTCTCCGACATCGTGCTTCCGGCTGCGACGTGGTACGAGAAGCACGACCTCAGCTCGACCGACATGCACCCCTTCGTGCACGCCTTCACGCCCGCGATCGACCCGCCGTGGGAGGCCAAGAGCGACTTCGACCTCTTCCACCTGCTCGCCGAGAAGCTGTCCGACCTCGCCCGCACCCACCTCGGTGTGCGCAAGGACCTCGTCAGCGTGCCGCTCCTGCACGACACCGCCGGAGAGACGGCACAGCCGGGCGGGCGGGTGGTCGACTGGCGCGCCACGGATCAGCCCGGCACGCCGGGCAAGACGATGCCCGTCTTCCAGGTCGTCGAGCGCGACTACACCGCGATCGCCGAGAAGCTCGCCACGGTGGGCCCCCTTGCGGACAGCCTGGGCTTCACCGTCAAGAACGTCACGTTCCGGGTCGAGGAGGAGGTGGCGCGCCTCGCGGCCAAGAACGGCGTGATGCTCGGCGGCGCCGGTGACGGCCGGCCGGCCATCGACACCGACGAGAAGATGGCGGAGGCGATCCTCACCTTCTCCGGCACGACGAACGGCCACCTGGCCGTGCAGGGCTTCCGCACCCTCGAGGAGCGTGTCGGCAAGAAGCTCGCCGACCTGGCCGAGGGGTCGGAGGAGAAGCACGTCACCTTCGCCGACACGCAGAGCGCACCGGTCGCGGTCATCACCTCACCGGAGTGGTCGGGATCCGAGACGGGCGGCCGCCGCTACGCGCCGTTCACCGTCAACATCGAGCGCCTCAAGCCGTTCCACACCCTGACCGGTCGGATGCACTTCTACCTCGACCACGACTGGATGCAGGACCTCGGTGAGGCGCTGCCGATCTACCGACCACCCCTTGACATGCATCGCCTGTTCGGCGAGCCCAAGCTCGGACCCGACGGTTCGAAGCAGGTGACCGTCCGCTACCTCACCCCGCACAGCAAGTGGTCGATCCACTCGGAGTACCAGGACAACCTGCTCATGTTGTCGCTGTCCAGAGGTGGCCCGACCGTGTGGATGAGTCCCCAGGACGCCGGGTCCATCGACGTCAGCGACAACGACTGGGTCGAGTGCACGAACGCCAACGGCGTGCTCGTCGCACGCGCCATCGTCAGCCACCGGATGCCGGAGGGCGTCGTCTACGTCCACCACGCGCAGGAGCGCACCATCGACGTCCCGAAGTCCGAGGCGACCGGGCGGCGCGGCGGCATCCACAACTCCGTGACCCGCCTGCTGGTCAAGCCGACCCACCTCATCGGTGGCTATGCCCAGCTGTCCTACACCTTCAACTACCTCGGCCCCACCGGCAACCAACGCGACATGGTCTCGACGGTTCGCAAGCGCTCGCAGGAGGTGACGTACTGATGCGTGTCATGGCCCAGATGGGCATGGTCATGAACCTCGACAAGTGCATCGGCTGCCACACGTGCTCGGTCACGTGCAAGCAGGCGTGGACCAACCGCGCCGGCACCGAGTACGTCTGGTTCAACAACGTGGAAACCCGTCCGGGACAGGGCTACCCGCGTCGCTACGAGGACCAGGAGACGTGGCGAGGCGGCTGGACCCTCACGAGTCGCGGCAACCTCAAGCTCAAGGCCGGCGGCCGGGTGCAGAAGCTCCTCGGCATCTTCGCCAGCCCGGTGCAGCCGAAGCTCGCCGACTACTACGAGCCGTGGACCTACGACTATCAGACCCTCGTCGAAGCGCCCCTCGGCGACGACTTCCCGGTCGCCCGGCCGAAGTCGCTCATCACCGGAGAGAACACCAAGATCACCTGGTCGGCCAACTGGGACGACAACCTCGGCGGCACGAGCCAGCTCGGCCACCTCGACCCGATCGTCGAGAAGGTGCGGCGCGAGTCCGAGGACAAGATCCGCTTCGAGCTCGAGCAGACCTTCATGTTCTACCTGCCGCGCATCTGCGAGCACTGCCTCAACCCCTCGTGCATGGCGTCGTGCCCCTCCGGCGCGATCTACAAGCGCGAGGAGGACGGCATCGTCCTCGTGGACCAGGACCGCTGTCGCGGCTGGCGCCAGTGCATCACCGGCTGCCCGTACAAGAAGATCTACTTCAACCACAAGAGCGGCAAGGCCGAGAAGTGCACGTTCTGCTACCCGCGCATCGAGGTGGGCCTGCCGACGGTCTGCTCCGAGACCTGCGTGGGCCGGCTGCGCTACCTCGGCCTCTTCCTGTACGACGCCGACCGCGTCACGGCGGCCGCTGCGACACCCGACGAGGGTGACCTCTACGAGGCCCAGCTCGACCTCATGCTCGACCCCAGCGACCCCGAGGTCGTCGCGGCCGCCCGGCGCGACGGCATACCCGACGACTGGATGGATGCCGCCCGCCGGAGCCCCGTCTACGCGCTGGCGAAGAAGTACCGTGTCGCGCTCCCGCTCCACCCGGAGTACCGCACCATGCCGATGGTCTGGTATGTCCCACCGCTGTCGCCGGTCGTGGACCTGCTTGCGACGCAGGGCCATGACGCCGAGAGCAGCGACGTCCTCTTCGGGGCCATCGAGTCGCTGCGCATCCCCGTCGAGTACCTCGCCGAGCTCTTCACAGCCGGGCGCACAGATGTCATCACCGGCGTGCTGCGCAAGCTCGCCGCCATGCGCGCCTACATGCGTGACGTGTCGCTGGGCCGTGACGGCGACCCGTCGATCCCGGCCGCGGTGGGGCTCGACGAGGAGACCCTCTACGAGATGTACCGCCTCATGGCGATCGCGAAGTACGACGAGCGCTACGTCATCCCGACCGCGCACGTCGAGCGCGCCCACGAGCTCGAGGAGATCGGCTGCTCGCTCGACTACGACGAGGGCCCGGGCATGTACGAGTCCGGGCCGTTCGGCGAGGCGAGCGGTCGCCCCGCACCCGTCGCCGTGGAGACGTTCAACGCGCTCAAGCAGCGCCAGACCACCGACTCGGCCACCTCGGCCGAAGAGCTGCGCGGCCGGGTCAACCTCCTCAACTGGGACGGCAACGGCACGCCGCCGGGGCTGTTCCCCGGGAGCGAGCGCGCTGACGAGCGGGCGAACGAACCGGAGGTGGCGCCGTGATCGGTCTGCGCACCCGTCGCCAACGAGACGAGCGGCGCCACGGCCAGGACCACCGCGTCGTGCACCTCGTCGCCTCCCGTTGCTTCGACTACCCGAACGACGCCCTGGTGGCGGCTCTGCCGATGCTGCTGGACGCCCTTGCGGAGCATGCGGACTCGGCCGCGGCGGTCGAGCTCCTGTCGCTCGTCGAGCACCTCCGGTCGCAGCCGCTCGAGACCCTGCAGCGCGCCTACGTCGACACGTTCGACCTCAGCCGCAAGCACGCGCTCTACCTGTCCTACTGGACCGACGGCGACACCCGTCGACGCGGCGAGGTGCTGGGACGCTTCAAGACGGCATACCGGCGCAGTGGCTTCCTCGTCGACACCCACGGAGAGCTGCCCGACTACCTCCCGATGGTGCTCGAGTTCGCGGCCTGCGCCGATGCAGAGGCGGGGACTGCCCTGCTGCAGGAGTATCGCGCGAGCATCGAGCTGCTGCGGATCGCCTTGCAGGAGAAGCAGAGTCCGTATGCCGCGGCCGCCGTGGCCGTGTGCGCAACCCTCCCCGGCGAGTCCCCGGTCGATCGGGCAGCCGTCATGGCGATGGTCGGGATGGCCGGCCCGCAACCGTCCGAGAGCGTCGGCCTCGAGCCGTACGACCCGAGACTCCTTCCGCTGCAGCCGGTCTCGTCGAGCGCACCCGTGGAGGCACGGTCATGAGCACCTTCCTCTGGGGCGTGCTGCCCTACCTCTGCATCGCGAGCCTCGTCGGGGGCACCATCTGGCGCTACCGCTACGACAAGTTCGGCTGGACCACGCGCTCGTCGCAGCTCTACGAGTCGCGGCTGCTGCGCATCGGCTCGCCGCTCTTCCACTTCGGCATCCTGCTCGTCTTCATCGGGCACGTCGGTGGGCTCGTCATCCCCGAGTCGTGGACCGAGGCGGTGGGTGTCAGCGAGGGGCTGTACCACTTCAACGCGCTGCTCTTCGGGGGTCTCGCCGGGGTGTGCACCCTCGTCGGCATCCTCATCCTCGTCTACCGTCGCCGCCGCACCGGTCCCGTCTTCATGGCGACGACGAAGAACGACAAGCTGATGTACGTCTTCCTCGTGGCCGCCATCGTGCTCGGCCTCTGGACGACGCTCGTCAGCGTCGGCGCGGGCAGCGAGGCGCACAACTACCGCGAGACCGTGTCGCCCTGGTTCCGCTCCGTCTTCCTGTTCCAGCCGGACGTCGCGGCCATGGCGGCGGCGCCGGTCCAGTTCCACGTCCACGCGATCGTCGGCATGCTGCTCTTCGCGCTGTGGCCGTTCACCCGGCTCGTGCACGCCTTCACGGCACCGCTGCACTACCTCTTCCGCCCCTACATCGTCTACCGGTCCCGGGATGCACGGGGCACCGGTTCGCGCGCGAGCCGCCCGGGCTGGTCCGGTGTCGGCACGAGTGACCGCGAACGCCGTTGACCACCTCGAAACAACGCTCACAGGAGAACTCATGAGTGCCAGCACCACTGCCGCCTCGACGACCACGGCCCCTTTGACCGGCCACACCCGCAACCTCGCCCTCGCCACCTTCGCCTTCGCGGTGACGTTCTGGGCGTGGAACCTCATCGGCCCGCTCGGGGTGCGCTACACCCAGCAGCTGCAGCTGTCCGGCAGCCAGAAGGCGCTGCTCGTCGCCACGCCGGTGCTCGTCGGGTCGCTGGGCCGCATCCCCGTCGGGGCCCTCACCGACCGCTTCGGCGGACGCCTCATGTTCCCCGTCCTGACCTTGCTGTCGGTCCCGTTCGTGCTGCTCGTCGCACTCGCAGGCAACGTGAAGTCCTTCGCGCTGCTGCTCGTCTTCGGCTTCCTGCTGGGCATCGCCGGCACCACGTTCGCCGTGGGCATCCCCTTCGTCAACGCGTGGTTCGCCCCGGCGCGACGAGGGTTCGCCACCGGGGTCTTCGGCGCGGGGATGGGCGGCACCGCCCTCTCGGCCTTCTTCACGCCGCGCTTCGTCACGTGGTTCGGCTACACGGCGACGCACGTGATCATGGCCCTCGCCCTGGTCGCGACCGCCGCGATCTGCTGGTTCGGCATGCGCAACTCGCCGGTGTGGAGGCCGAACACCGACCCGGTCGTGCCCAAGCTCGCCGCAGCCCTGAAGCTGCCGGTCACGTGGCGCATGTCGTTCCTGTACGCCGTCGCGTTCGGTGGGTTCGTCGCCTTCTCCACCTACCTGCCGACCTACCTCAAGGACGTCTACTCGTTCGACCTGACGGCGGCCGGCACGCGCACGGCCGGCTTTGCCATCGCGGCCGTGGTCGCCCGCCCGCTCGGCGGCATCCTCAGCGACCGCATCGGCCCGCGGTCGGTGCTCGCCATCTCGCTCGCCGGCACCGCTGCTCTCGCCGTCGTGCTCGCGCTCCAGCCGCCCCTCGAGTGGCCCGCGGGGATCTCGTTCGTGGCGATCGCCTTCTTCCTCGGCCTCGGCACCGGCGGCGTGTTTGCGTGGGTGGCCCGGCTCGCCCCACCGGAGCGTGTCGGCACCGTCACCGGGCTCGTCGGCGCCGCCGGCGGTCTCGGCGGCTACTTCCCGCCGCTCGTCATGGGCGCGACCTACCAGAAGGTCTTCGGCGGCTACGGTTTCGGCCTGGCGCTGCTCTGCCTCGTCGCGCTCGGTGCCCTCGCCTTCACCCTCGTCGGGATGCGCGAGCGCCGCGCCACCGCGTGACCGCCCACAGAGGACGTATGCCGTCCGCCTTGGTGGGCGACGGCATACGTCCTCTGGAATGTCCGAGCACCCGGGGCAGCCTCCGGACCAAGTCGAGTGCTCGGTTCCCGACGACGGTTGCGCACCGGCGCTGACCCTCAGCGCGGCACCACGTAGCGCGGCTCGGTGAAGCCGTTCGGGTCCTTGACCGCGAGCGGTGGCTGCGCTTGCGTGCAGGCCATCGCCAGGGTGCATCGCTGGAGCGTGTTGCGCGTGGCGGGCGACACCGGCGTGGACGTGTTGCGCGAGATGACGAAGGTCGACTCGTCGGCCTCGAGGTGCCAGCTCCAGCCGGACACGAGGTGGGCTTGGTCTCCGCCCACGACCACGCGGCCGTCGCTGACCCGCACGACCCCCGCACTGAACCAGAACCCGCCGTCGACGTAGTGCGACCCGACGAGGTAGGTGCCGCGGCTCGAGAACGCCGTCGGCTGGAACATCGACGGGTTGCCCTTTTGCCCGCAGCGCTCGATCGTCTTCGGGAAGCCCGGCCGCGTCAGGTCTACGACGGCCCAGCAGAAGTCCTCGAAGGTGTCGCTGGCGACGGTCCACGACAGGGCTGCCCGGGTGCGGTCGGCCGAGACCGCCACCACGTGCGCCGGGAGCTTGCGGGCGGCACCGGTGGAGAGGTTCCACTCGAGCGAGCCCTGGGTCTCGTCACCGTTGAGGTACGCGACGTCACCGACGACGGCGCCCGCCTCGCGCGGGTCCTGTCGTTGCGCCACCACCGTCCCATCCGCGGCATAGACGGTGACCGCGTTCGACGTCCCGCTCTTGACGAGCACCCTGGTGGCCTCCGGTGATACGACGTACGCGCCTCCCTCGCCGAGAGCGCGGACCGTCTTCCCGTCCGGTCTCAGGATCTCGAGATCGGTGCCGGCGTTGGGTGTCGAGAGGTGCGACTGGAGCACGAAGCCGCCGTTCGCCAGCACGGCGAAGCTCTCGACCACGGTCCCCTTCCGGAGGTGGACGACCACGTCGGCGGCCCGGATGGTGTCATCGACGGCATACGTGTTGGAGCGCGTCCACGCCGAGGAGAACCACCCGGTCGGTGAAGGCGACGCCGTGGGGTGCGCCGGCACAGGACCCGAGCCCCGGCCAGACCAGAGGTTCGGAACCGCGATGGCGATGGCGGTGACGGCAACCACAGCGCCGACAAGAGCGCGGTTGCGCTGGTCGCGCCGGTGCTTGGCGATGGCGACGGGGCCGAAGTCGCCTGGCACCTCGACGCGGTCTGCCTCCTGCCGCAGCAGGGTCTGGAGCTCGTGCTCCCGGTCGTGGGTGTTCACGGCGTGACCTCCTTCATCGTGCTGCGCAGCGACCGGATCGCGCGGCTCGTGTGGCTCTTGACGGTGCCGACGGAGCATCCGAGGACCTCCGCGGTCTGGGCCTCGCTGAGGTCCTCGTAGAAGCGCAGGACGACCGCGGCCCGCTGCTGCGGTGCCAGGGAGCGCACGTGCGCCCACAGCTCGCTGTCGTATGACGGCACGTCGACGCCGGCCGGGTCGATGACGCGGATCAGCTCGCTGTCGGTGCGCTCGTGGTGGCGCCACGCGCGCCGCCACCACGACGTGTGCTCGTTGACCATGATCTTGCGGACGTACGCGTCCGGGGACTCGAGGACGCTGATGCGGTCCCACTTCGCGTACGCCTTCGCGAGGGCCGACTGGACGAGGTCCTCGGCGGCATACGGCTCGCCAGTGAGCAGGTAGGCGAAGCGGGCGAAGGACTTCTGGCGCGCCCTCACGTAGGACGTGAAGTCCGCTTCGCGATCGATGGTTCCCACTGGACACCCCCTGGGCCGGCGTGGATGGACGCACTCTCAACGCGGTGAGTGGGCGTCGAGGTTGTCGTCGAGCCGGGCGATCTCCTCCCAGTGTCCTGCGACCTGGCACGGAGGGTGCAGTCTTGGCGGATGATCTACCACCTGGCCGAAGAGGCCGACTGGCAGCAGGCGCGCCGCGACGGCAGCTACACGCGGTCGACGCGAGGGGTCTCGCTCGACGAGGAGGGCTTCATCCACGCGTCGTCGGCCGAGCAGTGGCCTGTCGTGCGATCGCGCTTCTACGCCGACGTCGCCGAGCCGCTCGTGCTCCTGCACATCGACCAGTCACGCCTCACGTCGAAGGTCGTGCACGAGGTCGGCGACCCGGCCACGGGCGAGACCTTTCCGCACGTCTACGGCCCGATCGACGTCGACGCCGTCGTCGACACCACCGTGCTCGACCCCCCGCACGGCTGATCCCTCACCCCGTCGAGACGCCACGTGTGGCCGGGTCCCGTCTGTCGATCGGCCGGCGTATGCCGTCGGGTCGGCTCAGTCGGGGCGGATGCGTCCGCGCCCGGACTTGACCTCGCCGCGGCGCTTCTTGCCGTCGAGCCGCCGCTGCTGGGAGCCGCGGGTCGGTCGGGTGGCGCGACGCGTGGCCGGCGGCGGAGCGAGCGCCGCACGCAGCAGCTCCGCCAGTCGCTCGCGAGCGGCGGCGCGGTTGCGCAGCTGAGATCGGTGCTCGCTCGCCACCACTGTGACCCGGCCCCCGACCAGGCGGTGGCCGAGGGCTGCGGTCGCCCGCTCACGCTGCTTCTCGGTGAGCGCCGTCGACGAGCCCGGCTCGTAGACGAGCTCGACGCGGCTGTCCGTCGTGTTCACGCCTTGGCCGCCGGGGCCCGAGGAGCGGCTGAAGCGCTCGACCAGTTCGGCGGCAGGGATGACGAGGCCGCGCCGCAGACCGGGGCCCGGGGCGATGACGAGGTCTGCGCCGGGCTCGTTCACACCCTCATTGTGCCGAGCCCCGACGCCTGACCTGCCGCAAAGAATGGCCTTTCGATTGCCGAGAGACCGCAAAGATTGGCCTCTCGACGGTTGAAGGGGGGAGGGGGAGGGGAGGGGAAGCGGGTCAGCGTGGGGGCATGCGGAGGGCGCCGTCGAGGCGGATGACCTCGCCGTTGAGCATCGGGTTGTCGACGATGTGGCGCACGAGCGAGGCGTACTCGACGGGGTTGCCGAGCCGCGAAGGGTGCGGCACCTGCTTCTCGAGGACCTCCTTCACCTCGCTGGGCAGCCCGGCGAGCATCGGCGTCTCGAAGGTGCCGGGAGCGATCGTCATGACGCGGATCGCCTTGTCTGCCAGGTCTCGTGCGGCCGACAGCGTGAGACCGACGATGCCGCCCTTGCTCGCGGCATACGCGGCCTGGCCGATCTGTCCGTCGAAGGCGGCGATGCTGGCGGTGTTGACGATGACGCCGCGGTCGCTGTCGACCGGCTGGTTGCCGAGCATCGCGGCTGCCGCAAGACGCATGACGTTGAACGACCCGACGAGGTTGATGTCGATGACGGTCTTGAAGGTGTCGAGGGCGAGCGGACCGCCGCGGCCGATGACGCGGCCCGGGGTCGCCACGCCGGCGCAGTTCACCGCGATGCGCAGCTCGCCGAGTGAGGTGGCCTTGTCGATCGCGGCCTGGACCTGCGCCTCGTCGCGCACGTCGGCAGCGACGAAGTGCGCGCTGCCGGCGCGCTGGGCCGCGAGCTCCTCGACGAGAGCCGGGGCCGTGGACCCCTCGAGGTCGATGATGACGACGGTGGCGCCGTCGGCAACGAGTCGACGGGCGGTGGCCCCGCCGAGACCGGAGCCGCCCCCGGTGATGACGGCGACGGTGGACGAGTTCAGCTGCATGGCAAGGCCTTTCGCTGGTGTAGGGGAGTGGCTGGGAGTTCAGCGGGCGAGGAGCTGGCGCGAGATGACGAGTCGCTGGATCTGGTTGGTGCCCTCGAAGATCTGGGTCACCTTGGCCTCGCGCATGTAGCGCTCGAGCGGGAAGTCCTCGGTGTAGCCGGCGCCGCCGAGCACTTGGACGGCGTCGGTCGTCACCTTCATCGCGGCGTCGGTGGCGACGAGCTTGGCGACGGCCGCCTCCTTGCTGAAACCGCGGCCGGCGTCCTTGAGGCGGGCGGCGTGGAGGTAGGTGGCGCGGGCGGAGGTGACGGAGGCCTCCATGTCGGCGAGCAGGAACGCAAGGCCCTGGAAGTCGCCGATGCGGCGGCCGAACTGCTGGCGCTCCGACGCGTACTCGGCGGCGGCGTCGAGCGCCGCCTGCGCTAGTCCGGTGGCCGCTGCGGCGATGCCGAGGCGACCGGCGTCGAGGGCCGACAGGGCCATCTTCATGCCGTCGCCCTCGTTGCCGATGAGCCGAGCGCCGTCAACGGGGACGGCGTCGAACATGACCTGCGCGACCGGGTCGCAGTGCAGGCCCATCTTCTTCTCCGGCGTGGCGAAGGTGAGCCCCGGGGCGTCGGCCGGCACGACGAAGGTCGACAGCCCCTTGCCGCCCTCGTCGGAGGTGCGGGCGAAGGTCGTGTAGTAGTCGGCGTGGCCCGCGTGCGAGATCCAGGCCTTGGTGCCCTTGAGCGACCAGCCGTCGTCGGTGCGCGTCGCCCGGGTCGTCATCGAGGCGATGTCGGAGCCGGCGAGAGGCTCGGACAGGCAGTAGGCCCCCAGCTGCTCGCCCGAGAGCATGCCGGGCAGGAGGGCCTGCTGCTGCTCGGGCGTGCCGAACGTCGCCACGGGGTATGCCGTGAGGCTGTGCACGCTGACACCCACCGCGACGCTCATCCAGACCGACGCGATCTCCTCGACGACCTGGAGGTACACCTCGTAGGGCTGGTCCGCACCACCGAACTCCTCGGGGTAGGGCAGTGACAGGAGGCCGGAGCGGCCGAGGGTGCGGAAGGTCTCCTCGGGGAAGACCCGGGCCCGTTCGGCGTCGTCCACCGTCGGCGCGAGGTCCTTGCGGCAGATCTCGCGGGTGAGCTCGATGAGGTCGGTGGCTTCGTCGGTAGGCATCAGCCTCGTCGCTGGCATGGCCTAGATACTAGGACGTCCGAGCATTTCGTCCAAAGTGTGAGACAGGGACAGGAGCGCGCCGGCCGGCACGCGTCATCGGAAACCGCAGGACGGGGACACCCCCGCGGACCTACTGTCGAGGCGTGCTCACGCTGCTGCGGCACCCGCTGCGCGAGACCCCGGCGAGGCCGACCTTCTACGTGCTGACCGCGGTCGCGGCCTTCGCGTATGCCGCCTGCTTCACCCTGAACCTCGTCTTCCAGTACCGCGTGGTCGGGCTCGACCCGTTCCAGATGGTGCTCGTCGGGACCGTGCTGGAGGCGACCTGCTTCGTGTTCGAGGTGCCGACTGGCATCGTCGCGGACCTGTGGAGCCGGCGGGTGTCGGTGATCATCGGCTTCCTGCTCGTCGGGGTGGGCTTCGCCGTCGAGGGTGTGCTCGCCACGTTCGTCGCGGCGCTCGTGGGCAACGTCATCTGGGGCATCGGCTACACCTTCACGTCGGGCGCACTGCAGGCGTGGATCACCGACGAGGTGGGGGAGGAGGCCGTGCCGGAGGTGTTCACCCGCGAGACCCAGCTGGACCTGGCGTTCGGCTTCGTCGGCACGCTGGCCGCGGGCGCGCTCGGCCTCGTCTCGCTCCGCGTGCCGATCGTCGTCGCCGGCGTCACCCTCGTGCTCCTCGCCGTCGGCCTGCTGCTCACGATGCCCGAACGCAACTTCCAGCCGACACCGCGGGGAGAGCGAGAGACCTTCGGGCACATGCGAGACCAGCTGGTGTCCGGTGTGCGGATCGCCCGTGGCCGCAAGGTGGTTCGCGTGTTCCTGTTCGTCAGTCTGCTCGTCGGGCTGTCGAGCGAGGTCTTCGACCGGCTGTGGCAGGTGCGGGTGCTCGACACCTTCGCCATGCCAGAGGTCTTCGGCGGCGACGAGGCCGTGGCCTTCACCGCCTTCGCCCTGGTCGGGTCCCTGGTCTCGCTCCTGGCGTCGTTCGCGAGCAGTCGCTGGCTGCCCCGACGCGTCGTCGACGACAACCCCGGGCTGCCGGTCGCCCTCGCTGCCGTCGCGCAGGTGGTGGCCGTCGTCGGCGTCGCCCTCCTCGGGAGCCTGTGGCTGGTGCTCGCCGCTCTCTGGCTGCACAACGCGAGCCGCGCCTTCGCCGGCCCGATCGAGGCGACCTGGCTCAACCGCAACCTCGACTCCTCCACGCGGGCGACGGTGCTCTCGATGAACAGCCAGGCCAACGCCATCGGGCAGGTCGCGGGGGGTCCTCCGCTGGGCGCCCTCGCGGCTCGCACCTCGATCCCTGTCGCCCTCGTCGTCGCGGCAGTGGTCCAGCTGCCGTCGATCGCAGCCTTCTTCCGCGTGCGGCGCCTTGCCGGCAGGCCCGACCCGGCGGTGGACCCGGCGGAGCTTCAGCGAGGGTAGGTGCGCACTTCGGTGGCCTTCACCGCGGCCCAGACCTGCTGGCCGACCTGAAGGCCGAGCGCGGTCACGGACTCGAGGGTCACCTCGGCCGTGAGGGGGAGCGCGCCGACGAGGCCGACGCGCGCCGACTGGCCCTGGACCGTCACCGACGCCACCGTCAGGGGCCACGTGTTGCGCGGTGAGCCCTCCGGCTGATGGAGGTGCACCGACACTGCGCTGGGTGGGATCGTCGCCCAGACGCGCCCCTCGGTCGGGCTCGTGGTGACGACGACCCCACCGCCGTCGGTGGTCACGTGGCCCTGCGAGTCGCCTTCTCCCGCATACAGGTTGAGTCCAACGACGGTGGCCACGTAGGGACTGCGCGGTTCGCCGAGCACCTCGGCCGGCGTGCCCGACTGGGTGACGCGGCCGCCTTCGACGAAGACCAGGTGGTCGGCGAGGGTGAGCGCGTCGAGGGGGTCGTGGGTGACGAGCACCGTGACGCCGCCGTATGCCGTCAGGCGGGTCGCGAGGTCGCTGCGGGTTCGTGCCCTGGTGTCGGGGTCGAGAGCGGCGAGCGGCTCGTCGAGGAGGAGGAGCGACGGGTCGGTCGCGAGTGCGCGGGCGAGGGCGACGCGGGCCTGTTGGCCGGACGACAGCTCGCGCGGGTGGGAGGACGCGCGGTCGCCCAGCCCGACCCGGTCGAGCTCGTCGCGCGCGCGCAGGCGGGCCCGCTGGCGGTCGACGCCGCGGCTGCGTGGACCGTAGGCGACGTTGTCGAGTGCCGACAGGTGCGGGAAGAGCAGGCTGTCGGCGAGCATCAGCCCGACGGTGCGCTGCTCGGGCGGCAGGGCGTGACGACCGTCGTCCCAGAGCCGCCCGTCCACCCGGACGTGCCCCTCGGCGATGGCCAGCACGCCGGCGAGGGCCAGCACGGCCGTCGTCTTGCCGCCGCCGTTGGGGCCGAGCACGCCGATGACCTGACCGGGCTCGGCCCGCAGCGCAACGTCGACCTCGATCGCCCCGCGAGACAGCCGGACTCGCGCGTCCAGGCTCATCGCAGCCACCGCCCGCGCAGGATGCCGAGCACGAGCACGCTGACGGCCAGCAGCATGATCGAGATCGAGATCGCCACCTGCGGGTCGCGCTCGAGCTCGACGTAGACGAGGAGCGGCAGGGTCTGCGTGCGGCCCTGGAAGTTGCCGGCGAAGGTGATCGTCGCGCCGAACTCACCGAGCGCCCGGGCCCACGCGAGGGCGAGCCCGCTCGCGATGCCGGGCAGCACGAGCGGGATCCCCACCGTGCGCAGGTAGCGCAGGTCGGTCGCCCCCAGCGTGCGCGCGACCGACTCGAGGCGCGGGTCGAGACCTCGCATCGCGCCCTCGACGGCGAGCACGTAGTAGGGCATCGCGACGAAGGTCTCGGCGAGCACGACGGCCACGGTCGTGAACGGGATCTGCACGCCCAACGGCGCGAGGTGCTGCCCGATCAACCCGTTGCGGCCCCACGTCATGAGCAGGGCGACGCCACCGACGACTGGCGGCAGCACGAGCGGCACCGTGAGCAGAGCCCGCACCCAGCTCGTCGCCCGGCGGTCGGAACGGGCGAGGAACCACGCCAGGGGAGTGCCGAGCAACAAGCACAGCACCGCCGTCGACGTCGTCGTGGTGAGCGAGAGCCGAAGTGCCGGAAGGACGCTCGGCGCGGCGAGATCCCCTGGGATGCGCGCCCAGTCGGCGCGCAGCAGCAGGGCGACCAGGGGCACGACGAGCAGCAGCAGCGCCAGCCCCGCGGGGACGCCGAGAGCGACCCGCGTGCGCCACCGGCCGGCATACCTCATGTCACGGCATCCTTCCGGGCGCCGAGGCCCACGCGGGTCAGGGCGCGCCGAGGCCGAACGACTGCACCGTGGCCAGGCCCTTGGCGCCGAGCGCGTAGGCGACGAAGGCCTTCGTGGCCGCGTCGTCGGCGAGCGTGATGACCGGGTAGGACAGCCTGCTGTTGACGTCGGCGGGGATCTCGACGCCCTTGACGGCATCCTTCGCGGCGACGACGTCGGAGTGGTAGACGACGGCCGCGTCGGCCTCGCCGAGCTTGACCTTCGCGAGGGTGGCCTTGACGTCGACCTCCTTGCTCACGACGTTCGGCGTGATGCCGGCCTTCGTCAGGGTCGTCTGCGCGGCCTTGCCGCACGGCACGGTGTCGGCGCACAGAACCACCTTGACCGACGGCTTGGCGAGGTCGTTGATCGACGCCACGCCGGCGGGGTTGCTCGGCGGCACGGCGATCTCGAGCACGTTGGTCGCGAAGTTCTTCGTGTCCTTGACGAGGCTCTTGTCGAGCGGCTCGGCCGCTGCGGTGCCGGCGAGGGCGATGACCTGGGCCGGGGCTCCGTTGTTGACCTGCTGCACGAGCGTGCTGCTCGAGCCGTAGGACGTCTCGACGGTCACACCGGGGTTGGCCGCCTCGAAGTCCTTCTTGAGCTGGTCGAAGGACTCGGTGAGGGAGGCGGCGGCAAGCACCGTGACGGTGCCCTGCAGGCCCTGACTCCGGGCCGCCGAGGCACCGGAGCTCCCCGGCTGCCCGCTGCCGTCGGCGGAGCTGGTGGGGCTGGTGCTGCCGCAGGCGGCGAGCAGCAGGGTGGCGAGCGCCGCAGCGGCGCCGGCGGCGAGAGGGCGCCGGGGACGCGAGGGTGCGGTCGTGCTCATACGGGGACCTCCACGACCACGTGGGTCGACTTGACGCTGGCGACGGCCACGCAGCCGACCTCGAGGGCGAGGTCGTCGACCGACTCGCTCGAGAGCAGCGAGACGATGCGGAACGGGCCGCACTGCAGCTCGACCTTGGCCATCACGGTGTCCTTCGTGATGGCCGTGACGATGCCCCGCATCCGGTTGCGGGCGGATGCGCCGCCGATGGCCCCGACCGCGGCCGGGTGGGCGAGCTCCTGGGCGACGGCGGCCAGCTGGGCGCCGTCGACGGTGCGGCGGCCGGCCTCGTCGGTGGCGCCGTCGAGCCGGCCGGAGTCGACCATGCGACGCACGGTGTCGTCGGAGACGCCGAGCAGCGCGGCAGCCTCGGTGATGCGCAGGTGCGGCATGAACGCCACTCTACACACGCATCTGCGGCCAGATGTATGGCGGATCGCTCTGTCGATGCTCTCTCGGTGCTCTCTCGATGGGCTTGGGGGTTGACAGGAAAGAGATGGTGATCTGTAATCAAGCCATCGATTGATCAAGGAGTTGGTTGACAATGATTCTTGCGCCGGTGTCGGATGCCGACCTCGACCGCGCCTTCGCGGCCCTTGCCGACCCCGTCCGGCGCGCGATCATCGCCCGCCTCAGCCGAGGCGCAGCGACCGTCAACGAGCTCGCCGAACCGTTCGAGATCAGCAAGCAGGCCGTCAGCAAGCACATCCAGGTGCTCGAGCTGGCCGGCCTCGTGAGCCGCACCCGGGACGCCCAGCGCCGACCCGTCCATCTCGAGGCCGCCCGCCTCGAGGCCCTGACGGCCTGGATCGACCGCTACCGACTCCTCGCCGAGCAGCGGTTCCGCAGCCTCGACGCCCTTCTCGAACGCACCACCACGCAGGAAGCACCTCACAGCAGCACGCACGACACGAAGAAGGAGCAGCAGTCATGAGCAATCCGCTGAACATCGACGCCCCCGCAGGCAAGCCGTGGATCGACTTCACGCGCGAGTTCGACGCCCCCGTCGAGGCCGTCTGGGGCGCCCACCGCGACCCCGAGCTCGTTCGCCAGTGGCTCGGCCCACGCGGCTACGAGATGGCCATCGACCACTGGGACTTCACCTCGGGCGGCAGCTATCGCTACACCCATCGCGACGGCGACAACGTCTACGGCTTCCGGGGCACGTTCCACACGATCCGCGACAACGAGCTCGCGATCCAGACCTTCGAGTTCGAAGGTGCCCCAGACGAGGTCGCCATCGAGTTCCTGCGGTTCGTCGACCTCGGCGACGGTCGCTGCCGGCTCGAGGGCCACAGCGTCGGCCCGAGCGTCGAGGGCCGCGACATGATGGTCGAGAGCGGCATGGAGAAGGGGATGGTCGAGGGCTACGAGCAGCTCGACGAGCTCCTCGGCGTCGCGGACTCGTCCGCCACGGCCTCCACCGCCACCTCGTCGGCGCGGGCCTGAGCGCCATGGACTGGACCCTGGAGGTCGTCATCGTCCCGGTCAGCGACCTCGAGGCCGCGATCGCCTTCTACCGCGACCAGGTCGGGTTCCACCTCGACCACGACACGAAGAACGAGCACATGCACGTCGCCCAGCTGACGCCGCGCGGCTCGGGCTGCTCGATCGTCGTAGGCGACATCCCGGCGCAGCAGGAGATGGCCCCGGGCTCGCTCAAGGGCGTGCAGCTCGTCGTCGCCGATGCCGAGGCCGCTCGTGCCGAGCTCGTCGGTCGCGGCGTCGAGTGCTCCGAGGTCCAGACCATCGACCCCCGCGACGGCGGCACGTTCTTCGGGTTCGCCGACCCCGACGGCAACACCTGGGCGGTCCAGCAGATCAAGGCTCGCGCCGACAAGCCGCTGATCCCGGCCGACCACCGCGACCGCTTCGGCGAGGGCGTCGAGCTGTGACTCACCGTCGCCGGCACGACGACAGGCTCTCGTGACGACTCGAACGCKGCGTTCGCGTGCGGAATGCGAAGGTCGCCGGGCACGTGCTCGGGTTCCGCTGGTGGGCCATCGGACGGCATACTGGCGCGCATGAGCAGCGTCCCCCAGCAGCGTGTCCTCCGGACCGCGATCCCCGGCCCGCGGTCCACCGAGCTCCAGCAGCGCAAGACCGCCGCAGTGTCGGCCGGTGTGTCGACCGGCCTGCCGGTCTACGTCGAGCGGGCGGGTGGCGGGATCCTCGTCGACGTCGACGGCAACCAGCTCATCGACTTCGGCTCCGGCATCGCCGTGACGACCGTCGGCAACGCGGCGCCGCGCGTCGTCGAGCGGGTTACCGCCCAGGTCCAGGACTTCACCCACACCTGCTTCATGGTCACGCCCTACGAGGAGTACCTCGAGGTCGCCGAGGCCCTCAACGACCTCACCCCCGGCGAGCACGAGAAGCGCACCGCCCTGTTCAACTCCGGGGCCGAGGCCGTCGAGAACGCCGTCAAGGTCGCCCGGCACTTCACCGGCCGCAACGCCGTCGTCGCCTTCGACCACGCCTACCACGGCCGCACCAACCTCACGATGGCGCTCACCGCGAAGAACATGCCCTACAAGCACCGGTTCGGTCCGTTCGCCGGAGAGGTCTACCGCGCGCCGATGAGCTACCCGTTCCGCTGGCCGGGCGGCCCCGCCGACTGCGCCAAGGAGAGCTTCGACGTCTTCGTCCAGCAGGTGCACGCGCAGGTGGGGGAGGACAACCTCGCCGCCGTCATCCTCGAGCCGATCCAGGGCGAGGGCGGGTTCATCGTGCCCGCACCGGGATTCGTCAGGCAGGTCGCCGACTGGTGCCGCGACAACGGCATCGTCTTCATCGCCGACGAGGTGCAGACCGGCTTCTGCCGCACCGGCGACTGGTTCGCCAGCGAGCACGAGGACGTCGTGCCCGACATCATCACGACGGCGAAGGGCATGGCGGGCGGCCTCCCGCTCGCCGGCGTCACCGGCCGTGCCGAGATCATGGACGCCGTCCACGGCGGCGGCCTCGGCGGCACCTACGGCGGCAACCCCGTCGCGTGCGCGTCGGCGCTCGGCGCCATCGAGACGATGAAGGCCGAGGACCTCTGCGGACGCGCCAAGCAGGTCGAGGCGCTCTTCCTCCCGCGGCTCGAGGCCCTGGCTGCGCAGCACCCCCAGATCGGCGACATCCGCGGCCGCGGCGCCATGCTCGCGGTCGAGCTCGTCAACGGCGGGGGCGACCTCACCCCGAACTCTGCGCTCACCGCAGCCGTCAACAAGGCCTGCCACGCCGCCGGCCTCGTCACGCTGACGTGCGGCACCTACGGCAACGTCTTCCGGTTCCTGCCGCCTCTCGCCGCGAGCGACGAGCTGCTCTCCGAGGGCCTCGACATCTTCGAGAAGGCGTTCGCCGAGTCCGTCTGAGGCACAACGGCCCCCGAGGACGTATGCCGTCCGGTTCCCTTCCAGCGCAACGGAACCGCACGGCATACGCCCTCCAAGACGAGAGGCCCGCCCCCCACGAAGGGGGCGGGCCTCACTGCGTCACCAGGGAGGAGGCGTCAGCGCTTCCAGACCTTGATCTGCATCGAGGTGCCGAACTGCTTCTCGATGCCGATGTTGACGCCGTTGTTCGGGACCTTCACGCCGGTGGTCGCCGTCTGGGAGTACCAGAAGGTGCCGCCGTCGTTGAAGACCGGCTTGGCCGCAGCGCCCTTCACCTCGAACGCTGCACCGTTCTTGTGGAAGGTGAAGGTGTCGGACTGCTGGGTCGAGAACGGTGCGTCGTAGCCGGCGATGCGCGGACGCAGCGCCGTGCCGTCCGACAGGGCCCGCGGCTCGGGGTTCGCGTCGACCGGGAGGATGAGGCCCTCACCAGGGTGGACCCCGGTGTTGTTGTCAGCCTGCGAGGTGTCCCAGTAGCTGATGAGCAGGCCGTCCTGGTAGGGGAAGTGCTCCACCTTGCCGCCGTTGGTGTTGAGCCAGCCGAAGTTGTACGGGCCGCTCTGCAGGTAGCTGTCGAACGACGCGTAGTTCCGGTAGGAGGCGATGTAGTAGTTGTCGTACGCCGTCGACGTCGTGGCGCCGACCGACGACCAGCCGCTCGCCGTCCAGCCTTCGAGACCGCCCTCGGCTCCGGTGTCCACGAGCGTGGCACCGTTGGAGACGACCTTGACGTCGTCGACGAACCAGCCGAGCTCGGTGTAGGCCGGGTCGGTGTGGTAGCGGAAGCGCACCTGGACGGTCTTGCCCGCGTAGGCGGACAGGTCGAACGAGGCGTCCTTCCAGCCCATCTGACCCTCGGCGGGGCCGCTCCACCCGGTGACGCCGTTGCCCTCGTCGGCGCGGGTGTCCGTGCCGGGGATCGCCGTCCAGCCGGAGCCGTCGTTGACCTCCACGTAGCCGTAGTCGCAGCCGCAGTCCTCGATCGCGTAGTTCGTCGCGAAGGAGAGTGTCGACGTGCCCGCGCCGAGGGTGACCGAGCGGGCCAGCGTCGCCTCGGTGGCGCTGGTGCGACCGCCGTAGAAGTCCTTCGAGCCCGTCTTGGGGGCCACGAGCGAGGACACGACGTTCTTCTTCGGCAGCGGCACGACCACGGCCTGCTTCTTGTCGGTGTTGTACTCGTGCGGGCCGAGCATGACCTTGGTGCCCTTGGCGGTGGGCGTCACGACCTGGTAGTCGAGCCAGCCGAGGAAGAGCTTCTCCCACGCGCCGAAGTCGGATCCACGCGAGCCGATGGACTGGTCGTTCGGGCCGGCCTGGCGGCTCTGGCTCATCATCGACCACCAGTTGACGCCGTTGTCGGCGCCGGTGGCGGTGTCGTAGAGGTCGGGCAGGCCGAGGTCGTGGCCGTACTCGTGCGTGAAGACGGACATGCCGCCGTTCTCGGGCTGGATCGTGTAGTCACCGACCCACATGCCGGTGTCGGCGATGGGAGTGCCGACCTGCCCGCCGGGGCCGCCGGCAGCCGTGGCGGCGTACCAGCGGTGCGACCAGATCGCGTCCTCGCCCTGGATCGGGTCGCCGTCGGCCTGGTCGCCGCCCGCGTGCACGATCTGGAAGTGGTCGATGAAGCCGTCGGGCTCGTTGAAGTTGCCGTCGCCGTCGACGTCGTAGCGGTCCCACTGGTCGTACTGCGCCAGGTCGGCCTTGATCTGGTCGAGCGTCTTGCCGGCCGCCTTCTGGTTGGCCACCCACTGGTTGACGGCGTCGCGGACGAGGGCCCACGTGTTGTTGCAGACGTGCGAGCCGCAGACGTCGCGGCCGTAGCGGGCCTCGTTGTACTTGACCTTGACCCAGTCGGAGACCTCGCCGTCGATGCTGTAGCGACCCGAGCTCTGCCGCTCGTACCACTGCTTGACGCTCTCCTGGGCTCCGCCCTGACCGATGGGGCCACCGGCCCCGAAGTAGAGGTTCTGGAAGTACTCGCGGGTGTAGTTCGGCTGCCAGTTCGTCGAGTTGTCGAGCGAACGGTCGGGCGCGGGGATCGCGTTGTGCAGCGGGCCGTCCCACGTCGTCGGGCCGGGCGTCGCCGGGTCCGAGTCGACGTCGGGGTAGCCGGCGCTGCGGTCGTTGCCGAACTCGGCGAGGATCACGAAGATCTTGTCGGTGCCCTGGCGGCCCAGCTCGACGTACTGGTCGACCGGTCCCTGCCCCTTGTTCTTGCCCTTGCCCTTGACCTTGACGACCGTGCTCCGACCCTTCTGGACCGGCGTGGCCGTGCCGCCGAGGACCTGCTTGATCGCCTCGTCCTTGAGTGCGCGGCGCTTGTCCTCCTGTGGGTTGGGCAGGTCGTCCTTGCCCTTGGCTGCCGCGGCGTCACCGACGTGCACGTTGTTCGGGGTGGCCGTGGGGAGGGCGCCGACCATCGGGGCTCCGATGGACACCCCCATCCCTGCGGCCAGGGCGAGGCTGAGCAGCCCCAAAGATGTCCTACGCACGAAACCTCCTTGTTTCGACGGCACGGGTGGCCGTCAGTGCGTAAACACGTGCGGCCCCGATCGGGAGCGCACGCTGGGTGTGGGATGGACGGCCGGCGCCCCCGCGCACGGCCCGAGGGAGACCTAATCACCTGGGACCTACTTCGCACCAGAGGGCAAAGGGCAAAATTTCAGCAGATCCTCAGGACGTTCCGGACATCTTCCGAAGATCCAGCGGTATACGGCGCTCCTCGCAGACTCAGTCCAGCGGCGTGACGTCGGGGCGCTTGGCCTGGCGGTGGTCGCCCGACGAGCGGCCGGTCAGCCGACGGTGCACCCACGGCCCGACGTACTCCTTCGCCCACTGGGCGTTGGCCTGGAGCGTCTCCCGGCGCCCGATCGGGGGAGCGGGGTCGAGCGGCGTGGCCCAGTCGGTCTCGGCCGGCGTGTGACCGAGCGCCTCGAGCGCCGCCAGCGAGACGCGTCGGTGCCCCTCGGTCGTCATGTGGATGCGGTCCTCGGCCCACATGCGCCAGTCGCGCAGTGCGGGCAGTCCCCACTGGTCGATGACGTGGGCGCCGTTGCGCCGGGCGATGCTCCAGATGTTCGCGGTGTGGATGGCGGCCCGACCGCGGGTTGCCTTGACCAGTGGGGCATCTGCGGGATCGACGGGGGTTGCCATCAGCACGTCGGCCCCGGTCGCCCGGATGCGGGCGACGGCTGCCTCGAGCCGGGCCGCGAGCCCGTCGAGGTCGGCCTTGGGGCGGAGGATGTCGTTGCCGCCACCGACGATGCTGACGAGGTCGGGCTGCAGGGCGAGGGCATCCTCGAGCTGCGGCCCGACGACGTCGGCGAGCTTGCGGCCGCGGACCGCGAGGTTGGCGTAGCCGAAGTCCAGCCCGTCGGCGTGGGCGATCTCCGACAGGTGTGCCGCGAGCCGGTCTGCCCAGCCGGCGAACTCGCCGTCGTGGCCGAAGGTCGGATCGTCGTCGCACATGCCTTCGGTGAAGGAGTCGCCGATGGCGACGAAGCGGGTCCAGACGGTGGGTCCGGAACCGCCGGGCGTGGGCTGGGTCATGTCAGCCTCCAGTCGATGGGGGTGGCGCCCTGTTGGGCGAGCAGGTCGTTGGTGCGGCTGAACGGCCGTGACCCGAAGAATCCCGACCGTGCGGAGAGGGGCGACGGGTGTGCGGACTCGATGCGCGGCACCGTGCCGAGCATGGGTGCCAGTGACTGCGCCTGCCGCCCCCAGAGGATCGCAACCAACGGTCCTCCGCGTTCGACCAGCGCCGAGATGGCTTGTGCTGTAACGGTTTCCCAGCCCTTGCCCTGGTGGCTGGCGGAGCGCCCGGGTTGCACGGTGAGCACCCTGTTGAGGAGCATCACTCCACGGTCGAACCACGGCGTCAGGTCGCCGTTGGCCGGCGTCGCGAGGCCGAGGTCGGTGCCCAGCTCCTGGTAGATGTTCTGCAGCGAGCGTGGGACCGGCCGCACGTCCGGGGCGACGCTGAAGCTGAGGCCGACGGGATGGCCGGTCGTCGGGTAGGGGTCCTGGCCGACGACGAGGACGCGGACGTCGGGCAGCGGCAGCGAGAACGCTCGCAGCACGTGGTCGCCCGCCGGCAGGTAGCCACGGCCGGCGGCCACCTCGGCGCGGAGGAACTCACCCAGCTCGGTGATCGTGTCGGCGACCGGCTCGAGGGCGGGTGCCCACGTCGGGTGGACGAGCTCGGAAAGGGGTCGCGCCGGCACGGCCACACGCTACCCCTGCCGTCCGTGCGACAGAATCGACCCCGATGAACCACTCGCTGCGCGGCCCCGCCCTCGTCGACGACGTCGTGCTGCCCGACGTGCTCGTGCGCGTCGAGGGGGAGCGCATCGCCGCGGTCACTCCCCTCGATCCCGGCACGGAGCCGCCCGGCGTCGCCCACGCGGCCGAGCGGGTGGGCGGGACGATGCTGCCGGCATACGTCGACATCCACTGCCACGGCGGCGGCGGGTCGGCGTTCACCGACCTCAGCGACGAGGCGGCCGCCGCCGCGGCCCGCCACCACCACGCGCACGGCTCGACGAGCCTGCTCGCGAGCCTCGTCACGATGACGCCGCGCGAGCTGGAGCGCGGGGTCGCGATGCTCGCGGAGCTCTGCGACGACGGTCTGGTCGACGGCATCCACCTCGAGGGCCCGTGGCTGGCCGAGGCGCGCTGCGGGGCGCACGACCCGACCCTCCTGCGCGACCCGTCGCTCGCAGAGGTCGAGCGCCTCCTCGAGCTCGGTCGGGGGCACGTCCGGCAGGTCACCCTCGCCCCCGAGCGTGACCATGGGCTCGACCTCGTGCGCTGGCTCGCGTCGGGCGGCGTCCATGCCGCCATCGGCCACACGACCGCCGCCTACGCGACGGTCGAGGCGGCAGTCGCGGCCGGTGCCGACATCGCGACCCACCTGTTCAACGGCATGGACCCGTGGCACCACCGCGAGCCGGGCGCCGTTGCGGCACTGCTGCGTTCGGCTGCCCGGGGTCACGTCACGGTCGAGCTCATCGCCGACGGGGCCCACCTGTCCGACGACACGGTGCGCACGGTGCTCGACCTCGTCGGGGCCGACCACGTCGCCTTCGTCTCCGACGCGATGGCGGCCGCTGGGGTGGGGGACGGCGCGTACGTCCTCGGTGGGCTCTCCGTCGTCGTCGAGCGCGGCGTCGCGCGACTGCGCAGCGACCCCGACGGCACCGCACCCGGCTCGATCGCCGGCGGCACGAGCCACGTCGGCGACATCGTCGCGCGCGCCGTCGGCGCCGGCATCCCGCTGCCGTATGCCGTCCGCCCGGCCACGCGCACGCCGGCCCGCGCGCTCGGGCTGGCCGACCGTGGCTCGCTCGCGGCGGGGTCGCGCGCCGACGTCGTGGTCGTCGACGACGCGGCCCGCACGACGAGGGTCATGCGCCGGGGCGCCTGGCTGGCCTGAGCGTCAGCGCCGCCGGAGCACGGCGAGCTGGCCCGCGGAGTGGATGAGGGGGCTGTTGTAGGTGCCCATCAGCTCGAAGCCGCGACGTTCGAACATCGCGATGATGCGCGCGGACGTGACCGGGTCGACGACGCCGATGCCGTCACCGGTCTTCACCGGCTTGCCGAGCCGCGAGTTGAGAGACACGGCCCACCGGACCCCACGCGCAACGACGAGGTCGACGTAGTTCTCGACGACGTCGGGCTCCATCTCCTGGAAGGAGAAGGAGTTCACGAAGACGTCGAACTCGCCCGTCAGGTCGGGCAGTCGGTAGTTGGGCAGGACGGCCGAGCCCTCGGGCTCAATGGGGCCGGACGATGCGACGCGCTCGTCGTAGACGGAGACCCGGTCACCGAAGAGCTCGCGCAGGTACCAGGACGCGACGGTGAGCAGGGGCGGGATGTCGACGTCGACGTAGACGGCCTCGGGGTCGCGTGACAGGAGGAACTCGCCGAGCACGCCGAAGCCGCCGCCGATCTCGAGGAACCGCTTCGGCGGGGCGTCGACGTGCATCGAGAGGGCCGCCATGCAGAGGCCGTAGTTGAGGTAGGGCCGGGTCCAGCCGTGCTCGGCGTTGGTGAAGCGGTAGTACTGGAACGGCGTGCCCACCTTCGACTCACCGAGGCCGTTGAGGTCGCACGGCCAGCTCGACTGGTTCCACGCCAGGCGCAGCGCGTCGAAGTCGCGCCGTGCCTCGTGCGTGGCGGCGAGGGCCGATCGGATCCAGCCGGGCTGGGCGTCGGGGAGGGCGGACTGCACCGTCGCGAGCACCTTGTCGATGACGGCATACGTGAAGCCGACGCCGTAGCGCGGGTAGAACCACCAGGCGGCCGTCGGCCATGACTTGAACGACTCGAGACCACGGGTCTCCATGTCGGCCAGCAGCGCGTCGAGGCCCGGGCCCCAGAAGCTCGTCGGGCGGTAGAGGGCGTCCGTGTCGCGCAGCTCGTCGAGCGAACGCTGCGTCATGGCGGACCAGTCGACGGTGGTGGCTTCAGTCATGGGATGCATGTTGCCGGTCCCGGGCGGTGGATGGGCAGAGGACGAGCGGGAATGTCCGGACCGACCGCATTCGAGCGTCGTCCGCCCGGCATCCGGCCGACTCCTCGCGTCGCCACGTGGCTGCCCTAGGCTCACCCGGTGACGTCTCCTCGCTGGTCCACCGCCGTCTTCGACCTCGACGGCACGCTCGCCGACACGATCAACCTCATCGTCGAGTCGTACCAGTACGCGTTCCGCACCGTGATCGGTCGCGAGGAGGATCCCGACGTCATCCGCTCGTGGATCGGGCGGCCCCTCATCGGCGCGTTCCGCGACCACTCGCCCGAGCACGCCGACGAGCTCTACGCGACCTACCTGCAGTGGAACTCCGACAACACCGAGCGGCTCATCCGCGGCTACGACGGTGTCGTGGCCGTGCTCGCCGACCTGCGGGCGGCGGGCGTGGGCGTCGGCGTGGCCACCTCGAAGCGCCGCGAGTCGGCGCAGCAGGCCATGGACATCCTCGGCATCACCGAGCACGTCGAGGTGCTCGTGGCGATGGAGGACACCGAGCGCCACAAGCCCGACCCGACGCCGCTGCTGCTCGCCCTCGACCGGATGGGGCGCAGCGCCAACGGCGCCGTCTACGTCGGAGACGCCGTCGTCGACGTGCTCGCGGGCAAGGCCGCGGGCATGGACACGGTCGCAGTCACGTGGGGTGCCGGACTGCCCGAGCTGCTCGAGTCGGTGCGCCCCTCAGCGGTCGTCTCCAACGCCGACGAGCTGCGCTCCACGCTCATCGGCTGACGCCCGGGGCACGGTTCTCCCGGTCGGGGTGGGCCTGCGCAGGGCCTAGCATCTGTGCGTGCACAGCTTCGACAAGGACGCCGACCACATCGCCGTCGACAAGGTCCTCAGCTACGCCCGCGAGCGGCTCCTCATGGACCCCATCCCGCTCGACGGCGCCCAGACCCAGGACTACCTCCAGTCGGCGGCCGGCCAGACCATCACCCCGGCCGGCCTCGGCTCGATCCGGGCGATGGAGCTCTTCGAGCACACCCTCGCGCCGGCCTGCCTGTCGACCGACCACCCGCGCTACCTCTCCTTCATCCCGTGCGCGCCGACCCGCGAGGCCGCAGCCTTCGACGTCGTCGTGGGTGCCTCGTCGATCTACGGCGGCTCGTGGATGGAGGGTGCGGGCGCGGTCTACGCCGAGAACCAGGCGCTGCGCTGGATCAGCGACCTCGCCGGGCTGCCCGAGTCTGCGGGTGGGGTCTTCGTGCCCGGTGGCACGGTCGGCAACCTCTCCGCCCTCGTCGTGGCACGGCACACAGCACGGGCCCGGGCCATGGAGAGCGGGAGCGGCGCCCGCCCCTACCGCGTGGCGGCGACCGACAACGCGCACTCGTCCGTCGTCTCGATGGCGGCCGTCATGGACGCGGAGGTGTGCGGCGTCTCGGTCGACGACAAGCTGCGGATGACCGGAGCCGAGCTGCGAAAGACGTTGGTGGAGAACGGCCCCGAGACGTTCTTCGCGGTCGTGGCCACGAGCGGCACCACCAACTTCGGGGTCGTCGACGACCTCGCCTCCGTCGCCGAGGTGTGCCGCGAGTTCGGCCTGTGGCTGCACGTCGACGGGGCCTACGGCGGCGCCGGGCTCGCCGCGCCGTCGGTGAGGCACCTCTTCGCCGGCATCGAGCACGCAGACTCCTTCATCGTCGACCCGCACAAGTGGCTCTTCGCGCCGTTCGACTGCTGCGCCCTCATCTACCGGGAGCCCGAGCTGGCCCGGGTGGCCCACACGCAGGAGGCCGGCTACCTCGACGTCATCACGAAGTCGGCGGAGTGGAACCCGACCGACTACTCCATCGGCCTGACGCGCCGGGCCCGGGGACTGCCGCTCTGGTACTCCCTCGCCGTCCACGGCACCGACGCCTACGTGCGTGCCATCGAGAGCACGGTCGAGGTGACGCGCTTCGCGGCCGACGAGATCGGTCGCCGCCCCTATCTCGAGGCGGTGCGCGAGCCCGACCTCTCGGTCGTCGTCTTCCGTCGGGTGGGCTGGGCCCCCGAGGACTACCAGGCGTGGACCGACCGGCTGGTGGCGCAGGAGTTCGCCTTCGTCGTGCCGACGACCTTCCGCGGTGAGACCCTGACGCGCTTCGCCATCGTCAACCCCCACACGACCAAGGAGGACGTCAACGCCATCCTCGACACGATGGCCTGACGGCTCCCGGGGCCTGCGGCAACCCGCGTACGCGTTGGGCCGGCTGCCTGCGCCCGACGCGACGAGGCGTCATCGGTGAGGTGTCACGGATGGGTCCTGCGGGGCCCATGGGACCTGAGTTCCGAACGCCTGCGGCAGCCCGTGACGACATGCCGGGCAACACGCCCGACCTGAATGACACCCCTGTCATTTGCCCCTAGGGTGAAGACCGGAGCCAACGCACGACCGCGCACGACCGCACTGAGACGGGACCATGAGCACAGACCACGCCACGGCGCAGCCACACCGCCCCGAGTCCGAGGCCGGCCTCAGCGCGCGCGACCTCGAGATCCTGGCGTTCGAGCGCCAGTGGTGGAAGTACGCCGGCTCGAAGGAGCAGGCCATCAAGGAGCTCTTCGACATGAGCTCCACCCGCTACTACCAGGTGCTCAACGCCCTGCTCGACAGCCCGCTCGCCCTCGAGGCCGACCCGATGCTCATCAAGCGGCTGCGCCGCATGCGAGCGAGCCGCCAGCGGGCGCGCACCACCCGCCGCCTGGGCATCAACGTCTGACCGGATGACGACGGCAGCCGAGGTGACCCACCCGCTGCCGAGCGCCGTGCGAGCCCACCGCCTGGCCCGGCTCGCCCGGATCGCCGGAGTCGCCCGGGTTGGGTGCCGTTGCACCCCCTGCGTGGTTCACTTCCCTCATGGCTGAGGTGACGATCCGTCGCGCGTCGGCCGACGACGCGCTTATCGTGGCGGCGCTGCACCTCCAGTTCGCCCGCGAGCTCGGTATGCCGTCCGAGCCCGGCTACCTCGACCGCTTCGTCGACGCGTGGCTGGCCGAGCGGCCCGACCGCCCCACCTGGATCGCCGAGAGCCGCGGTGAGCACGCCGGCATCCTCGAGACGCGCCGCATCCGAGCCCTGCCGTGGCCCGGTCGCCGCGACGTGTCGTGGCTGCACGTCGGCGGCCTGTTCGTCGCGCCCGGCTGCCGCGACCGCGGGGTGGGCCGCGCCCTCACCGAGGCCATGATCGAGTGGTCGCGCACGACCGACGTGAAGTGGATCCGGCTCAACGCCCCCGACGACCGGGCGCAGGAGTTCTACGAGCGGCTCGGGTTCAGCTCGCCCGGCCGGCTCATGGAGTTCGACCTGCGAGACCCGCAGTGACGGCCCCCGGCCCGACGCCCGTTCCCGCTCCCGGCCCGACGAACTCCCTCGTCGACGTGGGCGGCCTGCGAGTCGGCCACTGCACCCGCGACGAGCCGGGGTGGCTGACCGGCGTCACCGTGGTCGTCGCGCCCGAGGGTGGGGTCGTGGCCGGCGTCGACGTGCGCGGCGGCGGGCCGGGCACCCGCGAGACCGACCTGCTCGACCCGCGCAACCTCGTCGACCGGGTCAACGCGGTCGTCCTCGGCGGCGGCTCCGCCTTCGGGCTCGCCGCAGCCGACGGGGTCATGGCCGCGCTCGCCGACGACGGCCTGGGCTGGCCCACGGCCGATCCCGGCCAGCGCGTCCCCATCGTTCCCGCTGCGATCCTCTTCGACCTGGGTCGCAGCGGCACGTGGCGGCACACCCCGGGCGCGGAGGACGGTAGGGCGGCATACGCGAACGCCTCGCCCGACGCGGTGGCTCAGGGGTGCGTCGGCGCCGGCACGGGGGCGAAGGTCGGCGGCTTCAAGGGCGGCATCGGCTCCGCCAGCGTCGTGCTCGAGTCGGGCGCCACGGTCGCGGCCCTCGTCGCGGTCAACGCCGTCGGCTCGGCGGTCGATCCCGGGACGGGCCTCCCGTATGCCGTCGGGCTCGCCATCGGTGACGAGCTCGGGCACCTCGAGCCACCCAGCGCGGCCGAGCTCGACGACGCCCGCACCCGGGTCGAGGCGGCGCCCGCTCGGGCGGCCGGGCTGCCGGGTCTCGCCACCACGATCGGTGTGGTCGCGACCGACGTCACCCTCTCGAAAGCCCAGTGCGAGAAGGCCGCCGGGGTCGCGCACGACGGCTATGCCCGTGCGCTCAAGCCGGTCCACACGCTCTTCGACGGCGACACGCTGTTCGCCCTGGCGACCGGCGAGCGACCGGCGCCCGACCCGATCGAGCTGACGGTCCTCATGGAGGCCGGGGCCGACTGCGTCGCGCGGGCCATCGTGCAGGCGCTGCTCGCCGCGACCTCGGTCGACCGCACGGCCGACGGCGGCGTCGCCCTCCGGTCGTGGTCCGAGGCCTTCCCGTCCGCGCTCGCGGGTGGCCGTCAGCAGTAGATGTCGGTGAGGTCGTCGGAGAACTGTCGCACGAGCTCGGGACGCAGACCGGCAAGCTCTCGCTCGGCGCCGGGCAGCGCCCCCCACCGCTCGGTGCTGCGCTCGGCGGCCCGAGCCTCGACGAGGCTCATCCGCAGGTCGTCCCGCGGGTGGCTCGCGTCCCAGCGCAGGTCCTGCTCGCGGGCGCGCTGCCGGGCCGTCGCGACCTGGGAGGGCGTCGGGGCCGGACGCTCGCGCAACGTGTCGAGCACGGCGAAGGGGTCCTCCCGACGTCGCACTGCGGCGGAGGCCAGGGTGTGCAGCCCGGGGAGGTTCTCGGTCGTGATCAGCAGCCGCAGCACCGCCGGGGTCCCGGCCACCTCGGCGGCACGCAGGTCGGCGAGGTACTCGCGCCGCTGGCCGTCGACGGCGGTCAAGCGCTCGAAGAGCAGGAGGAGCAGGAGCGCAGGCGCCGACAGGACGTGGAGGATGACCGCGCCCAGGGCGTTCAAGGTGGCCTGGGACATCACTGCCCGGTGGTCCACGAAGTCCGAGTAGGCGTCCCGCGGGAGCGGCACGAGCAGCGTGGCGAGCCGGCGCAGCAACCCGTGCGCCATCCACACGAGGTGTCCCGTGGTCGTGTCGCGGCCGCGGAGGTGGCCCATCTCGTGCGCGAGCAGCGCGACTCGCTCGTCGTCGGTCAGCAGGGTCCGGAGGGGCAGGCCGATGACGAGCGCCTGGCGCCGACCCCACCCGACCCGACCGGGAGGAGCCGGACGCCCTCGAGGCGGCTCGGACGGGGCGAGATGGCGATGACGACGAGCCACCCGAGCACGACGCCGACCCAGCCGACGACGCCCTTCGGCGCGAACGTCGCCACGACGAGCAGTGCGACCACGGCGGCGTAGGTGCCGAGGATCACCACCGAGAGCGTGAGCACGCCGCGCGAGGCACCCGTCGAGACGCGCGGGCGCTCGCCGCGGCCGGCCTGTGCCATCAGGGTGCCGTGGGCGCGGGCCGACGCCGCGTCCACCGCTGCGGCCCGGCGACGGGCGGCATTTCGTGCTGGATGTTACGGGCGCCGGATGCCGAACGGTGGCCCTTCGCCCGGGTAGGTCGCCGACGCCTGCCGGGAAGGAGCGACGACGGCCGGCCGACTGCACGGCACCTTGTCGGCGCGCGGACGGCTTCCGCACCGGCGACTGCTGTTGGCCGTCCTCGACGACGTCTCGGCAGGGACGATGTCGTCAGCTCTCGGGCCGCAGCCGTGCCGGGCATCGCGTCTGGCTCGGTCCGGCTCGGTCAGGGAGTGGGCGGGACGAGGTGTTCCCAGCCGCGGCGGATCGCGGACTCAAGATAGGCGAGCGGGTAGGGCAGGCGCGGGTCGAGGTCACGCAACGCCTCTTCGAGCGAGCCCCCGCCGAGCCGGCGCTCGCGGATCACCGCCGCGACCGTCGCGACGTCGTCTCTCTGCCGGGTCACGAAGTCCACGTCGACCGGTCGTCCGTGGCCCGGCACCACGACGGCGCCCTCGTCGGCCTGGAGAAGGTGCGAGGTGAGGGTGTCGGCCCACTCGAGCGGCCAGCAGTCGCCCCCGAACGAGGGGTGGGCGCTCTCCTCGACGAGGTCGCCGAGGAAGATCGCGTCGGTGTCGGGCACGACGACGGCGACGTCTCCGTCGGTGTGGCCGCGGCCGGCATACGTCATCGTGACACAGCGGTCACCGAGGTCGATGGTGGCGTTGGACCCGAAGGTGCGGTCGGGCCCGCGCACCTGAGTGGCCATCACCTCGGCGGCGTCACGCTCGGTGTAGCCGAACTCCGGAGCGGCGGCAGGGTCGGCGCGCAGCGCCTCCTTGACGTGCCGAGCGGCCTCTTCGAGCGTGCGGCCGACGTTGTCGTGGGCGTGCACCGTGGCCGCGTCGAACGCCACGTTGCCGAAGGTGTGGTCGAAGTGGACGTGCGTGCTGACGACGTGGCGCACCTCGATGTCGCGCCCCAGACGGCGCACGTCGTCGAGCACCTGGCGGCCCTGGACGTCGCTCGCGCGGGTGTCGATGACGACGGCGCCGTCGCGACCCAGCACCAGGCCCACGTTGACGTCCCACTGCCGGTAGCGCGCCACGAAGACCCGGTCGGCGACCTCGACGAAGCCGTGGGTCCGGCCCCCCGCTCCGGTGGAGGCCGTGGCGGCGGTCGCGGAGCCGGGCCCGTCTCCGCTCACGAGCGGGACCTCGATGTGATCCATGTCTCCTCGGGCACCGTCCCACCGTAGTGGCCGAGCGCCGACCACGTTCCGGACAGGCGCTCGCAGCCTCGTTCCTCTACGTTTGTGAGCCATGTCCTTCGAGCCCTCCACCGACTTCCAGCCCCCCAGGGGCGGCCGTCGTCGCCGCCGAGCCGTCATCGTGGCCGCCCTCGCGGCGTTCGCGCTCCTCGCGACCGGAGCCGTCGTGCTCTGGTCGGGCGACAGCTGGCGTGACCAGGCGATGAGCGCCGGCGTGTTCCCGAACGTGCCCGGCTCGGACTTCGCCGAGACGCCGTCGGAGGACGGCTGGGGCACCCCCGCGGGCACCTCTGCCGGCACCTCTGGGGGCACCTCGGACGCGCCCGGCACGTCGAGCACCGCGGCGCCGCTCCCGGGCACCTCGTCGACGCCGCCTGCCGCGACTGCCGTCGTCCAGCCCGCCTCGGACGCCACGTCGCAGGTCCCCACGACTCGCGCGCCGGCCCCCGACGCGACGTCCACCTCGACGGTGGCGCCCCCGCCGGTCCCGGCGCCGACGCCGCCGAGCCCGTCGTCGTCGACCGCTGCGCCCAGCCCGTCCCCGACCAAGGGCGGCCCCAAGCCCAGGCCGACCTCGCCGCGCCCGACGCCCACGAGCTCTCCCACGCCCTCCGACGGCGGCTGCTTCCTGCTCATCATCTGCTGACCCCGGCGCACCGAGGCGGTGGTCCCGTCACGCCTGCGCGACGGGGGCCACGCTGCGTGGCAGCCTGTGGCCATGGACTGCGTCTTCTGCTCCGTCGTCGCCGGTGACCTGCCGAGTGACCGGGTGCTCGACGAGCCGGACTTCGTCGGGTTCCTCGACCGGCGGCCGGTGTTCAAGGGGCACGTCCTGCTCGTGCCGCGGGTGCACGTCGACACGTTGCTCGAGCTGCCGGACGACCTGCACGCGGGCCTGCTCGGCGCCGCTCGTCGCCTCGCCGCAGCGGCAGTGGTCGGCCTCGGGGCGCAGGGCTCGTTCGTCGCCATGAACAACGTCGTGAGCCAGTCGGTGCCGCATCTGCACGTGCACGTCGTGCCGCGCACCAAGGGCGACGGGCTGCGCGGCTTCTTCTGGCCGCGCACGACGTACGCCTCCGCCGAGGAGTCCGCCGGTTTCGCCGCGCGCCTCGCAGCCGTGCTCGAGCCCGCCGCCTGATCCCGCTGCCGATCCCACTACACCCGGGCATCCGAGGACGTATGCCGTGCACCCGCAGGGCCGCACGGCATACCTCCTCGGAAAGGGCGCGGCACGAACGAGGGTCTGCTCCTCGTTTTGTTTGCACTCTCACCCCGAGAGTGCCAATAATGGCGTTAGCACTCTCCAGGTGGGAGTGACAGAAATGGGCCGTATGCCGAGGGGCTGGGTTCGCAGCTACATGAAGCTGGGAAGACCGGTCCCGTCCGTCGCGGGCGTCATGCGGGCCACCACCATCGATTCGCGTGGGAGGAACCACCCGAATGGCCAAGACCATTGCGTTTGACGAAGAGGCTCGTCGCGGGCTCGAGCGAGGGATGAACATCCTCGCCGACGCCGTCCGCGTGACCCTCGGCCCGAAGGGCCGCAACGTCGTGCTGGAGAAGAAGTGGGGCGCCCCCACGATCACCAACGACGGTGTCTCGATCGCCAAGGAGATCGAGCTCGACGACCCGTACGAGAAGATCGGCGCGGAGCTCGTCAAGGAAGTTGCCAAGAAGACCGACGACGTCGCCGGTGACGGCACGACGACGGCGACCGTGCTCGCCCAGGCCATGGTCAAGGAGGGCCTGCGCAACGTTGCCGCAGGCGCCAACCCGATGGCCCTCAAGCGCGGCATCGAGAAGGCCGTCGAGGCCGTCTCCGCCCGTCTGCTCGAGCAGGCCAAGGAGATCGAGACCAAGGAGCAGATCGCCTCGACCGCCAGCATCTCGGCGGCCGACGAGGAGATCGGTGCTCTCATCGCCGAGGCGATGGACAAGGTCGGCAAGGAAGGCGTCATCACCGTCGAGGACTCCAACACCATGGGTCTCGAGCTGGAGATGACCGAGGGTATGCGCTTCGACAAGGGCTACATCTCGGCGTACTTCGTCACCGACACCGAGCGCATGGAGGCCGTCCTCGACGACGCCTACGTGCTTGTGGCCAACAGCAAGATCGGCAGCATCAAGGACCTCGTCCCGCTGCTCGAGAAGGTCATGCAGTCGGGCAAGCCCCTGCTGATCATCGCCGAGGACATCGAGGGTGAGGCCCTCGCGACCCTCGTCGTCAACAAGATCAAGGGCACGTTCAAGTCCGTCGCCGTCAAGGCCCCGGGCTTCGGCGACCGCCGCAAGGCCATGCTCACCGACATCGCCATCCTCACCGGTGGCCAGGTCATCTCCGAGGAGGTCGGTCTCAAGCTCGAGAACGCCACCCTCGACCTGCTCGGCCGCGCTCGCAAGGTCGTCGTCACCAAGGACGAGACGACCATCGTCGAGGACGCCGAGGACCGCTCGCAGATCGAGGGTCGCATCGCCCAGATCAAGGCCGAGATCGAGAAGTCGGACTCCGACTACGACCGCGAGAAGCTCCAGGAGCGCCTCGCCAAGCTCGCCGGCGGCGTCGCCGTCATCAAGGCGGGCGCGGCCACCGAGGTCGAGCTCAAGGAGCGCAAGCACCGCATCGAGGACGCCGTGCGCAACGCGAAGGCTGCCGTCGAGGAGGGCATCGTCGCCGGTGGTGGCGTGGCGCTCATCCAGGCCGCCAAGGCGCTCGACGACCTCTCGCTCGAGGGTGACGAGGCCACCGGCGCCAACATCGTGCGCGTCGCGACCGAGGCCCCGCTCAAGCAGATCGCGATCAACGCCGGTCTCGAGGGTGGAGTCGTGGCCGAGAAGGTGCGCGGTCTCGAGGCCGGTCACGGCCTCAACGCCGCCACCGGTGAGTACGGCGACCTGCTGGCCGCCGGCATCATCGACCCGGTCAAGGTGACGCGCTCGGCGCTGCAGAACGCCGCGTCGATCGCCGCGCTGTTCCTCACGACCGAGGCCGTCATCGCCGACAAGCCCGAGAAGTCGGCCCCGGCCATGCCGGGCGGCGACGACATGGGTGGCATGGGCGGCATGGGCTTCTGAGCCCCGCTGGCCCACGCAACACGGTCACGTCCGAAGGGCGGTTCCCCGAGAGGGGAGCCGCCCTTCGGCGTACCCGTGCCGTCGCCGGCTCATGGGTGCGCCGGAGGCGCGCTCGACCCGGCCCAGGGGAGCGCAGCCTCCGGCGCGGACCCGGCGCCGCCAGGGGGTCGAGCGCCGGGTCGTCGGGGCAGTCAGGGCAGTGAGGGCAGTCAGGGCAGCGAGGAGGGAGCCGGGGCGAGGTCAGACGATGGTGATCACCGGGCGAAGAGGGCTCGGGTCGCGTTCTCGTGCTCGGCGTACGCCGCCGACGCCTTGAGCGTGAGCCGGCCGACGTCGGCCAGGGCCTCGGTCATCTGCGCCTGGATGCGCTGGTAGTCGTGCATCACGCGCTCGAACTCGACCTTGGCCGGGCCCTGCCAGTCGGCGCCCATGCCGGCGAGGCGACCGCGCAGCTCGGCGGTGCTCGACGTGATGGTGTCGGCGAGCCGGTGGATGTCGCCGGCTGCGGCGGCGATGCGTTCGGTGTCAACGACGGAACGGGACATGTCTACTCCTCGATCGGTGGCCGACCCGGTGGTGGCCGCGTTCGTTCGAGGCTAGGCCGGGCGGCAGCTGCGGCGCGGGCGTCATCCACAGGGCCGGGCTCGCCGGCGGTGTGGGGGTGCTGGCCTAGGCTCGGACTCATGACCGTGTGGATCGATGAGCCCATCTGGCCCGCCCACGGTCGGCTCTTCGCACACCTCGTCAGCGACACGTCCTACGACGAGCTGCACGCCGTCGCCCGCACCGCGCAGCTGCACCCGCGTTCGTTCGACGGCGACCACTACGACGTGCCGGAGGGGCGATGGCAGTCGGCCGTCGACGCCGGGGCCACCCCGACGACCGGGGTCGACCTTGCCCGGCGGCTCAACGCGTCCGGCCTGCGGCTGCGCAAGCGCAAGCGCGACCGCGGCGTCCGCCGCATCCTCGACGTGTCGTTCCCGAACGGTGCAAGCGACGTCGACCTCGTGGCGTCGGACGACCCGCTCGACGCCTCGCGCGTGCTCGCCGCCATGGTGTTCGTGCGCGACCGCCGTGGCGACTTCGTCGTCGTGCACAGCGTGCGACGGGGGGAGTGGGGCTCGCCCGGCGGGTGGCGAGAGGAAGACGAGACCCCCGTAGAGAACGCTGTGCGCGAGACGTTCGAGGAGACCGGGCTGCGACTGCGCCATCCCGACGTGCTCCCTTGCGGCTACGAGAGATTCACTCCCCGCACCGAGGGCAACCTGTTCTCGCGCGACAAGCCCTACCTCCAGGTGTTCCGCACCCGGCTCGAGGACGTGCAGCCCGCGATCAACGACGGCGACGACGGCATCCACGAGACGCGGTGGGTGACACCGGAGGAGTACGCCGAGCTGTGCGGGCACCTCTTCTGGTGGCCGCTCGCCGTAGAGGTCTTCCCCGACCTGCGCGGGCTCGCCCGCCCACTCTGAGACGCACGTATGCCGCCCACTGAGGTGGACGGCATACGTGATCTGTTGCGGTGGGGTCGCCTGTCGTGCAGGCGAACCCGGACGTCAGCGCTGGTTGGTGAAGGTGAGCGCGACGTCGAGGTCGGCCTCGCGCAGCATCCGCTGGACGGCCTGGAGGTCGTCGCGGCTCTTGCTCGAGACGCGCAGCTCGTCGCCCTGGATCTGGCTCTTGACACCCTTGGGGCCCTCGTCGCGGATCAGCTTGTTGATCTTCTTCGCGTTCTCCTGCGAGATGCCCTCCTTGAGGGGCGCGTCGAGGTGGTACTCCTTGCCGGAGATGCGCGGGCCGGCCTCGGGCACGTCGAGGTGCTTGAGGCTGACCTTGCGCTTGACGAGGTGCGTCTGGACGACGTCGAGGACGGCGAGGCAACGCTCCTCGGTGTTCGCCTTCATCTTGATGACGTCGCCGGCGAGGTCGACGGCGGCGCCCACGTTCTTGAAGTCGTAGCGCGTCGCGATCTCCTTGCTGGCGCTGTTGACCGCGTTCGCGATCTCCTGCTTGTCGAACTTGCTGACGATGTCGAAGGAGGAGTCGGCCATCGGTGTTGGGTCCTTCCGCGTGCTGGTGGCTGGTCTGTCGGATGCGGACGTCGGGGCCTGCGGACACGCCGAAAGCGTCGTCGAGATCCCGATTCGGACCGCGCCCGATCTCTTGCTATCCTTCCAGACGCACCAAGGCAGGTTGTCCGAGCGGCCAATGGAAACGGACTGTAAATCCGTCGCGAAAGCTACGAAGGTTCGAATCCTTCACCTGCCACCCGTGCCCCGAGAGGCCCTGACCAGCGGAGTAGCCGGTCAGGGCCTCTTGCATGTACGGGCAGGGGTATGCAGTCGCGACGGATTTCGACTCAGGTGCTGACGCGCCATGCGTCGAGGGTCCACTCGGCGCCGACGCGTCGCAAGGCTCCGGCACCGGCTTCCGAGGTTGCATGGAGTACGCCCCCGTGCGGAGTGCTCGTGTGCGGGCCCTTCGCGTGTGCTTCCCGGTCGACGTGGCTGACCCTGTGGCCCGCGACCGTTCGACGGACTCGCGCGGACGAGTCCAGATTCGTGAAGGGCCCCCGTCCAGTCCATGTCCGGCCGGGGCCCCTGCAGGGTGGCGCGGACTGCTTGGCGATCCTGGGGATCGGAGGGCTTGGTCCTCAGCGGACGAGATCGCGTCCCCCTAGCTCCGGCACCCTCGCAGTCAGTGATGGCACCGACGACGACCAGCGGCGTGCGTCATGGCAGTCCGTCCCGGAAACACCTGAGCACACGGTGACCGTCGGGAACCGTGGCGGGCAGATCCCAGAGCTCGACAGCGGGTGTCATCAACGTTCCTCGAGCTGCGGGGTGATTCCACTCTCTCGTAGGTTGCCCTGCCAACTGTTGGCCGGTTCGAGCTGCGTAGTCCGGTTGTGATCGGGCGGCACCGCCTGGCGTCGCCCGCCCCTTGGGAACACGTGCGGAAGCTTCGGCCGCGGCCGGATCGTCGCCGGTGGCTCCCACTTTTCTCGCAGACGTCACGGACGCTGAGACGGCGGCGCCTCGGGGAGAGTCAGTCCGGGTGCGGGAGTTCCTCTGCGGTTGATGGCGCTGCTGAACCTCAGGTAGTCGCTGTCGGATCCGGTTCGGAGGGAACCGCGGGGAGGGGAATCACGAGTGTGAAGCGGGTCGGCTGCTGCCGCGACAGGGTCAGCCGGCCGCCAGAGGCCTCGGCGATCGATCGGCCGAGGGCCAGCCCGATCCCGAGCCCGTCGCTGCCGGAACGACCTCGGCGGAAGAGGTCGCCACCGTGGGACTGGACGGCGCCCTCGTCGGCGACGTCGATCGCGATGAACGAGCCGAGGTCACGGAAGACGACGGTGACGCGTCCGGCGCCGTGCCGGGTGGCGTTGTCCATGAGGATCTTCAGAACTTCCGTGACGACGAATTGCGGAAGGGGTAGTGCGCCGTCGGTCTCGGCGGTGACGACCAACCGGCGCCCAGCCTCGGACAGAGGGCCGCGCCACCGCCGCTCGAGCTCGGCGCAGAAGTCCGCGATGCTGCGGACGGGACCCGCTCCCGGCGCGCCTCCCTGGGGGCGCGCCAGCTGGATGACGCTGTCGATGGTCCGTTCGAGGTCCCGCACCTGCCCGAGCGCATCGGCGAGCGCTGCGTGAGAGTCCGCGGACGCGCCGCCGCCATCGGGGCCCAGCGCGTTCTGTAGTCCCAGGGCGAGGCCTGTGACCGGCGTTCGCAGCTGGTGGGAGATCTCAGCGGTGAGTCGGCGTTCACGGGCGATGAGGTCGCAGAGCCGGTCGAGCATGTCGTTCTGTGTCTGTGCCAGCCTGACCAGCTCGGGCGTCCCGACAGGTTCGGTCCGGGTCTGGAGGTCGCCGTCGGCGACGCGCTCGGCCGCCACCGCGAGCGCCTCCAGCGGGGTGGTGAGGAACCGTGCTTGGCGGCGGGCCACGAGCGCCGCGACAGCCAGGGCGAGCACGGCGCACAGCGCTAAGGCCGCCCAGGCGAGGGCGATGCCGGCGAGCGTCTGGCTCGTGGGCGCCGACACCCGGACGACCGCGATGACTTGTTCTGCATCGGTGACCGGGACGGCCACCACGAACTCGCTGCCGACCACACCCTCGGAGTCGATCCCATGGGAGGCCGCCCGCGTGACGGAGTCGGCCGTCGTGGGCCCGCCGGTGGCGGCCGACCTGAGGGTCAGCGTCGCGTCGTAGATCGCGACCTTCTTGTCGTCCTCCACGCGCGGTAGCTCGACAGGGTCACCCCTCAGGAAGTCGGGTCCGACCTGCCGGGAAGCCAGCAGCGCAGTGCGTTCCAGCTCGCCGCGTTCCTCGCTCAGGATGGTGGTCCTTGCTGCCAGGGCCAGCGGGATGCCGAACAGGAGCAAGGCGACCGAGACGGCCAGCACGGCCAGGCGGAGAATTCGTCGGCGCATGCCTGTCATCCTCGCGCGCCGCACGCCTGCGCTCGAGCCGCAGATCGTGGGTGGCGTGGCCGGACGGGAAGTTTTTGCCGTCCTCTAACCGGGAGTGGCATCGCGCCTAACCACCACCTTCCTAGCGTGGTGAGCGTAGTGGTTCGAGTGCATTCGGAAGGGGACTCACGATGACTGTCTTCAAGGCGAGGATTGCGGCGGCGGCCGGCTTGGGGGCCCTCCTGCTCACCGGCTGCGGCAACAACCCCACCACACCCGCACCGGCCCCCACGTCTGGGCGCGTCACATCTGCCACGACCGGCGGCCCCACCCCACAGGCCACCGGTTCATCCTCCCCTTCCGCGGCGGCCCCCACCGCGGCGCCGACCGTGGCCCCCACCGAGAGCAACCCGCCCGGGGACATCCCCGACACGCAGGTCTACGTTCCCTTCACGCCCAGCGGCGCCCGCGTCAGCGTCAAGGTCCCTGAGGGATGGGCCCGGTCCACGATGGGCGGCTCCACGGTCTTCAGCGACAAGCTGAACCGCATCGAGGTCCACCTCCTCAAGGCCACGACCGCGCCCACGACGTCGACGGTCATGTCCGTGGACGTGCCTCGGCTCCGAAGCAGCGTGCCGAAGTTCGCATCACCCAAGGTGACGACGATCTCGCGCGCAGGTGGTCCCGTCGTGCTGCTGACCTACCAGGGTGACTCAGCGGTTGACCCGGTGACGGGCAAAGTGGTCCGGGACGCCTTCGAACGGTACTCGTACGTCCGCGCCGGGACTCGAGTCGACCTGACCCTCTCCGGTCCCGTGAACGCGGACAACGTCGACCCGTGGCGCACCGTCTCCGACTCCCTGCGGTCGACATCGTGATCCCCCTGCGCGGGTCGGGTGTCGCGCCGTCGCCCGCGTCCGGCCGCCTGGCCGAGCACGTGAGACGTGCGAGCTCGGAGCCGGCGGCCAGTGCCCTCACCGCCGATCGCCTCTATCGGTTCTTCCGCACCGGCGAGGAGGAGACCCTTGCCCTTCAAGGGGTCTCGTTGACTGTGAACCCCGGAGAGACGGTGGCAGTGGTCGGCCCTTCCGGGTGCGGCAAGTCCACCCTGCTGGGATGTCTCGCCGGTCTCGACGAACCCGACGGCGGGACGGTGCGCGTCGGCGGGCAGCGGCTCAGCCACCGCCCTGAGGCTGAACGCGCGCGACTGCGGGCTCAGCGCATCGGCGTCCTGCTGCAGAACCGAAACCTGTTGCCACACCTGGACGTCCGCGCCAACATCGAGCTTGCCCGCACGGCTGGCCGGGTCGGCCCGTGGCGACGGGGGTTCACTGAGAACCTGGGCGCTCGCGTGATGGAGCTGTTGGAGCGGGTCGGCCTGTCGACGCGCGCCCACGCGTACGCGTCCGAGCTGTCCGGGGGTGAACTCGCTCGCGCGGGTCTTGCGGTTGCCCTTGCGAACGACCCGGACATCGTCCTGGCCGACGAACCCACGGGCGAGCTCGACGGCGACTCCGAGCGGCACGTGCTCGAGCTTCTGCGTGACCGGGCGGGAGCGGGCGCCGCCCTCCTTGTGGTCACCCACAGCACACGTGTCGTCGCCATCGCCGACCGTGTCATTCACCTTCACGACGGGATGCTCACCTCATGACCGCGCTCCCAGGACCGTCGGCTCGGTCGGCGCTCGCGGTCACCTGCGAGGGTGCCGCCCGCACATTCGGCCGCGGGGAACGAGCCGTGGTGGCGGTCCACGGGAGCAGCTGCGAGGTGCCCTTCGGGTCGCGCATCGCGATCGTGGGTCCCTCCGGCTCGGGCAAGTCGACGTTGTTGCACATCATGGCGGGTCTCGAGACGCCGACAGCAGGACGCGTGTCCTGGCCGGGCCTGCCGGCCACGGAGCCCGAACGGCGGGGCCAGGTCGGCGTCGTCTTCCAGAGCCCGAGTCTCGTTCCGGCCCTGACGGTGGCCGAGAACGTGGCGCTGCCTCTCATCCTGGCCGGCTTGCCCGACGCGGATGCCGAAGAGCGTGTCACGGAGGCCCTTCAGCTGGTGGAGGTGACGGAGCTCGCCCGCCAGCTGCCCGAGGAGCTCTCCGGAGGACAGGCACAACGAGTGGCGGTCGCGCGTGTCCTGGCGAGCAGACCGGCTCTGATCCTGGCCGACGAACCCACGGGACAGCTCGACCGGGCGAACGGCCAACACCTCGTCGACGTGATTCTCGCCACCGCCGAGCAGCTCGACGCAGCTCTGGTCGTCGCCACGCACGACATCGAGGTGGCCGACAGGCTGAAGGAGCGGTGGCAGATGAACGAGGGGCGACTGAGCACCGTCGACGCGGGGCTGAGTCGTTCGCGCGCGCCCCGAGGCCCGCACGCGGGCACGGCCGTGGCGGGAGACCGGCGATGACCGGCGCCTGGCTGATGGGCCTGTTGCGGAGGCGCGCGGGGCGGCTGCTGGCCGTGAGTGTCGGTATCGGCGTCGCCGTCGCGCTCATCGCGTCCATCGGGACGTTCCTGACCGTGTCACAGCAGAGCATGACAGCACGAGCCCTCCGATCGGTGGCCGTCGACTGGCAGGTCGAGGTTCAGCCGGGGGCCGACCCGGCCGCGGTTCGTGCCACCGTTGCTACGTCCGACGGGGTCCGCGCAGCGTTGCCGGTCGCGTTCGCTCGCAGCACCGGTCTGCAGGCCACCGCCGAAGGGACGACGCAGACGACCGGCGCGGCAGTGGTGCTCGGACTTCCGGACGGCTACCGCGCGCAATTCCCGGGGGAGATCCGCCAGCTCGGCGGCGCCCCGAACGGCGTGCTCGTGGCCCAGCAGACCGCCTCGAACCTGCACGTCCGCCCCGGCAGCCAAGTCGTCATCAACCTCGGCCCATCTCGATCAGCGACGGTCACCGTCGCCGGCGTCGTCGACCTGCCCCAAGCCGACTCGCTGTTCCAGAAGGTAGGGGCTCCGGTCGGTGCGCAACCGTCTGCGCCACCGGACAACGTGATCCTGCTGCCTGCACGCACGTTCGACAGGGTCGTGAGTGGTCATCCTGCGGCGCCCACCCAGGGGACCCCCCGCCCGGCGACCCCGGTGGCCCAGGTGACGACCCAGATCCATGTTGCCCGGGTGGCGCCGCTGCCCAGCGACCCGGCCGGCGCGTACGCGGCAGTCCTGGGAGCCGCGCACAGCCTCGAGGCGACCTTGGCCGGAGCCGGGGTGGTCGGCAACAACGTGGGCGCGGCCCTGGACGCTGCCCGCTCGGATGCCGCCTACGCCCAGATGCTCTTCCTCTTCCTCGGACTGCCGGGCGCCCTGCTGGCGGCCATGCTCACGGCGGCCCTCGTCGGCGCTGGGGCGCAACGACGCCGCGACGAACAGGCACTGCTCCGCACCCGTGGACTGTCCCCACGGGCGATCGGACGTCTAGCAGCCATCGAGGCGGCACTCGTCGCCGGCGGGGGAGCCGTTCTCGGACTGGTCGCGGCCGCCATCGCCTCCTGGTGGGCTTTCGGCCGGGGCCGGGAACCCGTCTCGGACGGGTCGCCCGGGATCGTCGGGCTGTCGGCGTCGTGGGTGGTCATCGCGGTCCTCTTCGGGGCCGTCGTCGCGGGGACGACGGTGTTGGCGCCGGCCCTCCGGGACCTGCGTCGCCTGACCGTCTCGCGCGCCCGGTACGCCGTGGGCCGGGCCAGGTCCCCATGGTGGATGCGTTACGGCGTGGATCTCGCCATTCTCGCGCTCGCCCTGGTCTTCTTCTGGGTCTCCAGCAGGGACGACTACATGCTCGTCCTGGCACCGGAGGGCGTCCCGTCCATCTCGGTGTCCTACTGGGCTTTCCTCGGCCCGACCCTGCTGTGGCTGGGCGGCGCCATGTTCCTGTGGCGTCTGACCACCATGGGCCTCGCCCACGGCCGCGGCCCCCTGGCCCGCGTCATCACCCCGTTGACCGGTCGACTGGCCAAGGCCGCCGCCGCCACCATGTCGCGGCAACGGCGGCCGCTGACCCGATCGGTCGTCCTGCTGGGTCTGGCGATCTCGTTCGCAGCCTCGACCGCGACCTTCAACGCCACGTACCAGCAGCAGGCCGAAGCAGACGCGCAGCTCACCAACGGCGCGGACGTCGCGGTCGCCCCGGCCCCGGGTGCGCCGCTGTCCGCGAAAGCGACTGCCGCGATTGCCGCAACACCCGGAGTGGCCCACGTCGAGCCGCTGCAGCACCGCTTCGCCTACGTGGGGGCCGACCTGCAGGACTTGTACGGGGTTCATCCGAACAGCATCGCCTCGGTGACTGCACTGCAGGACGCGTACTTCCAGGGCGGCACGGCGCGCCAGTTCATGGCCACCCTTGCCGCCAGGCCCGACGCGGTCCTCGTCAGTGACGAGACCGTCAAGGACTTCCAGCTGCACCCCGGTGACCTGCTCAACCTGCGCCTCGAGAACCAGAGCACCCACCAGCTGACCACCATCCCGTTCCACTACGCCGGAGTCGCCAAGGAGTTCCCGACGGCACCCAAGGACAGCTTCTTCGTGGCGAACGCCGACTACGTGGCCAGGGAGACGGGGTCGGGCGCGGTCGGCACCTACCTGGTCGACACCTCCGGCACGAACCAGCCGGCAGTGGCCGCTGCTCTGCGCCGGATCCTCGGCGGCAGCGCAGCGGTCACGGACATCACCCAGACCCGAGCGGTCGTGGGGTCCAGCCTGACCTCCGTGAACCTCGCTGGGCTGACCCGCCTCGAGCTGGCCTTCGCGATCATCCTGGCGGCCGCGTCGGGAGGGCTGGTTCTGGCCATCGGCCTGGCCGAGCGACGCAGGACCATGGCGATCATCTCCGTCCTGGGGGCTCGCCGTCACCAGCTGCAAGGGCTGGTCATGGCGGAGGCCGCTGTCGTCGCAGTAGGCGGGCTGCTCGGCGGCGCCCTCATCTCCTGGGCGCTGACACAGATGCTCGTCAAGGTGCTGACCGGCGTCTTCGACCCACCACCGTCGAGCATCGCTGTCCCAATCCTGTACCTGACCGTGACGGCGGCCACCGTGCTGGCCGCTCTCGCAGCAGCCGCCGGCTTCAGCGCCCGGTCCTCGACACGACCGGCAGTCGAGGAGCTGCGTGACGCGTGAGCGTCAGGCTGTCGCGTGACGGACCATTCCTGTCTGGGATCGTCGGGCCCTAACATCAGGGCCATGCCAGCGACGTGGGGATCCTCCGGCATCCCGGTCGTCATCGTCGAGGACGACGCCAGCATCGGCCGCCACCTCCAACAGGCTCTCGAGGGCCACGGGTACCACTCCAGTTGGTTCCGCACCGGCCAGGGAGCACTCGAACATCTCCGTACTCACCCGAGCGAGGTGATGCTCCTGGACCTCGGGCTACCCGACTCCGACGGCGTCGACATCGCCCGCCAGGGCCGTGCCGAGTTCCCCGAGCTGCTGATCATCATGTTGACCGCCCGCGTGGACGAAATAGACGTCATCGCCGGACTCGACGCGGGTGCGGACGACTACATCACCAAGCCGTTCACCGTGTCGGTGCTTCTCGCTCGCCTACGGGCGCATCTGCGCCGCCACGCGCCCAGCGACATAGGCCCACTCAGCTGCATCGCGCTCGGCGCGCTCACCCTGGAGAGGTCCTCTCGACGAGTCTTCGTCGACGACCAAGAGCTGCCACTGCGCACCAAGGAGTTCGACCTCCTTGCGGCCTTGGCGGAACATCCCGACACCGCCGTGAGCCGTGCCCAGCTCATGGCCCAGGTGTGGGACGAGAACTGGTACGGCTCCACCAAGACCTTGGACGTGCACATTGCACACCTGCGATCGGTCCTCGTCGCTGCGGGAGCCGACGCCGCGGGACGGATGCCGACCATCACGACGTTGCGCGGGCACGGATACCGCTTGGATACCCCACACCACGTCGAGCCCGGGGGCCCCCAAGGAAGGCACGCTCACCCGCGGTGAGGCGCCACCGAAGATCGGCCTCCGCGGAAGCCGCGGGTGGTGTGTACGCAAGTGCACGACGAAGAGCGCGTCCTCAGCGAACACGATGGCCCGACCTCTACGAGCACCCAGACGGTGGGGCGTTCAGGAGCTGGTCGGCGACCTCGCTGAGCACCGGCTCGTCGGCCCAAAGGTGGGGTCGCCACTCAGCCTTCTGTGAGGATCTCCTGGTGATGGTTTGCACCAATGCGGTCCGGTTGTGGGCGGGTGGCACCGATCAAAGATGGCTGTCTGTGGGGAATGGCTGGGGGGCCTCTTGGCAACGGGTGTGCCTTCGCAGGTAAGTGAATTGCACTGGGCGGGCTGTAAATCCGTCGCGAAAGCTACGAAGGTTCGAATCCTTCACCTGCCACCCAGTGCCCGAGAGGCCCTGACCAGCGGAGACGCCGGTCAGGGCCTCTCGCACGTCACAGGACTGGGGTACCGCACATCTCGCCAAACGGGTCGGCGGGCTTGAGGTAGGCGGTGCGGATGCGCTCCCGCTCGGCGTCGAATCCCGCCGCGTCGATGGCCGTCACGATCGCCTCAGATCCGGAAGAACATGTTGAGGAAGCGGTCCGCCACGGCACGGTCGCCACGGATGGTCCCGGCGTTGCCGCGCCCGAAGGCCGTCAGCACGAAACTGCCTGGGTCGAACTCGAGGACGGTCAGACCCTCGGCGTCTCCCGGCGCGTACGTGAAGCCGCCCTCGGTGAGGGAGACGCGGGTGTCGCCGGCGTTGGGGCCGGAGGTGATGCGGATGCCGATCTCGCAGACGTCCTCGGGTGTGACCTGGTTGGTCGTGTACTGCCACAGCACGAACATGAACGGGATGAGCAGGTCGGCCGCCTCGCCGGAGAGCCCGTGCGCCCGGCCCGTGCCCTGGCGCACGTCCCAGCTGTGCGCTCCGTAGTCCATGAGCTGGAAGGCGGGGTAGAAGAACGACGGGAGAGGTCCCATGTAGAAGTGCGGGACCTGCAGTCCGGTCCAGTCTTCCTCGGTGAGCTCGTCGAAGGTCTTCATCATCGTGTCGAAGTCGGTGCGGGCGCGTGCCACGAGCTCCTGCCGCGGCACGTCTCGCAGTGCCTTGGCCATCGCGTCGACGCGCTGGGCCATGCCCGGCAGGCCGTATGCCGGGTCCACCGCGGTGCCGTTGCGTGCGGCGTCGAACGCAACGAAGTACGACTCCGTCGTGTCGACGAGGTGGCCGACGATGTCACGGACCTGCCAGTGACCGGCGCCCGTCGGGGCGAGCCAGGCCCTGTCGTCGTCGACCAGGTCGAAGAACTGGTCTGCCTCCTGCCGCACGACCCTCAGGATCGTGTCCTTGCCCTCCGGGACCATCGCGTTCCAGCTGTCCATGCCCGCACCTCCCGTCGATCAAGGTTTCAACTCAGGCTAGTCCCGGAGTCGATCGCCGCTCCAGTGGCCGAGACGGGTCAACTCGGGCACCTCGGACCGAGTGGGTCTTGCCCGCAGGCGCCGCCGCGGAAATGATCGCTCCAGCAGGTGAGCGCGACCGAAGGAGCGATGGCGATGGGCATGATCGGGTCAGACTGGCACGAGCGCATCTTCTCGAGCGGATGGGTCGCCGGCTCGGGCGCACCCATCTCCGTCCGCTCGCCCGGATCGGGGGCACAGCTGGGCGTGGTCGGGTCTGCCACGGCCGACGATGTTCGCCGGGCCGCCGCGGAAGCCTCTGCCGCACAGCGGGACTGGGCCGCGCGACCACCGTCCGAGCGGGCTACCGTCCTGCGGCGCGCCGGAGCGCTCTGGGAGCAGCACGCCGACGAGATCCAGTCGTGGATCGTCAAGGAGCGGCTCGATACCACCCAAGGCCGAGGTCGAGACCCGCATCGCGGCCGACGAGTGCTACGAGGCGGCGGCGCTCCCGACGCATCCGGCGGGCGAGGTGCTGGCGACGAACCAGCCCCGGTGGAGCCTCGCGCGGCGACGGCCGGCCGGCGTCGTCACGGTCATCGCGCCGTTCAACTACCCGCTCATCCTGTCGATCCGTTCCGTCGCGCCGGCGCTCGCCCTCGGCAACGCCGTTCTGCTCAAGCCCGACCCGCGCACGACCCTCTGCGGCGGAGTGTCGCTCGTGCAGGTCTTCCGTGAGGCCGGCCTGCCGGATGGGGTGCTCCAGCTGCTGCCCGGCGGTCGCGAGACCGGCGAAGCCGCGGTCACCGCCGACGAGGTACGCGTCGTGTCCTTCACCGGCTCCACCGCGGCCGGGCGCGTGGTCGGGGCCCTCGGCGCCCAGCACCTCAAGCGCACGCACCTCGAGCTGGGCGGCAACAGCGCCCTCATCGTGCTTCCCGGGGCCGACCTGACCAAGGCGGTCTCGGCGGGAGCGTTCGGGTCGTTCCTTCACCAGGGGCAGATCTGCATGACGACGGGTCGTCAGCTCGTCCACGAGAGCCTCCACGACGACTACGTCGAGGCCCTGGCCGCGACCGCCGACCACCTCCCGGTCGGCGATCCCGCTGCCGACCAGGTCGCTCTCGGCCCGATCATCGACGAGGTGCAGCTGGCCAAGATCGACCGGCTGGTGCAGGACTCCGTCGGGCAGGGCGCCGAGCTCGCCGCGGGCGGCACCTACGACGGGCTCTTCTACCGGCCCACGGTGCTCGCCCGGATGACCTCCGAGATGCCGGCGTGGCGTGAGGAGATCTTCGGGCCGGTCGCGCCGGTGCGTGCGTTCTCGTCAGTCGACGACGTCATCGAGCTGGCCTCCTCGAACGAGTACGGCCTCTCGCTCGGCATCCTCGGCGACGTCGGTGCGGCGATGCGGCTCGCGGACGCGATCCCGAGCGGCATCGTGCACATCAACGAGCAGACCGTCGACGACGAGGCCAACGCACCGTTCGGCGGCGTCGGCGCCTCCGGAACCGGTTCGCGGTTCGGGGGCGCCAGGGCCAACATCGAGGCGTTCACGGAGACCCAGTGGCTCACTGTCCGCCCCGACATCGCCTCGTACCCGTTCTGACCGGGTCCCGCCGGCATCCCCCTGCCGGAGGAGCAAGCTCAACTTCGAGTGTGATGTGCGGCGCTTCGCGGTGCGTAGCGTTGAAGGCATGACAGATCAGGCAGTGAGCCGGGCGTACGCCTTGGCGATCCTGGACCCCGCGAGCGGTCGTAGGCTCATCGACGGGACTCGGTGGAAGGCCGGCGTGGCCGCCGCCGCCCTCCTCGACCTGGTTCGAAGCGGTGAACTTCGGCTGGTCGACGATCCCCGGCACCCCGGAAGGTCCGGGCGGTTCGTGGTCACGGGGCGCGGCGCCGCACTGGAGCCGGCCTGGGGCGAGGTCGTTCGCCGAGCGGACGGGCAGACACCCAAGAACGCGATCGCCCGCATCGGGGGTGCGTCGAGCTGGACCGACCGCGCCGGATCCCTCTGGGACGGCATCACGGCGCAGCTCTGCGCAGACGGCGTGATCCGCCGGGACGAGCGTCGGATGCTCGGACTGTTCCACTCCACCCGCTGGCCGGTGGTCGACTCTGCCGCCAGGCAAACCATGGTGGGACGGGTGCGGTCCACCCTGGCCGGTGGAACGGCCGACGACGATGTCGACGGCTCCGTCACCGCTCTCCTGTACGCGACCGACGCACTTCCACACGTGTTGCCTGGGGAGCCCAAACGATGGCTCAGAGACCAGGGCGAGGTCGTCTCGCGAGGGGAGTGGGCGCCCGAAGCAGTCCGGCGTGCGATCACTGATGTGCAGGCTGCGGCAGTCGCTGCAGTCGCCGCCTCGACCGTGGCCGTGACGTCCAGCACGACATGAGCGAGGCCGTGCAGCGGTACGTGGCGTTCTCGGACGATCCCGAGGGCGGCAACCCGGCCGGCGTCGTACTCGAGGCAGCAGGGCTGAGTGACGACCGGATGCTGGCGATCGCTGCCGAGCTGGGCTACAGCGAGACGGCCTTCCTGTTCGGCACCGACATCCGCTACTTCTCACCGCTGGCCGAGGTGCCGTTCTGCGGGCACGCCACGATCGCCACGGCGGTGGCCCTGGCCGAGCGCGACGGGCCCGGCGACGTCATCCTGACGACGGTGACCGGCCCGGTTCCGGTCACGACCCGGCGCGATCAGGACCGCCGCATCCTGGCCACGCTCACGAGCGTGCCGGCGAGGATCGCCGCGATCGCACCGGCGGATCTGCAGGAACTGCTCGCGTCGCTCGACTGGGACACGACCGACCTCGACGCCGCGCTGCCGCCGCGAATCGGCTACGCCGGCGCCTGGCATCCGGTGATCGCCGCCGCCACCCGCCAGCGGCTCTCCGCGCTCGACTACGACTTCGGCCGTCTGGCGACACTCATGGCCGCGCGCGAATGGACGACGATCCAGCTCATCTGGCGCGAGGGCGAGACGACCTTCCACTCGCGCAACCCGTTCCCGCCCGGGGGCGTCGTCGAGGATCCCGCCACCGGCGCGGCCGCAGCTGCGCTCGGCGCCTACCTGCGGGACCTGCAGCTCGTGCCCTTACCCGCCACCGTCGACATCTACCAGGGTGAGGATCTCGGGCGACCCGGGCACCTCACCGTCGACATCCGCGCCGACCGTGCCGAGATCCAGGTCACGGGCACAGCCGTCGCGATCACGTGAACGTGCGGCCCCTGGCCTCGCGTCTGCGCGTAGACGCGCCGGCCGGGGGTCCCCGCCACGAAACGGCCTCCGACGGCTCAGGACGACCGGCGTTCGACGAGACCGCTCTCGTACGCCATCACGACCAGCTGGGTCCGGTCGCGCGCCCCCAGCTTCATCAGCAGCCGGCCGACGTGGGTCTTCGCCGTCGCCGGGGTGACGTACAGCTCCGCGCCGATCTCCTGGTTGGACAGGCCGCGGGCGACCAGCACCAGCACCTCCGTCTCGCGCTCGGTCAGCCCTGTCAGTGACGCAGGGGTGGTCGGCGGGCCACCACCTCCGGCCGGCTCCTGCCGCACGAACTCCTCGATCAGCTGTCGCGTGACGCTGGGCGCGAGCAACGACTCGCCACGGGCGATGACGCGGATGCCGTCGAGCAGCTGGACCGGGGGAGTGTCCTTGAGCAGGAAGCCGCTCGCCCCAGCGCGCAGCGCCCCGAAGACGTACTCGTCGAGATCGAAGGTCGTCAGGACGAGCACTCGCGTGTCGGCCTCGAGCGCGGCGATGGAGCGGGTCGCCTCGAGGCCGTCCATCACCGGCATCCGGATGTCCATGAGCACGACGTCCGGTTCGAGCTCGCGCACGAGCGCCACCGCCTCGACCCCGTTCTCACCCTCGCCGACGACCTCGAGGTCGGGGGCGGAGTCCACGAGCACGCGGAAGGCACCCCGGATGAGCGCCTGGTCGTCCACCACGACGACACGCACCGGCGGGCTCATCGCGCCTCCGCGGCATACGGCAGGGTCGCGTGCACACGGAAGCCGCCACCGGGTCGCGGACCGGCCTCGAACGTGCCGCCGTAGAACTCGACCCGCTCCCGCATGCCGATCAGTCCCTGTCCCGCTCCCGGCGTGACCGGAGTGACCGTCGTGACCGGCGAGGCCGTGCTGCCGCGCGGACCGGAGCGCCTGCGCTCCGACCGGCCGTCGTCGGCCACCTCGAGCTCGACCCGCCCCTTCGAGCACGCGACGCGGACGCGGGCCACCGGACCGCCGTGCCTGAGCACGTTCGTCAGCGCCTCCTGCACGACCCGGTACGCCGCGAGGTCGACGCCGGCGGGGAGGTCGGCCAAGGGGCCCGTCGAGTCCATCGTCACCCCCAGTCCTGCTCGGCGCGTGTCGGCCACGAGGGACCGGATGTCGGCGAGGCCGGGCATCGGCTGCGACGCGGCGGCCTCGCCGTCACGCAGCACCCCGAGCATCCGCCGCATCTCGGTGAGCGTGGCACGGCTCGTCGCCTCGATCACGCCGAGCGCGTCACTGGCTGCGGCCGTGTCGGTCTCGATGACGTGCCGGCCGACTCCCGCCTGCACCGCGATCACCGACATGGAGTGCGCGACGACGTCGTGCAGCTCGCGGGCGATCCGCAGCCGTTCGGCGGCCACCGCGGCGCGGTCACGGTCCTCGCGCTCGCGCTCGAGCAGCCGGGCCCGGTCCTCCATGGCCGCCCATCGCAACCGGCGCTGCCGCAGGTTGTCGCCGGCGAGCCAGGCCACCGCAGTGGCGAGCATCGTCGAGATGACGTCGCTCACGGACACCACGCCGGCGGGCTGCGCGACGAGCGCCAGGCAGAACGCGCCGGCCGTCGCCCCGAGTGCCAGCAGCGAGTCACGGCGGCGACCGTGCAACGCGAGCCCGAACAGCAGCGCGAACGCGCTGAGGCCCGGGTAGGGCGCGTAGTGCAGCAGTGAGAAGGCCAGCAGCGCACCCAGGGTCACCGCGAGGGCGAGCCACGGAGCCCGTCGGTGCACGGCATACGGCGCGGTCAGGAGCACGCCGAGCACCCACGCCCCTGCGTCGACGGGGCGCTGCCCGGCGCGGACGGAGGCACCGAACGAGAAGACCAGCAGCACGAAGAAGGCGACCGCGACGAGCGCGTCGGTGACGCGGGGGTCGATCCGCCACGTGCGTCGCCGCGTCGACGTGTCCATACCTGAACAGTAGGGAGGGTCAGGCCCTGCGTGATCGGCTTTGGGGCGTACACCCGCAGGCGTATGCCGTCGCGCCGAGGCCCCTGGCCCCCGCCCGCAGGCGCAGGTCGGGGTTCGGCCGCCAGGGTGACGACCCGGCCCCCCGTCCGGCCGGATCGTTGGGGTCAGCCACAACGGCCTCCCGACACAGGAGCTCAGCGAAATGCCAACCCTCTCGTTCCACCAGCTCTCCAAGCACTACGGCCCCGTCACCGTCCTCGACGGCTTCACCGCCACGGCCATGCCCGGCCGTGTCACCGCGTTCCTCGGCGTCAACGGCGCCGGGAAGACGACGAGCATGCGGATCCTGCTCGGCCTGACCGACCCGACCAGCGGGACCGCCACCATCGACGGGGTCCGCTACGCCGACCTGCCCCATCCCACCCGCATCGTCGGCGCGGTGCTCGACCAGGGATTCCATCCCAACCGGTCCGCCCGCAACCACATCCGGCTCACCGCGATGGAGGCCGGCGTCCCGGCCACCACGGCCGACCACCTGCTCGAGCGCTTCGGGCTGGGGCCGGCGGCCGGCCGGCGCGTCGGCGGGTTCTCGCTCGGCATGCGCCAGCGCCTCGCCCTGGCCTCCGCCCTCGTGGGGGACCCGTCCGTGCTCGTCCTCGACGAGCCGCTCAACGGCCTCGACCCGGACGGCATACGCGAGATGCGCCGATTCCTGCGCTCCTTCGCCGACCGTGGCGGCACCGTCTTCCTCTCCAGCCACCTGCTCTCGGAGGTGGCCGCCGTCGCCGACGACCTCGTCGTGATCCACCACGGCACGCTCGCCGCGGCGGGCCCGGTGCACGACATCGTCACCGACGACACCGACCTCGAGTCGGTCTTCCACAGCCTCATCCACTCAAGCGACACCGAGGAAGTCTGGTCATGAAAACACTTGTCTCCCTGGAGCTCTACAAGCTCCGCACCACTCCCGCAGCATGGGTCAGCCTGGCCCTCACCCTCGTCCTGGGGGCCGCATCCGTCGCCTCCAACGCGCTCGTCCCCAACCCCGGCGGGCCCGCCTTCGGCTCGATCGACCACGTCAACCACACGCTGTCGGTCTCGGCCCTCACCTCCATGGTCATGCTGGCGATCGGCGTGCTCGTCGTCGCCGGCGAGTACCGGCACCGCACGATCATGCAGACCTTCCTCGGGGAGCCCCGTCGCGCAAGGGTGCTCGCGGCCAAGGCCGTCACCGTGCTCGGGCTCGGGGCACTGCTCGGAGCCGGAACCTTCGGCGTCGCCTACGCCGAGGCCGTGGTCATCTACGGGGCCCGCGGGGTGCACTCGCTGCCCGTCGACGTCGTGCAGCTCTGGGTCGGCGCGACAGTCGCGTCCGCCCTCTACGGGCTGGTCGGCGTGGCGCTCGGTGCCCTCACCCGCAACACGGTCGTGGCCATCATCGGTGCGATCGCCTGGGTCATGGTCATCGAGGCCGGCATCCTCGCCAGCGCCCTTCCCGCTGTGGCCCAGTGGCTTCCGGCGGGTGCCGCCATCGCCCTGACCAGCGTCGGGACGGCTGCGCACGGGATGCTGAGCACGACCACCGCCGCGCTCGTCCTCATGGGCTGGGCACTGTTGATCTCCGGAGTGGCAGCCCGCTTCAGCCTGAACCGCGAGGCGCACTGACTGAGACCGCCCCGGCACGAACGGACCACGCGTCACGTCTGCTCGACGTGACGCGTGGTCTGTAGCGCTGTAGCGCTGGAGCGCCGGCGTATTCAGCCGCGACCACGCTCGCCCCGCTCAGCAGACGTCGAGGACGTCCGTTCCGCTCGACGGCACGCGGGGATGGTGAGTCCCGCGACGGCGCAGCACGCTGGGGCGCGGGCGCTCGGCGCGTGCAGCAGGCGACGACGAGAGGCACTGATGAGACGCGAGACCAGCGGCATGGTGGGCACCGTGCAGAGCGAGGGCCAAACGACGGTCGCCGTCGCGGCGGCAGGGCCCGCGGCGGTTGCCGCCGTGCTGGTCACCACCGGCCCGGCGCCTTCCCCTCGAGGCGGCGCCCGCGCGCTCCTGCTCGTGTCGTTGTCGCTCCTGTCGATGATCTCGCCGTTCGCGACGGACATGTACCTGCCGTCCTTCCCGCGTATCGCCGATGACCTGTCGACCGCGCCCTCAGGTGTCCAGCTCACCCTCACGACGTTTCTCGTCGGCGTGGCCCTGGGTCAGCTCTTCTTCGGACCGTTGTCGGACCGCCGTGGGCGCAAGCGACCACTGGTCGCGGGTTCGCTGGTGTGCGTCGTCGCCTCGTTCGTCGCGGTCTACGCACCGACCATCGAGGTGCTGCTCGGCGCACGGTTCTTCCAAGGGCTCGGAGGAGCCGCCGGGATCGTGATCGCGCGTGCCATCGTGGCAGACCTGTTCCGAGGGGCCGAGGCGGCGAGCATCTTCAGCGTGCTCGCGATCCTCGGCGGCCTCGCACCGATCCTGGCCCCGGTCGCTGGCGGACTGCTCGCCGGTCCGGTCGGGTGGCGAGGGGTGCTGGGAGTGCTCGCAGGCCTGACCGTCGTGATGAGCCTCGTCGCCGTGCTCGTCATCCGCGAGACCGCGCCGGCGCGGCGTGGCACCGCGGCATCCTCGGCGGCCGCGCCCTCGCCACCGGCCGCGGGAGCCACGAGCAGACCCCACCTCGGGACGGTCCTGCGCCGTCCGGGCTTCACGGCATACGCCCTCGTGAAGACGTTCAGCTTCGCCGTTCTCATGGGCTACATCTCGGCGTCGCCCTTCATCTACCAGGACTACGTCGGCGTGGGCGAGCTGGCAGGAGCGGCCCTGTTCGCGCTGAACTCGCTCGCGATGATCGGCGCCAATGCGGTGAACGCGCGACTCGTGCGCACCCGAGGTCCGGCCGCCATGCTGCGGGTGGGGCTGGTCCTGCTCACGACCGCGGTCGTCGCCCTGTCGCTCGTCGTCTTCCTGGCGGCGCCGCCGCTGGCGCTCGTGCCCGTCTTCGTGCTGCTGGTGGGCAGCATGGGGCTCATCTTCGGCAACTCGATCGGGCTCGCGATCAGCCACGCCCGCGACGCCGCCGGATCCGGGTCTGCCGTCATCGGTTTCGGGCAGTTCGTCGCGGGGGCGGCGGTCGCGCCCCTCGTCGGGCTCGGGGAGCGAGCCACTCCAGTCCCCATGACCGTCCTGCTCATCGCGGCCACCGCTGCGACGTGGGTGTGTGAAGTGGTGGCGAGACGCGCCGCCGCGCCCCACGACTGAAGCGCGCGGCACGCGCAGGCGTTCCAAGAGGTGGCACGACCGGCTCGGCATCCGCCGGCGCCTGCGCGATGCTGCTGGGGAACGCCGGTGTCGTGCCTGACGCCGGCCCTCACACCGCAACGAGGAGTTGGCCGATGACCACCACGACTGTGGAACTGACCGAGCAGAGCACCAGCCGCACGGTCGAGACGCCCAGCGGCACGATCCACTACAACGAGGCCGGGGAGGGGCATCCGCTGCTCCTTCTGCACGGCAGCGGTCCGGGTGCCACCGGCTGGAGCAACTTCGGCCCCAACCTCAAGGCGCTGAGCAGGCAGTTCCGGGTCATCGCAGCGGACATGCCCGGCTGGGGCAAGTCCTCGCCCGTCACGTACGAGGACCGGGACCACGTGACGGCCGTGCGGGACCTGCTGGATGCGCTCGGCATCGACAAGGCCGCCGTGGTGGGCAACTCGATGGGCGGCGCGACCACGCTGAAGTTCGCGGCCGTGCACCCCGAGCGGGTGTCCCACCTGGTCACGATGGGAGCCGGCGCGGGCGGGGTGCGTCTCTTCTCCCCTGCCGACGGCCCTTCCGAGGGGCTGAAGATCCTCCACCAGGGCTACCTCGAGCCGTCGGTCGAGGTCATGGCCAAGCTCGTCGACATCATGACGTACGACAGCGGAAGCAAGAGCGAGGCGCTGGCACAGCAGCGCTACGACAACGCCACAGCGAACCGCGTGCACCTGGAGAACTTCGCCGCGGGAATCGGCAAGCCCCGCCGCGGCACGGCCACCGACGAGGAGCTGGCCGGCATCTCCGCGCCGGCCCTCATCGTGCACGGCCGCGACGACCGGGTCGTCGGCTACGAGCACAGCCTCAAGCTCGTGGCAGTCATCAAGAACTCGCGGCTCGTGCTCTTCAACCGGTGCGGCCACTGGGCCCAGCTCGAGCACGCCGACGAGTTCAACCGGCTCGTCGCCGACTTCGTCGCGAACAGCTGACCGGACCACAGCCACGAGGAGAAGGACACAGCGATGAACACCGTGCTCGAGCGCGTCGAGGAGCTGGCCGTGTACCTGGAGGACCAGGCGGAGGAGGCCGACGACCTGGGTCGCCTGCCAGACGAGACGCGCAAGCGACTCGAGGAGACCGGCGTCGTCCGGATGCTGCAGCCGAAGGACTTCGGCGGACTCGAGAGCTCCCCGGTGGAGTTCTTCGAGACCGTGCTCGCGATCGGCTCGCGGCACGGGTCCTCCGGATGGGTGGCCGGCGTGGTCGGGGTGCACCCGTTCGAGCTGGCCGTCGGCACGCGGCAGATGCAGCAGGAGATCTGGGGTGACGACCCGGACACGTGGGTGGCCTCGCCCTACGCGCCCTTCGGCCGGGCCCGTCCCGTCGACGGGGGCTTCGTCTTCAGCGGACGCTGGCCCTTCTCCTCCGGCACTGACCTGTGTGACTGGGTCGTGCTGGGCGGCATGGTCACCGACCAGCAGGGCCAGGTCACCGAGCCCAGCCCGGTCCGGCACTTCATCCTGCCGCGCTCCGACTACGAGATCGTGCCCGACTCGTGGCAGGTCGTCGGCCTGCGCGGGACGGGGAGCAAGGACGTCATCATCAAGGACGCCTTCGTCCCCGCCCACCGGGTGATCGACCCCGTCGACCTCGAGACGGGCGCCGCAGCGGAACAGGCCGGGCGCGCGGACGTGCCCCTCTACCGGATGCCGTTCCACACCATGTTCAGCGGAACGATCGCGTGCGCGACCCTCGCCCTGGCGGAGGGTGCGCTCGCGGCCTTCATCTCGCACAGCCGATCCCGGGTGAGCAGGGCCGGGCACCAGGTCAGCCAGGACCCGCACCAGCTGGCCGCTCTCGGGGGAGCGGCTTCGGACATCCAGGCGAGCCGGGTCCAGTTCCTCTCCGACATCGAGCGTCTCTGGGACCTCGCCCAGCGCAACGTCCCGATCGACGTGGCGGTGCGGGCAGAGATCAGGAGGAACCAGGTGCGGGCAGTGCGGCGCGCCGTCGATGCCGTGGACCGGATCGTGGCCCACGCGGGCGGTCACGCCATGCGTCTGGACAACCCGATCCAGCGGTTCTGGCGCGACGCGCACACCGGACTGGCCCACGCCTCCAACGTGGCCGACCCCGTCTACGCGGTCTACGGCCTCAACCTGTACGGGCACGACCTTCCCCCGGGCACTCGCCTCTGAACGTGCCCCGTCGACGTCCGGTCGACGGTCACGAAGAGCTGGTCCGGGCCTGAGGCCCGGACCAGCTCTTCGTCCGTCGGGGTGTCCTGTGGTGCGAGTCCCGTCGGGCCCGGAGCGTCAGGACACCTGGGACACGTTGAGCGCGTACGCCCTGCTCACGCCGCTCGCGGCGTGGCGCACGTGCGACTCGATGCGCGGCCAACTGGTCCCGTGCGGAGGGCCTGACGCGGAGATGGCTGCGACGACCCGCCCCTCGACGATCACCGGGGCTGCGACGCAGGTGAGCCCCAGGGTGCCCTCCTCCCGGTCGTAGGCCACCCCGGCCTCGCGGACACGGCGCAGCTCGCGCACGAACCGGCCGGGCTCGGTGATGGAGTTGCGGGTGCGGCGGGGCAGGCCGGCCTCGACGACCGCACGGACGGTCGCGCCGTCGCTGAAGGCCAGCATCGCCTTGCCCAGGCCGGTGCACGAGGCCGGGAGTCGGGCGCCGGGCACGGTGACGAGCCGCACGGGGTTGCCGGCGTGCACCTTCTCGACGTAGACGACGTCCGTTCCCTCGAGGATCGCAAGGTGCGCGGTGAGGCCGGTGTTGATGTGCAGCTCGCTCAGGTCGTGGATGGCCACGTCGCGCAGGCCGTGCGGGCGACAGAAGCCGACCCGGCTGCCGAGCTCGAACAAGGAGAGGCCGAGCCGGTACTTGGCACCCGACCGCGCGACGAAGCCGGCGCGCTCGAGGTCGCCGAGAAGACGGAAGGCCGTTGACTTCGGCATGCCGGCGCGGCGAGCCAGCTCACTGACACCCAGTTCGGGGATCGTGCCTCGGAAGGCGGCCAGCAGCTCGAGCGCCTTGCCCACCGACGTCATCTGCCGGTCGTCGCACTCCGACGAGGCGTCCTGCAGCGTGCCGCCCGGTCGCGGCACGCGCGCCGGGAGCGCACCTCCCGGCTGCTGCACTGGGTCACGCACGACGTGCGGGCTGCGGGCGGAAACGGTCATCGGCTCTCCTTCGCCACGTCACCTCATCCTCGAGATGCACTGGTCATCACCTGCCCCATCGTTCGACTGCGTGGGACGCACGTCCCATTATGCGGAACCGTCGCAGGGTGTGGAGCAGTATTCCGCAGGGTGAGGCAAGCCGGTTACGTGGGGCCCGGAGCCGTGTCACCGTCATGTTCCGGAGGGCGGCACGAGACGCATCCATCTTTGCCGCAGGCGTGGCGATCATGGCAGCGGCGAGGTCGCCGACCTGCCGACGTCAACGCAGACGAGATGACACCGGGCCCAGCGGGCGCCGAGTAAGGAAACGAACATGGTCACATCAGGCAGAACCCGCCGGGCGGTTGTCGCGCTGGTCGCGATCACCTCGGTCAGCCTCGCCAGCGCGTGCGGTTCCGACTCCCAGGCCGCCACCGGCACGGGCGGTGGCGTCGAGAAGGCGGACATCTCCGTCGCGGTGTTCCCGAGCTTCAACGCCTTGGGCGCCCAGGCGGCCAACGCCGACGGCACCTTCAAGGCCGCGGGCCTCAACGTGGCGCTGACCAAGGTCGCGACGCCGGCCGAGGGCATGCCCCAGCTGCTCGGCGGCAAGGTGCAGTTCGCTCTCATGGACATGACGGTCCCGGCTGTGGCCCGCAGCAAGGGCGTGCCGCTCGTGCTCGTGGCGCCGGGCGCCAAGGGCACGCCCCCCAAGGACGGGTTCGGAGTCGGCAACCTCTGGGTGCGGGCCGGGAGTCCCATCAAGACCATGAAGGACGTCCAGAACGCCACGTTCGGCATCCCGCAGATCAACAGCCAGATCTGGGTGGACATCCGCTCGGCGGTCGACGAGGCGGGCGGCGACTCGTCGAAGATCACGTTCGTCGAGGTGCCCAACACCCTCTCGGCCCTCAAGGCCGGCAACGTCGACGTCACCACGACCTCCGAACCTGCCGGAACGGCGGCCCTCGACGACAGCTCGATCCACCGCCTGGCGGGCTACACCGCCGCCGGCGCCGACCTTGCCTACGCCTACGTCACCACGCAGGAGTTCGCCAAGCAGAACCCGAACACCGTCAAGGCGTTCGAGCAGTCGATCCTCAAGGCCAACTCCGCGGTGAACGCCGACCAGGCCAAGCGCGTGCAGGTGGCATCGACCTACGTCAAGGCGCCCAAGGCGTTGCTCGAGAAGGCGCGCTACCCGGAGTTCGGCACGGAGGCGATCAGCCCGTCGTCGGTGCAGACGGCCCTCGACCGGCTGGTCAAGTACGGCCTGCTCGACCAGGCCAAGGCCCCCAAGGCGGCCGACCTGCTCATCGCGGGCAAGTAGATCGCAGCCGCACGGGTCGCGGCAGCCACTGCTGCCGCGACCCGGGAAGGAAGGAGACTCGCGATGGCGCGATCGGAACCCCAGCGCGTGAGCGCAGGCGGGCGCCTGGCCCGGCAGGCGGCGGCGATCATCATCGCCCTCGTCATCTGGCACCTGTTCGCCGTCGGACCGGGTCGGGCAGCAGACGTCCCTACGCCGTGGCGCACCGTGACGACGGCGCTGGAGATGGCCCGGACGGGCGACTACTGGACCGCCGTCGGCAACACGCTGCTCACCGCGAACCTCGGGCTCCTGCTGTCCATCGTGGTCGGCGTGCCGCTCGGCCTCCTCAACGGGTCCAGCCGCAAGGTCGCCCTCAGCTCCCAGTTCGTCGTCGACTTCGGCCGGACCATCCCGGGAGTGGCCATCCTGCCGCTGGTCCTGCTGCTCTTCGGCGGCACCCGCGCGATGGCCCTGATCCTGGTCATGTTCGGCGCCGTCTGGCCGATGCTCGTGCAGGCCACGTATGCCGTGCAGCAGGTGTCGCCGCAGCTGCGCCAGGTCAGCGCGGCGTTCCATCTGACCCTCAAGGACCGGATCCGCACCGTCTACCTGCCGAGCGCCATGCCCTTCCTCACCACCGGGCTGCGCATCGCCGCGACGATCAGCCTGCTCCTGGCGATCTCGGCGGAGTTCCTCGGCGGGACGGACGGCCTCGGGCGCAACCTGTTCAACGCCCTCACGGTCAACAACCCCGACGAGATGTTCGTGTACGCCTTCACGGCGTCCATGCTCGGGGTCGCGCTCAACCTCATCCTGCTCGCCGCCCAGCGTCGGATCCTGTGGTGGCACCCCTCGCAGCGAGAGAGAGGCTGACATGAAGTCGCTGCGCTCAAAGGTCCTCTGGGAGATCTGGCTCCCCGTCCTGCTCCTGGTCATCTGGTGGTTCGCCAGCGCGAACAGCTCATCGTTCTACTTCCCACCGCTCGACACGATCCTCACCGAGTTCAAGGCGCTCTGGGTCTTCCAGAACGTCCCGACGGAGATCGTGCCGAGCCTGGCCCGACTCGGCGCCGGCTTCGCCATCGCGATCGTCGGCGGCGTCGCCTTCGGCCTGCTGCTCGGCTCGGTCCGCGCGCTCGAGGAGGCGGTTCGCCCGATCATCGAGTTCCTCCGGGCCACCCCGGGCGTCGCCGTGCTGCCCATCATGATGCTGCTGCTCGGCATCGGGACCTCGATGAAGATCGCCATCATCGCGCTGGTCAGCGCGTGGCCGGTCCTGCTCAACACCATCGACGGCGTCCGCTCCGTGGAGCCGGTGCTGCGGGACGTGTCGAGGAGCTACCGGCTCTCGTCCTGGGACCGGATCCGCCACATCGTCCTCCCCACGGCGATGCCCCAGGTCTTCGCCGGGGCACGGACGGCGCTGGCGATCGGGGTGGTCGCGATGGTGATCTCGGAGATGGTCGGCACCCCGGGCGGCATCGGCTACTTCATCCTCAACTCGCAGCGCGAGTTCGACATCCCCGCGATGTGGACGGGCATCATCGCCCTCGGCATCGTCGGTTACCTGCTCAACAAGCTCTTCGGCCTCGTGGAGAACCGGGTCCTGAGCTGGCACAAGGGCATGATGGCCCACCACGAAGGAGGCGGCTCATGAACGAGACCGATGACCGGACAGCAGCGAACAGCACCGTCCTCGAGGTGACCGGGCTCGGTCACTCCTATGGGAAGCACACGGTCCTGCAGGGACTCGACTTCACCGTCGCCAAGGGTGAGTTCCTCTGCATCGTCGGGCCGTCCGGCGCAGGCAAGACGACCTTGCTCCAGTGCCTGACCGGCCTGCGCAAGCCGACGGAGGGCCTGGTCGTCTTCGAGGGCGAGGCGGTGCGCGACACCCCACGCGGCATGGCCGTCGTCTTCCAGGACTACAGCCGTTCCCTTATGCCCTGGCTGCGGGTCATCGACAACGTCGCCCTACCGCTTCGCTCGGCCGGCGTCCCGAAGGGCGAGCGGCTGGAGCAGGCACGCGCGGCGCTGGCCGAGGTCGGGCTCGCCGACTCCACCCACGCGTACCCGTGGCAGCTCTCGGGAGGCATGCAGCAGCGCGTCGCCATCGCGCGCGCGCTCGCCTTCCGACCCCACGCCATCGTCATGGACGAGCCGTTCGCCTCGGTCGACGCCCAGACGCGTGCCGACCTGGAGGACCTCGTCATCCGGCTCAAGGAGCGCCTCGGCATCACCGTGGTACTCGTCACCCACGACATCGACGAGGCCGTCTACCTGGCCGACACCGTCCTGGTCCTGTCGGGCAAGCCGGCCAGCGTCGCGGCGCTCATCCCCGTCGACCTGCCCGCGCCCCGGGACCAGCTCGCCACCAAGGCGCTACCCGCCTTCGCCGAGCTGCGCAGCCGGGTCTACACCCTGATCCGCAAGCCCGCCGCCGTGGGTGCCGAGCAGCCCGACGACGAGCGCGACGTGGCGCCGGTCAGGGCAGGCACGGGCGCGTGACGGACCCCACGAGCATGTGCTGACCCCCGCCCTTGGGAGAGCTCGTCGGAGGACTGGGGTCAGCGGTGCCAGCCCGGACCAGGACGTCGAGCTCGCGGTTGCCGCTCTGTCGGCTCTGCACTCCCCGAGGGAGGGCCTCCGGCAAACGTCCCGCCCGCCGGGACAGCAGCCTAGGTAGGGCCCGCCCGGCCGACGAGACTGAGGCGCGGGCCGCCAGACGGGGGTCCGACCACACGAGGAGGCACCGATGACCCAGCTCGACACGACGGTGGCTATGGGTGACGAGGACATCGACCCAGCACTGTTCCGCGAGACCCTCGGGCACTACCCGACCGGCGTGGCAGTGGTCACCGGCATCGCGGACGACGGCACGCCGGCGGGCATGGTCGTCGGCTCGTTCACCTCGGTCTCGCTGGACCCGCCCCTCGTGGCGTTCCTCCCGACACGCGAGTCAGGCAGCTTCGCCCGACTGCGCACGGGAAAGACCTTCTGCGTCAACGTGCTTGCCTCCGACCAGGAGCAGACCTGCCGTCGGTTCGCGTCGCGCGCAGAGGACAAGTTCGAGGACGTCGCGTGGTCGCCGGCCCCCGGCGGGGCGCCCATCCTGGACGGAGCGGTCTCGTGGATCGAGTGCACCTACCAGGACGTCCTCGAGGGCGGGGACCACTACATCGTCGTCGGTCGCGTCCGCCACCTCTCGGTGGCCAGGCCGTCGTTGCCGCTGCTCTTCTTCCAGGGGGGCTACGGGCGCTTCGCCCCGCCGTCGCTCGTCGCGCCGTCGCACCCCGACCTCATCCACGCGGTGCGGCTGGCAGAGCTGGCGCGGCACGACATCGAACAGCTGAGCGCGGCCCACGGTGTCGACTGCGCGGTGCTCGCCAAGGTGGGAGGCGACGTCGTGTTCGTCCTCACCTCGAACCAGTCGGAGGAACGGACCACGCCCTCCGTCGGGCATCGCGTGCCGCTCATCCCGCCGCTCGGTTCGGTGTTCCTGCGTGACGCGTCGGAGGGGGAGGTGCAGGAGTGGCTCGCCCGCGCGCCGGGACAGGGGGTCGCCACCGTCGAGACGTTCCGACGCAACCTCGACCGGGTCCGCGAGCGCGGCTTCTCGCTGTCGCTCATGCCGGACCCGTCGGTGGACCGCATCTCGTTGATGTCGGACTACTCCTCGACGGATCGACTGCCGAAGCACGAGCGGCTGATGAAGCAGATGATCGCCGACACGGCAGCCCTCTACGAGCCGGACCTCGACCCGGACGAGACCTACCACCTGCACTCGATCGTCGTGCCGGTCCCGGGGCCGGACGACACGCCACCCATCGCGATGCGGATGTCCGGGCTCCCGGCCGGCGCCACGACCGGTCAGGTGCAGGAGTGGGTCGACGCGCTGTCCCGGGCTGCGGCCTCGGCGGCCGCGAGGCTGTGCCGGTGACATCGACCGTCGACGGCATTCCGCCATCTGGCACGGTCCGCTGGTCGGGCCCGCGCCCAGGACGCAGCATGACGACCAGACAACGTCGAAGAAAGGACCAACGATGAATGCACGCGTCAAGGCCCTCGGGTATGCCGTCGTGTCGGCGACCGACCTCGAGGCCTGGGAGCGCTTCGGTGCCGACCTGCTCGGCCTGCAGGTCGGCCAGCGCACCGAGGACCGCCTGACCCTGCGGATGGACCAGTACGTCCACCGTCTCGACATCCGCCGGGCAGACAGCGACGGGGTGATCGCCCTCGGTTGGGACGTGGGCAGCCAGTGCGCGCTCGAGGAGATCTCGCAGCGGCTCGGAGCTGCGGGCTACGAGGTGACCCAGCGTGACGCCCAGTCGGCGGCCGAGCGCGGCGTCGACGGGCTGGCCAGCTTCCGCGACCCCGACGACAACTACGACGTCGAGCTGTTCTGGGGGCTGCGCAACGCCACCGAGACGTTCGTGTCACCGATCGGTGCGTCGTTCGTGGCGCGAGAGCTCGGGCTCGGACACGCCTTCCAGGTCGTGCGCGACGAGGAGACCTACCGTCGGCTGTACTTCGACCTGCTCGGCTTCCGCCTCAGCGACCACATCGACATGCCGGGGGGTGTCACCGGAGTCTTCACGCACTGCAACCCCAGGCACCACTCGTTCGCGTTCGCAGCAGCGCCCAGCCGGCCCATCGGGGTCGGTCACCTCATGTTCGAGATCGACGACCTCGACGTCCTCGGCCGCAACTACGACAAGGTCCTTGCCGGAGCAGCACCCATCCTGTCGACCTTCGGGAAGCACACGAACGACAAGATGATCTCCTTCTACGTCCGGTCACCCTCCGGCTTCGGGATCGAGTACGGCATCGACGGCATCCTCATCGATGACGAGACCTGGCTGCCCACCCGCTACGACGTGGCCCACTACTGGGGACACCACCGCAACCCCTGACCGGATCGACGAGAGGAGCGGCCATGGCCGTCCTGGACGACATCGAACAGATCGCAGACCTGCTCGAGACCAACGCAGCAGCAGCAGAGGAGCTCGGGCGGCTCACCGACGAGACGGCCTCGGCACTGCGGGCCTCGGGCGTGATCCGCATGCTCCAGCCCAAGGACTTCGGGGGCCTGGAGTCGCATCCCGTGGACTTCTTCCGTGCTGTCCTCGAGATCGGGTCGCACGACCCCAGCGCGGGATGGGTCGCCGGAGTCGTCGGCGTCCATCCGCACGAGCTGGCGCACGGTGACCGCCGGGTGCAGCAGGAGGTGTGGGGAGAGGACCCGGACACCTGGGTCGCCTCGCCCTACGCGCCGATGGGTCGGGCCAGACCGGTGGAGGGCGGCTACCTGTTCAACGGGCGCTGGAACTTCTCGTCGGGCACCGATCACTGCCAGTGGGTCATGATCGGTGGCCTCGTCACCGACCAGGACGGCAACGTCGCCGAGCCGGATGCCGTGCACTTCCTCCTCCCGCGCTCGGACTACGAGATCGTCGAGGACTCCTGGGACGTCATGGGACTGCGTGGCACCGGCAGCAAGGACCTGGTGGTCCGGGATGCCTTCGTCCCTGACTACCGCACGATCGAGACGAAGGGCGTGACCGACGGCACCGGGGGCAAGGATCCCAGCCGCGAGTCGGTGCCGCTGTTCCGGATGCCGCGCAACGTCATGTTCTCGGGAGCCATCACGACGGCCACCCTGGCGATGGCCAAGGGCGCCCTGGCCGCATACGTCGCGGTGACCCGCTCGCGGCAGGGGCGTGGTGGCCGGGCGGCCCTCGACCCGTTCCAGCTGTCGGCGATGGGTGCGGCCGCCGCCGACATCGACGCAAGCGTGCGTCACGTGCTGTGGGACGTCGAACGCGTCTTCGAGATGGTCTCGCGCGGAGAGGTCGTGCCGCTCGAGCTCCGAGCCGAGGTGCGTCGCAACCAGGTCCAGGCGAGCCAACGTGCGGCTGCGGCCGCGGACAGCGTCTTCCGGCTCAGCGGGGGAGGGTCACTGCACCAGAGCGGCGCCCTCCAGCGTCGTTGGCGCGACACCCAGGCCGCGCTGCACCACGTCCAGAACGGGTCCGGGCCCATCTTCCAGGCCTATGGTCTGAACCTCTTCGGCCACCCGATCCCGGCCCACGTGAAGATCTGATGTTCGTGAGCGTGCCGAGCACAGCGGCGACCGTGCCGTTCACCGCGGAGTCGACGAGCCGCTTCGTCGACGCCGGAGGTGTCCGGGTGCACTACCACGAGGCCGGGTCGGGTCCCGTGCTGCTCTGCGTCCACGGCGGCGCCCCGGGTGCCTACGGCTGGGGCAACTTCGGGGCCAACGTGCCCGGCCTCGCCGAGCACTTCCGGGTCCTCGTCGTGGATCTGCCTGGCTACGGCCGGTCGGACAAGCCCGAGGTCAGCGGGGGCCGCTACGCCTTCTACGCGAAGGTCTTCGCCGACATGCTGGCCGCCCTCGAGATCGACTCAGCCCACGTTCTCGGCATGGCCACCGGCGGCGCTGCGGCCATGATGCTGGCCATCGAGCACCCGCAGGTCGTCGACGACCTCGTCCTCGTCAGCTCGGCCGGGGGGCTCCCGCTGTTCACGCCGATGCCGTCGGAGGGCCAGAAGCTCATCCAGTCCTACTACGGCGGTGACGGCCCCTCACGCGCCAAGATGCGGTCGTACCTCGAGATGATGATGTACGACGCGTCGACGATCACGGATGACCTTGTCGAGGAACGCTATCGGGCGAGCATCGAGCCGGAGTTCATGACGAGCGCGCCGGAAGGGCGGGGCACGCAGAACCGCCCGGTCACCGAAGAGGTGTGGCGCGACGTCGACCGGATCCGCGCACGGACGCTGGTCGTCTGGGGCCGCGACAACCGTGTCCAGGGCTACGACAACGCCCTGTTCCTGCTGGGTCGGATCCCGGACGTCCAGGTGCACCTCTACGGCCGCACCGGTCTGTGGGTCCCGTTCGAGCGGACGGATGAGTTCAACGCCTTGCTCGTGGGCTTCCTCCGCGCCCGGCGCCACGCCAGCTGACCGGCGCTTCCCGGTTCGCACGGGTTCCCGGCGCGCGCCAGACGAGCCGAGGGGAATTCTCCCAGACCTCGTTGACACGGGGACCCCGCGACCTCTACCGTTCAGCATATTGGAATGATGTTTCGAATAATGGGAGTGACGATGGAGTCAGGCAACCTTCTCGAAGGCGATCACAAGCGCTCCGTACTGGGCCGAGCCTTCGACATCCTCGACTGCTTCGGCGCCGAGACCCCCGAACAGACCATCGCCGGAGTGTGCGCCCAGACCGGTCTCCCGCCGGCGACGGTCCACCGGATGCTGGCGCACCTCGTCGATTGGGGAGCCGTCGAGCGCGCGTCCCGCGGGCGCTACCGGCTCGGTCGGCGCCTCTGGCGGCTCGGCTGGGGAGTGCCCGAGGTGCGCCGTCTGCGTGACGTGGCACGGCCCTTCCTCGTCGACCTCTACTCGGCCACCGGGGCGCCCGTCGCGCTGTGGTCGCGCGATCGCGACCACGCCATCCTCAGCGACCTCATCTGCGGCCACCAGGCCGCGGGCGCCTGGCAGCCGGAGCGACGGGTCCCGCTGGCGCAAGGGGCGGGTGGGCTCGCGATGCTCGCACACCTGCCACTCGACGAGATGGTCGGCGAACGCGGGCAGCAGCTGGACGACAGCGGGGACTTCGTGCTGCGCCAGCAGCTCGGCGACGTCCGTCGCCACGGGTATGCCGTGAGCCGATCCAGCGTGCCTGCGGACGGCATGCTCATCGCCGCTCCGATCTTCGACGAGGACGGTCAGGTCCGGGCCGCCGTGTCCGTCAGGCTGCTCCCGGAACCCTTGAACGCAGCAGCGTTGGCCCGGGTGGTCCTCGAGGCAGCGTTGCTGACCTCCCGCGGCCTCGGGCACCGCGGCCTGGGCCGCCGTGGCGGCCTGCACCCCGTGCGTCGCTACGCCTGAGGCGTTCGGTCATGTGCGAGGCGCCGCTCGCGAATACCCTTGACCGCCGACGACGGACGACCGTCGCGGTGCTCGTCCCTCACCGCGGGCGGTCGCCCGTACGCGACGCGCACCTCGAGACACGAAGGAGCACCACCCATGTCCGTGCTGGTCAAGACGACCCAGGCGATCGACAGTCTCGCTCGGGCCGGACGCCCGATGCGTCTGGCCGAGGTGGCCGATGATCTCGGGCTGCCCAAGTCGTCGGTCCACCGACTGCTGACGGAGCTGACAGAGCTGCGGATCGCGCGTCGCACCCCCGAGGGCTTGTTCGCCCTGGGCCCGCGGCTCCTCTCCTGGGGCGCCAGCGCAGCCGACTCGTTCGTGATCCGCGGCGTCGCCGAGCCGTGGATGCACCGGCTCCGGGACTCCACGGGCGAGAGCGTGCACCTCTACATCCGGCACGGCTCCCATCGCGTCTGCCTCGCCTCCGTCGAGGGACGGGCGGCCCTTAGACCCGTCGTCCCCACCGGCGGTCTGCAGCCGCTCGGGATCGGGTCCTCCGGCAAGCTGCTCCTGGCTTTCTCGCCGAGCACGGTGCTCGAGGAGGTCCGTGCCGAGGCGAGGAAGAGCAGGAGCTCGATCCCAGACGACGAGGAGCTCGCCAGGATCCGGGAGACACACTGGTCGGTCTCCATCGACGAGCGCGAGAAGGGACTGAGCGGCGCCGCGACCTCCATCCGTGGCGGTGACGGGGAGGTGGTTGCCGCGCTCAGCATCTCGGGATCCTCCACGCGACTGACCCTGCAGCGGTACTCCGAGGTCAAGGACGACGTGTTCACCATCGCGAACGAGATCGGGGCAGCGGTCGGCGGCCGTGCGGAGCGACCCGTCTGAGGGGGTGTTCCGGTAGGTGCGAGGACTTCTGACGGAGGCGCAGCCGGACTCGCAGGATGGGCAGGAACCATCTGCCTAGTCCCGAGGAGCGCCATGAGGATCGCCCGTTTCGACGATGACCGCATCGGTGTGGTCGTCGGGGAAGGCATCGTCGACGTCACCGACGCGCTGGAGCTCAGCGCGGGGGAGTGGCCGCCGGTCGGGATGAACCGGCTGATCCGAGACTTCCAGGCCGTCCGCCCGGTACTGGCCCGGGCAGCTGCTCGGGGGCCCGCGCAGCCGCTGTCCGACGTCACCCTGCGGACCCCGGTGCCGTGGCCCAACAAGGTGATCGCGTTCCCGGTCAACTACCACGACCACGGCCGGGAGATGCAGGCGCAGTACCGCGCCGACGTGCAGGGATTCTTCCTCAAGCCGCCGTCGTCGCTCTCCGGAGCCGGCGAGCCCGTCGTCCTGCCCGCCGTCACCGGCCGCGAGGTCCATCACGAGTCCGAGCTGGCCATCATCATCGGCTCCGGAGGCCGGGACATCCCCCGCGCCGACTGGCAGGCGCACGTCTTCGGCTACGCCTGCCTGCTCGACATGGTGGTGCGCGGGCGAGAGGAACGGGTCTTCCGCAAGGCGTACGACAGCTTCTGTCCCGTCGGCCCGTGGATCACGACGGCGGACGAGGTGGGCGATCCCACCCAGCTCGGGATGCAGCTCTGGGTCGGGAATGAGCTCCGGCAGCACGCCAACACCCGTGACCTCGTCCTCGACATCCCCGGGATGGTCGAGATGGCCTCGGCGGTCATGACCCTGCACCCCGGCGACATCATCGCGACCGGCACCCCCGCCGGGGTCGGACCCGTCACCGACGGCGACACCATCCGGATCAGCATCGAGCGCGTCGGCGAGATGAGCGTCGACGTGGTCCAGGGCACCAACGGGCGCACCGAGGTGTTTGCCCGCCCGTACGACCCACCCATCGTCAAGCAGCACTGAGGAGCCCGACATGACCTCGACCCCTTCCACGTCCGTGGAGGACATCGACAACCTCGACGCCCTGTATGCCGTGTTCGACGACCTGAGCGTCGAGGGCGGCTGGCACCGTCGCGCTCCGGCGCTCTGGCCGGAGCCGCGACGAAACTTCCTGCCGCACCTGTGGCGCTACGTCGAGGTCAAGGCCGCCCTCGAGGTGGCCGGCCGCCTCGTCGACCACCAGATGGCCGACCGGCGCAACCTGACCCTGACGAACCCCGTCGACGGCAACCTCTACGCCACCGTGCGGACCCTCGTGGCGGCATACCAGCTCATCAAGCCGGGCGAGGTCGCGCTCGCGCACCATCACACGCCCGCAGCCCTCCGGATCATCCTCGACGGATGCGGCACCTACACCGTCGTCGACGGCGATCGGGTCGAGATGCGCCCGGGTGACGTGCTCCTCACGCCCAGCTGGGCCTGGCACGAGCACTCCGCCAGCGGTCCCGACGACTGCTACTGGGTCGACATCCTCGATGTGCCGCTCGTCCACCTCCTCGAGCCGATGTTCTTCGAGAAGCACCCTGACGGCGTCCAGGCACAGCCTCGGGAGGTCGAGACGTCGCCCATCGCGTTCCGCTGGGACGACTCGCTGGCACGTCTCGCAGCACAGACGGAGGCGCCGCCGCACGGCATGGCCGAACGTGAGATCGAGCTGGGGGGCCCGGCGATGCCGACGGTCGCACTGCACGTGCAGGAGCTCGGCGCCGGCTTCACCTCTGCCCGGCAGCGCACGACGGCGAACTCGATCTTCACCGTCGTCGAGGGGGCCGGTCAGACGGTCGTCGACGGCGAGACGCTCGCGTGGGAGCGCGGCGACATCGTGGCTGTTCCGGCCTGGAGGCCCTACCAGCACACGGTGTCCCAGTCCGCTCGGCTCGTCCGATCGAGCGACGAGCCGGTCCTGGCCGCACTCGGGCTGCTGCGCACCGAGAATCTCTGAAGGAGAAGCAGATGCACGTTGTCCTGGCCGGCGGTGGAGTCGGCGGAATGACGGCCGCCCTGGCGCTCTTGCAGCGCGGGGTGCAGGTCACGGTCCTGGAGCAGGCGCGGGAGCTGACCGAGGTCGGAGCGGGGATCCAGATCAGCCCCAACGGCAACCGGGTGCTGGATCACCTGGGCGTCTTCGGGGCGTTGCGGGCGCGCTCGTGCGACCCGGTGCGCAAGGAGTTCCGGCTGTGGAACTCCGGACGTCCGTGGCCGATGTTCGACCTCGGCCCGATGGCGGTGGAGCGGTACGGCTATCCCTACCTCACGGTGTACCGCCCGGACCTGCTGAAGGCGCTCGAGGACGGTGTGCGAGATGCCGGGGAGCGGGTCATCCGGCTCGGTTCACGGGTCGTGGGCGTCGAGCAGGACGAGTCGAGCGCGAGTGTCGTTCTCGCGGACGGGAGCCGGGTGACCGGTGACGTCGTCATCGGTGCCGACGGAGTGCGCTCGGTCGTACGCAACACCGTCTGGGGCGCGACCGACCCACAGTTCTCGGGCATGGTGGCGTGGCGCGGGCTCATCCCCATGAGCGACCTCCCGACGCACCTGCAGGCGCCCGTCGGCTCGACGTGGATCGGGCCGGGCGGCCACGCCGTCACGTATGCCTTGCACGGCGGTTCGCTGATGAACTTCGTCGCCACGATCGAGGGCAAGACCTGGACCGCGGCGGGGGGCAACGAGCCCGGCACGGTCGACGAGTGCCTCGCCGACTTCGAGGGTTGGCACGAGGACATCCAGACCCTGATCACGACCTCGCCCCGCCTGCTCAAGTGGGCGCTCGTCAGCCGGGAGCCCATTCCCTCCTGGACATCGGGACGGATCAGCCTGCTCGGAGACGCCGCCCACCCGACGCTGCCCTTCCTCGCCCAGGGGGCCGTCCACTCCATCGAGGACGGTGTCGTGCTCGCCCGCGCTCTCGACACCTTCGGCGACGACCCCGTGCTGGCCCTCAAGCGCTACGAAGAGGCACGGATCGGCCGCACGAGCCGGATGGTCCGTGGCGCGACAGCCAACACGGACCGCTTTCACAGCCGCGAGCTCGCGACCGATGAGAGTGCACAGGCCTACCTCGAGCGGGAGTGGAGCGACGAGCCGATCGCCGACCGCTACGACTGGCTCTACTCCTACGACGCTGTGACGGCCTCGATCTGAGGACCAGGCGCGCCGTGCGCCGGCCTGCAGCACCGCTCACAAGGTGAGCAGGCCGGCCACGGAGGGGCGGTCGAGCACGCGCGCGATGCGCTCCGCGACGACGTCGGCCCCGGCCCCGAGCCGACGGGCGTTGAGGTCGTACTTCACCTGGACCTCGGCATCGCTGAGCGGACGCTCGGCCGTGCCGCGGTTGGTGAGCACCTCTTCGCGCAGGATCCGCCCGTCGACGGTGCGGACCTCGACGACGGACGGGAAGTGCCGCGGATAGATCGCCTCGCACCGCGGGTCTGAGCCGTGCTCGACCCGAACGGCCACCGCGAGGTTGAGCGGGTCGCGCACCGCCGCGTCGGTGAAGTCGTCCAGGTACACCCCCAGCCCGCCACCGCCCCGCAGCGCGAGCGCGAAGGTGAACGGACCGCTGAACTGCGCGTGATAGCCCGACTCAGGGCGGATCTTCGCCTCGCGTGGCTGGGCGATCGTGCGCAGCGTCGCCCCCGCCACCCCGATGCGCACCGACTCGACCTGCTCGGGACGCAACCCCCGTTCGCGCAGCGCGACAGCGGCATCGATGCCGGTGTGGGTGAAGACGTTCGTCGGATACGGCTTGACGAAGCACGAGGCCGTCTCCCACTCGGTGCCGAGCCCTTCGAGGAGGGCGCCCTCGTCGTAGACGTCGCCACAGTAGGCGCGGAAGAACCCGAACCGCCCCTCGAGGACCGTCGGGGGGCCGGTGAGCCCGGCCTCCGCCGCCTGGGCGGCGGCCACGCCGCTGTGTGCGGCCCAGCCACAGTGCATCCGCTTGACGGATCCTCCGGCCCGGTTGGCCTCGAGTAGCCCGGCCCCCATGCTGCAGGCGATCGCCATCGCGTGGGCAAGGCGTTCGGCGTCCAGTCCCATGGCCACGCCGGCAGCAGCCGCGGCACCGACCGCACCGCAGATGGAGGTGGCGTGCAGGCCCCGGTCGAAGAAGACGGAGTTGTTGATCGCGGGATCGTAGCCGGCGTTGCCGAGGCGGATCGTGATCTCGTTCCCGGCGGCGATGGCGGCCAGGAGAACTCGGCCCGTGGCTCCGGCGTCCTCGGCGGCAGCAAGAGCTGCCGGCACGACCGACGCGCTCGGGTGCAGGATCGAGGGCACGTGGGTGTCGTCGAAGTCCAGGGCGTGTGCCAGCGTCCCGTTGACGAGGGCAGCGGAAGGGGCAGGGACATCGAGGTCGAGGCCGATCGCCGTCGCCGTGGGCTGCCCGCCCCAGCGGCGGGCGAGCGTCCGGGCCACCTGCGCCGGGGCGGTGTCCGATGCCGCGACCGAGATCCCGACGACGTCGAGGAGCCGTTGCCGGGCATCGTCGAGCGCCCCTTCCGGTGGTCGAGCCGCCGCGGCAGCGGCGAACTCTGCGAGCCGGGCAACCGCGGTGCCCTCCATGGGTGTGGTGCCAGCGGCGGCCATGTGTCCTCCGGACGATCGAGGGTGGAGCGCTCGGCCCTGCGGGCGGCCCTCCGGGACGGGTTGGGACGGCTCAGTGGACGAGTGCCAGAGGGCGCAGCGGCGACCCGGTCGCACCGACCAGGCGCAGAGGTGCGGCCACGACGGTGAAGGCCGTGGGGCCCAGACCGGCCAGCTCCTCCAGGTTCAGCATCTCGATGATGGGGATTCCCTTCTCCACCAACAGGATCCGGTGACCGGGCAGGCGCGCGTGGCCCTCTCCCGCGGGAATGTGTTCGAAGGCAGTGGTGTCGGATCCGACGACCCGTGGCCGGTGTGCGGCCAGCCAGGCGACGGCGTCCTCATCGGGTCCGGGAACCCCGCCCTCGTGGTCGAGGAAGGCGGTGGACGCGCCCCACAGCTGCGCCCAGCCGGTCCGCACGAGCAACGCCGAGCCGGGCGCGGGGCGGCGGTCGCCGAGGGCGCGGGCCAGCTCGTCGGCCGTGACAGCGTGGCCGGGGTCGAGCCGTGGGAGACCGAGCGCGGCCGGCACGTCGAGCAGGTGCCCGATGCACACGATGGGCTCGACCGTGTGGACGCCGTGCTCGAGGAACCGGCCGCCCGTCTGCGCCCCGGCGGCGGAGATGCCGCCGTGCAGCAGGCCCTCGTGGCTGATGTGGGCGAGGGCGTCGATATGGGTGCCGGTGTGGGTGCCCATGACGAGCAGGTCGTTGGCTCCCGACGTCCCGTCGACCCTGACCGCGTCGCCGTGCCGGCGCAACAGGGCGTGGCGGAAGCCCGGGTGGTTGGGGGAGGTGGGGATGGCGGCATGCAGCGGCTGGGCCAGGTCGACGACGCGCACCGTCGCCCCGTCCGCCATACGTCCGGTGCTCACGCGTGGGCCCGCTCGTGGATCAGCTGGGCCTGGCGCAGGATCGCCGGGTCGACGAAGCTCCCGTCGTCCAGGGTGGTGGCGGCTGAGCCGGCGTGGTCCATCGCGACGGCTCTCTCGATCACCTCGGTGGCCCACCGCAGCTCTTCGGTTCGGGGGGCGAAGGCACTGCGCACGACAGGAACCTGGCGGGGGTGGATGACCGAGCGGCCGTAGAACCCGAGCTGACGCAGCCTCTCGCACGACCGGCGGAGGCCGTCCAGGTCGGTCACGTGGGGGTGGACGCTCGCGACGGGAGAAGGAAGGCCGGCCGCTCGCGCGGCCTGGACGACGGTGAGACGAGCGAGGAGCAGGCCGCTGTCGCTCCCGTCCCGCGGGAGTCCGAGGTCGGCGCGTAGGTCGCTCTCGCCCAGCGTGATGGAGTGCACCCCGGTCTCTGCGGCGATCTCGGCAGCGTGGCGCAGACCGAGGGCCGACTCGATGAGAGGGACGAGGTGCGGCTGGTCCAGGGACCGACGCGAGACGGCATACGCCCTGCTCACATCCGTCGGCGACTCCACCTTGGGCAGGCGGATGCCCTGGACCCGCCCGTCGGCGAGAAGGGGACCGACTGCTGCGAGGTCCGCCGCGAAGTCGGTGGAGGCCACCGGGTTGACCCGCACGACGACCGGGACCCGACGGTCCTCGCGGACCCCCGGGCTCGTCTCTCCGGCCATGGTGGCCAGAGCGGCAGGCAGCAGGGCCCGCACACCAGCACGGGCCGACGGATGGACGGCGTCCTCGAGGTCGATGACGATGCCGTCGGCCGTCCGGGCGGCCTTGGGCAACAGCTCTGACAGTCGCCCACCGGGCACGTACAGCCAGGTGGCGATCTCGGTCAGCACTCAGACCACGCCCGCGCGACGCAGCCGAGCGAGGCGCTCGTCGTCGACTCCGAGCTCTGCGAGGACCCGGTCGGTGTCGGCACCGTGGTCCCGCCCGGTGTGCCGGATCGTCCCGGGGGACTCCGACATGCGGAAGAGCACGTTGGGCATCCGCACCGGCCCGAGGTCCTGGTCCTCCACCGTGGCGATGGCACCGATGGCCGCGTACTGCTCGTCGGCGACCACCTGGGACACGTCGTTCACGACGGCGAGCGCGGCTTGCGCCCGGGCGAACTGCGCGACGACCTCGCACGTCGGTCGCTGCGCGATCCACGAGCCCACCGCCTCGTCGAGCACGTCGGCGTGCTGGGCCCGCTGGAACCCGTCGTGGAACCACGGCTCCCGGACGAGGTCCGGGCGCCCGACGAGCGCCATCACCCGTTCGGCGATCGAGTGTGCACTCGTCGAGATCGCGACCCAGTCGCCGTCCGCGGTGCGGTAGGTGTTGCGCGGCGCGTTGTTCTCCGACCGGTTGCCACGCCGCTGCGTGACGATCCCGAGCTGGTCGTAGACGGTCACCTGAGCACCGAGCATCGCCAGGATCGGCTCGATGATCGCCAGGTCGATGACCTGCCCCTCACCGGTGCGTTCACGACGGTGCAGGGCCGTCAGGGTGGCCACCGCGGCGGCCAGGCCGCTGATGTTGTCCGCCAATGCCAGCGGCGGCAGGGTCGGCGGGCCGTCCGGCTGGCCGGTGGAGTGGGCGAAGCCGCTCATGGCCTCGGCGATGGTGCCGAAGGCGGGCTCGGTGGCGCGTGGTCCGGTCTGCCCGAAACCCGTCACTCGCGTCAGGATGATGCGGGGATTCACGCCCCGGAGCCGGTCGTAGCCCAGGCCCCACCGCTCGAGCGTCCCGGGCCTGAAGTTCTCGATGACCACGTCCGCGGTGCGGACCAGCTCGAGGAAGACCTCCTGGCCCTCGGGATGCGACAGGTCGAGGGTGACCGCGCTTTTGTTCCGGCCGAGGATCTTCCACCACAGGCCGATCCCGTTCTTGCTCTGGCCGTGCGTCCGCGCCGGGTCCGGCTTCCGGGGGTGCTCGACCTTGATGACGTCGGCGCCGAAGTCCGCGAGGACGGTGGCCGCCGACGGTCCGGCGAAGAGGGTCGCGATGTCGAGGACTCGGATGTCGTCGAGGGCGGCGCCCGTGACGGGCCGACCCGTCGCAGCGTGGGGCTCGGCGTCTGCTGACGCCGCTGCCGGCGTGCCCGTGGTCATTGACATGGTTCCTCCTGCTCGAGCGGGACGTCGGCGACGTTAGGGGGCTCGGTTCCGGACGGTCAGACGACGCCTCACCCAGTGAGAGGAAGGGCTCACTGCCGGGCGGCTCTTCCGCTGGGTGCGACAAGGTCTGCCACCGGGTCGGACGCCACCTGACGATGGCGGTGTCCGGGGCACCTCCTGCTCCGGGTCACCAGCGGAGAGGGGCAAGGACGTGACGACCGTTCGCGATGCAGCGTTCGAGGTGCTGCGCCAGTTCGGGATGACCCGGCTGTTCGCCAACCCCGGCTCGACCGAGGTCGCCCTGCTCACCGACCTGCCTGACGACTTCGAGTTCGTGCTCGGCCTGCACGAGGGCTCGGTCGTCGGGATGGCGTCCGGCCACGCCCTCGCGACGGGGTCTCCGTCGCTGGTGCTGCTGCACACCACGGCCGGCTTCGGCAACGCGGTCGGGGCCATCGCGACCGCCCGCACCAACAAGGCGCCGCTCGTCATCCTCGTCGGCCAGCAGGACCGTCGCCACCTGGCCTCGGACCCGTTCCTGGCCGGCCACCTCGAGGGCCTGGCCGGCAGCTACCCCGTCTCCCTCCGTCAGCCCGCCCGGCCGGCCGACGTGCCGGCTGCCATCGCCAGGGCCGTCCACGAGGCGGCCCTGCAGCGGGGCCCCGCCGTCGTCGTCGTGCCGATGAGCGACTGGTCCGAGCCGGCGGACGAGACGATCGCCCTGCCCGCCCCGGCTCGCCTGCGGGTCGCGAACGGCGTGGACGAGCAGCTGGCCACCGAGCTGGCCGCGCTCGTCGACGCTGCCGAGAGGCCGGCCCTGGTCGTGGGCCCCGGCGCTGACTCGGCGGTGGCGTGGAGCGGCCTGGCGATGCTCGCCGAACGTCTGGCCTGCCCGGTCTGGCAGGAGTCCCACGGCTCGCAGTCCGGCTTCCCCCAGGACTCGCCTCGTTTCCGGGGCCACCTGCCCCCCACGCGCGCGGCCCTGCGCGCGGCCCTGGCGGGCCACGACCTCGTGCTCGTCGTGGGCGGCCCCGCCTTTCGCCAGGGGACCTGGGAGCCCGGGCCGTTCGTCGACGCCGGGACGTCCGTCGTCGTCGTCACGTCGGACCCGGAAGAGGCTACCTACAGCGCAGCAGACCTGGCCGTGCTCGGTGACGTGGCCGGCGTCGTCAGCGACCTGGCTGCACGCGTCGCCTCGAGGGCGGCCACCGCGGCGCCCACCCCTCGTCGGCCGGTGCCGATCCCGGAGGATGGCACCCTGCGGGCCGAGCACGTGTACGCCGCCCTGGCCGAGCGCCTGCCGGAGGACGCGACGGTCTTCGAGGAGAGCCCCTCGACCCGGCGTCTCATGCTCGATCTCATCCCGACGCGACGCCCGTTCGGCTTCGTCACCGTCGCGCAGGGCGGCCTCGGCTTCGCCCTCCCGGCGAGCATCGGGGTGCGGATGGCGCGGCCCGACCGGCCCGTCGTGGCCGTGCTCGGGGACGGCGCCTCGCTCTACAACGTGCAGGGACTCTGGAGCGCACAGCACTACCGCGTCGGCACCCTGTTCGTCGTCCTGTCCAACGGGGGGTACGCCGTGATGGACCGGCTGGCCGCAGCCCACGGTGGCAAGCCGCCATGGCCGCACTTCGACGACGTGAGCGTGTCCACCATCGCCGCCGGGTTCGGTTGCGCCACAAGGCGAGTCACCACGCACGACGAGCTGGTCGACGAGCTCGACCGCATCCTTCCCACCTTGCGGGAGCGGACCGAACCCCTCCTGCTCGAGGTCGCCGTGGAGGCGACTGCCTGACCACCAGCGCGCGGGCGGAGCGAACCCGCGCAATCCCCCGAGAACGAGAAGGAGGCCGCCATGGCCCAGGACTGGCTTGCCGAGGACATCCTCACCGAGGACCAGGAGGCGTTGCGCGACACGGTGTCGGACATCGCCCGGAAGTACGACATGCAGTACTGGATCGAGGTGGAGGAGTCGGGCCGCTATCCCGCCGAGTGGGTCAAGGAGCTGACCGACGGCGGGTGGCTCTCCCTGCTCATCCCCGAGGAGTACGGCGGCGGCGGCGGGACCATCCCGGACGCGGCACTCTTCCTCGAGACGCTGAACCGGTGGGGTGGCAACGCCGGAGCCATCCACGCGCAGATGTACCAGATGGGAGCCATCCTGCGGCACGGCTCGGACGCGCAGAAGCAGCAGTGGCTCCCGCAGATCGCCAACGACGGTCTGCGCCTGCAGTCGTTCGGCATCACCGAGCCCGACGCCGGCACGGACACCACCCGCATCCGCACGTTCGCGCGTCGGGAGGGCGACGAGTACGTCGTCAACGGCGGCAAGATCTACACGTCGCGCTTCCACCAGACCGACCTCATGCTCCTGCTCGTGCGCACCGAGAAGTACGAGGACGTCGAGAAGAAGACCGATGGCATCACCGTCCTGCTCGTCGACGTGCGTGAGGCCAAGCAGAACGGCCAGATCGAGTACCGCCCGATCAAGGTGATGTCAGGCCACCACACGAACCAGCTGACGATCACCGACTTGCGCGTGCCCGTCGAGAACCGGATCGGCGAGGAGGGCAAGGGTTTTCGGGTGATCCTCTCCGGGATGAACTCCGAGCGACTCCTCGTCTCCAGCGAGTACATCGGCTCGGGCCTCTACTTCCTCGACCGCGCCGTGCAGTACTCCAAGGAGCGCGAGGTGTTCGGCCGCCCGATCGGCATGAACCAGGGCATCCAGTTCCCGTTGGCGACTGCCTTCACCGAGCTGCGGGCTGCGAGCCTCATGCGCTGGCACGCGGCCAAGGTCTTCCAGGAGGGGAGCCGGGACGGCTTCTACGCCAACACCGCCAAGCTGCTCTCGTCGAAGGCGCTGTGGAACGCCGCGAACGCGGCGATGGACACCTTCGGTGGGGCAGGGCTGGCCTCCGAGTACGGCATCGAGCAGAAGTTCCGCGCTGCTCGTGGTCCGCTCATCGCTCCGATCTCCACCAACCTCGTCCTCGCGGGTATCGCGCACCGAGACCTCGGCATGCCGAAGAGCTTCTGAGCCATGACAACTCCCGTCTCAGCACGCCATGCCCAGTCCTCGCGTGACAGGTGTCTCGACGCGGGCAGTGACGTCGACAACGGGGCCACGTATGCCGTCGCGTCCTTCGCCGCGGAGGCGGCGGCTCGCCATGCTGGCATCGCGGCCGCCGACGCGGTGCTCACGGCGCTCGTCGACACGGTGGCCGTGGCCGTCGCCGGTGGTGGCACGCCTGCTGTGGGCGCCCTCCTCGGTCTGCTGGACGCCGAGCCCGCACCGGGGGAGTGCAGCATCTGGGGGTCCGAGCTGAGTGTCGGTTCGTCCACTGCGGCGCTGGTCAACGGCACCGCAGCCCACGCGCTGGACTGGGACGATGCCTCGCCGACCATGCCCATGCACCCGGGGGCGGTGCTGCTGCCCGCGCTCGTCGCACGGGCCGGGCTGCTTCCCGTGACCACCGACCGGTTCGTGTCGGCGTACGCCGTCGGGTCGGCGGTGTTCCGCGCGGTCTCGGAGGTGCTGCCGCTCGACGTCCACTACGGCCGCGGTTGGCACAACACCTCGACGACCGGCCGCCTCGCGGCCACGGCCGCGGTGGCCACTCTGGCGGGGCTCGACGTCGAGACGACGCGACACGCCATCGGACTGGCTGCCTCGACGGCCTCCGGGAGCCTGGCCAACTTCGGCACCATGACCAAGCCCCTTCACGCGGGCCTCGCCGCCCGCGACGCGGTCACCGCCGTGGCGCTGGCCGAGCGCGGGCTCACCTCCCGGGTCACCCAGCTCGAGGCGCCCGGCGGCTTCTTCGCGCTCTTCGGCGAGACGGACGCGGCGACGCTCTCCCAGCTCCCCGAACGCCTCAGGCGCTGGGAGGACGGATGGAGCGACGACTGGGCCGTCAAGCGCTACCCGTCGTGCTACGCGACGCACCGCGCCATCGACGCGGTGCTCGACCTGCGCCCCGGGCTCGACCACGCGGACGTCTCGTCGGTGGAGGTCATCGTGCACCGCGGAGGGCTGAAGCCACTCCTGGCGCACCTTCCCGGCAACGGGCTGGAGGGAAAGTTCAGCCTGCCCTACACCGTGGCCCGGGCCCTCCGGACGGGACTCGTGCGCCTGGCCGACTTCTCCGACGAAGCAGTCCATGAGCCGGCAGTCCGCTCGATGATGGACCTCGTCGCCGTGCGCGAGGGAGTAGACCCTGACGACCCGGCATCGACAGAGCCCTTCACGGTGCTCACCGTGCGGACCCGCGACGGTGGCACCCAGACGCGTCGGGTCGACGTCAGCCGAGGGGACTCCCGCAACCCGCTGACCCCGGGGGAGCTGGAGGACAAGGCGATCGACGCCTTCGCCTCCGTCGGCTGGACACCCGGACGGACTCGAGCCCTGCTCTCCCGCGTGACCTCCCTGTGGCGAGGCGGTGACCTGACCGGCCTCCAGAACGTGCTCGCCGGTCGCCCGGTGACCACGCCCGCTCGCGTCCGGAAGGCGGACTCATGAGTGGTCTGCCACAGGTCGAGATCATCGAGGAGGGCATGCGCGAGGGCATGCAGATCGAGAGCGCCGACATCCCGGCCGAGGCCAAGATCCGCCTTCTCGACGCCCTCTCACGCACCGGGCTTCGCACCATCCAGGTCGGATCGTTCGTCAGCCCCCGGTGGGTGCCTCAGATGGAGCACATCGAGCAGGTGATCGCGGGCTTCACACCCGTGCCTGGCGTCCGGTACACGGCTCTGGCGCTCAACCAGAAGGGTGCCGAGCGTCGCGCCCGGCACGTGCCGCCGCTGGCGCCTCAGGAGGCGGCTGCCCGGACGACGGTCCACCTCTGCGACGTCTTCGTCCAGCGCAACACGGCGCGGACCCAGGCCCAGGAGATCGCCGCCGTCCCCGCCACGGTCGAGGCTGCGGTCGACAGGGGAGTGACCGAGGCTGTCGTGGCGATCAACGCCGCGTGGGGCTCGAACTGGCTGGGGAAGTTCTCCCAGGAGCGGCGCCTGGATCTGATCCGGCTGCAGATGGACGCCTGGGAGGCGGCCGGGATCACGCCGCAGACGGTGTGGATCGGCGACCCGATGAGCTGGAACTCCCCACGTGCCGTGGAGCTCCAGCTCCAGGCCATCCGCCAGGAGTGGCCCCAGGTGCACACCTTCCACCTGCACCTGCACGACGGCCGTGGCAGCGCCCTGACCTCGGCGTACGCAGCGCTGAGGTCGCTCTCACCGGAGCACACCCTCGTCCTCGACGCCTCGATCGGCGGGATGGGCGGGTGTCCGTACTGCGGCAACGGACGCGCGACCAAGATGATCCCCACCGAGGACCTCGTCGACCTGCTCGAGACCGAGGGCATCGACACCGGCATCGACCTCGCGAGTCTCGTCGAGGCCGCCCACCTGGCCGAGGAGGTCGTCGGCCACGCGCTGTACGGCAAGGTCAGCAAGGCCGGACCCCGGCCGGGCGTCGAGGCGCTCTACCCGATGGACATGCCGCTCGTCGAGACCGAGGAGCAGGCGCAGCACTTCCGTCTCGGGCCCTCGACGTATGCCGGGTGCCCCAGTCCGTGGAGACAACCGATCACCTCGCCGGCGCGAGACGAGATCGACGGGGCCCGCTGTGCCAGCGGCCCTGAGCGGGGTGCACGGAAGGACGTGCCATGACAACGACGGAGTCGACGATGGAGAGCCAGATCCCCACCGGGACCACAGCCGGGTCGCTGGTCGGCCTGCGGGTGGTCGAGCTGGGAACCAGTGTTGCCGGACCCACGACCGGCCAGATCCTTGGTGACCTCGGCGCCGAGGTCATCAAGGTCGAGCGCGTGGGCGTCGGCGACGACACTCGCGGCTGGGCGCCCCCGTACTGGGGGAGCGAGCCGATGGCGTTCCTCGGCCTGAACCGCAACAAGAAGAGCTTGGCGCTGGACTTCAAGGACGGTCGCGGCGTGCAGGTGCTCGAACGACTTCTCGCCGGCGCCGACGTGCTCGTCCAGAACCTGCGTCCCGGCGCGCTCGCGAAGGCCGGCTTCGACGCCGAGCGCCTGCGCGAGCTCAACCCCCGTCTGGTCTACTGCGAGATGAGCGGCTTCGGGTCGGTTGGCCCACGAGCCAGCGAACCCGCGTACGACCCTCTCCTGCAAGCATATTCGGGGATCGTAAGCATGCTTGACACGGGCGACGGACCGCCCATGCGGGTGCCCCTGTCAATCCTCGACAAGGGCACCGGGATGTGGGCGGTCATCGGCATCCTCGATGCCCTCCGCCGTCGGGACATGACCGGCGAGGGCAGCCACGTGGAGGTGTCGCTGCTGCAGACCGCGGTGTCCTGGGTCGACCAGAAGGTGATGGGGGCGCGCGCCGGCAACCCGGCGCCGCGCAACCTGGGATCCGGCCACCCCGGCGTCGTGCCCTACGGCGCGTTCCCCGTCGCGGACGGTCATGTCTTCATCTCGGCCGGCAACCAGACGCTGTGGACCCGGCTCGTCGAGGCCCTCGGGGCCCGCGAGCTGCTGGAGCGGCCCGGCTTCGCGTCCAACCCGGAGCGCGCCGAACGCCGGGCCGAGGTCAACGAGGCCGTCTCCGCCGCGACGCGGGCCTTCGCGAGCGACGAGCTGCTCGAACGTCTTGCGGCGGCCGGCGTCCCGAGCGCCCCGGTCCGGCCGGTGCACGAGGTGGCCGACGATCCCCAGGTGCGCGCCGTGGGCCTCGTGACGCCGCTGCCGCACCCCAACGTGCCGGGGCTCGAGGTCGTGCACCTGCCCGTGACCTTCGACGGGGCGTACCTGCCGCACCAGTGCCCTCCGCCGGAGCTCGGGCAGCACAGCCACGAGGTGCTCCACAGTCTCGGTTTCAGCGCCGACGAGGTCGAGCTGATGCTGGCGGACGGGGTGGTCGGGTCCACTGCGACCACCGTCGGGACGCCGGCATGAGCTCGGTGCTGCTGGACGCAACCCGATGGTCGGGGCGCTACTTCAGCGCCGGTTGGCGGCCGGCGGTGGCGCAGGCGGCCGTCACCGAGAAGGCGACCGGGACCCGGCTCGAGACCGTCGGCGTCGCTGACGCCGTGGCGGTGGACCGGGCCGTCGAGGCGGCCGTGGTGGCGCAGCGACGGTGGGCGTCACTCGGCTACGACGCGCGCGCCGCGGTCCTGCGCCGCGCCGGGTCGCTCTTCGAGCACCACGCGGACGAGGCGGCCGAGTGGACGGCGCGGGAGTCCGGGGCGCCGTTGGCCATGGCCCACCGCGCCCAGGGCGTCGCGGCCCAGGAGTGCTACGAGGCAGCCGGCCTCGCGAGCGCACCGTACGGTGAGCTCCTCCGGTCGGGCGCACCCCGCCTGTCGTTCGCTCGGCGCCGGCCGGTCGGCGTCGTGGGCGTCATCGCGCCCTTCAACGCACCGTTGCTGCTCGCGATCCGAGCGGTCGCCCCGGCCCTCGCCCTGGGCAACGCCGTCGTGCTGAAACCCGATCCGCGGACCGCCGTGAGCGGCGGTGTGCTCATCGCCCGTGTCTTCGAGGAGGCCGGGCTGCCCGAGGGTCTGCTGCACGTGCTCCCCGGGGGAGCGGACGTGGGGCAGGCCGTGGTGGCACATCCTCGGGTGCCGGTCATCTCCTTCACGGGGTCGACACCGGCCGGCCGGGCGATCGCCCGCGCCAGCGCCGACCAGCTCAAGCGCGTCCACCTGGAGCTCGGTGGCAACTCGGCTCTCGTCGTCATGGGCGACGCGGACGTGCCGAGGGCGGCTGCGGCCGGTGCCTTCGGGTCGTTCCGCCATGCCGGACAGATCTGCATGGCGAGTGGTCGTCACCTCGTCCACGAGTCCGTGGTGGATGACTACCTCGCAGAGCTGACGCGGATCGCCGCAGCGACGACCGTGGGAGACCCCCTCGGTCCGGGCGTCGGCTACGGACCCCTCATCGACGCGGGGCAGCGCGACCGGGTCCACGGGATCGTGACGCAGTCGGTGGAGGCCGGTGCCTCGCTGCTCGCCGGTGGCGAGTTCGACGGGCTTTTCTACCGCCCCACGGTGCTCTCCCGGATACCGCTGCAGGCGCCCGCATACGCCCAGGAGGTGTTCGGCCCGGTGGCGCCGGTCGTCTCCTTCGGCGACGTGGACGAGGCCGCAGCACTCGCCGCTGACTCGTCCTACGGGCTGTCGCTGGGCATCATCACGCGAGACGTCATGGCGGCGCTCGAACTGGCCGACCGGGTTCCCACGGGGTCGGTGCACATCAACGACCAGACGATCAACGACGAGCCGACAGCACCCTTCGGAGGCGTCGGTGAGTCGGGCTCGGGTGCGCGCCACGGCGGTGCGCAGTCCAACCTGGAGGCCTTCAGCGAGCTGCAGTGGGTCACCATGCGGCGCGAGGCGCCGCCCTACCCCGTCTGACCCTGCTCGACCGAAAGGACGACCCATGAGCGACGACATCCTGCTCGTCGAGGACCGCGACCACGTGCGTCACCTCACCCTCAACCGGCCCGAGGTGCGCAATGCCCTCAACCGCGATCTCAACGACCGGCTCGTCGACGCGATCATCGACGCCGACCACACCCCCGACGTCCATGCCATCGCGATCACCGGGGCCGGGTCGGCGTTCTGCTCCGGGGCGGACCTCAAGGACGCCCGTGACCTGGCCGCGGCAGGCAAGCCCTTCTACGGGCCGCTCCACAACAACCGTCGCAGCCTCATGGAGGTGATGATCGACTCGCGCAAACCGACGCTCGCGATCGTCAATGGCGCCGCGATGGCCGGCGGCTTCGAGCTGGCTCTCTCGTGCGACATGAGGGTCGCCGCAGAGGGTGCCGTCTTCGGTGTGCCCGAGGCGAAGCGGGCGCGGGGGGCGCACTTCGCCTCGGTCCTGCTGCCGGTCACGGTTCCTCCGGGCATCGCGATGGAGTGGCTGTACACCGGTCGCCGGATCGCGGCTGCCGAGCTCGAACGGTGGGGACTGCTCAACCGGCTGGTGCCCGCCGACCAGCTGCAGGCGGCGGCGATGGCCCTGCTGGACGACGTCGTGGCCTCGGCGCCGCTGTCCCTGCAGCGGCTCAAGCTGACGTATCGCAAGACGGCCGGCATGCCCCCCCACGCCGCGATCCGGCTGGACACCGGGCCGGACGTCTACCTGTCCGAGGACCAGAAGGAAGGCGCGCGGGCGTTCCTCGAGAGGCGAGAGCCGCGGTGGCAGGGCCGTTGACGGAGCTGGAGCAGCGAGCGGAGCTGCCACCTCGAGGACTGCGCCACTCCCTGCGCGCCTTCCGGCACCGCGACTACGCCGTCTTCTGGGTGGGCGCGATCACCTCCAACACGGGCGGGTGGCTCTCCAACCTGACCGTCCCCTTCGTCGTCTACCAGGTGACCCACAGCGCGTTGTGGGTCGGGCTCGTGAGTGTCTTCCAGTTCCTGCCGAACATCGCCCTGGGGCCGTGGGGCGGTGTGATCGCCGACCGGCACGACCGACGACGCGTCCTGCTCGTCACCCAGTCCGGGATGGCGCTCAGCGCCCTGCTCCTGTGGCTCGCCTGGACTGCGGGCGTGCGTGAGCCGCTGGCCGTCATGGCGCTCGTCGGGGTGGCCGGGGTCTTCCAGGGCATCAACATGCCGAGCTGGCAGTCGTTCGTCAACGACCTCGTGCCGCGCTCCGACCTCGACTCCGCCGTCGCCCTGAACTCCCTGCAGTTCAACGCAGCCCGGTCGCTCGGACCGGCTGTCGCCGGACTGATCCTTGCGACCGTCGGGCCGGGACGGGCTCTGCTGCTCAACGCCTTGTCGTTCGTCGCAGTCCTCGTCGCGCTGGCGGCGCTCAAGGTGCGCAGCCGCCCTCGGGCAACGGATGCTGCGCCCGTCTGGCGTCAGTTCGCGACGGCGGTCGGCTACATCCGGGGGCAGCCCGGCATCCAGATGGGCCTGCTCGTCGCCGTCGCGGTAGGCCTGCTCGTCAATCCGATCTTCCAGTTCACCGTCGTCTTCGCCGGCAGCGTCTTTCACGTCGGGCCCTGGACCTTGGGCCTGCTCAATGCCGCCCTCGGTGTCGGAGCTCTCCTCGCCGCGCCGGTGCTGGCCGGCTGGAGCCACATCCTTCCCCGGTCGATGCTCACCCGGGTCGGCCTGATCGGGCAGGCGGTGGGGCTCTCTGGATTCGCTCTCTCTCCGTCGCCGGGCTGGGCGGCGGCAGCTCTGCTCGTCGTCGGCTGGGCGCTGCTGCTCACCATCTCGGCAACGAACACGGCGGTGCAGATCATCGTGGCCGACCGGCTCCGCGGCCGGGTGCTGGCGGTGCGCATCATGGCCTACACGGGGTGCTTCCCGGTGGGGGGCCTCGCCCAAGGAGCCCTCGCCGACGCCTTCGGCCCACGAGCCACGGTGCTCGGCGCCGGACTGGTGCTGCTCGTGCTCGCCGTGGTGCTGTCATCGTGGCGCGGGCCGTTGCGGATGAAGCGTCTGGACGACACCCACGACGGATGACGCCGCAGCTCAGGCCAATCACGACCGGACACGCCGTCCATGGTTTCCTGCCGACGCCAGCACGGTTCGGCCCGGCCAGCACCGACCGGCAGGAGGTGGTTCCTCACCGGCAGCCTTCGATGCCGGCCTCCGAGTCCTGCGAGTCAGGCGTCCCCCGAGCGGGGGTGGGACCCGGCGCTGCCGAGAGCTGGATCTGCTCCGCCAGCCGGTGCGCGGCCGGCAGGTCGCTGTCGGCGTACACGAGCACGCGGACCACGACGAGGACGGCGTCGTGCGGCGCACGTATCCGGGAGGTCCCGGTCGGGACCAGACCCGTCCAGCGCGGACCGGTGATGAGGTAGTCGCCCGCGCGGGTGCCGGTGGCGCGCGTTCCGACGTAGGCGAAGTTCGTGTTCGTGTGCGGGTCGGTGAGCTGGACGCTGTAGTAGCGGTCGGCCGCGTCCGGAACGTGCAGGAGTCGAGGGCCTTTACCCAGGTCCAGCCAACCTGCGCCCATGAGCGTGTCACGGTTCACTCCGGTCGTCGCCAGCCTCGAGCCGGTCGCCGAGCCGACAGGGTCGGCGAAGGATTCCTCGGACTGCAGGTACAGCGAGTTCACCGGGATCGGACCGTCGCCGAACCCTCGGACGAGGATCGCCCGCTTGAACACGGACAGCAGCACGCGAGGCCAGAACCACAGGGCCAGGAGCCAGGCCGCGACCATGGCCGGGGCGAAGACGAGGAGGTGCTCGAGCTGCATGGCGGATCACGCGGCCTCGGTGACGGGGGGAACGGCATACCTGCCCTCGAGGATGGCCGGGCCGGGGAGGTAGACGCGCAGCCAAAGGGTCAAGCGACCCGCCGGCGCGGGCAGCCAGTTCGACTCGTGGCCTGCCGGAAGGAGTCTCTGGATGTAGATGTCGACCGACCCGTCCGCGTTCGGCGCCAGCCCCGAGCGGTCGCTCACGCTGTACCGGTCGATCGGGTTCGGGACGAAGCGGTTGCCGGGGGAGCCCATCGTCAACGACCAGAACGCGTCATGGGGAGGCAGCCCACCGGGAGGGAAGTGCAGCACGTAGCGACGGCCCCCGTGCAGCGCCCGGCCCGAACCGTCGACCTGCGTCGTCCAGTACGCCGCCTCGTCCGGCACGTTGACCGGGCCGGGGAACATCCACGTGGCCGTGGCCCTCGACAGGAAGCCCTGTCCGGGCACGCCGCACCCGAGCATCGTCACCCAGCCGTTGACCTCGACGGCCTTGACCCTCGCAAGGACCTCGACGGTCACGACGGCCAGCCCGACACCCACGAGGGCGCCCTGCAGGACCTCGGTGCGCACCGGTCGGGTCGGGGTCGTCGCCAGCCTGACGACCGCGTAGACGCAGACCGCCCCGACGACAGTTGCCACTGCCGCGGGACCGTCGCCGGCTCAGCCCACCGAGCCCTCTGCCTCGGGCTCCCACGACTCGCACGGGTCCACTCTGCTCCTTGTGGCCGTGCCGCGTTGCCGAGAACGGATGCCGTACGCGGCCGAGGGCGCCGCACTCGAGACGCCCCTCGTGCGCGGCGCAGCCGGGTCAGACCCGCACGCGCCGAGCCCGCGCGATCTCTGCGTACGCCCCAGCGCTCGGCTTCGGGGTGCGCACAAAGGTCTCGCGGTCGACCTCGTGCAGGCCCAGCTGGGCGCCGTAGCCGAAGATCCACTCGAAGTTGTCCATGAGGGTCCAGTGCAGGTAGCCGAGCACCGGCACCCCGGCGTCCGTCTCTGCCAGCAGCGCCGCCAGGGAGGGCTCGATGAAGCCGGCACGCTCGGTGTCGTCGGCCGTCTGCATCCCGTGCTCGGTGACGAGGATCGGCACGCCCGTCTCGGCGTGGGCGTAGCGCACCGCACCGGCGAGCGAGGTCGGCTCGATGGCCGACCCCATGCCGTTGACCGCCGTGCCCGGGGTCGGGGCGACCTCGCCCTCGCCGTCGTACCAACGGCTCTCGTAGTTCTGGATGCCCAGGAAGTCGTCCTCACGGGCCAGCTCGAGCCAGCGCTCATAGACCTCGGCCCGCTTGCGGTCACGGAACGACGGGTCGTCGCCGACCACTCGGTCGTCGACGACGGCGATCGAGAAGCCCACGGGCAGCTCGGGTCGACGGCTCTTGATCGCGGAGCGGGCTGCGCGGTGCCCGGCTGTCATGCCGTCGCCGATCGCGTCCATCTCCTCGGGGACCATGACGTTGCCGGCGCGGTAGCGCTCGACCCCGGCTGCCGACGAGGCCGCCTCCAGCGTGGCGCGCTCGAGGTCGCGCACGAAGTCGGGCAGGTCGAGCCAGGTCAGCAGGCGCGGCAGGTTCGGCTCGTTGAGCGTGACGGCATACGCGATGCGGTCGCCGAAGCGGTCGGCCACCCACCCGCAGTAGCGGGCGAACAGCTCGGCGGCGCGGGGCCCGAGCCAGCCGCCCTCGGCGGCGAACCAGTGCGGCGAGGTGAAGTGGTTGAACGTGACGACGGGAGCGAGGCCGAGCTCGACGCACCGGTCGACCATCGCCTCGTAGTGGTCGAGGGCGGCCTCGTCGAGGGTGCCCTCCTCCGGCTCGACACGCGCCCACTCGACCGAGAAGCGGTACGCGTCCAGTCCCATCCCCTTCACGAGGTCGATGTCCTCGCCCCACAGCTCGTAGCCGTTGCAGGCGCGCCCCGACGGCTCGCGGAAGACCGACGGCGTCGTGTGCTCGAGGAACCACGTGTCGCTGTTGGTGTTCTGCCCCTCGCCCTGGTGCCCCGCGGTGGCGACGCCGAGCAGGAATCCCGGTGGGATCGTGCGTATGCCGTCGCAGCCGTTCACGTCACCGGCACCGTCGGCAGTCTCGGCGCTGCCGGCGGCCTTGGTGCTCTCGGCGGGTTCCCAGACGACGTCGAGCTTTTCGCGCTGGCTGAAGCGTTCGAGGTGGTCCTTCACGACCTGGGCGAACCGGTCCGGGTCGCCGTCCTCGGGCACCGACGCCTCGACGCGCAGCAGGCCGTTGTCGGGCCACATCCGCACGACCTGGCCGGTGTCGAAGCGGATGACGGTCGCACCGTCCTCGTCGCCGGCGCTGCCCTTGCGGGCCCAGTGGCCTGCGAGCTGCTTGGCATAGCGCTCGGGGCGTTCGGTGACCATGGTCCCGTGGCGTGTCTGCATGGTGGGTCTCCTTGGGCGGTGGTGGTTTTCAGTGGGTGAGCTCGTCGAGGGAGGAGGACGCGGAGGGGGCGGCGGTCGGGCGCTGCCCGGCGCCGACGACACGCCGCAGCAGGTCGAACGGGTCGGCGACCTCGTCGCCGCGCCACGCGACGTGCTGGTCCGGGCGGACGAGCACGAGGTCGGCGCCGTAGAGCGCGCGCAACGCTGGCAGGTGCGCGAGGTCGAGGACCCGCAGCGGCAGGCCGAGGCGTTCGGCGGCCTCGCCCAGCCGGTCGGTGTCGACGCCGGGCGCGAGCCGCACCAGCGTGAATCCCTCGCCGAGCAGGTCGTAGACCGATCTGCCGTCGGGGAGCCACGCGTGCGGGAGGCGGGCGCCGGGGTGGGCCGAGGGCTCGAACGCGTTCACGGGCTGCCTTGTGGGGCAAGGCTCATCGGACACCACGACCGGGGATGACGGGTAGTCGTAGCCGAGGACCAGGCCGAGGCTGTGGAACTCGGGGTCCTTGGCCTGGAGTGCGAGGGCGACGTCGGTCCGCAGCGCGTGGCCGGCGACGCCGTCGGCGTCCAGGTCGGCCGCGGCGAAGGACGGCGCCAGGAACGCCTCCTGCTCGCCGGCGGCCGCGATCGTGCGCTCCGCCACGGGGCGCCGTTCGGCCTCGTAGCTGTCGAGGAGGGTCTCGGGGGCCCACCCCTGCAGCACCGCGGCCAGCTTCCAGCCCAGGTTGACGGCGTCCCCGACGCAGGTGTTGAAGCCGTGGCCGCCCCACGGGGGGTTGAGGTGAGCCGCGTCGCCGACGAGGAGGACGCGCCGGCCTCGGTACCGGTCGACGAGCAGCATCCGGGCCGACCAGGGGTCGGTGGCGAGCACGTCGACGTCGATGTCGTCACCGGCCAGCGACCGGACGAGGGCCACCGCGTCGACCTCGGCGACGTCCTCGTCGATGCCCTGCACGATGGCCCACCACGTGCCGTCGAGGTCGAGGCGGCCCATGAGGCCCCCGTGTCGCGCACCGATGACCCAGTAGTGGACGCCGTGCGCGCACAGGTCACGCTCCTCGAGGGCGCGGCTCCGGAACGTGATGGACAGGTTGGGGACGGTGCCCGACGCCCCTCGGTAGCGCGCCCCGATCGCTGCCCGGGTCACGCCACTGCTCCCGTCGCAACCGAGCAGGTAGTCGGCGGTGACCTCACGCGTACGCCCGTGGGGATCCAGGAGCACGGCACGCGCCCCGTCCGGCCCGTCGACGACCGACGTCGCCCGCCAGCCGGTGAGGAGCCTGACCGTGGGCAGCTCGGCACAGGCCTCGCGGAGCACCTCCTCGACCACGGGCTGGGGCGCCTGCTGGCCGGCCTCCGCGGCAAGCTCGCGCGGCGTCGCCCAGAGTCCGAAGGCGTTCTCGAACCGGGCGATCTCGTGACCGAAGAGGCCCGTCACGAAGACGACGTCCTGCGCGTGGCCCACTGGGATGGGGGCGGCGTCGCGCAGTCGGTCGGCGATGCCCCATCGGCGCAGGTGTTCCATCGTCCGGACGCTGGTGGTCTTCGCCCGGGGACGGAGCGGATCCAGCACCGAACGAGGCTCGACCACGAGTACCTCGATGCCGCGGCGGCCGAGCTCGATCGCCACGGCCAGGCCGCTGGGGCCACCACCGACGACCAGCACCGGGATGCTGTCGGGCACGGTTGTCATCGGTTCTCCTGTCGAGGTGCTCGTCCGTCAGGACGGCGGGCGCAGAGGGGCGTTGCGCGTGGGCTCCGCGAGCTGCGGGCTCCATCCGGCTCTCGTCCAGCATCCGGGGTCCCCGGTCGATCGACGTAGGGCGATTCCATTGAGCGGCAGTGCGAGTGGGCCTCGGGAGGCCTCAGCCGGCGCCGTTGCGCTCCTGCCACTGCCGCACCCACGAGCGTCCGTAGTCGTTGCCGTGGGGGGTGCGCATCACGGTGTGGATGTGGAAGGTCTGCGGGGTGTCGTAGTCGAGGAAGACGCCGCAGTGGTGGTCGAGCTCGGCGACGAGCACGGGGGACTGCAGGCGGTAGTAGAAGACGTCGCCCGGCGCACTGCCGCCGATCCACGAGAACCAGGTCTCGTCGAGGTGCGCCTCGATCTCGCGCATCCGCGCGGCCCGTGGGCCGTCGGGCAGCAGCCGCACGAAGGACTCGGCGATCTGCCGGGCCGCTCGCTGGGCTTCGGCGGGCAGGTCGGTGATGCGTACTCCCTCGAAGGGGATCAGCCGGTTGTCCTGGAACGCGCCGGCGAGGTGCCGCTCGTCGCCGGGGTGCACCCGACCTTCGGGCATCGCGGGGTCGACCATCTTCTCGTAGACCGTGGCGGCACGGCGCTGGTCCTCGTCGAGGGCGGCCATCAGGCCGAGCCCGAGCGCGATCCGGTCGGCGAAGACGTCTCGCAGTCCGGCGTGCGGCCCCGCGTCGATCTCGTCGGGCTCCGCGCCGAGGAAGACCGGTGACAGCAGCATCCGGCCGTCGACGACGAGGCAGTTCACCGCGCAGTGGTGGCCGAACAGCTGCCAGCCCCACGGCGCGTGCAGGTCGGGCCCGCCGTAGAGGGCGACGTTGTAGCTGAACTCGTTGAGCACCGTCGGCAGGTCGACCACCTCGCCGAGGAAGCCGTTGATCCGCATCATCGCGTGGGTCAGCTCGTAGCCCTCGGGCGAGAGCGACGCGCGCACCAGCGCCAGTGCCTTCTCCCGCACGACCGGCGGCTGGAGGTCCAGTCGCAGGCCGGTGTCGAACTGCATGAACTCGGGGTTGGCCCAGGTCTGCCACTCGACGGCGTCGACCGCGAAGGAGATCCGCTCCCGTCCGCTGTCGTCCAGCGCGGCCAGCAGGTCGTTCGCCGCCGCGACCATCTCGGCCACCGGCGCCGACTCGCCCGGCTCGGCCGGAGTGAGCGGGTAGAGGCCGTCACGCAGGGCACCGCTTTCCGTGATCCCGCGGAAGTCTTTGAGGTACAGCGGCTTCCAGCCCTCGACCAGGCCTCCGGTGAAGGTGCCCGGCGTCGCCGCGAGGTCGCGGTACGCGTACGGGTCCATGCCGCGTACCTCCGCCACCCGGGGGTGGTCGTGCGCGAAGAGGTAGCGGCGGAACTCGCCGCTCACCGACGTGCCTCGCGGACGGAGTTGTCGACGACGTGGTTCGTCAGGACGCCGAGGCGCTCGACCTCCACCTCGACCTTGTCTCCCGGCTGCAGCAGCCACGGGGGAGTTCGGGAGTAGCCGACGCCCGACGGCGTTCCGGTGGCCAGCAGGTCGCCGGACCGGAGCGTGAGGGTGTGCGAGAGGAGCGACAGCGTGTCACCGACGGTGTAGACCATCTCGTCGGTGCGCCCGCTCTGGACGACGTCGCCGTTGACGCGTGTCTCGACCCGCAGGCCGTCGCGGAGGTCGCCGACCTCGGCGGCCGGGACCAGCGGTCCCAGCGGGCCGGAGGCGTCACCGTTCTTGCCGAGGATCCACTGCGACGTGAGCTTCTGCGCTCGCCGCGAGGTGAGGTCGTTGAATGTCGAGTAGCCGACGACGGCCGCGAGCGCCTCCTCGGGGGTCGCGTCCACGAGGGTGCTCCCGACGTACGCCATCACCTCGCCCTCCCAGTCGAGCCCGTCCTCGTTGGAGGGGACCGGCACCTCGGCACCGTCGACGGTGAGCGACTGCGTCCATCGGGCGAAGAGCGTCGGGTGGGGCGGCACGCCCTCGTTCGCGAACGATCCCTCGGCGACGTGCTTGAGGTAGTTGAGGCCGATGCAGATCACCCGGGCGCCAGGCAGGACGGGCGGCACGAGCTCCACGCCGGTCACGGGCAGGGTCTCGCCCGTCGGCTCTGCGGACAGGTGCCCCGACGGGTCGGTCCAGAACTCGTCCAGCGCGGCGATCACCGTCAGCTGCTCCCCGTCGGGCGACAGCGCCGCCACGTGCACGGCGCCGTCCCTGCGGATGCCTACGATCCTCATCAGTCGTCCTTCGTCGGGGCGGCCAGCTGCCGCCTCAGGTAGTCGGTGGTTCGATCGAGCGCCAGCCGTGCGGCGTCGGGCGAGCCTCTCCACATGTGGTCTGCGCCCTCGTACTCGCCCAGCTCTGCCTCGACGCCGGCAGCCCGTAGGGCGGCGTGCATCCGGCGGCTCTGCACGCACGGCACGAGCCGGTCGGCGCTGCCGTGCAGCAGCAGGAAAGGTGGCGCGTCGGCCGTGACGTGCGAGATCGGGCTCGCCTGGGAAGCGAGCTCGGGCACGGTCTGTGGTGGCGCTCCCAGCAGCAAGGCCTCTCGGGTGGCGGGGTCGAGGGGGTCGGTGCCCGTGTCGGCAGCGACGGCCGCGACGTCGCTCGGGGCGTACCAGGAGACGACCGCCGACACGGCGCTGGAGGGTCCGGTGATGCCGACCTCGCCCTCGAGCTGTGCGGCGGGTGCGGCGGGCGCATCGGTGCCAGCGGTCAGGCCGAGCAGCCCGGCGAGGTGTCCGCCTGCCGACTCGCCCCACGCGGCGATCCGCGCGGGATCGATGCCGAGCTCGCCCGACCGGGAGCGCAGCCACCGCACGGCGGCCTTCGCGTCGTGGAGCTGGGCGGGCCAGACCGCCTCACCCGAGAGGCGGTAGTCGACGCTCGCCACGGCGACACCGGCCCGTGCGACGTGCTCGAACGGGGTCGACGCCGCGTAGGCAGGCCCTGCCGAGTGGCGGCTGCCGAGGCGCCAGCCGCCGCCGTGCAGGAAGACCACCACCGGCACCGGCGCCCCGGTGTCGGGCGGGAGGTAGAGGTCGAGCTCGAGCGGTCGCAGTCCGGGCAGGGCGGCATACGGCACACCCGGGAGCACACGGGTGCCAGCGGAGGCCGCACGGACCGCGGGCAATGGGCCCTCGTGCGCGGGTGGGGGTAGAAACGGGGGAGTGCTCACGGCGCAGCGGTCAGGCGTCGGGCCACTCGAAGCCCTGCAGGAACTGCATGTTGTGCTGCTGGGCGGCGGCGCCCATCCGCGGGAAGTCCGGGACGAACGGCGGCTGCTCCGTGGTCGCGTGGTCGGTCTCGGTGCCCATGTGCTGGAAGAAGCGCTCGAACCCGCCGGACAAGGTGCCCATCATCCTGGCCGCCTCCTCGATCTTGTACGCGTGGGCGAAGCCGGCGGGGACGAACCCGAAGTCGCCCGGCGTGAGCAGCTCGGAGTGCTTGGCGCCCTCGTCGTCCTGGTAGAAGAGCCGCACCTTGCCGTCGAGCACGTAGAACGTCTCGTGGGTCTCGTTGTGCGAGTGGGTCGGGATGATGTCGCCGGCGGGCGAGTCGGCGGTGATGATCCCGAACTGGCCCTCGGTCTCGTCGCCCGACAGCAGCACCGTGAACAGGTCGGCGAACAGCATGGAGTGCTCACCCTCACCCTTGCGAAGGACGTAGGGCTGGGGCTTGCCGGGCAGGACGCCCTTCCACTGCGGGCCCTTGGACGGGTCGATCAGGTACTCGAAGCTCATGCGGCTCTCCTCGGACGGGTCGGCATCGACACCCCCGAGCATCGGGGATGGCGGGCTCGACGGCCCAGTGCACTGCCATTGGTTGGCACGCCCATCTCATCCGCCGCCGCTCGTCCCGGTGCGCACTGGCTCGTCACCGCGTGCCCCCGGCTCGCCGGGCCCGTCGGTGCCGCGGTAGCGCAGCTCCGAGAAGCGGACCCGACCCTCGACGGCGTAGAGGCCGAGCACGCGGCCGGTGAAGGACTTGGCGACCTCGAACGACCAGTAGCGGCCGTCGAACTCCGCCAGCCGCACGTGCCGACCGTCGCCGACCGCGCTCAGGGTGACCGTGCCGCCACCCGCCGCTGCCGGCACGAACCCGTGCGGCGGCCGGAGCAGGTTCATCCGGAGCTCCACCTCCCCGGGACCGAGGTCGACGGACCACGTCTGCTCGATGCCGGCGAGGGCCGCCCGGGCGGTGACCCTCGTGACCGCCCCGTCGCCACGGGCCTCCAGCGCGAACCAGTGCATCTCGTCGTGCCGTGCGGCCAGGCCACCGCGGCCACCGGAGGCATCGACCCGCACCGAGACCGTCGCCGACAGGTGCCGCTGTCGGCGTCCGAGGAAGCATGGAACGGCGTCGTCGAGATCTCTCCCGTCGCCGGCGAGCACCAGCCCGTCGTCCCCGACGGCGGCCACTTCGGACGGCGTGCGGCGCACCGACAGCCAGCCCAGATCGGTGAGCACGGCGGGGCCGGCCAGGTCGAGGGTGACGTCCTCGTCCGGCGTCGGCGCCGGCGTGACCAGCGCTGCTCGTGGCCAGCCGTCGACCCAGCGGACGGGGCTGAGGAACGCCTCCCGGCCGAGCGGTGAGAACGCGTGGCCGAAGCCCACCGGCCGCACGCCCAGCAGCACCATCGCCGTGCCACCGTCGGGCGTCTCGACGAGGTCGGCGTGGCCCAGGTTCTGCACCGGGTTCTCCGTGCCGCTGGCGGTGACGACCGGGTTGTCGGGGTCGGCTTCCCAGGGGCCCGCGGGCGAAGGGCCGCGCGCGATGCTGACCGCGTGGCCACGATCGGTGCCACCTTCGGCGACGAGCAGGTACCAGTGCTCGCCGCGGCGGTGGAGGTGCGGGCCCTCCGGTGCGTAGCGGCCCGTGCCCTCCCAGAGGGTGCGCACCTCCTCGAGTGCCTCACCCGTGGCGAGGTCGACCCGGACCTGCCGGATCGGGTGCGGGAAGCCGGCGAACGTGACCAGGGCGGTGCCGTCGTCGTCCCACGCCAGGTCGGGGTCGATGCCGGTGACGGCCGGGATCGGGGTGCCGTCGTCCCACGGACCGGCCGGGTCGGTGGCGGTGAACACGACACAGCCGCGACCGCCCAGCATCACCGTGACGATGACGTAGAAGATGCCGTCCCGGTGGCGGATCGTCGGTGCCCAGGCCCCGCCCGGCGTGGGCACCGACCCCAGGTCGAGCTGCTCCGGGCGGGTGGCGACGTTGCCGATGGGCTCCCAGTGCACCAGGTCCGTGCTGCGGTGGACGGGGAGCCCGGGAAGGTACTCGAACGTCGACGTCACGAGGTAGTAGACCCCGTCGACGAGGACGATGCTCGGATCGGGGTTGAAGCCGGGCAGCAGTGGATTGGGAGTGTGCATCACCGCGGTAGGCCATTGCCGTCGCGGACGGCCGCGGCCATGAGTCCCAGCGCCCGGTCGACCGCCTCGACCCCCGCGTGCAGGTTGAGGAAGCCGTGCAGCATCCCGGGCGCAACGACCTGGCGCACGTCCACGCCGGCCGCCGCCAGCAGGCCCGCGAAGGCCTCCGCGGAGGGGCGCAGATCGTCGTACTCCGAGTTGATCAGCAGTGCGGGGCAGAGGCCGTCGAGGACCGCGTTGGCCGGCATCGCGTAGCCGTCGGCGAGGCTCGCCGGGCCACCGAGGTAGTTCTCCGTGATGCTGCGGCGGTCCTCGGGGAGGAAGCGGAGCAGGCGCGGGATCTCGGCCAGCAGCGGTGCCAGCCGGAGCGACGGCGCCGGGACGACGGCATGGAACGTGGTGTACGCGAGCAGCAGGGCGGCCGGAACCCAGCCGTCCTCGTCCCGGAGGCGCAAGGCGGCGCCGGTGGCGAGGTTCCCGCCCGCGCTCGCGCCGCCCAGCGAGATCCGGTCGGCGTCGACACCCAAGGTGTCGGTGCAGTCGCGCACCCAGCGGACGGCTGCGACGACGTCGTCGTGCGGCACCGGGAAGGTGACGCCGCCGACGCAGAGGCGGTAGTCGACGCTGACGACGACGGCCCCCGCACGCTCGCAGACCTGGCGGGCGGTCCAGTCGGCCTCGGGCATGTCGAGGTCGCCCATCCGGAACGCGCCCCCGTGCAGCCAGACCAGGCTGGGCCGGCCGGTCGCTTCGTCGGCCGGCGTGTAGATCCTGACCGGCACGGGCCCGTGGGGCCCGGGTGCTGCGTCCTCCCGCACCGCGACCGTCGGGGGCGCCGGGGCGTCGGTGATCGACATGAACTCGTCGAGCCGCGCGCGCAGGCTCGGGTCGGCCATCCCCTTCTCGAAGGACTCGATGCCCTCCAGCAGGTGGAACCTGGACGAGACGACGGGGTGGACCGGCACGGGCGCTCCTGGGTCGAAGGTATGCCGCAGCGGGCTGGGTGCCTGCCGCGGTGCAGTTCGAGCGTGCCCAACCGGCGCACCTGCTCCCATGCCCGTGCCATTGAGCGGCACACCGTCCAACAGGGCAGCCCGGTTAGACCGGGGAAGGTCAGGAGGAGGCGGGTGCCTCGAGGTTGCCGATGGAGCGGCGCGCGCCCAGTCCTCGTGAGATGGAGCGAGCAGCGGTGCGAACGGCCGGGCCGAGCAGCCGCGGCTCGGCGTTCTCCTGCGGCACCACGACCGAGAGGGCGGCACTGATCCTGTCGTCGGCCCCGAAGATCGGGGCGGCCACGCTCACCAGCGGCTGTGGCGCGCGCCGCCGGACGGTGGCCAGGCCCTCGCGGCGGATCTCGGCGAGCGTGCGCCGCAGGGCAGCCGGCGAGACGGGGACCCGTTCGGGGAGGTGCACGAGCGGCTGGTCGAGAACGGACGACTGGAACTCGGACTCCGCGAAGGCGAGCAGGACGAGGCCGACGCCGGTCGAGTGGAGGGGAAGGCGACCGCCGACCCGGTAGAGGACGTCCATGGCCTGGTGTGCCGACAGGCGCTCGACGAGCAGCGCCTCGGTGCCCTCGAGGACCGCGAGCAGCACGTGCTGGCGCGTGACGTCCTCGAGGTCACCCATGAACGGCAGCGCCACCTGCTTGAGACCCTGACCGCGCGGCGCCAGCGAGGCCACCTCCCACAGCCGCACACCGATCGTGAATCGGCCGTCGTCGCCGCGTTCCAGGGCCCCCCAGGCGATGAGCCGCCCGGCCAGCCGCAGCGTGGAGCTGGTCGGGATGCCGCTGCGGCGGCTCAGCTCGCCGAGGCTGAGCGACCGGTGGGCGGCATCGAAGGCGGCCAGCAGCGCGAACGCGCGGTCGACGACGGGGTCGCCGTGGGGTGGTCGCCGTCCACGGACCCGTCCCGGCTCGCTGGTCGCCTCCGTCACGGGTGGGCGTGGGGGACGTGGGAGTTTTCCATTGGTCAGCATTCTGCACCTGCCGCGGGTCCGGGGCGAGGTCTTCGAGGGCGCCCTCCACGCACCTTGTCTTCCATTGAACGGCAAGGCCGTGACGCCGGGCAGGGGCGGCACCGCATCGTGGACGCAGCCCGCCAAGGGAGCCCACGACGCCCACCGCTTCGTGCCCGGGCCGCCGCGCGGCCCGACCATCCCGACCTCCGTGATCTCCGGCAAAGGAGCCGAACCATGAACCGACTCATCACCCGACCCGCCTTGGCGCTGACCGCGGGTGTCGCCGTGGTCTCGCTCGCGGCCTGTGGCGCCGGCAGCGGCGGAGGCGGCGCCAGCGCGAGCGGCAACAAGGCCGTGACCGTGGCGCTCAACTCCGATGCAGCGCCGAGCGGCTACGACCCCCAGCTCTACTCGCAGGGCCAGTTCACCTTCTTCTCCTCGATGTACGACGCGCTGTTCGTCACGGGTGCGGACGGGAAGGCCGCCCCGAGCCTCGTCACCGACTTCAAGAACAACGCCGCGAACACGCAGCTGACCCTGACCCTCAAGGACGGCGTCACCTTCACCGACGGCTCGAAGCTCGACTCGACCCTGGTGAAGAAGAACCTCGACCAGCGCAGCAACCCCAAGCTCCTCATCAACGGCACCCTCGGCAAGGGCGGCACGCAGGAGATCAAGGACGTGGCGGCCCCGGACCCGAAGACGGTCGTCATCACCTGGGCGCAGCCGCAGGCCAGCGGCCAGGATGCCCTCGCGGACACCAGCGGCATCATCGTGGGCGCCAACGCGGTCGAGAAGCGCGACTCGCTGGCCACGGCGCCCGACGGCTCGGGGCCGTACACCCTGGACACGGGCAAGACGACCAAGGGCAGCACGTATCAGGTCGTCAAGAACGCCAAGGCGTGGAGCGCCAAGGACTGGGCCTTCGACACGATCGTCTACAAGGTCATCACCGACCCCCAGGCCCTCGCGAACGCCGTCGTCTCCGGACAGGCCGACGTGGCGTGGCAGCTCGACCAGACCACCGTGGCCCTCGTCGACTCCAAGCAGAAGACCACGAAGGTCGGCGGTGTCATCGTCGGCTTCCCCGTCTTCGACAAGCTCGGCAAGACCAACCCGGCCTTCAAGGACCCCAACGTCCGTCTCGCACTGAGCTACGGCACCGACCGCCAGGCCATCGTCAAGGACCTGCACCCGGCCTCGAAGGCGACCGCACAGCTCTTCCCGTCCGGGTCGTCCGGCTTCGACGAGGCGCTCAACACCACGTACGCCTACCAGCCCGAGAAGGCCAAGCAGCTCCTGGCGACCGCGGGGTACCCGAACCTCTCGATCGACCTCACCATCGGCGGGCAGCCGACCGCCGACGAGCTGGCCATCCAGAACCAGTGGAAGAAGATCGGGGTCACGCTGAAGTTCGTCACCGCGACCTCCACCGACCAGGTCTTCGCCGCAGCCGTGACGCAGCCCCTCGGCTTCGGTCCCTTCAGCGTCGGCAGCAACCCCGCGGGCTTCGTGGCCGGCGTCGTCGTCGGCGGTTTCGCCAACCTGCAGAAGGCCAGTGACCCCGCCATCCAGGGGGCGCTCGGCAAGGCGCTCGGAGCCTCGGGGGCCGCGCAGACCTCGGCCCTGAAGGACCTCAACGCCGCGATCACCAACAGTGGCTGGTACATCCCGGTGTACGAGGACTTCACGTATGCCGGCTACAACGCGTCCAAGGTCGCCGCGCCCAGCTGGGCGGGCACGAACAACTACCTCGTGCTGCAGGCACTCAAGGCCTCGAGCTGACCGCTCGTCGACCGGCCGGTGGCTGCGGCACCCACGCAGCCACCGGCCCACCGGCCCAGGCCCCTCGGCCGAAGCCTCCCTCGGCCTCCGCGGCCGTCGACAACCAGACGAGGAACTCGCGATGTTCGCCTTTGTCTCCCGGCGGCTGGCGCTGGCCGTCCTGACGGTGCTGGCCGCCGTCCTCATCAGCTTCCTGCTGGTGCACGCCACTCCCGGCAGCCCCGGAGCCATCAAGGCCGGCCCCTCCGGCACGGCCGCCCAGATCGCGCAGTACAACCACGAGCTCGGCTGGGACCTGCCCCTGTGGCGGCAGTTCGTCGACTACCTCGCGAACCTGCTGCGGCTCGACTTCGGCACGTCGCTCATCGACAGCAAGGACATCGGCGCGGACCTGGCCGCCCGCCTGCCCGTCACCGCCTCGATCGCCCTCTTCGCCACCCTGCTCTCGGGCGTCGTCGGGATCGTGCTCGGGGTCACGGCCGCTGTCCGCGGCGGCCGCCTCGGGCGCCTGATCACCTCGAGCAGCGGGGTGGCGCTCTCGCTGCCGGCGTTCTGGGTCGGCATCCTGCTCGTCTACGTGCTCTCGCTCCAGCTCGGCTGGCTGCCCGCGACCGGCTACACGCGTTTCGGTGACGACCCGGTCGGCTGGCTGATGAGCCTGGCGCTCCCCGTGCTCACGCTGACCGTCGGCGGCGCGGCGATCATCGCCCGCACGGCCGGCGCCGGGATGCGCGAGGCGCTGCGGCAGGAGCACGTCCGCACCCTGCGTGCCATGCGCACGCCCGAGTGGCGCATCCGCTACGTGCACGCCCTGCGCTACGCGAGCGTTCCTGTCGTCTCGGTGCTCGGCATCCAGTTCATCGCGCTGTTCGGCGGTTCGGTGATCATCGAGAACCTCTTCGCCCTGCCCGGTCTCGGCCAGGCCAGCCAGGCGGCCTCCAGCTCCCACGACCTCCCGGCGCTCGTCGGCGTGGTCGTCATCGCGACGATCGTCGTCGTCGCGACGAACCTGCTCCTCGAGGTCGTCGTCGCGGCCCTGGACCCGAAGGTGCGCACGTCATGAGCGTCCTGCCACTCGATGCGGCCGCCGAGGTCGCCACCGAACCCGTTCCCGCGACGCAGCGCCCGACTCAGGGCCCGGCGCGGACCACGGTGCTGCGACGCCCCGGAGCCCTGTTCGGTGTCGCCTGGCTCCTCTTCGTGGTCGTCGCCTCCTTCACCGCGCCGCTGTGGCGGCCGTACGAGGTCGACGCGCAGGACCTCGCCCACCGTCTCGAGGGCCCCTCCGCCGCCCACTGGCTCGGCACCGACCCCAACGGGCGCGACATCCTCAGCCGGATCTTCTCCGCCGGCGCCGAGCCGTTGCTCGTCTCCACCCTCACGGTGCTGGTCGCGTTCGGCATCGGCATCCCGCTGGCCCTCATGGCCGCGCAGCGCGGCCGGCGCACCGAGCAGGTGACCAGCCGGCTGACCGAGATCGTCATGGCCCTGCCCTCGACGATCCTGCTGCTCGCCGTCATCGGCGTCGTCGGCATCAAGATCTACCTCGTCATGGCGATCCTCGGCGTGATGATCTCGGCCGTCGTCTACCGGATCATGCTCGGCGTCGCGCAGTCGGTGCGCCAGCGGCTCTACGTCGACGCGGCCCGCGTCAACGGCCTGGGCTCGCTGGCCGTCAACCTGCGGCACGTCCTCCCCGGCATGGCCACGGTCATCGCCGTGCAGGCGGCGCAGCTCTTCGGCATCGCCCTGCTCATCCAGTCCGGTCTGGCCTTCCTGGGCTTCGGTCCGGCCGAGCCCGAGCCGAGCTGGGGCGTCATGATCCAGACGGCGTCGCAGCACATCTACGACGCCCCGTGGCTGATGGTGCCCACCGGCCTCGTGCTCGCGCTGACGGTCGTCGCGGTCAACGAGCTGGCCGACGCGATCGCGGGCAAGGCCACCGCGGAGAACGCCGTCCCGCGGCGCCGGACGCGCATCGTCTCGTCGTCGACGTGGCCCGCGGCGGACCCCGACGCCGTCCTGGAGGTGCGCGAGCTGTCGATCGCCGTCGACGACGGACCGCAGCTGGTCACGGGCGTCGACTTCGCGCTGCGGCCGGGTCGCGTGCTGGGGCTCGTCGGCGAGTCCGGCTGCGGCAAGACGATGACGGCCCGCTCGCTGCTGGGCCTGCTGCCCGACGGCGTCTCGGTGGCCGGCGGATCGATCCTCTGGCAGGGCCGGGAGCTCGTCGGTCTCGCACAGCAGTTCAAGGGTGTCCGGGGCCGCGACATCTCGATGATCTCCCAGGAACCGATGGTCGCGCTCGACCCGATGTTCTCCATCGCCTACCAGCTGACCCAGCCGATCCGTCGCTTCCGTGGCGTGGGTCGGGCCGAGGCGAAGACCATCGCCGCAGACCTGTTGAGGCGTGTCGGCATCGTCGACGCCGAGCGTGTGCTCAAGAGCTACCCGCACCAGCTGTCCGGTGGCATGGCCCAGCGAGTCTGCATCGCGCTCGCCCTGACCGGTGAGCCGAAGCTGCTCATCGCCGACGAGCCGACGACGGCGCTCGACGTCACCGTGCAGGCGGAGATCCTCTCGCTGCTTCGGGCGCTCGTACGCGACACCGGCCTGTCGGTGGTCGTCGTCAGCCACGACCTCGGCGTGGTCGCCGACATCTGCGACGACGTGGTGGTCATGTATGCCGGCGAGGTCGTCGAATCCGGCTCTGCCGCAGCCGTTCTCGACGACGCCGCCCACCCGTACACGATGGCGCTGCTCGGGGCCAACCCGCACGTTCCCGAGGGTGTCTCCGTGCCGGTGCGGCTCGCGTCGATCCCCGGCACCGTGCCCCCACCGGGCTCGTGGCCGACCGGGTGCCGCTTCGCGACCCGGTGCCAGTTCGCGCAGGCACAGTGCCACGAACCGTTCGCGGTGCTGCCGGCCCACGACGGCGGCGTCGTGCGCTGCGTCCGCGTCGACGAGCTTGCCCGCGACCACGTCACGTGGGACGCCGACGACACCGCAGCCGAGCCCGCGCACGGCCTGAGGGAGCGGCAGGTCCCGCCGACCGCTCCGGCTCGGTCGGAAACGCCCTCGCCCACACCCCCGACCGCTGGAGTCTCGTCATGACCGCCACCAGTGCTCCTGCCACCACAGCACTGGCGGATGCCACCGCTCCGGTCCTCGAGGTCCGCGACCTCGTGGTCCGCTACGGCTCGGGTCGCAGGGGCCGCAGCACGCCCCCGGCCGTCGACGGCGTCAGCTTCGACATCTGGCCCGGCGAGACGCTCGGGGTCGTGGGCGAGTCAGGCTCCGGCAAGTCCACGATCGGCAAGGCGGTCCTCGGTCTCCATCCGCCGGCCGGCGGCACGGTGACGTTGCACGGGCGAGACATCACGTCCCTGTCGCTCAAGCAGCGCAGCCGGCTCGTGGCCGACCTGCGGGTGGTGTTCCAGGACCCGTACTCCTCGCTCAACCCGGCACGCACCATCGGCCAGACGCTCGTCGAGCCGCTGCGGCTCATGGGTCTGAAGGGTGCGGAGGCGTGGGCGAAGGCTCGAGCCGGTCTGGAGTCCGTGGGCCTTCCCGGCGACGCCGTCGACCGCTACCCGACCCAGTTCTCGGGAGGCCAGCGCCAGCGGATCGCCATCGCGCGTGCCCTGGTCTGCGACCCCAAGGTCGTCGTGCTCGACGAGCCGGTGTCGGCCCTCGACCTGTCCACGCAGGCTCAGGTGCTCAACCTGCTGGCCGACCTGCGCGACCAGCGTGGGCTCGCGTTCCTCTTCATCGCCCACGACCTCGGGGTGGTCCGCTTCCTCGCGCAGCGGTCGGTCGTGCTCTACCGCGGCCAGGTCATGGAGACCGGCCCGGTCGAAGCCGTGAACTCGCACTCCCGGCACCCGTACACCGCCGCGCTGACGGCGGCCGCGCCGGTGCCCCGACCCGCCGAACAGGCCTCCCGCCGGGTCGCCCGCGAGGCGCTCGGCATCGGCTCCGCCGGGACGGCACAGCCGGCACCGGGCGGGTGCCCGTTCGCGCCGCGCTGCCCGCTGGCGACCGACGTCTGCCACGAGCAGCGGCCCCCACTCAGACCCGTCGACGGCACGTCAGCGGCGTGTCACCACGCCGAGCGGGTGCCGCAGCTGCTCGACCGACTGACGGTGCCGCAGCCGTGACCGCGCCGAAAACGGCTGAAACGCAGACGAGTTCGGCCCCTCACGCGTTGCGCGTCGAGCACCTGGACCTGCCCCTCGGCATCCGGACGACAGCGCCTCGGCTGTCGTGGAGGCTCCCCGACGGCGCTCGCCGGCAGCACGCGTACCGGATCACCGCAGACAACGGCTGGGACTCGGGATGGGTCGAGAGCGACCGCAGCCTGCTGGTGCCCTACAGCGGACCGCCGCTCGACTCCGGCCAACGGGTCGAGTGGCGGGTGGCGCTGCAGACCGACCTCGGCGAGAGCGCCGTCTCTGCCGCGGCCTGGTTCGAGACCGGTCTGCTCTGGACTGACGACTGGGCCGTCTCGTGGGTCGAGCCCGGCCGGATGCCCGAGGGAGCGCCGGGGGAGCGAGCGGCCGCGCTGCTGCGCTTCGAGTTCGACGTCGAACGCCCGGTCGTCTCGGCCCGACTGCACGCAACGGCGCAGGGCCTGTACGAGGCGTTCGTGAACGGCAGGCGCGTCGGCGACGCCGAGCTGACACCCGGCTACACGCAGTACGACGAGCGGCTGCAGGTGCAGACGTACGACCTGACCGGCGCGCTGACCCACGGGCGCAACGCGCTCGGCGTCCTGCTCGCCGACGGCTGGTTCCGCGGGCAGACCGGTGTCACGCGTGCCGCGGACCAGTGGGGCGCCCGGCTCGCCCTCCTGGCCCAGCTGCACCTCACCCACGACGACGGCACTGTCACCGTCCTGGGCACCGGCGACGGCTGGCGCAGCTCACTGGGTCACGTCGTCGCCGCCGACCTCATCGCGGGCGAGCAGTGGGACCTCAACCGGTTGCCTCGCGGCTGGACGTCGCCCCGGTTCGACGACGCCGGGTGGGACGACGTCATCGTCGTCGACCACGGCTTCGGCGGCCTGGTCGACTCGCCCGCACCGCCCGTGCGCGGTGTCGAGGAGATGGTGCCGGTCTCGGTGAACCGGCTTCCCGACGGCCGCCAGGTCGTCGACCTCGGCCAGAACATCAACGGGTGGGTGCGGCTGCGGAACCTCGGTCCGGCCGGGACGACGACCACCCTCACGCACGGTGAACGACTCGACGCCGAGGGTGACGTCACCGTGCACAACCTCGAGCCCGACCTGCCCTTCCTGCCACACCCCCTGCCGGCCGGACAGGTCGACCGCGTGGTCTCCTCCGGACAGCCGGCCGACGTCTTCGAACCTCGCCGCACCACCCACGGCTTCCAGTACGTCCGCATCGAGGGCCACCCCAACGTGCTCACCGTCGACGACGTGCGCGGTGTGTTCGTGCACACCGACATGCGGCGTACGGGCTGGTTCTCGAGCAGCGACGAGCGGCTCGACAGGTTCCACGACGCGGCGGTGCGCAGCTTCCGCGGGAACGCCTGCGACATCCCGACCGACTGCCCGCACCGCGAGCGGCACGGGTGGACAGGCGACTGGCAGCTGTACGTGCCGACTGCCGCGTTCCTCTACGACGTCGCCGGACTGTCGACGAAGTGGCTGCGGGACGTCGCCGTCGCGCAGTGGCCCGACGGCACGATCGCCAACGTCAGCCCGACCCCGGCACACGAGGGCCGCGACGGCCCCATCGCGTTCCTCAACGGGTCGGCGGGCTGGGGAGATGCCGCCGTGATCGTGCCGTGGGAGATCTACCGCGCGTACGCCGACGAACAGCTCCTCGCGGAGCTGTGGCCGACCATGGTGCGCTGGATGGACCGCACCGAACGGATGGCGCGTGAGCAGCGGCACCCGGGGCGCGCTGCAGCGCGACCCGAGCCCGCTCCCCACGAGCAGTACCTCTGGGACACCGGGTTCCACTGGGGGGAGTGGCTCGAGCCCGGCGACGGGCCCGGCCCGATGGACCAGTTCGTCGCCGCCGACAAGGGCGACGTCGCCACCGCCTTCTACGCGCACAGCGCAGGGCTGATGGCGCGCATCGCCGGCGTCCTCGGCAGGGACGAGGACGCCACCCGCTACGCCACGCTGAGCGAGCAGGTGCGGAGCGCCTGGCAGGCCGAGTACCTCGACGCACAAGGGAGGCTCACCCCCGACACCCAGGCCAACCACGTGCGGGCGCTGGCGTTCGACCTCGTGCCCGGTGGTCTGCGCCAGGAGGTCGGAGAGCGTCTGGTCGAGCTCATCCGCAAGGCCGACGGCCACCTCGGCACCGGCTTCCTCGCCACGCCGCACCTGCTGCCGGTCCTCGCGGACACCGGGCACCTCGACGTCGCCTACGAGCTGCTGCTCCAGGACGGCGAGCCGGGCTGGCTCGTCATGGTCGACCGGGGAGCGAACACCGTCTGGGAGCGGTGGGACGGCATCTCGGCCGACGGGGTGGCGCACGAGTCGCTCAACCACTACTCGAAGGGCGCCGTCATCTCGTTCCTGCACCACTACACCGCGGGCATCGAGCAGGTCGAGCCGGCCTACCGGCGGTTCCGCGTGCGGCCCCGCCCCGGAGGCGGGCTCACCCATGCCGAGGCGGCCCACGAGTGCCCCTACGGGCGGATCGAATCCGCGTGGCGACTGTCCGGCGGCGCCTTCAGCCTGCACGTGCTCGTCCCGGCCGGGACGGAGGCAGAAGTCGTGCTGCCCGACGGCAGCACACGCCTGACCGGCCCGGGCCAGCACGACTTCACCTGCACGATCGACGAGGAGACCCGACAGTGACGACGACCGCGACCAGCTCACCTTCGGGCGCCGTGGCGTCTGAAGGGGAGCGAGGCACCAGCGACCTGACCGTCCAGCCAGTCACCGTCGAGCACCACCGGGAGCCGATCGGCATCGGGGAGCCCACGCCGCGGATGTCCTGGGTCACGAAGACCGACGCACCGAGCTGGCGACAGGCTGCCTACGAGGTGCAGGTCGAGCCGGAGCGCGGCGCCGTCTGGACGTCCGGTCGGGTCGAGACGGCCGAGTCGGTGCTCGTCGCGTGGGGGGCGCCGCCGCTGTCCAGCCGCGAGCGGCGGGCCGTCCGCGTACGCGTCTGGGGGGAGGGCGCCGCCGAGCCGTCGCCGTGGAGCCAGGACACCGTGGTGGAGGCGGGGCTCCTCGACGCGTCCGACTGGACGGCGCAGCTGGTGCGCCCGGTGCTGCCCGAGGCCGGCGACACGGGTGAGCCGGTGGCCGTGCTGCGCCGCGAGTTCGACCTGCACCAGCCCGTCGTGCGCGCGCGCCTCTACGCGACCGCGCAGGGTGTGTACGAGGCGCAGCTCGACGGAGCCGTCGTCGGCGACCAGGTGCTGGCGCCGGGGTGGACGAGCTACCGACACCGGCTGCGCTACCAGACCTACGACGTCACGTCGCTGCTCGGCCCGGGCCGTCACGTCCTGGGGATCAGCCTCGCCGACGGCTGGTACCGCGGGTACCTCGGGTTCACCGGCAAGCGTGAGCTCTACGGAGACCGGACCGGCGCCTTCGCGCAGCTGGAGGTGGAGCACCCGGACGGCACCCGCACCGTCGTCACGACGGACGGCTCGTGGCGCTCCACCCTCGGCGCCGAGACGCGAGCCGACCTCTACAAGGGCGAGACCGTCGACTTCCGGCGCGAGCTCACCGGCTGGTCGTCCCCGGGGTTCGCCGACGGGGCCTGGACGCCGGTCGACGTCGGGTCGCTCGACGTGTCCACTCTCGTCGCGCCGACGGGGCCGCCGGTGCGACGCGTCCAGACCCTGCCGGTGCAGCAGGTCTCCACCTCGCCGTCGGGAAGGACGCTGGTGGACTTCGGCCAGAACCTCGTCGGCTGGGTCCGCCTCGCCCTGCCCGACGGCCCGGCCGGCACCGAGATCACGGTCCGGCACGCCGAGGTGCTCGAGCACGGCGAGCTGGGGGTGCGGCCGCTGCGCGCCGCGGACGCGACCGACGTCGTGGTGCTCGACGGGAACGGACCGCGCAGCTGGGAGCCGCGCTTCACCTTCCACGGCTTCCGCTACGCGGAGGTCACCGGCTGGCCCGGTGAGCTGACGGCCGATGCCCTGGAAGCCGTCGTGGTCCACACGGACCTGCGGCGCACGGGCACCTTCAGCTGCTCGGACCCCGACGTCGAGCGCCTCCACGAGAACGTCGTGTGGGGCATGCGCGGCAACTTCGTCGACCTGCCCACCGACTGCCCGCAGCGCGACGAGCGACTGGGCTGGACCGGCGACCTGCAGGTCTTCGCGCCCTCGGCGTCGTTCCTCTTCGACGCCTCCGGGATGCTGCAGTCCTGGCTGGCGGACCTCGCGGTCGAGCAGCTCGAGGACCACGCCGGGGTGGTGCCGATGTTCGTCCCGTTCCTCGAGCTGCTGCCCTTCCCGCTGGCGGCCGACGTCGGCTGGGGCGACGCCGCCGTCGTCGTGCCGTGGGTGCTCTACGAGCGCACCGGTGACGCCGGGCTGCTCGCCGAACAGTGGGCGTCGATGACCGCCTGGATCGACGTCTTCGAGCAGCGGGCCGGCGCGGACCTCGACTTCCCGGAGGGCGGGTTCTCCTTCGGTGACTGGCTGGACACCGCCGCCCCGCCCGACAACCCGGCCGCGGCCAGGACGCCGTGGCAGTGCGTCGCGGTCGCGTACCTGGCGCGCTCTGCGCGCACCGTGGCGCAGGCCGCCGAGGTGCTCGGGCGCAACGGCACGAGGTACGCCGATCTGGCGGAGCAGGCCGCGGCCCGGTTCCGGACGGAGTACGTGACGCCCACCGGCCGGGTGGCCTTCCCGTCACAGACCGCGTATGCGCTCGCCCTGGAGTTCGACCTGCTCACGCCCCAGCAGCGCGAGCACGCCGGCAGCCTGCTGGCCGAGCAGGTGCTCAAGGACGGCTTCCACATCGCGAGCGGGTTCCTCGGTACGCCGCTGGTGACGGACGCGCTGACGAACGCGGGTGAGCTCGCGACGGCGTACGAGCTGCTGCTGCAGCGCGAGAACCCGTCGTGGCTCTACCCGGTCAGCATGGGTGCCACGACGATCTGGGAGCGTTGGGACTCGATGCTCCCGGACGGCTCCATCAACCCCGGCGACATGACGTCGTTCAACCACTACGCGTTCGGCGCTGTGGCGGACTGGCTGCACCGGACGGTGGCGGGCCTCGCGCCCGCCGCGCCCGGCTACCGACGGCTGCACGTGCGACCTCGTCCGGGGCCCGGGGTGACGTCCGCCTCAGCGACGCACGAGACCCCTTACGGCAGAGCCGCGGTCGCGTGGACGCTGTCCAGCGGGACGGCGTTCACGCTGGAGGTCACCGTCCCGCCGAACACGACCGCGCAGGTCGTCCTCCCTGACGGCTGCGCGGCCGTTGAGGTCGGGTCGGGGCGGCACTCGTTCAGCGCGACGATCGACAAGCCGGTGCCGGTCGAGAAGCCCCCGCTCTTCTTCAGCGCCGATGACAGCCCCTGACCAGGACCTGGCCCGCGATCCTGGGGCGGCCTCCTCTCGAAGCAATCCCCGCAGGGGGCGAAAATGCTGTCATGATCTGCCTCCTCGATCGTCCTAGGAAGTGACGGCGCACCGACAAGGGGTGTCGTCACAACGGACGACCGGTACTCGTGGAGGGGTGCCTGAGTCCAAGCCCGCCCTCGGGCAGGCACCAGGAGCAGCCCCCGCTCGCCGCAGTGCGAGCGGGGGCTGCTTCCTGCCACGGAAGGCGTCGCCCGGCCGCAGGCGCTGTTTGACCGAGCTGCCCAGCGGGCATGTCTAGCCAATAGGTCCAGGTCCGCGGTCAGTGAGGCGCCAGATGTCCGGAATGCGATGCCAGCGATGCTGAGCCGTGCAACGACCCGCTACGGAGCTCGAAAAGTCCTCGTGGCCACCGCCCTGCTGCTGGCCGTGGTGCCGTTCGCGATGCTGCTGCTCCTCGTCGAGGACAACTGGGGCCCGCTCGCCGGGGCCGACTTCGCGGCCCGTGACCGGCTCCACGAGTACGCGCTGACCCATCCGGTGTTCGTGGCCGTCATGCGCACCGCCAGCGACATCGGGTCCGCGCTGGCGTGGCAGATCGTCACGGTGCTGCTCGTCATCTGGCTGCTCTGGCGCCGCCTCTGGCGTCTCGCCGTGTTCGTCGTCGTCACCATCGCGGGCTCATCGCTGCTCAACTCCGTCGTGAAGGCGGCCGTGCACCGCACCCGGCCCGTCGTGAGCCAGCCGTTCGTGAACGAGCCCGGCGCCAGCTTCCCGAGCGGGCACTCCCAGGCTGCCGTCGTCGGGTTCGGTGTGTTGTTGCTGCTGCTCCTTCCCGTGCTGAGAGGTCACTGGCGACAGCTCACGGTTGCCGTGGCCATCGTGATGGTGCTGCTCATCGGCTTCTCCCGGGTGGCGCTCGCCGCGCACTTCATCAGTGACGTCGTCGCTGGTTTCGTCCTGGGTGCAGCGTGGCTCGCCGCCATGACGGCGGTGTTCAGCGCCTGGAAGGTGATGTCAGGTGACGCGCCGGTGCGGCCGGCCGATGGTCTCGCGCCCCACCAGGAGCCCACGGCCCGGACCCCGGGGCGATAACGCGCCGGGCCGTCCGACGACTACCTATGCTCGGAGGGTGGCCCTGCTCGGGACGAAGCTCCACATCCCCGTCACGCGCTCGGACCTCGTCCGGCGTCCACGCCTGAGCGACCGGATGACGGTCGGCGCCCTGCCGCGCGTCGTGCTGGTCTCGGCCCCTGCGGGCTTCGGCAAGACGACCTTGTTGACCCAGTGGCTCACCGCGGCCACGGGCGCCGGGCGACGCGTGGCCTGGGTGTCGCTCGACGACGGTGACAACGACGTGGCCCGACTTCTCGAGCACGTCGTGGCTGCGCTGGCCTCCGTGGGCGACCTCCCCGAGGCGGCGCGGCTGATGACCGACGGGGGCGCCCCACCGCCGCAGGCCGTGCTCACCAGCGTCGTCAACGACCTGGACCTCCACGGTGTCGCCACCGTGCTGGCGCTCGACGACTACCACGTGATCGACGCCGCGGAGGCCCACGCCGTCGTGGCGTTCCTGCTCGAGCACGCGCCACCCCACGTCACCATCGCCATCGCCACACGCGCCGACCCGCCCTTGCCGCTGCCACGACTGCGCGCCCGGGGCGAGCTGCTGGAGCTGCGGGCTGCCGACCTCCGGTTCACCGCCGAGGAGGCCTCGTCGTTCCTCGGCGGGGTCATGGGACTGTCGCTGACCGCCCGCGACGTGGAGGCCCTCGCCGCCCGCACCGAGGGGTGGGCCGTGGGCCTGCAGCTGGCCGGCCTTTCGCTCCAAGGGATTCCGGACAGCAGTGGCTTCGTAGAGGCGTTCGCCGGGACCAACCGGTTCATCCTCGACTACCTCGTCGAGGAGGTCCTGCGTCTCCAACCGGACGACGTGCGACGCTTCCTCCTCGAGACCTCCGTGCTCCAGGAGCTGACGGGCCCCCTGACGGACGCGCTGACGGGCCGCCGGGACGGCCGCACGGTGCTGGAGTCGCTCGACCGGGCCAACCTGTTCGTCGTCTCCCTCGACGACCACCGGGTCTGGTACCGCTACCACCACCTGTTCGCCGAGGTGCTCCGGTCACGGCTGGTCGCCGACCACCCCGAGCGTGTCCCGCAGCTCCACCATGCAGCCAGCAGCTGGTACGCCGACCACGAGCGTCCCCATGACGCGGTGCGACACGCCCTCGCCTCGGGCGACCCCGACCACGCCGCCGACGTCGTCCAGGGCGTGATGCCCGACCTTCGGCGGGAGCGCCGCCACGACCGGCTCATCCGCGACTGGCTCACCACCCTGCCCGACGAGGTGGTCAGGCCGCGCGCCCTCCTGGCTGCCTACCGGGCCTGGACGCGTCTCGTCGAGGGCGACCTCGCCGGTGTCGACGCCTGGCTCGCCCACGCTGAAGCGGCCCTGTCGGCGCACCCTCCTGTACCCGCGGAGGGCGCGTCGCCGGCCACCCGGGAGGAGCTGCGTACGCTCCCGGCGACCATCGCGGTCTTCCGCGCCTCGGCCGCGCAGGCCCGAGGCGACACCGACGCCTCCCAGGAGCACGCACGCCGGGCACTGGCCCAGCTCGGCCCGGACGACCACATGGCGCGCGGCGGAGCGGCCGGCTTCCTCGGCATGGCCGCGTGGGCCCGCGGTGACCTCGACGAGGCCGTGACCACCTTCGCTGCCGCGCTGCACTCCCTGGGCGCTGCCGGCGACGTCGCCGACGAGCTCGGGGGAACCGTCGCCCTCGGCAGCATGTGGACGGCTCGTGGCCGACCGGACGAGGCCCGGCGCCTGTTCGAGAAGGCGCTCGCGAGGGCGCAGGAGCACCCCGGCGCCGCCCTGGCCTCGCTCGGCGACCTGCACGTCGGCCTCGCCGACGTGCTCGTCGAGCAGGGCGACCTCGACCGTGCTGCCGAGCACCTGGCCACCGCGTCAGCGCTCGGCGAGTCCGCCTCGCTGATGGAGAACCGTCACCTGTGGGCCGTGGCCGCCGCGCGGCTGCGGCAGGCGCAGGGGGACCCCGACGGCGCGTTGCGCCTGCTCGTCGAGGCCGCCGATGCGTACGCCCCGGGTTTCTTCCCCGACGTGCGTCCGCTCCCGGCGCTGCGGGCTCGCATCCACATCTGCCAAGGGCGACTGGCCGACGCGCGGGACTGGGCCGACGCCGCGCGCGTCGAGCCTGATGCCGGCGGTGGCTACCTCGACGAGTTCAACCAGCTCACCCACGTGCGGCTCCTCATCGCCGAGCACCGTGCACGCCCCGAGGCCGGGCACCTCGACGAGGTGTTGGGGCGCCTGACCGCCATCGAAGGCGGCGCCCTCAGCGGCGGTCGGGGAGCCAGTCTCGTCGACGTCCACGTGCAGCGCGCCCTCGCGCTCGACGCGCGTGGCGAGCACGCCACCGCGATCGACGAGCTGGCCACCGGCCTGCGCCTCGGCGTGCCCGCCGGGTTCCTACGCCTGTTCCTCGACGAGGGGCCGCCGCTCGACCGGCTGCTCCTCGCCGCGGAGCGTCACCCCGTGGCAGGCGAGCACGCACGTGCCCTCCGGAACGCCACCCATCCGCGTGCCCCGGCCACCACCGTCGACATGAACGCCAGCACAGCCGCGGACGCGCTCCCGGACCCGCTCAGCGGGCGGGAGCTCGAGGTGCTGCGCCTGTTCGCCACGACTCTCAGCGGCCCGGACATCGCCCGGCAGCTCTACGTGTCGGTGAACACGCTGCACACGCACACCAGGCACATCTTCACCAAGCTCGCGGTCAACACCCGACGCGCCGCCGTCGAGCGGGCCCGGGAGCTCGGCCAGCTCTGACGCGTGTCACCCACGGGATCACCACCGATGGTGATTCGCCGTCACCCCGCCGGTTCCTACCGTCAGGCCATCCCGGCAAGCCCGCCGGGGCCCTGAACAGGAGGAACCCGCCATGAACGTCTCCACCGCCCGCCTCGGTCAGGCCGCCGGCATCGCCACGGCCGTCGCCGGAGCCATCTTCGTCGCCGTCCAGGTGAACCACCCCGAGATGACCGTCGAGTCCGCCACGACTGCCGACTGGGTCGTCCGCAACACCGCCAAGACCGTCATGTCCGCCCTCGTGCTGGCCGGGATCGCCGGCATGTACCTGCGCCAGCGCCCTCGCGTCGGTCTGCTCGGGCTCGCCGGGGCTCTCGCCCTGTCCGTCGGCTACCTCATGATGTTCGCCACCACCTTCTTCGCCGCGTTCGCCCTCCCGACGACGGCGCACACCGACCCGGGCTGGACCAATGACGTCATCCAAGCCGCGTTCCACGGGAAGGCGACCGGCGACATCGGTGCACTGACCACCGTCTTCGCCGTGACCGGCGCCGCCTACGTGCTCGGCGGTCTGTTGTTCGGCATCGCCACGTTCCGCGCCGGCATCCTGAACCGTTGGGGCGCCGCACTGCTCGCCGTCGGCAACGTCTCCACCGCGGCCCTCGCCTTTTTGCCGCAGTCGTTCAACCGGCCCCTGGCCGTCCCCACCGGGATCGCGCTCATCGTCCTCGGGGCGTCGCTCTGGCGTGACCAGCGCGCCACCGCCACCCAGCCTCTCGAAGAGCCCCTCGCCGCCTCCGCAACAGCGCAGTCCGGCCCGGCAATGTCGGTCCGATGACCCGCCGGCAGCGGGGGTGGCGCATCCCGGCAGCGCTGGTGGCCCTGTCAGCCGTCCCGCTCGCGGCCGGCACCGCGAGGCTGGTCGAGCTCGCCGGAGGCCCCCGGCTCATCCCGTCCGACCCGCGGTTCACCGCCTCCCCGCTGCCCGTCATCGTGCACATCGTTGGCGCCGCCGTCTACGCCCTCCTCGGCGCCGTCCAGTTCGTCCCCGCGCTCCGCCGGCGGCACCCGCGCTGGCACCGGGTAGCGGGCCGGGCCGTCGTCGCGGCCGGCGCTGCGGTGGCGGGATCCGCCCTCTGGCTGACGCTCTTCTTCCCACCCGAGCCCGGCAGTGGCCCACTGCTGTTCGCCCTGCGGCTGGTGTTCGGCCCGGCCATGGTCGCCGGCCTCGTGCTCGGGATGACCTCCATCCGCCGCGGTGACGTCCCCGCCCACCGGGCTTGGATGGCCCGCACGTACGCCATCGCTCTCGGAGCAGGCACCCAGGCGTTCACGGAGGGGATCGGCGGCGCACTTCTCGGACACAGCGCCCTCGTCCTCGACGCCTCACGAGGAGCGGCGTGGGTGCTCAACCTCGCGGTTGCGGAATGGGCCATCCGGCGCACCTCGCCCGACCGTCCACGCCGTGCACGCCGCGCCCGTCGCGCCCGTCGTGTGCCGGCCGGGCTCGTCGTCGCCGACAGGCACAGTCGCGGCACAGGTGGCAACGACGGCAGGGACAGGCGTGCGGCCCATCATCGTCGTGAGGGCCTCGCCGCGGATGCCGGGCAATGGACCCGGCACCCTTGGCCCCCAGTCCATTCGAGGTGACTGTGAACGCCGCCCTGCTCGCCCTTCTGACACCGCTGGGCCCCTTCGCGCTGCTGGCGATCATGGCCGTGGCCTTCGCCGAGACGGGGCTGCTCGCCGGCTTCCTCCTGCCGGCCGACACCTTCGTCGTGACGGTCGGCGCGCTCGTTGCCGCGGGTGTCCTCCAGCTGCCCGTCTGGACGTCTCTCGCGGCCGTCACCGTGGCCGCCGTGGCCGGTGACCAGGTCGCCTATCTCGTGGGCAGGCGGCTCGGGCCCCGCCTGCAGCGGGGCCGCGGCTCGAGACTCGTGTCCACCGAGCGGCTCAGGGCATCGCGAACCTTCTTCGAACGGCACGGCGCCAAGGCCATCGTCCTCTCGAGGTTCGTGCCGTTCGCCCGCACCCTCACCCCTGTCGTGGCCGGCGTCGCAGGAATGAGCCGTCGTCAGTTCCTTCTCCACAACGTCGTCGGCGCCGCGACCTGGGCCGCCGTCATGTTCGGGGGCGGCTACGTGTTCGCCGCGATCCCAGTGGTGGCCGACCACCTCGACGTGGTGCTGCTCCTGATCGTCGTGGTCTCGACCCTTCCCGGTGCCGTGTCGTTGCTGCGACCACGCACGCGTCGAAGGCCCTCACCCCGCAGCGGGGTGAGGGCCTTCGACGAACCTCACGGTTGCCGTGCTCGTGCGTGGCGAGTCCTGGCACTCATCAGGTGAGCGGCGTTGCCGCCTGGACGAACTCGTTCGTGAACGTCTTGGCCAGGTCGATCGACTTGCCCTTGACCTTGGGGTTGAACTCACCGAGCACGGCGAGGCAGGTCTGGGGCCCGTCGGCCGGCATGAGGCCGGTCGCGTTGAAGATGCCCTTCTCGCTGTCGAGGGCGGCGACGTAGGCGGCCTTGCCGACACCCTTGTAGTAGTCGGCCGGCATCTTGTCGGCGATCTCGGCGCCGCTGTGCTGCTGGATCCACGTCAGCGTCGAGACGTACGCGTTGACGAGCTTCTGCACGGTCGCCTTGTTGCTGTTCACCCAGTCGGTCGGCATGTACAGCGACGTCGCCGGGTAGGTGCCGCCGAGCGCAGCCTTCGAGCCGGCAGCCGTGCGCATGTCGAGGAGGATGAACGCCGTGCCGTCCGAGAGGGCCTTGCTGACGGTCGGCTCGGTCGTCATGCCGCAGGCGATGGTCTTCTGCTTCATCGCCGCGATGAAGGTCTGTCCGGCGCCGACGCCGCGGCGGGTCTCCTGCGTCGGGTCGACCCCGCTCTTCTTGCTGAGGTACTGCGTCAGGAAGTCGGTCGAGGACCCGGTGTCGGTGATGCCGAGCGACTGGCCCTTGAAGTCGGCCGGGCTCTTGATCGTGCCCTTGAGGTCGCTGCGGCACAGCTCGACCTCGCCGGGGATCTGCAGCATCGAGACGACCGCCTCGGACGACTTGCCCTGGGCCTGCAGCGCGATGTTGTGGTCGTAGAAGCCGCCCACACCCTGCACCTGTCCGGCGAGCATGTTCTGCGTCGCGTCGCCTCCGGCGGGCTCGTCGACGAGGTTGACGTTGACGCCGGCCTTGGCGTAGTAGCCGAGCTGCTTGGCGAGCATGAACGGCAGGTAGATCTGCTTGCTCATGCCGCCGACCATGATGGTGACCGTCGGGGCGTTGGCGTCCACCGAGCCGGCGGCGCCGGTGGCACCGGACGCGTTGTTGGCGCAGGCCGCCATCGTGGACATGGCGAGCAGGGCAGCGCCCAGTGCGCCGATTCGCTTGGTGTTCAAGGGAACTCTCCTTTGAGTCAGGTTTGGATCTTGAGTCGGTTGTGGTTGGCGGACCGGATTTGGGCCGGATGCGGGCGGCGGGCTACTCGTGCGCGCCTCCGTGGGTCTGTGGGGGCCGCCAGCGCAGGAGGCGACGTTCGAGCAGGGTGATGAGTCCCTCTGCGCTCAGCGCGATGGTGGCGACGAGGACCATCCCGGCGAGGACGCCGTTCATGTCGAAGTTGTTCTGCGATGAGCGGATCAGCAGGCCGAGCCCCTCGTTGGCGCCGAGGATCTCGCCGACGAGGGCGCCGATGAGGGCGAAGCCGAAGCTGATGTGCAGGCTGGCGAGGATCCACGTGAACGCCGAGGGGAGCACGACGTCGCGGGTGACCCGCCAGCGTGAGGCCCCGAGGAGCCGGGCGTTCGCGACGAGGTTGCGGTCGACCTCGCGGCTGCCCTGGAAGGCGTTGAAGAAGACGCCGAAGAAGACGAGGACGACGGCGAGGATGACCTTCGACTGGATGCCGAACCCGAACGCGACGGTGAAGATCGAGCCCAGGATGATGCGGGGGATCGAGTTGGCTGCCTTGAGGAACGGGGCGAAGATCTCCGACAGGATCTGGATGCGGCCCAGCGCGATGCCGAAGACGACGCCGAGCACGGCCCCGATGACGAACCCGAGCACGGCCTCCTCGAGCGTGACGAGGATCTGGGTGCCGAGCGAGCCCTGCGGCGTCCCGACCGTGAACCAGTCGACGAGCGTGCTCCACACACCGGTGGGCTCGCCCCAGAAGAACGGGTCGACGAGCGTGGCGTGCACGCACAGCTGCCAGGCGCCGACGAGCACGACGACGATGCCGAGCCGCACTCCGGCCAGCCGCAGACGCCGGTTGCGGGCCCGGACCTGCGGCGACGTCGAGCGTGCCGTGGCGTCAGCCGGCGGGACGGGACGGACCTCGGTGGCCTGAGCGGTCAGGGCGCCGTCGTGGTGGATCGCGGCGTCGTTCACGAGGCCACCTCCGTCAGGCGCGTCGTGCGGGCGTACGCCTCCTCGACCTCGGCGCGAAGCGCCTCCCAGATCTGGCCGTAGAGCCTCGTGAACCGCGGGTCGAGCCGGATCTCCTGCACGACGCGCGGCCGGGGCAGGTCGATCTCGAACTCGGCCTTGACGGTGCCCGGGCCCGCCGTGATGACCACGACCTTGTCGGCGAGGGCGATGGCTTCCTCGAGGTCGTGCGTGACGAACACGACGGCCGGGCGCGTCTGGTCCCACAGCTGCAGCAGCTCGGTCGACATGATGGCGCGGGTCTGCACGTCGAGTGCGCTGAACGGCTCGTCCATGAGCAGGATCCGCGGCTGGTTGACGAGGGTCTGGGCGAGGGCGACGCGCTTGCGCATGCCCCCGGAGAGCTGGTGCGGGTAGCGGTCCTCGAAGCCGGCCAGGCCGACGCGTCTCAGCCAGTCGCGCGCCAGGCCGGTGGCCTCGGCCCGTGACTGCCCGCGGTAGAGCGGGCCGGCCGCGACGTTGTCGAGCACGGTGCGCCACGGGAAGACGGCGTCCTGCTGGAAGACGAACCCGGTGCTGGTGTCGATGCCCTGGACGGGCTTGCCGTGGACCACGGCCTCGCCCCGGGTGGGCCGCTCGAGCCCGGACACGAGCGTCAGGGTGGTGGACTTCCCGCAGCCGGTCGGACCGACGACGGCGCAGAACTGGCCCTCCTCGACGGTCAGGCTGAGGTTCTCGATGGCGGTGTACGTGCCGCCCCCGCTGGTGGGGAAGGTCTTGGTGACGTTGCGTAGCTCGATGGCAGCCATGGACCGAAACCCTTTCTCTTCGTTGAGTTGCGTCACCGTAAGAGCGGGCAGGACCGGCGCTGAAGCCTTGTGCACCTTGATCGTGATAGTCGCGTTGTCCGTGGTTTTGTGCGTTCTGCTCAGTCATGCTGGACGCAGCAACGACGGTGTGAGGAGAGGTGCGTGAGGAGGGGTATCCCGAGGTTCGGCCGGACGCTCGCGTCCCGCATCCTCTTTGCAGTCCTCGGCATCGTCGTCGTGACGATGGCCGTGGGCTTCGGGTTCTACATCCGCCTGACCGGGCAGGCGGCGGATGCGCAGGCCACCGAGCAGGCGACGAGCGTCGCGGCCACGGTCGGCCGTATGCCGGAGGTGGCGGCGGCGCTGCGCGACGGGGACCCGCGCCACGAGCTCGCACAGCTCGCCGAGAAGATCCGCGCTGCGACCCAGGCGTCGTACGTCGTCATCATCGACCGCGACGGCCTGCGCTACTCACACCCCAACCCGTCGCTGGTCGGGCAGCGCATCGAGGAGCCTGTGGTGGCGCTCGACGGTCAGGTGCACACCGGCATCGACGACGGCAGCCTGGGCCGTTCGGCGAACTCGCGGGCGCCGGTGCTCGACGCCTCCGGCCGACCGGTCGGCGAGGTGTCGGTCGGCATCCTCGAGTCGGAGGTCGGCGTGCGGGTGTCCGCCGAGGTGGCCGACATCGCGCTCTACAGCCTCCTCGCCCTCGGGCTCGGCGTGCTTGCCTCGATCCTGCTCGCCCGTGCCATCAAGCGGGTGACCTTCGGCGTCGAGCCGGCCGAGATCGTCGCTCTCGTGCAGGAGCGCGAGGCCATGCTGCACGGCATCCGGGAGGGGGTTCTCGGCGTCGATGCCGACGGGGCGATCAACGTGCTGAACGACGAGGCACGCCGGCTCCTCGGACTCGAGGGAGCCCGGCTCGGGCAGGCGGTGGAGGACGTCCTGCCGCAAGGTCGTCTGCGCCGCGTCGTGACCGGGGAGGTGGACGGCACCGATCTGGTCGCGGTCACCGACGAGCACCTGCTCGTGCTCAACCGGATGCCGGTCGTCGTGGGCGGCCGCGACGCCGGCTGGGTCGTGACGATCCGCGACCGCACGGAGCTGGAGGGCCTGCTGCGGCAGCTGGACTCCGTCGAGGGTCTCACCACGGCTCTGCGCGCCCAGGAGCACGAGTTCTCCAACCGGCTGCACGTCCTCGCGGTGCTGCTCGAGATGGGCGAGGTCGAGGAGGCGACGCAGTACAGCCAGCAGCTCTGGCAGGAGACGTCTCTGGTGAGTGAGGAGATCCGCTCGCGCATCGCCGCACCGGTCGTGGTGGCGCTCCTGCTGGCCAAGACCACGGTGGCGGCCGAGCGCGACGTCCTGGTGCGCCTCGACCCGGAGAGCCATGTCGAGGCGGACGACGTCGAGGGCCTGCCGGTCACCACTGTGCTCGGCAATCTCGTCGACAACGCCGTCGACGCCGTCGCCGACGACCCGCGTACGGCCGGGCGCCACCCGCGTGGCGAGGTGACGGTGACCCTCGCCAGCCGTGAGGGCGCCCTGCACCTGACGGTCGTCGACTCCGGGCCCGGCATCCCCGCCGACCGGATCGGTGACGTCTTCGTCGACGGGTACTCGACCAAGAGCCCGCGCGGCGTGATGCGTCGCGGCGTCGGGCTGGCCCTCGTGCACCGGCTCGTCACGCGGTCGGGCGGCACCATCACGGCGTCCTCACCGGGTGGTGCTCGTTTCGACGTGTCGCTGCCGATCCGGGTCCGGGAGGGAGCCGCATGATCGACGTCCTCGTCGTCGACGACGACTACCACGTCGCCCACGCGCACGCCCTCGCGATCGCTCGCGTCGAGGGCTTCCGGGTCGTCGGCGAGGCGCACAGCGGGGGCGAGGCCGAGCGGCTCGTCGTCGACGCAGCGCCCGACCTCCTGCTGCTCGACATGTACCTGCCGGACTTCACCGGCCTCGACCTCGTGCGCAGGCTCACGGCCGCCGGCCGGGCGGTCCCGGACTTCCTGCTGGTCACCGCGGCCCGCGACCTCGAGTCGGTCCGGACCTCCATGCAGCTCGGTGCGTTCTACTACCTCGTCAAGCCGTTCACCTTCGCGGCCCTGCGCGAGCAGCTGGAGGCCTATCGAGCCTGGACCGAGCGGCTCCAACGCGCTCCCGCTGGTCAGCGCGATGTCGACCAGGAGGTCGTCGACTCGCTGTACAGCCTGAGGAGCACCCCGTCCCGCACGGCCGCGACGGTGCGCGGGCTGCAGCCGACGATGGCGCGAGTGCTCGAGATCGTGACGGCGGCGCCGAGGTCCATCGGTGCCGCAGAGGTGGCCGAGCGCCTCGGCGCCAGCCGCCCGACGGCCCAGCGCTACCTGGCGACCCTGGTCAGGAAACAGCTCATCGACCTCGACCTCTCCTACGGGTCCACCGGCCGGCCCGAGCACCGGTACGTACCCCGTCGCCGGTGAGACGCGGTGGGGCACCAGGCCCCCTGCCACCGACACCGGCCCGGGTGTTGCCTGATGCCGCGGTCACCCACCTGCGTGGCTGAGTCGGCAGAATTGCACGATGGAGCAGCGATGAGACCCCAGTTCCACTTCACCGCAGACACGGGCTGGATCAACGACCCGCACGGCATCACCGCGCGGCAGGGCGGCTACCACGCGTTCTTCCAGTACGTGCCCGACAGCACCCAGTGGGCGGCGAGCTGCCACTGGGGCCACGCCGCCGGTCCCGACCTGCTGTCGCTCACCGAGCTGCCCGCTGCGATCGCCCCCGGCGAAGGCGACGACGGCATCTGGACCGGCGCACTGGTCACCGAGCCGGACGGCGGTGCACGCATCTTCTACACGGCGACGACCGCACCCGACCTCTCGATCGGCCGCGTCCGCGTCGCGACCCCGGCCAGCCCCGACTGGGTCTCCTGGCGCAAGGGCGACGTCGTCGTCGACGCCCCGGTAGACCTCGACCTCATCGCCTACCGCGACCCGTTCGTCATCCGCGACCCCGACGCCTGGCGCATGCTCGTCGGCGCCGGCACCACGGACGGCACGGCCATGGCCCTCAGCTACCGGTCCGACGACCTCGACGCGTGGACGTACGAGGGTGTCGCGCTCCAGCGGTCCACCGACGAGCTCGACCCGCTGTGGCTCGGCACCCTCTGGGAGTGCCCGCAGGTCATCGAGGTCGACGGCGCCCACGCGATGGTCTTCTCGGTGTGGGCCGACGACGTGCTGCACCATGCGGCATACGCCCTCGGGACGTACGCGGCTGGGACCTTCGCCGTCGAGACGTGGGGACGGCTCACGCACGGCCCGAGCTACTACGCGCCCTCGTCCTTCCGTGACGGCGCCGGCCGGCCCTGCCTGCTCTTCTGGATGCGTGGGGTCGAGGACCTCGAGGCGGGGTGGGCCGGCGCGCACAGCGTGCCGTACGTGCTCGGCCTCGACGGCGAGCGGCTCGTCGCGACTCCACACCCTGACCTCGAGCGCTACCGGGCGCCCGCAGTCCCGACCGGCGTCGTCCAGGGCCGGGCGGCCGACGTCGAGTGGTCGCCCCCGGGCGATGCGACGCTGAACGTCACGAGCGCAGGTGAGGAGGTCCTGGAGATCCGGGTCGGGGACGGGCTGCTCGAGGCGCGGGCCGCGGGGACGTCCTGGCAGATGCCGTTCGACGGCGGCGACGTTCGCGTGATCCTGGACGCCCAGACGGTCGAGATCTCCTGTCGCAGCGGCCTGCTCGGTCTCGTGGCCGAGCCACGGGGCGAGTCCTTGCACGTCGTGGCCAGCAACGTGACGGTGCATCCCCTCGCTCGCTGAGCCCACGCACCACGCCGCCTTCCGACGCGACCGTGACTCCGCCGAGCCCTGGTCGTGCCCGTCGACGTCTCCGACCCCGGTGCCGCCGATCTACCGGCCCGAGGTCGCGGACCGCGCACGCAACCTCCTCGCGGTCACCCGCGCTGGGTGAGGTCGACGCGCGCGGTCCCCAGCATCGTTGAGCGCGTTCCCCACCGGCCAGGAGGACGGTGCGAGGTCGAGCCCGAGAGCGAGGAGAGGTCATGAGCACACTCACCGTGTGGAAGTTCGGCACGAGCGAGGGGGCCGCCCAGGCGGAGCGGACCCTGGGCGACCTGCAGAAGCAGCAGCTCATCACGGTCCTGGACGCCGCCGTGGTCAGCTGGCCGGAGGGACGGAAGAAGCCCACGACGCGCCAGCTCCACAACCTCGCCGGCTCGGGGGCCCTGGGTGGCAGCTTCTGGGGGTTCCTCTTCGGCCTCATCTTCCTCGTCCCGCTGCTCGGCATGGTCGTCGGAGCCGCGATGGGTGCTCTGGCCGGCTCGCTCGCCGACGTCGGCATCAGCGACGAGTTCATCAAGGACGTGCGGACGAAGGTGACTCCGGGCTCCTCCGCCCTCTTCGTGCTGACCGCCAACGCCGTGCAGGACCGCGTCGCCGAGGCCTTCGCCGGCACGAACGCGGAGCTGCTGGCGACCAACCTCAGCGGCGATCAGGAAGAGGCCATCAGGCAGGCCTTCACGGACGCGGAGGAGTGACGTCGAGGGGTGATCCGGAGGGCGACGCGTCTCGTCACTCGCCAAAGGTGCCGTGTCCCGCCAGGCGGCCGGCGTCGGGACTCCCGTCGGTCGCGGGCACCTCAGGTGCCAGCAGCCGGCGCACCGCAGCACGCGCGAGCAGCAGGACCGCGATCAGTCCAGTCACGCTGACGAACCCGCCGAGGTGCACCGCGTCACCGAAGGACAGGGCGACCAGCTCGAGCACGACGAGCTTGCTTCCCACGAGGACCAACCACAGGAGGAGTGCGGCTACCACTCTGGCCCGTGGGGTCCGGGCCTCGCCCAAGCGTCGCCGCGCACGGGTCTTGACCCGGACGACCACCTCGAGGACGCCCTTGAGCAGGACCGCGGTGAGCAGCGTCAGGGTGAAGCTCTCGCTCAGGATCGCCGGCACCAGCTGGACGGCGAGGTTGAGGACCACGAGGTAGACGAGGACGTCAGCGAGGTCGACGGCACGGACAAGGCCGGTGCGGCGGTCCGGCGATGCGGCTCGCTCATCAGCGGTCACCGTTGCGATGCTGCCACGACGCCTCGCCGCCGTGCTCACCTGCGAAGGGTGATCGGCCTGTGCGTCGCGTGCACGCGGTGCATGGGCCCTCATGACGACTGCCGGTCATCCCGCAGCGAGGCGGGATGACCGGCAGCGGTTCTGCGACGGAGTCAGCAGGGGATGATGTTGTGCTCCGGTCCGAAGGGGAACTTCGTGATGTTCTCCGCGCCGTCCTCGCCGACGACGAGGATGTCGTGCTCGCGGTAGCCGCCCGCGCCCGGCTCGCCGTCGAGCACCGTGATCATCGGCTCCATCGAGACGACCATGCCCGGCTCGAGCACGGTGTCGATGTCCTCGCGCAGCTCGAGGCCTGCCTCGCGGCCGTAGTAGTGCGACAGGACGCCGAACGAGTGCCCGTAGCCGAAGGTGCGGTTCGGCAGCAGGCCGTGGCCGACGTAGATCTCGTTGAGCTCGGCGGCGATGTCCTTGCAGACCGCGCCGGGCTTGATGAGCTCGAGGCCGCGACGGTGCACCTCGACGTTGACCTCCCACAGCTCGAGCGAGCGCGCGTCCGGCTCGCCGAGGAACAGGGTGCGCTCGAGGGCCGTGTAGTAGCCGGAGGTCATCGGGAAGCAGTTCAGCGAGAGGATGTCTCCCCGCTGCAGCTTTCGGGTCGTCGCCCAGTTGTGGGCGCCGTCGGTGTTGATGCCCGACTGGAACCACACCCAGGTGTCCCGGATCTCGCTGTCGGGGAAGGTGCGTGCGATCTCGTGGACCATCGCCTCGGTGCCGATGAGGGCGACCTCGTACTCACTGATGCCCTCGCGGATGGCGGCCCGGATGGCCTCGCCACCGAGGTCGCCGATGCGGGCGCCGTGCTTGATGACGTCGATCTCCTCGGCGGACTTGATCATGCGCTGGCGCATCGCGTCCTGGGCCACGTCGACGAGCTCGGCGCCGCCGAGAGCGGATTGGAGCTTGGCGTGCGCGTCGAGTGAGAGCGTGTCGAACTCGACGCCGATGCGCGAGGGCGAGATGCCGCGCTGGGCCAGCGCCTCCTGGACGCCGTGCTGGAAGTTGTCGCGGCGCCAGTCGGTGTAGACGATGTTCTCGCCGTAGCTGCGCCGCCACGGCATACCGGCGTCGATGTTGGCGGTGACGCTGACCTGCTCGGTCGGCGTGACGACCAGGGCGTAGGAGCGGCCGAAGTAGGTGAAGAGGAAGTCCGAGTAGTACTTGATGCCGTGGTAAGAGGTCAGCACGACGGCATCGAGTCCCTTGGCGGCCATGATCTGGCGGAGGCCGGAGAGGCGGCGCTCGAACTCGGCGTCGGAGAAGGTGAGGGGGACCTTCGTGCCGTTGTGCAGCTCCTTGAGCCGCTCGAGCTCGCTGACCGACGTGACAGGGGTGGCGATGGACATGGTGGATCTCCTTCAGGGGGTGGTGAATTCGGGGTGCAGGTGGGGAGCCGCGATCGGCTCAAGGCGTCAGCCCAGCGGGGCCAGCTCGGTGCTCAGCTCGGTGCTCAGCTCGGCGCCGATCGAGTCGGCCAGCGCAGCCGACGTCCGCTCGAGCAGCAGGCGTCCTGCGCTCTCGGACGCGGCGGCCGCCGAGGAGAGGCAGCCCGAGATGGGTGTGAGCTCGGGGCGCGCGGGAAGGCGGTCGAAGCGGGGGAGCTGCGCCGCCGGCAGGTCCATGACCCGGTCGAGGTGCACCAGCTCGGGATGCAGGTGCAGCATGAGGGAGGTCTCGAGCACGCCCCCGTGCTCGACGTCCCAGCCCGGGAACGTGCCGCGGTAGATCTCCTCGATCGTGGCGTCGTCGACGAAGTCCCAGTAGGAGAGCAGGATCGCCGACACGTCCAGACCGCGTTGCTGCAGCTCGGTGGTCGCGAGCTCCACGCCCTCGTAGAGGAACTGGTAGTTCTCGAAGTGGCCGTTGAGGAAGACGACCTGCCGCGCCCCGTGGCGGGCGAACTCGAGGGTGAGCGTGCGGGCGATCGCGATGACGGTCGTCGCGTCGAGGCTCGTCGTGCCGGCGAGGTGGTTGCCACCACCCGAGCGCTGCTGCGACTTGTACCCGTAGACGACGGGTGCCGCGACGATGCCGTCGACGGCCTCGGCCAGGCGTCGGCTCATGGCCTTGGCCAGCAGCACGTCGGTCTGCAGGGGGAGGTGGGGTCCGTGCTGCTCGATCGCGCCGACCGGCACGATGACGGGCGCTCCGCGTCCGATCATCTCGCGATAGGTGAAGGCGTCGAGCTCCTCCATGAGGACGGTGCTGGGCATGGCTGCTCCTGGGCAGTTGGGCAGTGGGCAGGCGGGCAGGTGTGGGCAGGGTTCAGCCGTCGGGCGGGTGGGGCCGTGGGGACGTCCCCACCCGCCGCGGTCGGTCGAGAAGTCAGTGCGCGGCCGGCGCCGAGACCTCGGTTGCGGGCGTGGCCACCTGGGCGGGGGCGTGCGCGTGCTCCTGGTCGCGCGCGCACGCGTCGCCGTGGTCGCGCAGGTAGTCCTCGTCGGTCAGCTCGGACTTGATGCCCAGCGGGACGCCGTGGTGGATGCGGTCGCGGAAGCGGGGGTAGCCGAGGGCGAGGTAGAGCAGGCCGGACGTCAGCGTTCCCGCCAGCCACGAGAGGTCGACCCCGCCGAGGGCGGTCGCGACCGGCCCCTGGAAGGCGGGGAGCCCGCCGTACATGAACACCCACGTCATGAAGAGGCCGCAGACGAAGGCGATGATCGCCGACCAGTTGACCGACTTGAGGCGCGTGTCGCGCGGGTTGAGGAAGAGGTAGCCGAACGTCTTGTGCCGGCGCTCGAAGACGAAGTAGTGGACCACCATGATGCCGCCCCACGTGGCCACCCAGGCGGCGATGGCGATGATCCAGTTGTCCAGCAGCGTCGCGAAGTCCTGTGCGAAGAGGAAGAGGATGACCGCGCACATCGACAGGCAGCCGACGACGACCGACAGCTTCTTCCGGCTGATCCGGATGTCGAGGGCCTGGAACGCGACGCCGAACGTGTAGAGGTTGATGATGTTGGTCGCGATCGGCCCGTGGATGACGAGCAGGATCACCGGGATGGCCATCGCGCCGAAGCTCTTGACGACGAGCTCGCCGGGGTCGGCGGTGCCGTGCATCGTCGCGAGGCTGGCGCCGAGGACTCCGAGCCAGACGACCGGGAGGAACTGGCCGAGCACCGAGGTGAGGTAGAGCTTCCACGGCGGGATGCGCTTGGACACGAAGCGCGAGTAGTCCGGTGCGTAGGTGAACCAGCCGATGCCCCAACCGATCCCGATGGCCGTCATGATGCCGGACATGGCTGCCCAGCGCTCGCCGCCGGTCAGGATCTTTCCGGGAGGGCCGGCATAGCCCCAGTCGATCGGCAGCTTGGTCCACGCGATGACGGACATGACGACGAGGACGACGATCGTCGGCGGCATCGTGATGCGCTCGAACTTCGCGATGGCGCTGTAGCCGCGGTAGCAGATGCCGACCTGGATGCTCATGATCACGGCGGCGACGCCGATCTTCCAGGCGAGGTTCGACGCGGCCGGGTCGACCCAGCCGATCTTGCCGAAGAGCGCCATGACGAGGTCGAGGATGACCCACGTGTTGACCGCCGACCAGCCCACGGCCACGACGGCCTGGATCGCGGCCGGGAGGTAGGCGCCCCGGCGGCCGAACGCACCCCTGGCGAGCAGCATGCCGGTGGCCCCGGTCTTCTGCCCGAGCAGCACGAAGAAGCCGAAGCCGACCATGCCGATGATGTTGCCGACGACGAGCACCGTCATCGTGTCGGCGAAGCCGAGGCCGAGCTGGATGCCCAGCGCGCCGAGGATCCAGTTGATGGGGGCGACGTTCGCGCCGGCCCAGATCCAGAACTGTCCGGAGACCTTGGTCGTGCGGGCGGACTCCGGCACTGGCTGGAGCACGTCCTCGACGGAATGGGTCACGTCTTCCGAGTGACTTGTGGTGGAAAGGCTCATGTGGGGACTGCTTTCGTCGTTGAAACCCCTGCGGATGGTTGGCCGGCTGTCGACAACGGTAAGATCTGGTTTCCGCGGCAACCAGCCTCACGGTGTCGCCTCTGCGGGCGTGAATGGGTGACAAAGTGTCACCGGCACTGGGATCGTGACCGCTATGTCCCTGCTTCTGAGCGAGATCCTCGAGAGCGGCGTCCTCGCCGCCGGCGCACCTCAGGTGGTCGCGGGCGAACGCGGGGTCGACACGGCGCGCGTCCGGTGGGTGCACTCCAGCGAGGTGCTCGAGATCGCGCCGCTGCTGTCCGGCGGCGAGCTGCTGCTCACCGGCGGCGTGGCGCTCCTCGCCCTCAAGCCGGCCGCGCAGGTCGAGTACGTCTGGAGCCTCGCATCGCGAGGCGTGGCCGCCCTGGCCGTCGAGACGGCAGGGTCCGGGAGGCACCTCCCGGCCGAGCTCGTCGCCGCAGCGGAGGAGGCCGGTCTGCCGCTGCTGGAGCTGCGGCAGGTCGTCCCCTTCGTCGAGGTCGCGGAGGAGGTCAACCGCCGGATCGTCTCCGCCCAGGTCGCCGCCCTGCGGGTGGCCGACCAGCTCTCCCAGGCGCTCACCGAGCGCATCGCCAGCTCCGGCACCGCCCTCGAGCCGCTGCTGGCCGTCATGGCCGAGACCCTGGGCGTGCACGTCCGGGTGCTCGACACGCGAGGGGGACTGCTCGGCCAGGCCGGTCCGGACCCCGACGCCGCACTGGAGCCGCTGGGTGCGGAGCTGTCCGTGAGCGGGATCGGCGTGGCCCACCTGGAGCTGGTCGGGGGTGCCGGCGCCGACGTCGAGACGCTGGAGACGGTGCTCGCGCGAGTGCGCAGCATCGTCGCGCTGGCGCTCGCGCGGCACAGCCGGCCCAGCCTGACGCGGCTCGCCGAGGACGAGCTGGTGCGACTGATCGGCGCCGGCGGGGGAGGGGAGCGCCTCATGGAGCTCAGCCAGGCGGGCGGTATCGACCCGGAACGGCCGTTGGTCATGGCGGTGGTGCGACGTCCGGCAGACGGGCACGTCGACACCGAGCAGCGGACGCGACGCGCCCTTCCGTCGACCCTCGTCGTGGCGCACGGGGAGTGGCTGGAGATCCTCATGCCCCTGCGCGGGGCCACCCACGCCGAGCGGGCCCGGGCACTCACGGCGTTGCGCACAGCCGTCGCGGGCACCGGACTCACCGGCGCCCTCGGACCCACGGCCACGACCGTGCGGCAGGCGTCGTTCTCACTGGCGGAGGCGCGCACGACCTGGCGGCTCGGCCGGTCGGCGAAGGGCTCGGATGCCGTCTACGACGCCTCCGACTTCCTCGTCGAGCGGATGGCCGAGCGATCGCTGTCGCGTGGGGTTGTCGACGCCCTCGTCGAGGAGGCCCTCGGCGAGCTGGTCCGGCTCGACCAGAGGTCGGGAGGTGAGCTGGTGCGCACCCTCGACGTGTGGATCTCGACGGGGTGCAACGCGACGGAGTCGGCGCAGATCCTCTTCCTCGAGCGGCAGTCGCTCCACAAGAGGCTGCGTCGGATCTTCCAGGTGATCGGCGGGGACCCTCGCGGGCGGGGACAGCTGGCAGCGCTCGCGCTCGCCCTCAGGCTGGTGAGGGGTGGCGCCCAGCTGCGCGACGACCCCCGCCCGTGACGACTCGTCGGGCTCAGAGCACCGAGCGCACGGCCGCCTCGAAGTGCTCGACGTGCGAGGCGGCCAGCGCCGCAGCGCGATCGGCGTCCTTGGCCACGATCGCCTCCAGCAGCGTCACGTGCTCCTTGATGTGCTCGGAAACCGACGGGAGCCGCTCGAGCACGAGGCACCAGATGCGCGTCGCCAGGTTGTCCAGGCGGACCAGGGTCTCCTCGAGATGGGGGTTCTCGGCCGCGCGGTAGATCAGCCGGTGCACGTCGATGTCGTACTCCATGAGCGGCCGCTTGTCGTCGGGCTCGTCGCCCATCGACCCGATCTGCCGCGCCTTCTCGGCCAGCTCGGCGCGTACGTCGGCGCGCGCGACGAGGGCAGCCCGCCGAGCCGCCAGCGGCTCGAGAACCGCCCGCATCTCCGAGATCGCGGCGAGGTCGGTGATGTCGACCTGGGTCGCGAAGGTGCCCCGCCGCGGATAGGAGACCACGAGGTGGTCGAGCTCGAGCTTCTTGAGACTCTCGCGGATGGGGGTGCGACCGATGCCGAGGTCGGCGGCGAGCTGGGCCTCGTTGATCGGGGCACCGGGCGCGATGTCGAGCATGACCAGCCGGTCGCGCAGCACGTGGTAGGCCTGCTCGGCGAGCGAGCCGAAGGCGAGAACGGGCGCCGTTGCGGTCATCGGGGTCCTCTCGGGGCGGGCTGGGCGGGCACGTTCGACGATCTCTTCGGACAGACCGTTGACGACCCGCCTCGCCAAACATACTATGGCGATCCCGATGATATATCAGTCATCGACAACAAGGACATCAACTGCACGGAGGGCTTCATGTCCCAGGTCACCATCACCGCGCCGACTCGTTCCTCGGTCCTCGACGCGGACCTCGCAGATCTCGACCCCCAGGTCGCTGAGGCCATCGAGGCCGAGCTGCGCCGGCAACAGGGCACCCTCGAGATGATCGCCTCGGAGAACTTCGCGCCGGTCGCCGTCATGCAGGCCCAGGGCTCGGTGCTGACGAACAAGTACGCCGAGGGCTACCCCGGCCGCCGCTACTACGGCGGGTGCGAGCACGTCGACGTCGTCGAGTCGCTCGCGATCGAGCGCGTCACGTCGCTCTTCGGTGCGGCCTACGCCAACGTCCAGCCGCACTCGGGGGCCCAGGCGAACGCGTCCGTCATGCACGCGCTGCTCACGCCGGGCGACACCATCCTCGGGCTCGACCTCGCCCACGGCGGGCACCTGACCCACGGGATGCGGCTCAACTTCTCCGGTCGGCTCTACGACGTCGTGGCCTACGGCGTACGCGAGGACACCCACGTCGTCGACATGGCCGAGGTCGAGCGGCTGGCCCGAGAGCACCAGCCGAAAATGATCGTGGCCGGGTGGTCGGCGTACTCGCGGCACCTCGACTTCGCCGAGTTCCGGCGCATCGCCGACGCGGTCGGCGCCTACCTGTTCGTCGACATGGCCCACTTCGCCGGCCTCGTCGCCGCCGGCCTGCACCCCTCCCCGGTGCCGCACGCGCACGTCGTCTCGTCGACCACGCACAAGACGCTGGGTGGACCGCGCGGCGGCATAATCCTCACCAACGACGTCGACATCGCCAAGAAGGTGAACTCGGCCGTCTTCCCGGGCCAGCAGGGTGGACCGCTCGAGCACGTCATCGCCGGCAAGGCCGTCGCCTTCAAGGTCGCCGCGGGCGAAGACTTCCGCGACCGGCAGCGTCGCACGCTCGCCGGTGCGTCGATCCTCGCGGAGCGACTGACGCAGCCCGACGTCACGGATGCCGGCATCGGCGTCATCTCGGGTGGCACCGACGTGCACCTCGTGCTCGTCGACCTGCGCCACTCGCAGCTCGACGGCCGGCAGGGCGAGGACCTGCTGCACTCCGTCGGGATCACCGTCAACCGCAACGCCGTCCCCTTCGACCCGCGGCCACCGATGGTGTCCTCGGGCCTGCGCATCGGTACGCCGGCACTCGCGACCCGCGGCTTCGACGAGGCCGCCTTCGCCGAGGTCGCGGACGTCATCGCCACGGCGCTCGCGGGTGACGGTTCGGAGGCGACGCTCGCCTCGCTGCGGGCGCGGGTCGACGACCTCGCCGCCCGGTTCCCCCTCTACCCGACTCTGGAGAAGGTGCAGTGACGATGAACCAGCGTGAGCTCCCCGAGCACCCGGACTTCCTCTGGGCCAACCCCGAGCCGAAGCGAAGCTACGACGTGGTCATCGTCGGCGCCGGCGGCCACGGTCTCGCCACCGCGTACTACCTGGCCCGCTACCACGGCATCACGAACGTCGCCGTGCTCGAGCGTGGCTACATCGCCGGCGGCAACATGGCCCGCAACACGACGATCATCCGGTCGAACTACCTGTGGGACGAGTCGGCCGCGATCTACGAGCACTCGCTCAAGCAGTGGGAAGGGCTCGAAGAGGAGCTCGGCTACGACGTCTTCTTCTCCCAGCGCGGCGTGCTGAACCTCGCCCACACGCTTCAGGACGTCCGTGACTCGGTGCGTCGCGTCGAGGCCAACCGCCTCAACGGCGTGGACGCCGAGTGGGTCGACCCGCAGCAGGTCAAGGAGCTGTGCCCGATCATCAACATCGGCGACGACATCCGCTACCCGGTCATGGGTGGCACCTACCAGCCGCGCGCCGGCATCGCCAAGCACGACTGGGTCGCCTGGGGCTACGCCCGGCGGGCGAGCGAGCTCGGCGTCGACATCATCCAGAACTGCGAGGTGACCGGCTTCGTCATCGACGGCGGGCGCGTCACCGGTGTCGAGACGAGCCGCGGACGCATCAACGCCGGCAAGGTCGCGCTCTGCGCCGCGGGCCACACCTCGGTGCTCGCCGAGCTCGCCGGCTTCCGCGTGCCGATCCAGTCGCACCCGCTGCAGGCCCTCGTCTCCGAGCTGCACGAGATCATCCACCCCACCGTCGTGATGTCGAACCACGTGCACGTCTACGTCTCGCAGGCGCACAAGGGCGAGCTCGTCATGGGCGCCGGCATCGACTCCTACAACGGCTACGGACAGCGCGGCTCCTTCCACGTCATCGAGCACCAGATGTCGGCCGCCGTCGAGCTGTTCCCTGCCTTCAGCCGGGCACACCTGCTGCGCACGTGGGGCGGCATCGTCGACGTGACCATGGACGCCTCACCAGTCATGGGCCGTTCGCCCGTCGACGGCATGTACGTCAACTGTGGTTGGGGCACAGGGGGATTCAAGGCCGTGCCCGGCGCCGGCTACGCCTACGCGCACACCATCGCCACCGACGAGCCGCACGAGCTCAACCGGGGTTTCGGCCTCGAGCGCTTCGTCAGCGGCGCCCTCATCGACGAGCACGGCGCCGCAGCCGTCGCCCACTGACGCCCAACGCCTCGCAAGGAGACCCCGATGCTCATCATCGACTGCCCGAACTGCGGGCCCCGCCCCGAGACCGAGTACGGCTACGGCGGCCAGGCCCACGTGGCCTACCCCGAGGACCCCCACGCCCTCACCGACGAGGAGTGGGCGCAGTACCTCTTCTACCGCGACAACGCCAAGGGCAGCTACGCCGAGCGTTGGGTGCACTCGGCGGGTTGCCGCAAGTGGTTCAACGCGGTTCGCGACACCCGCACCTACGAGATCTCCGCGGTCTATCGCATCGGCGAAGCCCGTCCCGACACCAAGAAGGGAGCCTGACCATGGCAGCCAACCAGACCCAGCGCCTCGACGCCGGTGGAGCGATCGACCGCTCCGCCCCGGTCGAGCTCGTCGTCGACGGCACCACCGTGACCGGGTTCGCCGGTGACACCGTCGCCTCTGCCCTGGTCGCGAACGGCCAGCTGCGAGTGGGCAACTCGATCTACCGAGGCCGTCCACGCGGCATCCTCTCAGCCGGGGTCGAGGAGCCCAACGCGTTCGTGCTCGTCCGCGGCGAGCACGACGAGTCGATGCTCCCGGCCACGACCCTCGAGCTCGTGCCCGGCCTCGACGTGCGCCTGCTCGACGGCATCGGCGTGCTCGACCAGCAGCCCGACCCGGCCGAGTACGACAAGATGCACGTCCACGTGGACGTCGCCGTCGTCGGTGCCGGGCCGGCCGGACTGGCCGCAGCCCGGGCGGCAGCGGCCACCGGGGCCCGAGTCGTGCTCTTCGAGCAGGACTTTCGCCTGGGCGGCACCCTTCTCGCCTCGCCGGACGAGGTCATCGAGGGGGTTCCCGCAGCGCAGTGGGTCGAGCAGGTCCGGGCCGAGCTCGACGCCGCACCCGAGGTGCGCGTGCTGACGCGCACGACGGCATTCGGCAGCTACGACAACAACCACCTCATCGCCGTCGAGAAGCGGGCCGAACACCTCGACGGGACCGCGCGCGACGGTATACCCAGGCAGCGCATCTGGCACGTGAACGCGGCTCAGGTCGTCCTCGCGACCGGCGCCTTCGAGCGGCCGATCGTCTTCGCGGACAACGACGTCCCCGGCGTCATGCTCGCCTCGGCCGTCACCACCTACGTACGCCGGTACGCCGCCCTCCCGGGGGGCGAGGCCGTCGTCGTCACGACGAACGACTCCGGCTACGCCGCGGCGCACGCACTGCTCGAGGCGGGTGCGTCGGTGCAGGTCGTCGATGCGCGTGACGAGGGCGCGAGCGCATCCGTCGCGGCCGCAGCCGACGCCGCGGGACTCACGGTGCGCGCCGGGTCGGCTGTCGTCGGCATCGACGGCGGCGTGGCGGTCGAGGCCGCGTGGGTGGCGCGCATCGACGCCGACGGCGCCATCGCCGGTGACCCCGAGAGGATCGCGAGCGACGTCGTGGCCGTGTCGGGCGGGTGGACGCCGAACGTCAGCCTGCACAGCCAGCGGCAGGGCGCACTGCACTGGGACGACGACCTCGCCGGCTTCGTGCCGACATCGCCGGTGCGTGACCAGCACCTCGCCGGGGCCGTGCGCGGCACCTACTGGACCGAGGGCTGTCACGTGGAGGGGCGCGCCGCCGGTCTGGCTGCCGCCCGCGCCGCCGGCATCGAGGGCGAATCCACCGCTGGCGTGACGGAACCCGACACCGCGGCCGTCGCCGAGGAGCGGGCGGCCCGCGCCGGTCACACCAGGCAGCTCTGGGTCGTCGAGGGGCGCGCGGACGGTTACGCCGCCCACTTCGTCGACCTGCAGCGCGACAACACCGCAGCCGACGTGCTGCGGGCCACCGGCGCGGGAATGCGCTCCGTCGAGCACGTCAAGCGCTACACGTCGATCAGCACCGGCGTCGACCAGGGCCGCATCGGCGCGGTCAACACCATCGGCCTGCTGACGCGCGTGCTGTCGGGTGACGACACCCGTGCCATCCCGCCCGGCCAGCCGGGACAGGACGAGGGGGTGGGTGCCGCCGCTGCAGCCGGCAGCGCGAAGCGCCCGACTCCCGGCGCCATCGGCAACACGACCTTCCGCGCCCCGTTCACGCCGGTGGCCTTCGCGGCGCTGGCCGGTCGCGCCCGCGGCGACCTGTTCGACGCCGCCCGCACGACATCGATCCACCCGTGGCACGAGGCGAAAGGCGCTCTCTTCGAGGACGTCGGCCAGTGGAAGCGGCCGTGGTACTACCCGCGTCCCGGGGAGGACATGGACGCCGCCGTGGCGCGCGAGTGCCGTGCCGCTCGTGAGGGAGTCGCCTTCATGGACGCCACGACGCTGGGCAAGATCGAGATCCGTGGCGCCGACGCCGGCGAGTTCCTCGGCCGCATCTACACCAACGCGTACAAGAAGCTCGCCGTCGGCAAGGCCCGTTACGGCGTGATGTGCAAGCCCGACGGCATGGTCTTCGACGACGGCGTCGTGCTGCGCCTGGCCGAGGACCGCTACTTCGCGACGACGACGACCGGCGGAGCCGCCCGGGTGCTGGAGTGGCTGGAGGAGTGGTCGCAGACCGAGTGGCCCGAGCTCGACGTCGTGTGCACGTCGGTGACCGAGCAGTGGTCGACGATCGCCGTCGTCGGCCCCCGGTCGCGCGACGTCATCGCGCGGATGGCTCCCGACCTCGACGTGTCGCGAGAAGGCTTCGGTTTCATGGAGTTCCGCGAGACCCTGCTCGCGTCGGGCATCCCCGCGCGGATCTGTCGGATCACCTTCTCGGGCGAGCTGGCCTTCGAGATCAACGTGCCGACGTGGTACGGCCTGAGGGTGTGGGAGGACGTCGCCGAGGCCGGCGCCGACTTCGACATCACGCCCTACGGCACCGAGACCATGCACGTGCTGCGCGCCGAGAAGGCCTACCCGATCGTCGGCCAGGACACCGACGGCACCGTGACGCCGCAGGACCTCGGGATGGACTGGATCATCTCGACGGCCAAGGACTTCATCGGCAACCGGTCCTACTCCCGGTCGTCGCAGCAGGTCACCGACCGCAAGCAGCTCGTCAGCGTGCTGCCCGTCGACCGGAGCCTGCGGCTGCCCGAGGGTGCGCAGCTCGTCGAGCCCGACGCGCTCGGCGACTACACGGGGGAGGGGCTGCCCGCTCGACCCATCCCGATGCTCGGCCACGTCACGTCGAGCTACCACTCCCAGGCGCTGGGCCGCTCGTTCGGTCTTGCGCTCGTCAAGGCCGGTCGCGACCGCATCGGCCAGACGCTCATCGCGTCCTTCGAAGGACGCTTCGCCGAGGTCGAGGTGGCCGACGCGGTGCTCTACGACAAGGAAGGGGCCAGGCGAGATGGCTGAGCGCACGATGACGATGACGGCACCGGAGGACACGGTGGAGAACCCCACGAGCACGACGAGGACCGCCCCCACGAGGGACGTCGACCGGGCCGCGGTGCTCGGGCTGCGACGCAGCCCGGCGCAGGACCTGGCGGAGGAGATGCTGCACGGGTCCGGTGAGGCCGTGCGGCTCCGCGAGGTGCCCTTCCTGACCCAGGTCGCGATCCGCGCCACGCCGGGCCACGGCGCCGCCCTCGCCGACGCCCTGGGTGTCGCCCTGCCGACCTCGGTCGGCGCGGTGTCGGGGGCGGCCGACGGCAGCGGACTCGCCGTGCTCTGGCTCTCGCCCGACGAGTTCCTCGCGGTCGGCCTCGACGAGGCCGAGAGCGGGATCTCCCCGGAGGCGTGTGCCGGGGGGCTGGCCGACGCCCACGGGTCGCAGCCCGGGCAGGTCGTCGACGTGTCGGCCAACCGCACCACGCTCGAGCTGACGGGGGCGCGCGCCCGTTCCGTGCTCGAGAAGAGCTGTGAGATCGACCTGCACCCGAGGGTGTTCGCCGTCGGCACGGCCGTCGCCACGCTGCTGGGCTCCACGGGAGTCATCCTCTGGCGTACGGGCGAGGACTCCTGGCGCGTCATGCCGCGCGCCTCGTTCGCGACGCACGTCGTGCGCTGGCTCCTCGACGGGATGCGGGAGTACGTCTGATGTCGCTCAGCGCCCTCGACCTGTTCTCCGTGGGGATCGGTCCGTCGTCGTCCCACACGGTCGGCCCGATGCGGGCAGCCCGGCGCTTCGCCGCCGGGCTGTCCGACTCGGGACTGCTCGACCGGACGGTGAGGGTGCAGGCGCAGCTCTACGGGTCGCTGGGCGCGACCGGCCACGGGCACGGCTCGGACCGCGCCGTCGTGCTCGGCCTCGAGGGTGAGGACCCCGAGACCGTCGACACCTCGCACGCGGTGGCCCGAGTCGACGCCGTGCGCGCCGACCGCAAGATCGCCCTCGACGGCACCCACCGGGTCGACTTCGACCCCGACGTCGACCTCGTGCTCCACCGACGGCGTACGTTGCCGGGGCATCCCAACGGGATGTCGTTCGAGGCGTTCGACGCGGGCGGGAGGACGCTCCGGGCGCGGACGTTCTACTCCGTCGGCGGCGGGTTCGTCGTCGACGAGGAGGCGATCGGTGCCGACCGGGTCGTGCCCGACAGCACCCCGGTGCCGCACCCCTTCGGCACCGGCGCCGAGCTGCTCGAGCGCTGCCGCGAGACCGGGCTGTCGATCGCCGGGGTCATGATGGCGAACGAGCGCGCGTGGCGTCCCGAGCACGAGGTGCGCGAGCGGCTGCTGCACCTCTGGGGCGTCATGCAGGAGTGCGTCGAGAGCGGCTGCACCCGTGAGGAGCAAACGCTTCCGGGCGGGCTCAAGGTGCGGCGACGCGCGCCCGAGCTGCGCGAGCGCCTGCGACGCCAGGAGTCCGACGCACGTCAGGCCACCGGGGGCTCCGTCTCGGACCCGCTGTGGGCGATGGAGTGGGTCAACCTCTACGCGCTCGCGGTCAACGAGGAGAACGCGTCCGGGGGGCGCATCGTCACGGCTCCGACGAACGGCGCCGCCGGCATCATCCCCGCCGTGCTGCACTTCTACTCCCGCTTCGTCGACGGCGCGGACGACGACGGGATCGTCGAGTTCCTCCTCACCGCAGCGGCCGTCGGCATCATCGTCAAGCTGGGCGCCTCGATCTCGGGAGCCGAGGTGGGCTGCCAGGGCGAGGTCGGCTCGGCCTGCTCCATGGCGGCCGCCGGCCTGTGCGCCGTGCTCGGTGGCACGCCCGAGCAGGTCGAGAACGCCGCCGAGATCGGCATCGAGCACAACCTCGGCCTCACGTGCGACCCGGTCGGGGGACTCGTGCAGATCCCGTGCATCGAGCGCAACGCGATCGCGTCCGTCAAGGCCGTCAACGCTGCCCGGCTCTCGCTCCAGGGCGACGGCGTGCACAAGGTCACCCTCGACCAGGCCGTCAAAACCATGCGCGAGACCGGCGCCGACATGAAGATCAAGTACAAGGAGACGTCGCGAGGTGGCCTCGCCGTCAACGTCGTCGAGTGCTGACGCGGGCCGTCCGCGCAGGCCTCCAGAGGAGACACGCATGAGCACCGTCACGAACCCCGTCACGAGCGCCGTCACGCAGCAGCCGGAGGGCTACGTCCTCACGCTCGACTGTCCCGAGGCCCCCGGCCTGGTCCACGCCGTCTCGGGTTTCCTCATCGAGCAGCACGGCGACATCCACGAGCTCAAGCAGTTCGACGACGTGAGAGGCGGGCACTTCTTCCTGAGGGTCCACTTCACGATCGCCGGCGACCAGCCCGACCCGGGAGTCGACGCCCTGCGTGGGGCCTTCGGCGCCGTGGCGGGGCGCCATGGGATGCGATTCGAGCTGCGCGAGGCCTCGGCCCGCAGGCGCGTCCTCGTCATGGTGTCGAAGTTCGCCCACTGCCTCAACGACCTGCTCTTCCGCTCGCGCATCGGCGAGCTGCCCATGGAGATCGCCGCCGTGGTGTCCAACCACCCCGACCACCGGGCCCTCGTCGAATGGCACGGCATCCCCTTCTTCCACGTTCCGGTGACCGCGGCGACCAAGCCCGAGGCCGAGGCGCGCCTGCTCGACCTCGTCGACCGCTTCGAGATCGAGCTGGTCGTGCTCGCGCGCTACATGCAGATCCTCAGCGACGACCTCACCACCCAGCTCACCGGGCGTGCCATCAACATCCACCACTCGTTCCTGCCCAGCTTCAAGGGCGCCAAGCCCTACCACCAGGCGTGGGAACGGGGCGTCAAGACCGTCGGCGCCACGGCCCACTACGTCAGCAGCGAGCTCGACGAGGGGCCGATCATCTCCCAGCAGGTGCGCGAGGTCGACCACTCGTTCGGGCCCGAGGACCTCGTCGCGGCGGGGCGCGACACCGAGTGCCGCGCCCTGTCGAACGCGGTGAAGTGGCACTGCGAGGGTCGGGTCGTCCTGCACGGCCACCGGACTGTCGTGCTGCTCTGACCGCACGCGGATCGACGACACGATCGTGCGCTGACCGGGCACCGGTCATGCGGCCGAGCAGGCCGTGTCACGGGGTCGGGGTCGGGGAGAGGGCGAGCACGAGCTCACGCACCACCGCTGGGTCGGTCAGCCGGTCGCCGTAGAGCCCGCGGAGCTGTCCCATCCGGTAGCGCACGGTCTGCGGGTGCACGTGCAGCGCGGCGGCCACCTCCTCGCGACGGCCCTGGTGCAGCAGCCAGGACAGCAGGGTCTCGGCGAGCCGCTCCCGTGTGCCGGGCGACAGGTCGGCGAGCGGCGCGAGGGCGTGGTCGCGCAGGTCGGCCAGCGCCTCGGAGTCGGCTGTCAGCACCAGGTCGGCCAGGTGCTGCTCGGTGTCCAGCGCAGCCCCGGTGCGTGACGGCCGCGCCAGCGCCGCCGTGCGCACGGCGCGGTCGTAGGAGGACCGCGCCTGCGCCCACGGGCGCGGTGGCCCGACGACGGCGTGGCGCCCCCGCAGCTGCCGCAGCAGGTGCCGACGCCCGGTGCCGTCGGCGTCGGGGACGAGCAGCAGCGTGAGCGGGTGGTCGGGGTCGGCGTCCTCGATGCCCTGCAGGTCCTCGCCGACCTGGAGGGTGTCGGCGTGGAGGGAGGCGACGGCGCGGCGGGCCTCGGCGGCGGGGAGCAGCACCGCGGTCAGCGACGTCGGAGGCGTCCACTCGGCGCGGGCGGCGGCCGCAGCCAGCACGTCAGCACCGGCACGGGCGAGCAGCTGCTGACCGAGCCGCTCTCGGTAGCGGTCGCGCACCCGACCGCTGGTCGTCAGCTCGTCGGTGTGCCCGGCGACGCTGGCAGCCGACAGCTCGTCGATGTAGGCGAAGAGCAACTCGGCGAACTTCGCCATCGTCGCTGCCGTCAGCCCCGCCCCGGCCGCAGCGGCGGCCAGCTCGCGCCACGACACCCGCGCCCCGACCCGGTATGCCGCGAGCAGGCTGTCCATCGACCGTCCACCCCGCGCCTCGCCGCGCCCGAGGGCGTAGGCGCCCTCGCGGGTGGGGCCCAGTGGCGTGCTCGCGTCGACGTCCCGGCCCCCGCCCGCGAGCTTGAGGAAGCCGGCGATGGCCATCTGCACGGCGCGCTCGATGGTGTCGCCCGCCAGTCCGCCGAGCGCCCCGCGGTAGTCGGGGACCTCGTCGACCACCGCCGCGACCGTGGTCGCCGCGATGGCGGGAAGGCGCTCGCGCAGCTCGCGGAGCACGGCGTGGTCGAGCTGGAGGTCTGCTGCGCCCCGAGCGGTCGCCCGTGCCGGCTTTGATGCCATCGACTGTTCCCTCCGAACAAGAGTTCCCGTATCCTTCACGCCCTGCGGTCAAGATCTTACCCTCGTCTGCCAGTCATGCTGGAGACATGAGCCTGCTAGCACCCTCGACCCGAGCCGCCCGTCCGTCGCTGCGCCGACGGATCGTCGCCCTGGCCGAGCGCGCGACATCGCCCCTGCTGCCGGCCGACTACCTCGACCTCTTCGACCCCCTGCGCCCCGGTGCCGACCTGCGCGGCCGCATCGTCGAGGTCAGCCCCGAGACCGTCGACGCGGCCACCATCATCATCCGCCCGGGCGCCGACTGGGCCGGCCACGTGCCGGGGCAGTACGTGCGCATCGGCGTCGACGTCGACGGCGTACGCCAGTGGCGGGCCTACTCGCTGACCCACGGCCCGCGCGCCGACGGCAACATCTCGATCACCGTCAAGGCCGTGCCCGGCGGCCTTGTCAGCAACCACCTCGTGCGCGAGTCGCGACCCGGTACGCTCGTGCACCTCGAGCAGGCGCAGGGCGAGTTCGTCCTGCCCACCGACGGTGGCAGGTTCCTCTTCGTCACCGCCGGCTCCGGCGTCACGCCCGTCATCGGGATGCTGCGCAACCTCTTCCCCGTCGCCGACGAGGGCGTCGTGCGCCTGCCCCGCGCGGCGGCATACGACATCGTCGTCGTGCACGTGGCCCCGAGCGAGCCGCACTCGATCTTCATCGACAACCTCCGCGCCCTCGACGAGGCCGGCCTGATCCGCCTCGTCGCCCGCTACGACGACGAGCACGGCGTGCTCGACGTCGACGACCTCGACACCCTCGTGCCCGACCTGCACGAGCGGATGACGCTCGCGTGCGGCCCCGGCGGCCTCCTCGACGCCCTCCAGCGACACCATGACGAGCGCGGGCTGGGCCTGCTCACCGAGCAGTTCCGCGCCACCACGCTCGTCGTCGGCGAGGGCGGCACCGTCGACTTCTCCGGCTCCGGCACGACGGTCGTCGCCGACGGCTCGACCCCGATCCTCGACGCCGCAGAGGCGGCCGGCGTGCTCATGCCGTCCGGGTGCCGCATGGGCATCTGCTTCGGCTGCGTGCTGCCGCTGCGAGAGGGCGCCGTCCGCGACCTGCGCACCGGCGAGGTCACGAGGGCGACCCCCGGCGAGACCGAGGGACAGGGCGTCCCGATCCAGACCTGCATCTCCGCAGCCGCCGGCGCGTGCGTCATCGACCACTGACCGGCGCCGAAACCCAGACCGTACGACCTCCGAACCAGAGGAGTCACCATGACCGTCCTGCAGAAGAAGACCCACAACCCCATCGGCCACCTGACCGCCGAGGACATCGAGCAGATCGGCGTCGAGCTCGACGCGATCCGACAGTCCGTCATCGACACCCGCGGGGCCGATGACGCGGCCTACATCCGCAAGGTCATCGCGACCCAGCGCAAGCTCGAGCTCGGTTCTCGCGCAGTCCTGCTCGTCTCGATGTTCCCGCCCGCCTGGCTGGTCGGCACCGCCGGCCTCGCCGTCGCCAAGATCATCGAGAACATGGAGATCGGGCACAACGTCATGCACGGCCAGTGGGACTGGATGCGTGACCCGAAGATCCACTCGACGACGTGGGAGTGGGACAACGCCAGCCCGTCGGAGCAGTGGAAGCACTCGCACAACGAGCTGCACCACACCTACACGAACGTCATCGGCAAGGACAACGACCTCGGCTACGGCATCATGCGCGTCGACGAGGACCAGCGCTGGGTGCCGCTCTACGCGGCGCAGCCGCTGTGGAACTTCGTCAACGCCTGCTTCTTCGAGTACGGCATCGCGGCCTACGACCTCGAGCTCGGCAAGAACCTCGCCACCAAGGAGCGGCGCCAGGACCCCGACTTCCGGGCGCGGGCCAAGGTGACGCTGAAGAAGATCCGCAACCAGATGACGAAGGACTACGTCGTCCACCCGCTGCTGTCGGGCCCGTCGTTCCTCAACACGTTCGCGGCCAACGCCACGGCCAACCTCATCCGCAACCTCTGGACGCACTCCGTGATCATGTGCGGCCACTTCCCCGAGGGCGTCGAGACCTTCGAGCGTCGGTCGATCGTCGGCGAGACCCGCGGCGAGTGGTACCTGCGCCAGATGCTCGGCTCGGCCAACATCAGCGGCAGCAAGGCCATGCACTTCATGACCGGCAACCTCAGCTTCCAGATCGAGCACCACCTCTTCCCCGACCTGCCCAGCAACCGCTACCAGCAGATCGCGCCGCAGGTGCAGGACCTCTTCCGCCGCTACGGCCTGACCTACACGACGGGCTCGCTGCCGCGTCAGGTGGCGTCCGCGTGGAAGAAGGTCTTCCGTCTGTCGCTGCCCAACGGCCTCCTGCGCCGGGCGCAGGCCACGGTCGTCCCGATGGCGATCCGACCCGACACGACTTCCTCGGCCGCCGCCTGAGGGGTACTCACAGTCCCTCCCACCTGCGCGGGTCCGCGCCTACGGTCGACCGCATGACCACTCTGCACCTGAACAACCACGTCGAGATGCCTGCGATCGGCCTGGGGGTGTTCCAGACCCCGCCGGAGGAGACCCGCGCCGCGGTCGAGGCCGCGCTGGCGACGGGCTACCGCCACATCGACACCGCTGCCGCGTACGGCAACGAGCGCGAGGTCGGCGAGGCCGTCCGCGACTCCGGTGTGCCGCGCGACGAGGTGTTCGTCGAGACGAAGATCTGGATCAGTGACTACGGCTACGAGCAGACCCTGCACGGCTTCGACAAGAGCGCCGGCAAGCTCGGGGTCGAGCAGGTCGACCTGCTGATCCTGCACCAGGCCCTGCCGTCCGCGTTCGCCAGGACCCTCGAGGCGTACCGGGCGTTGGAGACGCTCCTCGCGGACGGGAAGGTGCGCGCGATCGGCGTCAGCAACTTCATGGTCGAGCACCTCACCGCGTTGCTCGACAAGGCGACGGTCGTGCCGGCGGTCAACCAGATCGAGCTGCACCCCTACTTCCAGCAGCGGGAGGTGCAGGCGTTCGGTGCCGAGCACGGGATCCTGACCCAGGCGTGGTCTCCGATCGGCGGCATCACCTTCTACCGCGACGGCAGCCACGGCAGCACCCTGCAGGACCCGGTCATCGCCGGGATCGCTGACGCGCACGGCAAGACGCCGGCCCAGGTGATGCTGCGCTGGCACCTGCAGCAGGGGCGCTCGGTCATCCCGAAGTCGACCAAGGCGCACCGCATCGCCGAGAACGTCGACGTCTTCGACTTCGACCTGACCAGCGACGAGCTTGCCTCGATCGATGCCCTCGACACCGGGCAGCGTGGGGGCCCCGAGCCGACGGCCATCACGCTGGAGACCTTCGGCCGCGAGATCCCGGAGGCCTGACCCATGAGTGAGACGCTGACGCGTACCGCGGTCGTCACCGGCGCCTCGTCCGGCATCGGCGCGGCCACCGCCCGAGCCCTCGCCGGGGCCGGCTACCGCGTCGCGCTGCTGGCCCGGCGCGCCGACCGGATCGCCGTCCTCGCCGACGAGCTCGCCGAGCTCGGCGAGGGAGTGATCGCCGTCGAGGCCGACGTCACCGACCGCGCGAGCCTGGTCGCCGCCGCCGAGCGCGTGCAGGCCGAGCTCGGAGGCGCGGCCGTCCTGGTCAACAACGCCGGCGTGATGCTGCTCGGACCGTTCGCCCCCGACCAGCGCGACGACTACCGCCAGATGATCGAGGTCAACCTGCTCGGCGCCATCACCGCCACCGAGGTGTTCCTCGACCAGCTCAAGGCGGCCGCCTCCGATGGCGGCGCCGACATCGTCAACATCTCCTCCGTCGCCGGCCGCACCGCACGCGCCGGCAACGGTGTCTACGCGGCGACGAAGTGGGGGATGAACGGCTGGTCGGAGTCGCTGCGCCAGGAGCTGCTGCCCGACGTACGCGTCACCGTGGTCGAGCCGGGCGTAGTCGCCACCGAGCTGCCCACCCACATCACCCACGCCGAGACCCGAGAGGGCGTCGGGCGTCTCTACGACCAGGCCGAGGTCACGGCGGAGGACGTCGCCGAGGTCATCGCCTTCACCCTCAGCCGCCCGCGGCGCCTCGCGATCAACGAGATCCTCCTGCGGCCCGCCGGGCAGCTCTGAGGTCAGCCGTTCGACGTGGCCGGTGGTGTGGCTCCGCTGGTGTCGTCGGTCGGGGTGACGGTGGCCGGTTGGCGCGCCGTCCAGCTCGCGAGCAGGTTGAGGGCGTCCTCGGACGGCGAGCCCGGTGGCGCGGTGTAGAGGTTCACGCGCTGGCCGGCGTCAGCGGGCAGCTCGAACGCCTCGTAGTCGAGCTCGAGGTCGCCGACGAGGGGGTGGTGGAAGTGCTTGCGCCCGGTGCGGTGGTAGCGCACGTCGTGGGCCGCCCACCGCGTCCGGAAGTCCTCACTGCGGGTGGACAGCTCTCCGACGAGGGCGGACAGGGCCTTGTCGTAGGGGTCGCGGCCGGCCTCGGCGCGGAGGAACGCGACGCAGTCGTTGGCCGCCTTCTCGTGGTCGACGAAGAAGTCGGGCGCGTCCGGGGCGAAGAAGATGAAGCGGGCGCTGTTGGGCGGCTCGCCGGGCGTGTGGGCGGCGGCGTACTCGTAGAGCGGGCTGTAGAGCGCGCGGCCGAGGTCGTTGGCCGCCAGGACGTCGAACCGGCCGTTGCGCAGGTAGGCCGGCATCGGCATCTGGTCGATGATGCGCTGGATCGTCGGGCGCACCCGCTGGCGGGCGGGAGCGCGGTGGGTGCCCTGGGCGCCGCGGCGCGTCGGGGTGCTTGCCGTGTGGACCAGCCGGTACAGGTGGTCGCGCTCGGCCTCGTCGAGCTGCAGCGCATGGACCAAGCCGTCCAGGACGCCCTCGGACACGCTTCCCACGCGGCCGCGCTCGAGCCGGGTGTAGTACTCGACGCTGATCCCGGCGAGCAGGGCCACCTCCTCCCGGCGCAGGCCGGTGACCCGGCGGTTCGCGCCGTAGACCGGCAGGCCCGACCGCTCGGGGCTGATCCTGGCGCGGCGCGTGGTGAGGAACTGCCGCAGGTCATCGCCCTGGGGGCCGTTCGTGGGAGCCATGTCCTTCACGCTACGTCGCTCGGACCGATGTGGCAGTCCCTGCCAGTACCCCTCATGACAGTGCCTGTTGCGCCCTGCCGGCGCCGGATTGTCTGGATGCATGACGACGTCGAGTGAGACCGCACCGGCCGGGACCGTTGCCCCGAGGGGCGCCGCCGGCAACGGCGACGGTGCCCCGGCGCACCCGAGGGCCATCCTGGCGATCATCCTGGTCAGCTACTTCCTGATCCTGCTCGACAACTCCGTCATCTTCACCGCCCTGCCGTCCATCGCCACTGCGATGCACCTCGACGCGTCGGGGCTCTCCTGGGTGCAGGACGCGTACACGCTCGTCTTCGGCGGGCTGCTGCTGCTCGGTGCGCGGCTCGGCGACATCCTCGGCCGACGGCGGGTGTTCGTGACCGGCCTGGTCGTGTTCGTTAGTGCGTCGTTCCTCATCGGGATCGCACCCACGGGGTGGTGGCTCATCGCGTCGCGTGCCCTCCAGGGCGTCGGCGCTGCCGTGGTCGCGCCCTCGGCCCTGTCGCTGCTGACGGCGAGCTACCCGGAAGGACCCCAGCGCTCGCGCGCCGTCGCCTGGTACGCCGCCACCGCCGGCATCGGTGCGAGCCTGGGTCTGCTCGTGGGCGGGGCTGCCGCACAGTGGATCTCGTGGCGGGCAGGCTTCTTCATCAACGTCCCGATCGGCATCGCCATGGTGGCCCTCGCGCCGCGCTACCTGCCCGTCACCCGCCCCGAGCCGGGCCGGTTCGACCTCGTCGGGGCGCTCGGCGCCACCATCGGTGTCGGCGCCCTCGTCTTCGGCGTCATCGAGTCCGCCGACCGCGGCTGGAGCGACCCCGTCGTCGTCGGTGCACTCGCGACGGCGGCCGTCGTGCTCACGAGCCTCGTGGTCCACGAGCGCGGCGCCGTGCAGCCGATCATGCCGCTGCACCTCTTCGGTGACCGCCGACGCTGGGGTGCGTACGCCGCCCGCGCGCTCTATCTCGGCGCGATGGTGAGCTTCTTCTTCTTCTTCACCACCCAGCTCCTCCAGGAAGGCCTCGGGTTCAGCCCCTTCCAGGCCGGGCTCGGGTTCCTGCCGATGACGGTCGTCAACTTCGCCGTCGCCACCCTGCTCCCACGGGTGTCGAGCCGCTTCGGCGATGCGCCGGCCCTGGTGGCCGGGGTGGCGCTCACCCTGGTCGGGATGACGTGGCTGGCGCAGGTCGACGGCTCGACGGCATACGTGAGCGGGATGGCGCTCCCGATGGTGCTGATCGGCGCCGGGCAGGGCCTCGCGTTCGCCCCGCTGACCAGCTTCGGGATCGCGGGAGTCCGCGGCGCCGACGCGGGGGCGGCCAGCGGACTGCTCAACACGGCCCACCAGCTCGGCATGGCGACCGGACTGGCCTTGCTGGTGGCCGTGTCGGCCGGCGCCACGGGCCTCGTCGCCCAGGTGTCGACCGCGCTCGCGTGGGGCGCCGGCCTCATGGCCCTGTGCCTGGTCGTCGTCCTGGCCGTCATCGCGCCAGGCCAGCACGCCCGCACGACAATGATCATCCGACGAAAGGAAGCATGATGCAGACACGCACTCTCGGCTCACCCGGGCTAGAGGTCTCGGCGCTCGGCCTCGGCTGCATGGGCATGAGCCAGTCGTTCGGGCCGCCGCCCCCGCGCGAGGAGATGATCACGTTCCTGCGAGCGGCGGTCGACCGGGGTGTCACGTTCTTCGACACCGCCGAGGTCTACGGGCCGTACCACAACGAGGTGCTCGTCGGCGAGGCGCTGCAGCCGGTTCGTGAGAACGTCGTCATCGCAACGAAGTTCGGCTTCGCCTTCGACGAGAACGGCCGGCAGACCGGTGTCAGCAGCCGGCCCGACGGCATCCGGGCGGCGGTTGACGGCTCGCTGCGACGGCTGCGCACCGACGCGATCGACCTGCTCTACCAGCACAGGGTCGACCCGGACGTGCCGATCGAGGACGTCGCGGGCACCGTCAAGGAGCTCATCGCGGCCGGCAAGGTGCGCCGCTTCGGCCTGTCCGAGGCCGGGGTCGAGACCATCCGCCGCGCGCACGCGGTGCAGCCGGTCACCGCGCTGCAGAGCGAGTACTCGCTGTTCTGGCGCGAGCCGGAGGAGGCGATCCTGCCCGTGCTCGAGGAGCTCGGCATCGGGTTCGTGCCGTTCAGCCCGCTCGGGCGCGGGTTCCTCACCGGCCAGGTCACCGCGGCCAGCGAGTTCGGTGAGGGGGACGTGCGCGCCACCCTGCCGCGCTTCGAGCGTGAGGCCCTCAAGGCCAACCTCGCGCTCGTGGACCTCGTCACGGCCGTGGCCGAGCGCAAGGGCGCGACCGTCGGGCAGGTCGCCCTCGCGTGGCTGCTCGCGCAGCAGCCGTGGATCACCCCGATCCCCGGCACCCGACGGCTCGAACGGCTCGACGAGAACCTCGCCGCGGCCGCGCTCGCGCTGACGCCGGAGGACCTGGCGGAGCTCGACGCCGCGTCGTCGAGCGTGCAGGTCCAGGGCGACCGCTACCCGGAGGCCATGCAGCGCATGATCGACCGCTGACCCTCGTCGGTGGACCGGTCCGGCCCGCTGCTGCACCGCGGACGACCCGCGACACGGGCCGGGCTCAGGTGTCGAGGCAGCGATCCTCGGGGTCGATGGCGCGGACGATGCGCCTCCCGATCTCGGTGACCTGCCGCACCTGGGCCCGGGTCAGGCCGTCGAAGACGAGCCGGCGGACCTCCTCGACGTGGCCCGGCGCTGTGGCCACCACCTTGTCCCAGCCCTCGTCGGTGAGGGTTGCCAGCGTGTAGCGGCCGTCATCGGGGTCCGGGGTGCGGTGCACCCAGTCGCGTTTCTCGAGCCGGGCGACGACCTGGGAGAGCCGGGGGAGAGAGCCTTCGGCCATCCAGGCGAGGTCGCTCATCCGCAGCCGGTGGTCGGGCGCCTCGGACAGGGCCGCCAGCACGGTGTACTCGAAGTGGCTGAGCTGGGCGGCCTGTCGCAGCTGACGATCCAGCGCGGGCTCGAGGCGCACGGCCACGCTCATGAGGGCCAGGAAGGCGCGGCGTTCGTCGTCGTCGAGCCAGCGTGGCGCGGCGTTCTCGGCGTCACGGGACCCGGCTGCTGTCATGCCGGCAAGCCTAGCCGCAGCCTTCACGCGTGAACTGAGAAGACGCGGGAATGACTTGCTCTGTTAAGTCATTGACTTCTACGATCACTTCACACATGAAGTGCCGACCCAAGGATGTGGAAGTCATGAACGTTGTCCTGTGGATCATCGCGGGCCTGCTCGCTGCCGCCTTCGCCGCCGCCGGTGGGATGAAGCTGACCCAGCCGAAGCAGAAGCTCGCCGCCTCGGGCCTGGCCTGGGTCGAGGACTTCAGCCCTGGCGCGGTCAAGACGATCGGCGCCCTCGAGCTGCTGGCCGCAGTCGGCCTCGTCGTGCCGGCCCTCGTCGGCGTGGCTCCCGTGCTCGTGCCCCTGGCGGCGACGGGGCTGGCGGCAATGATGGTCGGAGCAGCCATCACGCACGCCCGCCGCAAGGAGAGCCAGATGATCGGCATCAACGTCGCGCTGCTCGTGCTGGCCCTCGTGGTGGCAGTGGCCCGGTTCGGGCCGCAGGCGTTCACGTCCTGACGCCGGCCCCCCAAGACGCACGACACGGCGTACGCGACCAGGAGACGACAATGAGCAGCGTGATCGACCCGTTCAACCCGGCGGTGCCCGCCGGCGCCTATGACGACCTGCTAGCGCGGGCGCTTCCCGTCGCACGCCAGCAGCGGGTCTGGGAGCCTGCGGACGGCCGTCTCCCCGCACTCTTCGTCAGCCACGGTGCGCCGCCGACCCTCGATGACCCGCAGTGGCTCGACGACCTCTTCGCGTGGGGGCAGTCGATGCCCAAGCCCCGGGCGATCGTCGTCGTCTCCGCGCACTGGGAGAACGCGCCGGCAGCGTTGTCGGGCAGTACCGCCGGAACGCCCCTCTACTACGACTTCGGGGGATTCCACCCGCGCTACTACACGCTCCCGTACGCCACTCCCGACGCGACCGACCTCGCCCGTCGGGTCGCGGGCACCCTCGGCTACAGCCCGGTCCACCAGTTCCCCGACCGGGGGCTCGACCACGGCGCGTTCATCCCGTTGATGGCGATGTACCCCGCGGCCGACGTGCCCGTGGTCCAGCTGTCCATGCCGAGTCTCGAGCCGGAGGCGCTGCTGCGGCTCGGCCGCCGGCTCCATGCCCTGCGTGACGAGGGAGTGCTCGTCGTGGGCTCGGGGTTCATGACCCACAGCTTCGCCGTGATGCGCAACCCGGCCCTGGCCGGGCACCTCGACGCGTTCGACGAGTGGGCGGCGGACGCGGCTGGCCGGGGCGATGTCGACAGCCTCTCCGACTACCTCGCCAAGGGGCCGGCGGCCCGCGTCGCGCACCCGACCGCCGACCACTTCGTCCCCCTGCTGCTCACCATGGGCGCGGCCACCGATGCGAGCACGGCCACGACCGCCTTCGACCGCGCCGTCTTCGGCAACCACATCCGCTCGATCCAGGTGGACTGAGACGGCGGGGCACGACGGGCGCGAGCTCCGAGCCGAGGTTGACGACGGACGCGCCGTCGGGTTCCGTTGGGCCATGGGCAGTCCCGAGCCACCACCGAGGTCGACGCCGTCCGACGTCGGCACCGACACGGTGCTCGGCAAGGTCGTCGCGGTGCTCTTCGCCTTCTCGGCGGACGACTACGGGCTGTCACTGGCTGAGCTCGGCCGGCGTACCGGCCTGGCCAAGGGCACGCTGCACCGCGTCGTGAACGACCTCGCGGCGGCGAGGCTGCTCGAGCGCACGACGCACGGCTACCGCCTGAGCGGCCTCGTCTTCGAGCTGGGCATGAGGGCCTCGGTCGAGCGCGGTCTGCTCGAGGTGGCAACCCCCTTCATGGAGGACCTGCGCGAGCGCACCCACGAGACGGTGCACCTGGGAGTGCTCGAGGGGGCGGAGGTCGTCTACGTCGCGAAGATCGGCGGTCATCGTCAGGCGACCTCGCCGTCGCGCATCGGGGGACGGATGCCGCTCTACTGCACGGCTATCGGCAAGGCGATGCTGGCGCACTCGTCGCCCGAGCTCCTCGGCGAGGTGGTGGCCGCCGGCCTGACCCGCCGAACGCCGCGCACGATCACGGCGCCGGGGGCACTCCGGCGCCAGCTCGACCGTGTCGTCGAGGACGGCGTCGCCTACGAGTACGAGGAGTCCGCGACCGGCCTCGTCTGCGTCGCCGCGCCCGTGCTCGGCCCCGACGACCGTCCGACCGCCGCGATCAGCGTCACCGGTCCGGTCACCCGGTTCCAGCCCGACAAGCACGCGGTCGCCGTGCGTGCCGCCGCGGCCGGGGTGGCCGCGACGTTGGCACGACGCTCGACGCTGCGGCGTTCGAGCCCAGCGGAATGACGGTCCACTGAGTGGAACGTCCTGATGGCGGGCCCGGTGCCGACTCCCGCAGTGTGGGGGCACACAGACAAGGAGCTCCCATGACCGTCTCCAACCCCTCCGCCGAAGCGGACGTCCGGACGGACGCAACCCCCATCGTGCTCGAGGCCGTCGCGCGCCTCGAGCAGGCGGCGAGGAGCGGCGAGGCCTGCTCCCCGGTGCGCGACCTCCTCGGCGAGACCGACCTCGCTCTCGCGTACGCCGTGCAGCACGAGCTCGCACAACGACGCTCGCGCGCCGGCGCTCGCGTCGTCGGGCGCAAGATCGGCCTCACCTCGCCCGCCGTGCAGGCGCAGCTCGGCGTCGACCAGCCCGACTTCGGCGTCCTCTTCGACGACATGGACGTCTCCTCGCACGAGCAGGTCCCGACGTCGGCCCTGCTGCAACCGCGGGCCGAGGCCGAGGTCGCGTTCGTGCTGGGTGCCGACCTGGACGGCGATGACCTCGACATCGACACGGTCAGGGCGGCGGTCACCCACGCCGTCGCGGCGATCGAGATCGTCGACAGTCGCATCGCCGGCTGGGACATCCGCATCACCGACACGATCGCCGACAACGGGTCGAGCGGCATGTTCGTCCTCGGCGAGCGGCGCCTGTCGCTCGACGAGTTCGACCCGGTCGACGTGCAGATGCAGATGTACGCCGACGACGAGCTCGTGTCCGAGGGCAACGGGGAGGCCTGCCTCGGCGACCCCCTCGAGGCACTCCTCTGGCTGGCGCGCACGGCGCAGCAGGTCGGCGACCCGCTGCGGGCCGGGCAGGTGGTCCTCTCCGGCGCCCTGGGGCCGATGCGCCCGGTGACTCCCGGGTCGGTGGTGCGCGCCGAGCTGTCCGCGCTCGGCACCGTGACGGCGCGGTTCGCCCCGTCGCCGGCCTGACCGCCGCCACTCCGACCAACCCCTGGCCCGCTCCCGGCCGCGGCACACCCGGCCGCGGCGTGGGGACCTCGTCGCACGCGGCATCACGCGCCAGCACGCCTCATCTCGCGCCCTCGCGCGCGCCCTGAACCGACCTCCAAAGGAAGCCCAGATGACAAAGACCAAGGTGGCCATCATCGGCCCCGGCAACATCGGAACAGACCTCATGCTCAAGGTGATCCGGCTCTCGAGCACCCTCGAGATGGGGGCGATGGTCGGCATCGACCCGGCCTCCGACGGGCTCCGCCGCGCCGCGAGCCTCGGTGTCCCGACGACCCACGAAGGCGTCGACGGACTCATCGCCCTCGACAACTTCGACGAGATCGAGATCGTCTTCGACGCCACGTCCGCGAAGGCACACGTGGCCAACGCCGCCAAGCTGGCGGCATACGGCAAGAAGCTCGTCGACCTGACGCCGGCGGCGATCGGCCCGTACGTCGTGCCACCGGTCAACCTCGACCAGCTCCTCGAGGACGACGCCGACGACGTCAACCTCGTCACGTGCGGTGGCCAGGCCACCATCCCGGTCGTCGCTGCGATCTCGCGCGTCACGACGGTGCCGTACGCCGAGATCGTCGCCTCCATCGCGTCGAAGTCAGCGGGGCCGGGGACGCGCGCCAACATCGACGAGTTCACCGAGACGACCACCGCGGGCATCGAGAAGGTCGGGGGAGCCTTGCGCGGCAAGGCGATCATCATCCTCAACCCCGCCGAGCCGCCGCTCATCATGCGCGACACCGTCTTCGCCCTGATCGGCGAGTCCGACGAGCAGACCCACGCGGCGATCCGCGCCTCCGTCGACGAGATGGTCGCGAAGGTGCAGGAGTACGTGCCCGGCTACCGGCTCAAGCAGCAGGTGCAGTTCACGTCCATCGCACCCGACGAGCCGGTGCACACCCTGCTGCCAAAGGGCTCGCCCGCGGTGACGACGAAGGTGAGCGTCTTCCTCGAGGTCGAGGGCATGGCGATGTACCTGCCTGCGTATGCCGGCAACCTCGACATCATGACCTCCGCGGCGATGCGTGTGGCCGAGACCATCGCCGAGCGCCTCCGCTCGCGCACCGACGCAGGGGTGACCGCATGAGCGCCACGACGACCACCGACCTCGGCGACAGCGCCACCAGCCCAGGAGACCTTTCCGTGACCCCCTCGAACACCGACACCCCGCTGCTCTACATCCAGGACGTGACGCTGCGCGACGGCATGCACGCGGTCCGGCACCGGATCAGCCCCTCGGACGTCGGCCGGATCGTCGCGGCCCTCGACGCGGCGGGCGTCGACGCGATCGAGGTCGCGCACGGCGACGGGCTGGCTGGTGGCAGCCTCAACTACGGCCCCGGCTCGCACAGCGACTGGGCCTGGATCGAGGCCGCCGCGGAGAACATCTCGCAGGCCACCCTGACGACGCTGCTGCTCCCCGGCATCGGCACGATCAGCGAGCTCGAGGACGCGTACTCGCTGGGTGTCCGCTCGGTGCGCGTCGCCACGCACTGCACCGAGGCGGACGTCTCGGCGCAGCACATCAGCAAGGCCCGGGAGCTCGGCATGGACGTGTCCGGCTTCCTCATGATGAGCCACATGAGCAGCGCACCCGAGCTCGCCGCCCAGGCGAAGCTGATGGAGTCCTACGGCGCCGGCTGCGTCTACGTCACCGACTCCGGGGGGCGCCTGACGATGGACGGCGTGCGGGAGCGCGTGCGGGCCTACCGCGAGGTGCTCGACCCGAGCACCCAGATCGGCATCCACGCCCACCAGAACCTCTCGCTCGCCGTCGCCAACTCCGTGGTCGCCGTCGAGGAGGGAGTCGTGCGCGTCGACGCGTCGCTCGCCGGCCACGGCGCCGGCGCCGGCAACTGCCCCATCGAGCCGTTCGTCGCCGTCGCCAACCTCAACGAGTGGAAGCACCGCTGCGACCTCTTCGCCCTGCAGGACGCCGCCGACGACCTCGTGCGACCCCTGCAGGACCGTCCCGTCCAGGTCGACCGTGAGACGCTCACCCTCGGCTACGCGGGGGTCTACTCCAGCTTCCTGCGCCACGCGGAGGCGGCGTCGCAGCGCTACGGCATCGACGTGCGCTCGATCCTTCTCGAGGTCGGTCGGCGCAAGCTCGTGGGCGGCCAGGAGGACATGATCGTCGACATCGCGCTCGACCTCGTCGGCTGACGACGCCCGCAGACGTAGGAAACTGAGCACTCGACCAACGGGTCGAGTGCTCAGTTCCCGACGTTCCACCGCGATCGAGTGCTCAGTTCCCGACGGGCCAAGCCGATCGAGTGCTCAGATCCCGACGGGTCTCGTCCCTGAGTTCGCCTGAGAGCCGGAGGATCACGTATGCCGCCGGGTCACCCGAGGTGACCCGGCGGCATACGTTCTCGTGGAGCTTCCGGTGGTCAGGAGGTGTGGGTGGTCACCTGGCCCCCACCACCATGCCGTCGTCGCCCGCCACGACGGCGGTCCTGCCGACCCGACTGAGCCGCTGCGAGACCCGCTTCCAGCCGCCGGACCCGATGTCACCGGGCACCACGTGGTGGAGGACGAGTGTCCCCACCTCGATGGTGCGGAGCAGGTCAGCGAGCTGGGCCTCGGTCGTGTGGGCGCCGAACATGTGGTTGCGGAACGCCTGCTTGATCTCCTCTGGCACGGGGAGGGCGTTGATGCTGGCGACGATCGAGTCGTAGTCGATGACCTCATGGAGCAGCACGTCGCACCCGTCGGCGAGCTCGAGGAGGTTGGGCGACAGAGTGGTGTCGCCCGAGACGACGACGGAGCCGCTGTCGGAGTCGAACCGGAACGCGTACGACGGCGCCATCTGGCCGTGGTCGACGAGTGTCGCCGACACCGCGACCCGGTCGTCCTCGTGGACGCGGAAGGGGCGCATCCGTGCAGGTGGCCCGTCGAGGTTGACGGTCACGCCGGCGGGCAGCCCGATGTCCTCGGCCTTCACGACCGCGTCGATGCGCGGGGACCCGGCGTCGAAGATGCGGTCGTTGATGTCAGTGGCGAAGGCCCCCAGCAGCTGGGCCACCATCGACCTGGTGCCAGGCGTCGGGTCGCCCGAGTTGAAGGCTGCAGGGTTGGGCCGGCTGGGCGGGAAGACGTGCGGCAGCGAGCCGCGTTCTCCCGGCCCAAAGAGTCGGAATGGCGTTGCCGCAGAGCCGAGTCCGCCGGCAATGAATCCCTGCACGAGGAAGGTCGACAGGTCGGTGACGTGGTCCGAGTGGAGGTGGGTGATGAAGCCGGCGCGGAAGGCGGTGAGATCGTTCTTGCCGTCGGCGCCGCCGATCATGCCTGCCTCGTAGAGCCCGGCCGCGGCTCCGTGTCCGGCGTCGACGAGGTACCTCGCGCCGTCGACCTCGACGACGGTGCAGATCCCGCGCCGACCCGCGGCCTGCCGCCAGATGGGTCCGCCGGCCGTGCCCACAAGCACCGCCTTGGTGCGGGCGTCACCGCGGATGCGGCGGGCGTCGGAGGACGGCGCGGCCCGGGCGGGTGCCGCGGCCGCGACCGCGAGGCCGAGTGCCGAGGCGACGCCGAGGCCGCCGTGCAGGAGCGCGCGGCGCGCGACCCCACCCGCCCGGTGGTCGTCAGGTGCGGTGCCTCGGTGAGCGTCGTGCTCGAGTGCCGCATGGATGTCGTCGGGAAGGCAGCTGCCACACATCTGGATCTCCTTTGATCCGCAGGGACGAGTCGTCGCTCAGAACTTGCCGGCCATCAGGCTCTCGAGGAGGAAGACGAAGGTGTCGTGGGCCTCGATCTGGGTCCAGTGCCCGCTATTCGGGATGATGTGGAGCGTGGCGTTGGGCATCGTCTTCGCGAGGTAGGTGCTCGACTCGACCGGCACGATGATGTCGTCGCGACCGTGGACGCACAGCGTCGGGTGCGGGAGCGAGGTCAGCTCCTCCTCGGTGAAGGCCGGCGGGCCGGCCTTGGGGTCGAACATCGCGGCGTGCGAGCGCTTGACGTCCGCGCGCCCGATGTAGGGCATCCGCTCCTCGACGACGCGGTCGACGACACCTTCCAGGGTGTCCATGTCGTAGACGAACGACTCGAGCAGGTCGCGCAGGGAGTCGGCAGTGGGGTTGGCGTAGAACGTGCGCAGGTGCTGCAGGCCGGGAGTGATCGGCAGGTCGGGGGCGCCTCCGGACCCCATGAGCAGCATCGTCTCGACGCGCTCCGGCTGCGCCAGCGCCATGCGGATGGAGATCATCCCGCCCATGGAGTTGCCGACGAGGTGCACCTGGTCGACGCCCAGCTTGTCGAGCAGCTGCCAGAGCGTCTCGGCCTGGAGCAGGTTGAAGGCCTTCATGCCCGACGGGGCGTCGACCGGGTGCTCGGAGTCCCCGAAACCAATCATGTCCGGTGCGAGGCAGTAGCAGCGGTCGCCGAGCTGCTCGATGACGGCCTTCCAGTTGGAGGTTCCCGTGGCACCGGGCCCCGAGCCGTGCAGGAAGAGCAGGGCGGTCGGGCTCGACTCGCCCGTCGCGTGGACGCGGTAGGTGACGTCGCTGAGGGTGACGTCCGTGCTGTTGACGGTGGCCATGAAGGCGTACCTCTCTCGGGTTGATTGATTCGACTCTGAAGCAACCACTACACGGTATGCGTGGAAGACGATCGCGGCAAGGGTCCTCCCGTCCTTTGTAAGAGCGGAAATATCACACGCGCCTAACCCTTGCCGGGCACAGGCCTGTCCAGGATGCTCTGTTGTGATTGCTACAGAGAAGTGGCGGTCGGCGCATGACTGACGCGAAGGGACCAAGGATGATCAAAGAGCTCGCCTACATCGGCGTGGCCTCTCCCCGGCACGAGGAGTGGCTCGCCTACGGCACCGAAGTTCTCGGCTGCGCGCTCGGCCCGCGCGGTGAGAACGGATCGGTGCGCCTGCGCGTCGACGACGCCCTCCACCGCATCACGATCGAACCGGGCGACCGCGACGAGCTGCTCTACACGGGCTGGGCCTTCGCCAACGAGGCCGAGCTGCACGCGTACCTCGACCGACTGCGGCTCTCGGGCCTCGAACCCACGGCCGGCACGCCTGCGGAATGCCGTGACCGTGGCGTCGCAGAGCTCGCTGGGTGACCGACCCGTGGGGAGCCCGGCACGAGTTCGTGGCCGGTCAGCGCCGTCGGCCGGGGACCTTCTGGCCCGGGCGGCCGATGACCGGCTTCGTCGCCGACGACTTCGGTCTCGGTCACGTCGTGCTCGTCGTGCCCGACCTGGCTCAGGCGGACGCGTTCTACGCCGACCTGCTCGGGTTCACGTTGTCCGACCGGGTCGACGAGGAGCACATGAAGGTGCGCTTCTACCACTGCAACGGCAGACACCACTCGCTCGCGGTCGCCGAGGTGCCCGGCAAGGTGGGTCTGAACCACCTGATGCTCGAGGTCAAGAGCCTCGACGACGTCGGCACGGGCCTCGATCTCGCCAAGGCGGCGGCCGTGCCCGTGCTCCGGGGGATCGGCCGGCACACGAATGACCTGATGACCTCGTTCTACATGCTGACCCCGTCGTCGTTCCAGATCGAGTACGGCCACGGCGGCATGGTGGTGGACGACGTCACCTGGGTCGCGGCGACCAACGACCGTCCCTCGCTGTGGGGTCACGAGCTCACCGAGGTCGGTCGTGAGACGGCGCCCGGCATCCTCGCCGACGTCGCGTCGGTGATGGCATGAGGTTCGCCAACCGGGGTGGTCGTGCGTTCGTGCTCAAGGGCACGTCGGCCGGATGGGACCTGGAGAAGGAGAGTAGTGGTCGCTTCTCGCCGGACCCGATGCAGATGTGGGCGCGGCACGACGAGATCGCGACCTGGGTGGCCGGCCTCGACGAGGCGAGCGCCGAGCCGGTGAGGCCGGAAGAGCTCGATGCGCCCGTTCCGGTGCCCCCGTCGATCATCGCCATCGGGCTCAACTACGCGGAGCACGCCCGCGCGACCGGGTTCGAGCCGCCGACCGACCTGCCTCCGGTCTTCGCGAAGTTCCCGTCGTCCGTCACGGGGGCCCATGGCGTCGTGCGCCTTCCCGGGGGCGGCACCGTCGACTGGGAGGTGGAGGTCGTCGCCGTCGTCGGCAAGCAGATGCACCACGTCGACGAGGCGGACGTCTTCAGCCACCTCGCCGGTCTCACGATCGGCCAGGACCTGTCCGAACGGACCCGCCAGTTCTCCGGGCCTGCGCCGCAGTTCGGGCTGGCGAAGTCCTACCCGGGTTTCAGCCCGATCGGGCCGTGGGTCGTGTCGATGGACGAGCTCGACGACCCGGACGACCTCCATCTCGGTTGCAGCATCGACGGCGAGGTGGTCCAGTCCGGCACGACGGCCGGACTCATCTTCTCGATCTCGCGCTCGATCTCCGAGCTGTCGAGGGTGCTCGTGCTCCGCCCCGGCGATCTCGTCTTCACCGGCACTCCCGACGGAGTCGGGATGGGCCTCACGCCGCCCCGCTACCTCCGGTCGGGGGAGGTGCTCGAGACGTGGGTGGACGGTATCGGGCGAATGTCCCACACGTTCGCTTGAGCGCGTAGCAGTCGCTACACGAAAAGTTCGACCAAACCTATTGCACAGGAACGTGCATTCTGCTTCTCTGTAGCAAGCACTACATGAAGACCTGACTGCAGCGCCATCGGCCCACCACCGGGCCGGCCGCCCGCACCACAGGACACTGCACGGCAAAGGAGCCGCCACCATGTCTCGTCCCCTCTTCCGTTCCCGCCCCGCGCGGGCCCTCGCGGCGAGCGCCCTCGCCGCGTCGTTGCTCGGTGCCTGTGGCGCCGGGGAGAAGGTCGCCCCGGTCAGCGCCGAGGCGACCGCCGCCGGCGCGGCCGGCGTCCAGCAGGCCAAGGAGTCCCTGGCCGGTTGGTCCAAGGCCCCGACGTGGCCGAAGGTCACGCCGATCGGCAAGCCCGTCGACCTCACGGGCAAGAAGTTCACGTTCGTCGCCCTGGGCGACCAGATCCCTGTCATCCACGCCGTCGGCGTCGGTGTCACGGAGGCCCTTGGTGCGGCTGGTGCGACCGTCAAGATCTGCGACGGCAAGTTCAACCCGACGGCCGTCGCCGACTGCCTCAAGGCCGCCGGCGACGAGAAGGTCGACGGCGTCATCAGCGCCTTCGTCGACTACCAGATGGCCGGCCCCGCGTTCGACGCGCTGGCTGCGAAGGGCGTCAAGGTCATCGTCGGCGGAGTGGCCCCTTCGGGCGGCCGCAAGGCGGACGCCAACCTCGCCTTCTACGACAACACGCCGCGGGTGTCCGCCCTCCACGAGGCGATGTCGGAGGCCGCGATCGCCGACGGTGGCACGTCGACCAACGTGCTCTGGGTGAGGCTGATGGACTCGACGACGACCACCGGGGCCAGCGCCCAGGGGATCGCCAAGTTCAAGGCCCTCTGCCCGAGCTGCGGCATCGCGGAGACCGAGTTCACCACCGCCAACGTCGACAAGCTCGCGACGTCGGTGAGTGCCGCCCTGGTCTCCAACCCCGACACCAACGCCGTCATCGTGCCGGTGGACAGCTTCGTGCCGCCGGTGCTCCAGGGCATCCTCAGTGCGAAGTTCGCCGGCAAGGTGAAGGTCTTCTCCTCGAGCTCCGACCTCGCCGGGCTGCAGCGCGTCAAGGACGGCCAGCAGACCACCGACCTGGGCACCCCAGTGCTCTTCGAGGGCTGGAAGTTCGCCAACGGGATGGTGCAGCTGCTCGCCGGCCAGGAGGTCGAGAAGGGGTCCGATTTCGTCACCCGTGCGTTCACCAAGGACAACGTCGGCGGCCTCACCCTCGACGCCAAGACGTACCTCACGGACGACTGGTTCGGCGGGGGCGCCTACAAGCAGACCTTCCTCTCTGCCTGGGGAGTCAAGTAACCATGTCCGCCACGATGAGGCTGGAGGCCCGGGGCGTCTCGAAGACGTTCGGATCGACGGTCGTGCTGCGCGACGTCGACCTCGACGTCGCACCGGGCGAGATCCACGCCCTCATCGGCCAGAACGGCTCCGGCAAGTCGACGCTCGTGAAGATCCTCACCGGCTACCACGCGCCCGATGACGGAGCGACCGTCGCGGTGGACGGGCAGGCGCTCAGCCTGCCCGTCCGCTGGGGCGAGGCGTCGGCGGCCGGGGTCTCGGTCGTGCACCAGGACCTCGGGCTGCTCGACCACCTCACGGTGTCGGAGAACATCGGCGTCGGCGGCTTCGTGCGCCACCAGCTCTCGCGCAAGATCGACTGGCGCGCCCAGCACGCCATCGCCAGAAGGGTGCTCGACCGGCTCGACGTGCCCGTCGACCCCGGGGCCCCGGTCGGACCGCTCACCGCCATGCGCCGGGCCGAGGTGGCGATCGCCCGGGCGCTGCGCGACCAGCGCCCCGGCGAGGGTCTGGTCATCCTCGACGAGGCCACCCGCTCACTGCCCCGCGAGGAGCTGGCCCGGTTCCACACGCTGCTGCGCAAGGTGGTCGCCGACGGAACCGCGATCCTCATGGTCAGCCACAACCTCACCGAGGTGCTGCGGCTCGCCGACCGCGTCACGGTGCTGAGGGACGGCGCCGTCGCGGCCGCCGGCATCCCGACCGCCGGCCTGTCCGAGCACGACCTGGCCCGGCACATGCTCGGCAAGACCGTCGAGGCCGTCGGCCGCACCCGGCAGCCCAACGCCGAGCCGGGCGGCCCCGCGGCCACCGTCGAGGGCCTGAGCAGCGACGGTGTCGACGACCTGTCCTTCACGGTCGGCCGTGGCGAGATCGTCGGGCTCACGGGCCTGCCGGGGTCGGGCTTCGAGGCCGTCGCCCACCTCGTCACCGGGGGCCGTCGGGCCCGCGCCGGACGCCTCACGACGGGCGCGGGCAGCATCGACCTCGCCCGCTCCGACGTCGCGACGTGCCTCGCCCTGGGGGCGGCGCTCGTTCCCGAGAAGCGGATCCTCGAGGGGCTCGCCGTCGAGCTGAGCATCCGCGACAACATCGCCGTCCCGAGCCTGCGCCGCCGCGGTCGCCCGTGGCACGTCGGCCGACGCTGGCAGGACCACGAGGCGCGCTCGTCGATCCGCCGGCTCGACATCCGCGCCCGCTCGCCCCACGCCCTGGTCAAGGAGCTGTCGGGCGGCAACCAGCAGAAGGTCCTCTTCGCCAAGTGGCTCTCCGTCAGCCCCGACCTCCTCGTCCTCCACGAGCCGACCCAGGCGGTCGACGTCGGGGCCCGTGTCGACATCCTGCGCGCCGTGGCCGACACGGCAGCCCGTGGTGTCGGGGTGCTCCTCGTCAGCATCGAGCCCTCGGACCTGGCCGAGGTCTGTGACCGGATCCTCGTCCACGGCCCCGGCGGCCTCCGCGAGATCCGGACCCAGGACCCCGACGAGGTCCTGCAGGCCATCTACTCCGACCATGCCGACCAAGCCGACCATGCCGACCATGCCGACCATGCCAACCACTCAGACCACTCGGCGTCCGCGCTCGCCGCAGGAGGACCGACCCATGAATGACAGCACCACCCAGAGCTCGGCCGAGCGGCTGAGCGAGCAGACCGGACTGACCGAGCGGATCCTGACCGACAGCGGCCGACCCGAGCAGCCTGCGCCCGCGGTCCGACGCGTCACCCTGCGCAGCCGCCTCGAGCCGCGGTGGCTCCACACCATCACCAGCAAGTACGCCCTCGTGCTCGTCTGGGGCGTCATGGCGCTCGTCTACTACATCCTGATGCCGACCCGCTTCGGCTCCTGGGGCGCGTTCTCGTCGATCTTCGGCAGCCAGCAGGTGCTCGTGTTCCTCGCGATGTCGGCGATGATCACCCTCGTCGTCGGCGAGTTCGACCTGTCGATCGCCTCCGTCATGGGCATCTCCGCGACACTCGTCCCGGTGCTCGCCGGCGTCCACGGCTGGAACGTCTGGCTGGCCTGCCTCGTCGCGATCGGGGTATGCCTCCTCGCCGGGGCCGTCAACGCCTTCTTCGTCGTGGTGATGGACGTCTCGAGCTTCGTCGTGACGCTCGGCACCGGCACGTTGCTCATCGGGCTGGCGCAGGTCGTCTCGGGCTCGAACATCGTGTCGGTCAACAGCCCGGAGCTGGGCAACCTTGCGACCTTCGAGGTGCTCGGGATGCCGATCTCGTTCTACTACGGCATCCTCCTCGCGATCGGCATCGCGTACCTCCTCGGCTGGACTCCCTTGGGGCGCAGCATGATCTTCGTCGGCGCGAACCCCGAGGTGGCCCGGCTCGCGGGCATCCGCGTCCCCCGCATCCGTGCCGGGGCCTACCTCGCCGGCTCGCTGCTGGCCGGGCTCGCGGGCGTCATCATGGTCGCCACCGTCGGCGGCTTCGACTCCTCCACGTCGGCGACCTACCTGCTGCCGGCCCTGGCCGCAGTGTTCCTCGGCACCGCCGTCGTGCAGCCGGGCATGTTCAACCCGATCGGGACGATCATCGCCATCTACTTCCTGACGACCGGGATCTTCGGGCTGCAGCTGCTCGGCTTCTCGGGCTGGATCCAGAACGTCTTCTACGGAGCCGGCCTCGTCGTCGCCGTGACGCTCGCCAAGGTCGTCCGCGACAGGTCACGCACCGACTGACGGGGTCCCACTCACGAGCACGCACGCGTACGCGCGTCGTCACGTACGCGTACGCGCGTCGTCACGTACGCGTACGCGCGTCGTCACCGGCGCGAGCCGCGCCACCACCCTGCCTAACACGCACACCCACCACACGAGAGGGGGCGACCTCGCCATGCACGAGGCCACCCGATACGTCCTCGACCACGCCGAGGAGCTGCGGGCCGAGGCCCGCCCGAGCGACGAGCTCGGCCGGATCACCGACCGCACCGCCCAGATCCTGCGCGCCTCCGGCGGCATGAAGCTGCTCCAGGCCAAGGACTGCGGCGGCCTCCAGGGCCACCCCAACGACTTCATGGACTGGGTCATGGCGGTGGGGATGAACCACCCGTCCGCCGGCTGGGTCGCGGGCGTGGTGGGGATCCACCCCTGGGAGATCGCCATCGCCGACCCGAGGCTCCAGCAGGAGGTCTACGGCGAGGACCCCGACACGTGGGTGGCCTCGCCGTACGCGCCGTTCGGGCGGGCGCGCCGGGTGGACGGCGGCTACCTCTTCAGCGGGCAGTGGCCGTACTCGACGGGGACTGACCACTCGCGGTGGGTCATCCTCGGCGGCATGGTGACCGACGACGCCGGCACGCCGCTGACGCCGCCCGACGTGCGGCACTTCGTGCTGCCGCGGGAGGACTACGAGATCGTCGACGGCAGCTGGAACGTCATGGGGCTCGAGGGAACGGGATCCAAGGACGTACGCATGAGCGACGTCTTCGTGCCCGACCACCGGGTGCTCGACGGCGTCCTCGTGCGCGACAACACCTACAGCGACCGCTGGCGTGCCGGCGAGGCGCTCTACGCGATGCGGTTCGGGGTGATGTTCCCCTTCGCCATCTCGGCGGGCACCTTCGGCATCGCGCGGGGTGCGCTCCGCGCCGCCCACGACCACGTCCAGGCAAGGGTGTCGTCGCAGGGGAGTGCCTCGCGCACGGACCCGTTCGTCCTCGCTGCGCTCGCGCGGGCGGAGTCGGACGTCGAGGCGGGGATCAGCCACGTGCAGTCGACGATCGCGCGCTTCTACGACACCGTCGAGGCCGGCGGTGACATCACGGTCAAGGAGCGGCTGCGCTTCAGGGTCGACCAGGTGCGGGCGACCGGCCGAGCCATCACGGCGGTGCACGAGCTCTACCGGTTGATGGGCTCGAGCGCCATCCAGAAGGGGTCCCCTCTCGAGCCTTTCTGGCGCGACCTGCAGGTTGCCGCCACGCACGTCTGCAACAGCCAGGAGCCCTGCTACCTCGCCTGGGGTCTCGACGCGTTCGGCGGCCAGATCCCCCCGTCCGCCCAGTACTGAGCCGGGCTCCGGCGGTGTCGGCGCGTGACGCGCGGGCGGCGCTCGCCGTCGTCTTCGCCGCGACGATCCTCATCGGGCTCAACGCCACGATGCTCAGCGTGGCGCTCCCGACCGTCGTCGGCGACCTCGGAGCCAGCCCGGCGCAGGGAACGTGGATGCTGCTCGCGTACCTCGTCGTGGCGGGCGCGGGACTGGTGCTCAGCGGGCAGTTGGCCGACTGCCTCGACCTTGCAGCCGTGTTCCGTGCCGGACTCGTGGCCTTCGGGGGCGCCTCACTCGTCCTCGTGGTGACCGGCGACGCTGCCGTCTTCATCGCCGCCCGGGCGGTCCAGGGAGCAGGGTCGGCGCTGATGCTCAGCACGGCGGCGGCGATCGTCAGCGTCAGCCAGCCTCCCGAGCGACGTCGCGGCGCCATGGGGGTCTACCTCGCGGGCTTCGCCATCGCCCAGGTTGCCGCCCCGCTGATCGGGGGACTGGTGACGAGCGCGTTGGGCTGGCGGTGGCTCTTCGTGCTCGGACTGCTCATCGCCGCGGGTGACGTGCTCCTGGGCTGGCGAGCCCTCTCGCGGCTGCCGAGCCGATTGTTCGCCGGCCTGCGGGTCGACGTGCCGGGCAACGCGCTCATCGTGGTCCTCACGACTCTGCTCCTCGTCGCGCTGGCGGAGGTGCAGCGGGGCGGCTGGGGGAGCGTGCGCACCCTCGTTCCACTCGCCGGCGTCGTGCTGGCGGTGCCGGCGTTCGTCGCGGTCGAGCGGCGCGCGCGGTGGCCGGCCGTGGCCGTGGACCTCCTCACCGACCGCCAGTTCGTGCTCGCCAACGTCGCGGCCTTCTGCCTGTGCGTGGGCAGGGTCGTCCCGGCCGTCCTCTTCAGTCTGTGGTTCCAGGGCGTCGACGGCGCCGACCCCGTGAGGGCGGCCCTCCAGATCACCCCTCTCGCCGCGGCCGTCACGGTCGGCACGCTCGCCATCGGACGGCTGGGCCGCAGGCACGACGACGTCATCACCTCTCGGCTGCTCGCGGTCCTGGCGCTCCTCGGGAGTGCGCTGCTCGTCGCGGCCATGTATGCCGGCGCGGCGCCCTGGGCGCTCATCGCCGGTCTCGTCGTGCTCGGGCTCGGCTGCGGGGCGTTCCAGACCGTCAACGGGACGATGATCATCTCGATGGGCGGCCTCACGCGCGCCGGCACGCTCAACGGGATCCGCGCCACCGCGCAGCAGTCCGCGGTCTCCGTCGGCACCGCCCTGCTGCTCTCGCTGGGCACAGGCGGCCTCACGCCCGAGGCGTCCGCCGACTACTACGCGGGGCGGGCCGACCAGCTGAGCGCGACGTCCCTCGAGACGCTGCTCGGCGGGCACCGTTCCGCCGTGTGGGTGCTCCTCGGGCTGACGGTCGTCGGGCTGTTCGCCGTGCTCGGGATGCGCCCCCGAAAGTCATTCCATGGAATGTAAGTAACAGAATCTATGAGGTAGCCCTTGTGCAACAGACGGCTTCGTCCTACATTCTATGTAGCGATTACTACAGACAAGGTCCACGAGGTGTTCCTCGGGCCTGGTCGAGAGAGGCAGCAATGACGCTGACATCCGAGCAGACGAGCCGCACGCTCGAGACGGCTTCCGGCACGATCCACTTCTACGAGGCCGGCGACCCGGCCTCCCCGGCCGTGGTGCTCCTGCACGGCTCCGGACCCGGAGCGACGGGGTGGAGCAACTTCAAGACCAACATCGAGGTCCTGGCCGAGCACTTCCACGTCATCGCCCCCGACATGCCCGGCTGGGGCCGGTCGCAGGCGGTCACCCGCGAGGAGTCGGACCACGCCCGGGCCGCCGTCGACCTGCTCGACGCGCTCGGGATCGAGCAGGCGGCCTTCATCGGCAACTCGATGGGCGGCATCACCACCCTGCGCGTCGCGACCGAGTTCCCGGAGCGCGTCAGCCACATCATCACGATGGGGCCCGGCTCCGGCCCCCAGCCGAAGATCGTCTCGCCCGGTGGCGGTCTCTCCGAGGGCATGCGCACGCTCGTGGCTGCCTACCGTGACCCGTCCGTCGAGTCGATGACCCGCCTCACCGAGGTGATGACCTACGACAGCGCACGCTTCGCCACCCCGGAGCTCGCGGCCGAGCGGGCCGAGAACGCCAACGCCCACCCGGAGCACCTCGCGAACTACCTCGACGGCTTCGCGAAGGGTGGCCCCATCGCGAAGTGGTTCCGGCTCGAGGACCTGCCCAAGGTGCAGATCCCGGCCCTGCTCATCCACGGCCGTGACGACCGGGTCGTCCACTTCGAGAACACCCTGCTGCTCCTCGCCCACCTCCCGAACTCGCGCGCGGTCCTGCTCAACCGCTGTGGCCACTGGGCCCAGGTCGAGCACGCCGACGAGTTCAACCGCCTCGTCATCGACTTCGTGAGCGCCAACTAGCCCACGACCCGCTCAGCAGACGCCCTCGGGCGCCGGCGGAAAGGAATTCCCATGACCGACGTGCTCGGCAACATCAAGGAGAACGCCTCCGTCCTCAAGGACGAGGCCAAGCCCAGCGACGACCTCGGCCGGCTCACCGACCGCACAGCGAGTGTGCTGCGCGAGAGCGGTGTGATCCGCCTCTACCAGCCGAAGGAGTTCGGCGGCTACGAGGCCCACCCGGTGGAGTTCATGGAGGCGGCCATGGCCGTCGGCGCTGCCTCACCCTCCGCGGGATGGGTGACTGGCGTCGTGGGCGTGCACCCGTGGGAGATCGCGATGTTCGACACCCGTCTCCAGGAGGAGATCTGGGGCGAGGACCCCGACACGTGGACCGCGTCGCCGTACGCCCCGTTCGGCCGGGCCACGAAGGTCGACGGCGGCTTCCTCTTCACGGGCCAGTGGCCCTACTCGACGGGCACCGACCACTCCGAGTGGGTGATCCTGGGTGGACTCGTCGTCGGCGACGACGGCGAGCCGACGATGCCGCCGGACATGCGCCACTTCGTGATCCCGCGCAAGGACTACGAGATCGTCGACGACAGCTGGAACGTGCTGGGCCTCAAGGGAACCGGCTCGAAGGACGTGCGGATGACCGACGTCTTCATCCCCGACTACCGCGTCGTCGAGGCACCTCTGATGCTCAACGGCGCCTACGAGGACCGACAGCCCGGCAAGTCGCTCTACCGCCTGAAGTTCCCCGTGGTCTTCTCCGCGGCCATCAACTCCGGAACGCTCGGCATCGTCCAGGGTGCCCTCGACGTCTACCGCTCGTACATGGAGCAGCGGGTGTCCGCCGACGGCCGCGTGGCCCGGCGCGACCCGATCCAGCTCAACGTCTACGGCGAGGCCGCCGCCGACGTCGCCGCATCGCGCACCGTGCTGCTCAACGACATGAAGGAGCTCTTCGACCACGTCGACAAGGGTGGCGAGGTGTCGTGGAGCCAGCGGCTGACGGTGCGCCGCAACGGCGTCCGTGCCGTGCGCCGGGCCGTCGACGCCGTCGACCGCCTCTACAAGATCAGCGGCGCGCAGGGCATCCACGAGCGGCTCCCCAACGAGCGCTACTGGCGCGACATGCAGGCCGGCCTCAGCCACATCTGCAACGTCTCCGAGGCCATCACGGTCGAGTGGGCCACCGACGACCTCGGTGGCGAGGCCTCGGTCCCACCCGTCTTCGCCTGACGGCCGACCCCAACCCGAACCGACCACCCCGAAACGAGGAGATCGACGATGATCACTTCCCTTGCCTACCTGGGCATCAACTCACCGAAGAAGGACGAGTGGCCCGAGATGGCCACCCGCTTCTGGGGTGCGATGGTGACCGACCCCGGACCCGACGGGGCCGTGCGCCTCAAGTTCGACGACGCCCAGTGGCGCCTGCAGATCCATCCCGGCGAACGCGACGAGACGGCATACCTCGGCTGGGGGGTCGACTACGAGGAGGACATCGACCGCGTCGAGAAGGCCCTCGCCGACCTCGGCGTCTCCAGCGAGCGCGGCGACGAGGCCCTCGCCCAGGCCCGGGCCGTCAACCGCATCCTCGTCTTCACCGACCCGTGGGGCTTCCGCCACGAGGTGACCTGGGGCCAGAGCCACGTGCGGTCGTCGTTCCGACCCGGCCGCGCGATCACCGGTTTCGTCACCGGCGCGCAGGGCCTCGGCCACGTGCTGCTGCTCATGCCCGACATCGAGGCGGGCCACGAGTTCTTCACGAAGCTCGGCTTCCGGCTCTCCGACAAGATCATCGTGCCGGGGCGGCTCAACGCCCGCTTCTACCACTGCAACGCTCGCCACCACACGCTGGCGCTCGGGCAGTGCCCGCCCGGGGTCGCCGGCCTCAACCACCTGATGATCCAGGTGGGCTCGATCGACGACGTCGGCACCGGTTACGAGATCGCCCAGGAGATCGGCGTGCCGATCACGCTGACGATCGGGCGCCACTCCAACGACCAGCAGTTCAGCTTCTACCACTCGACGCCCAGCTCGTTCCACGTCGAGTACGGCTACGGCGGTCTCGAGGTCGACGAGGAGACCTGGATCCCCAAGGTCTACGACCGGACGGCCGTCTGGGGTCACGAGCAGCACCCCGACGGCAAGGGTCGCCCGCCCGGCATCATGCACCCGCTCGCCGACCCGTCGCTGCCGGCGGCCGAGGAGGCCTGAGCAGTCGTGTCCGCAGTCCCGGCCCCCTTCGAGGCGGCCGCGACGCTGGTGGGGGTCGGCCCTGCGCCGACCCCCACCGCACGTCGCGAGCGCCTCCGCGCCCTCCTCTCCGACGGCCTCACCGACGCGGGCACCCTCGTGCTGCCCGGCGCGACGGACGCGCTCGGCGTCCGCCTCATCGAGGAGGCGGGCTTCGAGGCCGCGTACGCCACCGGGGCCGGTCTCGCCAACGCGCAGTACGGCGTTCCCGACATCGGCCTCGTGTCGCTCGGCGAGGTGGCCGACCACGTCGAGCGGCTCGCCTCGGCGACCCACCTGCCGCTCGTCGTCGACGCCGACACCGGCTTCGGGCAGCCGGTCATGGCGATGCGGGCCGCGCGGCGGCTCGAGCGCGCCGGCGCCGCGGCCCTCCAGCTGGAGGACCAGGACATGCCCAAGCGCTGCGGGCACTTCGACCACCACGCGCTCATCCCGACCCAGCACATGCAGGCCAAGCTCGTCGCGGTGCGCCAGGCCCTAGAGGACCCGGCGACCGTCGTCATCGCGCGCACCGACGCCAGGAGCGTCCACGACATCGACGAGGCGATCCGGCGAGGCCACGCCTACGTGGAGGCCGGCGCCGACGTCATCTTCGTCGAGGCCCCCCGCACCGTGGAGGAGCTCGAGCGGGTCGGCCGTGACCTCGCCGGCGTGCCACTCGTCGTCAACGTCGTCGAGGGTGGCAAGACGCCGCAGCTCAGCCTCGCCGAGTACCGCGACCTCGGTTTCGGCATCGTGCTCTTCGCGAACTTCCTCATGAGGGCGGCGATCCGCGCGGGGTCCGAGGCCCTCGCCCACCTGCGTGCGACGGGCGAGACGGCGTCGTATGCCGGCCGGATCGCGACGTGGCAGGAGCGCCAGGCGCTCTTCCACCTCCCTGAGTTCTCTTCTGCCGAGGCGCACTTCGATGCACCTGCCGATACCCGGGCGGGTGTGCGATGAGGGAGGAGCCGGGCATCCCGGCCGCAGGTCTGCCCGTCGACGCCGAGCTGCCCGACCGGGTCGGGGTGCTCGTGCTCGGTGGTGGCCTCGCCGGTGCCGCCGCCCTGCTCGCCGCCGCCGAGGCCGGGCAGTATGCCGTCCTGCTCGAGAAGACGGACGCGTTCGGTGGGTCGACGGTGCGCTCGGCGGGACTGTCGGCCTTCGTCGGCACGGACGAGCAGCGGGAGCAGGGCATCCCGGACTCCGTCGAGCTGTTCCGCAAGGACCTCCTCGAGACGGGTGGCCACGTCAACGACGAGGACCTCGTCGACCTCTACTGCGAGCGCCAGCTCGACACGTACCGCTGGCTCAAGGGTCACGGCGTGCGCTACGGCCACATCCACGCCGCGTCGGGGCAGTCGGTCCCGCGCTCGCACCCGACCGACACGACGGCGATGCTGCGTTCGCTCTTCACCGCCGCCGGCCGGCTCGGGGCCCGGCTCGTCCTCGGCGCGGACGTCACCCGGATCCTGCACGACGGCACGCGGGTGACCGGCGTGCTCGTGATGCAGGGCGGTGAGGAGCGAGAGGTCCTGGCCGACGCCGTCGTCCTCGCGACGGGCGGCTTCTCGCGGGACCGCGAGATGCTCCAGCGATTCGCGCCACAGATGGCGCAGGCACTGCTGGCCGGGGGAGAGGGCAACCACGGCGACGGGCTGCGCATGGCGATGGCGCTCGGCGCCGGCCTGCGCGACCTGCCCTACGTCAAGGGCACCTACGGGATCTTCCACGAGCCGCACCACGGCGAGGACGGCACCGGCATCCTCGCCGTCTACAAGGGCGCGGTCGCCGTCAACCGGAGCGGACGCCGCTTCGTCGACGAGTCGATCCCCTACAAGGCGCTCGGAGACGCGAGCCTGGCGCAACCGACCGCCCGCACCTGGCAGGTGTTCGACGCCAAGGTCATGGCCCAGTCCAACGACGAGGTGCCCATCTACGACTTCGCCGGTCGCGAACGCGCCGGCATGCTCGAGACCTCCGACACCCTCGAAGGCCTCGCCGAGCGGCTGGGCACGGAGCCGGGCGTCCTCGAGTCCGAGATCGCCGACTACAACGCACGCATCGCCGCCGGCGAGCCCGACCCCCTCGGCCGCGTGCACGTCGTCGGCGGAGTCGGCGAGCGGCAGCCCGTCGACACCCCGCCGTTCTACGCCCAGCTGTCCGGCACCGTCGTGCTCGCCACCTACTGCGGCGTCACGGTCGACACCTCGATGCGGGTGCTCGACGTGTTCGGTGAGCCCATCCAGCGGCTCTACGCGGCAGGGGAGCTCGTCGGCGGGTTCCACGGCGCGGGCTACATGACCGGCACGTCGATCGGGAAGTCGGCCGTCTTCGGCCGGGTCGCCGGCGACGCTGCCGCACGCGAGGAGAGTGAGCTCCAGTGGTGACCGACCTGTTCGACCTCACCGGCCGGGTGGCCGTCGTCATCGGCGCGGCCGCGGGCGGGCTCGGGGAGCGCATGGCGCGCGCCCTCGCCGACCACGGCGCCACGGTCGCCGTCGCCGACCTCGAGGGCCAGGAAGACAAGCTCGCCGAGACGCGTGCGCTCTGCGGCGACACCGCCACGGCGCACGCCGTCGACGTGACGAGCGAGGACTCGGTCCGCGCGCTCGCCGACGCCGTCGTCGCGGCGCACGGTCGCGTCGACATCGTCGTCAACGCCGCCGGTGTCATGCTCCGTCGAGAGGTCGGCGACACCTCGCTGGAGGACTTCGAGCGCGTCATGCGGGTCAACGTCTCCGGTTGCTGGCTCGTCGGTCGCGAGTTCGGCCTGCGCCTGGCCGCGGCCGGGTGGGGCCGCATCGTCAACGTCACGACGGTCTACGCCGAGCGGGTGGGACCGGTGCCCGAGAGTGCCTACTACGCCTCGAAGGCGGCGGTCGTGAACGTGACCCGTTCGCTGGCGAGCGAGCTCGGGCACTCCGGGGTCACCGTCAACGCCATCGCCCCGGCGGTCTTCTACCCCACGGCCATGACCGCGCCGCTCGGCAACGACCCCGAGCGCCTCGAGTGGTTCGCGCAGCGCACCATGCTCGGCCGACTCGGCGACCCGGCCACCGACCTCGCCGGCCCCCTCGTCCTGCTCGCGTCACCCGGCTCGGCGTACATGACCGGACAGGTCGTCTACGTCGACGGCGGCTGGTCCGCGTGGTGAACCCCGAATCCCTCTGCCCTTCAAGGAGAACCGCCTGATGTCCCAAAAGACCGCACTGCTCATGCTCGACTACCAGGTCGCGCTGGCCCAGGAGGGCGACCTCTGCCTGGCGCCGCCGCTCGCCGCCCAGGTGCGCGAACGAGACGTCCTCACGACCGCCAAGCGGTTGCTCGAGGCCGCGCGCTCCGCCGAGGTACCGGTCTTCCACGTCCGGCTCGCGTTCGACCCCACCTACCGCCTGCGCACCAACCGGCTTCCGCGCTTCGACGGCTATCCGGCCAACGGCAAGATGCTCGCCGGCTCGGCCGAGGCCGAGTTCGTCACGGACCTCGCGCCCGTCGGAGGCGAGCCGGTCGTCGACAAGGGCTGCGTCAACGCCTTCATCGGCACCCCGCTGCGCGAGGTGCTCGCGGCAGAGGGCGTCGACCACGTCGTGCTCGGCGGCATCGCGACCCACCTCGTCGTCGAGTCCACGGCGCGCCACGCCTCCGACTCCGGGCTGCAGGTCAGCGTGGTCGAGGACATGTGCGCCGCACCCGACCCGGCCCTGCACGAGTTCGCCGTCACCCGGACGCTGCCGCTCTTCGGTGACGTGCGCTCCGCCGACGAGATCATCGGGAGCTGGGCATGACCACCACGACACGCGAGATCCACTCCGGCGCAGGGGTGCCGGCCGGAACCGACTACGACGTCGTGGTCGTCGGCGGCGGCATCGCCGGCCTGTCCGCCGCGCTCTCGGCCGCTGAGAGCGGCGCTCGGGTGGCTCTGCTCGAGCGCTCGGTCGAGGCCGAGACGGGCGGCAACACCCGCTACACCGAGGCCTACCTGCGGATGAAGTCGCTCGACGAGGTCTCCGACGGCCTCGCCGACACCCTCGTCGACGACTTCATGGGCCACCCAGACCCGGGCATCACGGCCGACTCGGGCCTCGACTGGGAACGCCGCAACCCACTGCTGCGCGCGCACCAGGTCGTCGACCTCGACTACGTCGCCGCCTTCGAGGACAACGCCGGCCCCACGCTGCGCTGGCTCGAGGGGCACGGCATCGCCTTCGGCGAGCTGCCGACCCTCTTCCTGACCGTGTCCACCACCAGGATGGCTCCGGTCGGCGGAGGCCTCGCCCTCGTCGAGACCCTTGGCGCACGAGCCCGCTCGCTCGGTGTGGACTTCCACTTCCGCACCACGGCGCGCGCCCTCGTCCTCGACGACTCGGGTGCCGTCGTCGGCGTCGAGGCGTCCGTCGCCGACGCAGGACGGCGCACCTTCACCGGCACCGTGGTGCTCGCGAGCGGTGGCTACCAGGGCAACGCCGAGCTGATGGCCCGCTACCACGGCCCGCTCGGGATGCTGTGCCGTCCCGTCGCGCGCGGTGGCAACTACAACAAGGGTGAAGGCCTCGAGATGGCGATGGCCGTCGGGGCGGCCACGGCCGGCAACTTCTCCCTCTTCCACGCCGAGCCGGTCGACCCGCGCTCGGGCGACCCGGAGGCCGCGATCATGGCCTTCACCTACGGCATCCTCGTCAACGTCGACGGCGAGCGCTTCGTCGACGAGGCGCGCGGCCCGATCGACGCGTGGTACGAGCGCACGACCCGCGACATCCAGGCCCAGCCGCGCGGCATGGCCTGGATGATCCTCGACGCGCAGGGGCAGGCGATCCCGAACCTGCGCACGGCGATCCGCTCGGAGGAGAAGCCGGTGCGCGCCGACTCGATCGCCGAGCTCGCGGCGAAGATCGACGTCGGCCCGGTGACGTTGGAGGAGACCGTGGCGGCATACAACGCCGGCTGCCCGGCGGGAGAGTGGGACCCGACCCGCCCCGACGGCCTGGCCACCGAGGGGGTCATGCCCCCGAAGTCCAACTGGGCCAAGCCGATCCAGTCCGGACCCTTCATCGCCTACCCCGTGATGTGCGCCAACGTGTTCACGTTCGGCGGCCTCAAGGTCGACGCCGGGTCCCGCGTGATCGACCGCGACGGGCGCGCCATCCCGGGCCTCTACGCCGCCGGCGAGATGACCGGTCTCTACTACTCGAACTACACCGGCTCGACCTCGGTGTTGCGCGGTGCAACCTTCGGGCGCATCGCCGGCGCCGACGCCGCAGCCCTTGCCGTGAAGGAGCGGTCATGAAGATCTGGCACCAGAGCTTCACCGTGCTGGACGACGTGCCGCACTACCGTGATGCGCTCGAGCGCCACCTGGCCAAGGTGGCCGACCCAGGAACCGAGGTGCACCTGCACGGCATGAAGCCGGGCACCTACCCGAGCGACTACCCGGGCACCCACATCGGCTACGCGTACCTCTCGGGCCTGCACAAGGAGCAGTTCGTGCACGCCGCCCTGCGCGCCCAGGACGAGGGCTACGACGCGTTCCTCATCGCGACGATCCCCGACACGGCCTACGAGGAGTGCCGTTCGGTCGTCGACATCCCGGTGCTCGCGTTCGGGCAGACCTCGGTGCTCATGGCCTCGACGCTCGGCGCCACGGTCGGCATCGTCAACTTCATCGGCGCCCTCGAGCCGCAGCTGCGCCGCAACCTGCGCACCTACGGCCTCGACGGCGTCGTCGGTCCGATCCGGCAGGTGGCGGCGGAGTTCACCGACGTCATGGGGGCGTATGCCGCCCCGGACGCCCTGCTCGATGCGTTCCGTGCCGCTGCCCGCGAGGCGATCGCCGCCGGGGCCGACGTGATCGTGCCGGGGGAGGGACCGCTCAACGTCTTCCTCGCCGACCACGGCGTCAGTCGGGTGGACGACGTCCCGGTCGTCGACTCGCTCGGCACCCTGCTGCAGGTCGCCGAGCTGCGCGGGCGGCAGTACCGCTCGGCCGGCCTGGTGCCGTCGCGCCGCGGCTTCCACCACGCCCAGCCGCCGCGCGAGCTGCTCGACCGGGCCCGCTCCTTCTACGGCATCCCCGACGCCCTCGACGGCTGACCACCCGCCCGACTCCCGCCCGACTCCCGCCCGACGCCCACCTGACTCTCGCCCGACACCCGCCCGACACCCGTCGGCCCCAGCGACCACGAGGACCCTGCCATGCACGAGAACATCGAGGTCGACGTCGTCGTGGGCGGCGCAGGCGCGTGCGGCGTGATGGCCGCCCTACGAGCCAGCGAGGACCCCGACATCGTCGTCGCAGTGCTCGAGAAGAGCATGACCGAAGGCTGCAACGCCGGGGTGTCGAGCGGCAGCCTCGCCGCCGGCGGCACCCGCTTCCAGGAGGCCGCCGGCATCGACGACTCGGCCGAGCGTCACGCCGACGACATCCTCGCCGCGTCCGGTGACGAGCGGCACCGTGAGCTCGTCGACGCCCTCTGTGGTGTCGCCGCCGACTACGTCCACTGGGTTGCCGACGACCTCGGCTACCCGATGGACGTCGGCACCGACATGGCCCGCAAGGGCATGTCGGTTCCCCGGCTGCACGCCGACCCGGCTCGCGCCGGCGGCGGTCCCCTCATGGGGCACCTGCGCCGGCTGCTCGCGGACCGGCCCAACGTGGCCGTCCTCGACGAGGCGCCGGTGACGGGGCTGCGCGTCGAGGACGGCACGGTGGTCGGGGTGCGCGCCCGGCAGGGCGGTCATGACCTCGTCGTGTCGGCGGACGTGACCGTGCTCGCGACCGACGGGTTCGCGGGCAACCGCGCGCTCATGCAGGAGTTCTGCGCCGAGCTCGGCGACCCCTTCCACGGCGGGGTCAGCACCGCCACGGGTGACGCCATCGGCTGGCTGCGTCCGCTCGGGGCCGAGCTGCGCAACATGGGCGCGTGCCTGCGCCACGGCCAGGTCACGCTGCACGGCACCAGGGTCAACCCGGCCCTGCCGTGGCTCGGCGCGGTGCTGGTCAACCGCGACGGCGAGCGCTTCGTCGACGAGCAGGCCAACGGCTACTCGGGCCTGGCCGGCGTCGTCCAGGGGCAGCCCGGCGAGCGGGCCGTGATGATCTGGGACGACGAGGCGCAGCAGACAGCGCAGCACTCGGAGATGATGCGCGAGTCCGAGAGTGCAGGTGCCCTGCGACGTGCTCCTGACATCACCTCGCTCGCGGCCGCCCTGCGGATCGACCGGTCCGTGCTCGAGGCCTCCCTGCAGCCGCTGCCCGGACGCCGCGCGCTGGTCGCGCCCTTCCACTACGCCTGGCTCACCCACGGCGTCCTGACGACCCAGGGCGGCGTCGCCATCGACCCGCACGGGCGCGTGCTGCGGACGGACGGCACCTCGATCGAGGGCCTGCGGGCCGGCGGCGGGGTGGCCGTCGGCCTGGCCGGCACGCAGTCGGGCGGCTACAGCTCGGGCAACGGGCTGCTGTCGGCCTTCGGCATGGGCTGGATCATCGGGAACGAGATCAGCTCGGGACGGTGAGCGCACGCCGCCGCCACCGGTGCGCAGTTGCGTCACGAGTGCACGGTGCACCGCGCGCTCGTGACGCACAGCTCCACTCATGACGCACAGCTGCGCTCGTGGCGCAAAGCCGCACTCGTGGCGCACAGCTGCGCTCGTGGCGCAAAGCCGCACTCGTGGCCCGGGGCTGCACCCCAGGCGGCATCGCGCCCTCGTGCGAGCTGCTCGAGGGCGCGACGGCCCGTCACATCATGAAGTCGCCGGGCGTGGCCTGGAGGAACGCCGCGTACTCCGCGCGGCGCGGCTCGCGCAGCTGCTCGCCGATCTCGGCGGCGGCGGCCTCGAGGGTGCTGATCCACCCGCGCACGGTCTCGGCGTCTGCGCCTCCGGGGAGTTGACTTGCCCTGAGGCACAGGGCGACTCGCCCCTCGCGTCCGAGGACCGGAACGACGATCGCACCGAGGTCGTACGTCTCGCCGTCCTGGATCTCGATCGTTTCGAAGAACGCGGAGGACTGCGAGATGACCGAGCGCACTGCTCGCTCGCGGACCGGCGTGAGGTCCCCGGCGGCATACTCACGCATCGCCTCGCGCAGGTCGGAGTAGCGCGGGTGGTCGAGCTCCCGCTGCCGCGACACGGCGTAGCCGCTCTCGCGCACTGCAGCCAGGCGTCGGCGGTACTTCTCCACGACCTCCGGCTCCTGGCTCGACGCGCGGCGCAGCCAGGCGTCGACGACGACGTCGTCGGACCACGCGACATAGGCCTCCCCGAGCGGGGGCATGAGCGGCACGCGCACCCCGAGCGGCTCGAGGGCCGGCACGTTCGGGCCGTATGCCGTCACCGCGGTGGTGAGCTCGTGGTCGTTCGCGGCGACGAGCAGGGCGGTCTCGCACCCGAGCGTGCGGGCCACGCGCTCGGCCTGGGCGCGGCCGACCTCGGCGAGGCGCACCGACTCGATGAGGCCGGCATCCCCCTTGGCGCTCAGGCCACCCGAGCTGAAACCGCCGTAGCCGCCCTGGAAGAAGAGCAGGGGCGTCACCGGGCGGCTGACCTCCATCCCCTCCACCTCGCACAGCACGATGTAGTGGTCGCCCGCGGTGATCACGTCGTGCGTACGGCAGTGGATGCGGGCCACGGCGTCGTCGAGGGCGGGTGCGCCGTGGTCCGACAGGTGCCAGCTCACCTCGTCGAACTTGCCCGGCCGAGGCACCGCCATCGTGCGGCACAGCTCGAGCTGGTCGTGGGCGAGCACGTTGATGCAGTACGCGTCGGCGTCGCGCATGAGCGCGAACGTGCCGGACGTCGTGGTCGGCATGAACGCCACGAGCGGGGGGTCGAGCGAGACCGCGGTGAAGGTGCCCACCACCATCCCCAGGGGCTCCCCGTCCGCCGACGTGGCGGTGACCACGGCGACGCCGGTCGGGTAGTGACCCATGACCTCGCGGTAGTGTGCGGGGTCCAGCGCCTGCGACTGGACCGTCGTTGCTTCGTTGGTCACGATGCCACCTTCTCTTCCTGCTACAACTCTGTAGCATTCACTACAGTGAAAGTAGGTCATCGCAGGGCGGAGGGCAAGGCCTTCCATGCTCCGATGAGATATCGACCGGCCTGCAGGGTGTTCAACGAGCCCCTTATCCGTAGGATTGCACTACAGGGAACCAGTCCGCCACGCGCCCCGACGGCGCCGGGCAGAGAGCGGAGCGCGAATGGCACGCAAGACCGAACGACGGCACCGGCAGGGCGACGAGTCCCGTCAGGCGATCCTCGACGCCACCCTCTCCATCGCCGCCGAGCGTGGCTACGACGGCACGACCGTGGCGCTCGTGCAGGAGGCCACCGGCCTGCCCGCGAGCTCGATCTACTGGCACTTCGGCAGCAAGGACCAGCTGCTGGCCGCGACGCTCGAGCACTCCTACCGCAGCTGGCGCGCCAGCGCCCCCACCTGGGTCGCGGGGGCCGAGCCGCAGGAGTTCGTCGACCGCATCGAGAAGCGGTTCGGCGCCGCGGCGCAGTCGCTGAGCACCTCTCCCCAGTTCTGGGCGCTCGGCCTGCTGCTGACGCTGCAGCACCGGGTGAAGGAGCCCGCAGCGCGTCGGCTCTACGCCGAGGTCCGCCACGAGACAGAGGTCGCCATCCGCGACTGGTGGGCGACGGTGCTCGCCCCCGGTGCGCTCGAGGCCGACCCCGACCTCACCACCCGGCTGGCGCGCTTCCACATGATGCTCATGGACGGCCTCTTCCTGCAGGTGCGCTCGTCGAACCACAAGGACATCAAGCGCCTCGTCAGCCGCGTGGCGCAGGGTCTCGGCCAGCACCTCGAGTCGCTGGGAGTCGCGGCATGAGCCCCAAGGCGACCGGCCAGGCCACGCGATCCGCGCCCGTCTCCGGGGCGGCCGAAGAGGTGAGCAAAGAGGTGAGCAAAGTGGTGCGCAAGGAGGCGGCCAAGGCCGCTCCGCCGGCGAGGTCCCGTGACCGCATCATGGAGGCCGCGTCCGACCTCGCCAAGGAGCGCGGCGTCAGCGGAGCCACGATCGCCCGGGTGTGCCAGCGGTCCGGCCTGCCCGTCAGCTCGGTCTACTGGTACTTCGAGGACAAGGACCACCTGTTCGCCGAGGTGATCCGGGCGAGCTATGCCAAGTGGCTCGTGTCGGTGCCGCGGTGGGACGTCTCCACCGACACGACGATCGTCGAGGGTCTGCGCCGCGTCATGGGCCAGTCCACCCGTACCTTCGCCGAGATGCCGGCCTTCCTGCGCATCGGCATGCAGGTGCTGCTCGAGACGGGAGAGGTCAACGCGAAGTCGCGGGCGGCGTACATGGACGTGCGTGAGCAGGTGCGCCTGATGATCTCGGCATGGATCACCCAGCTGCTCCCTGACAATGTGGGTGCCGACCTCGCCGACGACCTCGGCAACCTCGTCATCGCGATCTCCGACGGCATCGTCGTCGGCTCGCAGGTCTACCCGGACTTCGACGCGGACGCGTACGTCGAGCTGATGGCCGGCACGATCGACGCGATCGCCGCCTCCGCCTGACCGGGTGCGCCGTGCCGACGCCGCTGCTCCGCACCAAGCTCTTCGTGCCACGCCCGCAGGCGGGCGCGGTGGAGCGACCGCGGGTCGCCGAGCTGCTGCGTCGCGGTACGACGGGAAAGCTGACCCTGGTGTCGGCGCAGGCCGGCTTCGGCAAGACCACGGCCATGGCGGCCTGGGCGCACGAGGACGCCGCGCCCGGCTCGGTCGCCTGGGTGTCGCTCGACGCCGACGACGCCGAGGCCGAGACGTTCTGGGCGTATGCCGTCACCGCGCTGGCCGACCGCGTGCCCGAGGTGCGCGAGGGGGTCCTTCCCCTGCTGGGCCGGCCCGGCCCGCCCCTGACAGTGGTCCTGGCCGAGCTGGTGAACCGGCTCGCGGACGCTCCCGGCGACGTCGTCCTCGTGCTCGACGACTACCACCTGGCCGAGGGCGCCGGTGTCGCCGAGGGGATGCTCTTCCTGCTCGACCACCTGCCGCCGCAGGTGCACGTCGTGCTCGGCACCCGCGCCGACCCCGGCCTGCCGCTCAGCAGGCTGCGGGCCCGTGGCGAGGTCGTGGAGGTGCGGGCGGCCGACCTGCGCTTCACGCTCTCGGAGGCGGCGGGCTTCCTCGAGCAGGCCGGGCTCGAGCTCGACGCGGAGGACGTGGCCGTGCTGGAGCAGCGCACCGAGGGCTGGGCCGCCGCGCTGCAGCTCGCCGCCCTGTCGCTCCGCGGGCGTTCCGACACCTCACAGTTCCTCGCGCACTTCGCGGGCGACGACCGGTTCATCGTCGACTACCTCGCCGACGAGGTGCTGGCCCGCCAACCTTCGCACGTGCGCGAGTTCCTGCTCCGCACGTCGGTCCTCGACCGGCTCAGCGGGCCGCTCTGCGACGCCGTCACCGGGCAGGTCGGCGGGGACGCCACGCTGCGCGAGCTCGAGCGTCAGAACCTCTTCGTGGTCGCGCTCGACTCGCGCCGGCAGTGGTTCCGCTACCACCACCTCTTCGCCGACGTGCTGCGCGCGCACCTGGCGGCCGCCGCCCAGGGGCCGCCGCCGGCGGAGCTGCACGCCCGGGCCAGTGCCTGGTTCGAGGAGGAGGGCCAACCGGTGTCGGCGGTGGACCACGCCCTCGCCGCGGGCGACGTCGTCCGGGCCGCGGCCCTGATGGAGCGCTCGATCCCCGACCTGCTCCGTCGGAGGCAGGAAGCGGTGGTGGCCGGGTGGATCGGCGCGCTGCCGGCCGACGTCGTGCACCACCGCCCGGCCTTGGCGATGGGTTTCGTCGCTGCCCTCATGGAGCGCAACGAGTTCGCTTCTGTCGCAGTCCGGCTGGATGACATCGACCGAACGATCACCCGTGTCGACACTGCGTCGCCCGGCGGGGGAGGCACACCCGGGATCCTGGTCGAGGACCCGCTCGACCTGCCCCGCCTCGCCGGCAGGGTCGAGCTCTACCGCGCCGCACTCTCGGTCGTGGGCGGTGACCTCGAGGAGACTCGTCGCCACGCCGAGCTGGCCGCGAGGCTCGCAGCGCCCGACGACCACCCGACCCGGGCCGGTGCCTGGGGACTGTCCGGGCTCGCGTACTGGCGTCAGGGCGACCTGGACGGGCTCCACCGCTGCTACTCGCTGTGCGTGGACGACCTGGTGCAGGCCGGCCACGTCTCCGACGTGCTGGGCTGTTCGACAACCCTCGCCGACGTGCGGGTCGCCCAGGGGCGCCTCGGCGAGGCCGAGGCCACGCTCCGCAAGGCGCTCGACCTCGCTGCCACTGCAGACGGCGTGGTGCGCGGCACGGCCGACCTCCACAGTGCGCTCGGCGCGGTCGCTCTCGAGCGCGGCGACGTCACCGAGGCCGAGTCGCAGCTGCGTCGAGCCCAACAGCTCGGCGACGAGGCCGGGATGCCGCAGCACGCCTACCAGCTGCGCGTGAACATGGCGCTCGTGCGCCAGGCGCACGGAGACCTCGACGAGGCGCTGTCCCTGCTCGACGAGGCCGCACGCGTCTACGTGGCGGACTTCAAGCCCGACGTCCGCCCGGTGCACGCCACCCGGGCCCGGGCCCTGGTGGCCGCGGGGCGGCTCGACGAAGCACGCCGCTGGGCGGCCGAGCACGGCCTCGACGCGGACGACGCCGTGACCTACGCCGACGAGTACGAGCACGTCACCCTGGCGATGCTGCTGGTGGCCGAGCTCGAGGCGCGCCCCGCCGCCCCGACGGACGTGGCGGCCGTGCGAGGTCTGCTCCAGCGGCTGCACGACGGGGCGCAGCTCGGCGGTCGCGCCGGAACGGTGCTCGAGGTCGACGTCCTGCAGGCTCTGGCGGCACTCGCGTCAGGCGACAGGTCGGCTGCGGCAGGCCACCTCCGTCACGCCTTGAACCTGGCCAGGCCGGAAGGTCTCGTGCGGGTGTTCACCCAGCACGGTGTGGCGCTGACCCGCCTCGTGCGTCTGCTTCCGGCCGAGCAGCAGCAGGTCCCGTTCGTTCGTGCGCTCGCGACAGCCGGTGCTGCCCCGCAGGTCGCTGCCGGGGCGAACCCCGCGGCCGGGCGGGGGCTCGTCGACCCGCTGAGCAGCCGCGAGCTCGAGGTGCTGCGCCTGCTCGCCACCGACCTCACCGGCCCCGAGCTCGCACGGCAGCTGGTCGTGTCGCTCAACACGCTGCGGACCCACACGCGCAACGTCTACGCCAACCTCGGCGTGAGTGGCCGACGAGCAGCCGTGACCCGGGCCCGCGAGCTCGACCTGCTCGGCGGCCGGGACAGGTGAGCGCGCCACCGCCGGTCCGGACGCACACCCTTCGGGCTCAGCGCAGCCGCCTGATCGGGAGCACGGCCAGCGCGCCCGCCGCAGCACAGGCGGCAGCGACCCCGAAGAGGATGCCGTAGCTGCCCTGGCCCAGGGACAGCACGGTCGGAGCGACGGCCGGCGCGATCGTGAAGGGCAGCGCGCCGGCGTAGTTGAAGACGCCGAGGTCCTTGGCGGCGTCGTCGGGGTCGGGCAGCACCTCCGTGACCAGCGCGAGGTCGACGGCGAAATACAGCCCGAAGCCGACCCCGCTGACCGCGAGCGCGGTCACGTAGGCCGCGACCCCGGTCGCCACGCTCAGCAGGGCCATGGCGAACGCGTACACGAGGGCCGCGGCGAGCACGAACGCCTTGCGCCGCCCGGCACGGTCCGACACCCGGCCACCGACGAGCGAGGCCACGACGACGGCGGCCGACTGCGCGAGTGTCCCGACGAAGACGAGGTCGGGGACCTCGGCGGCGGTCCGGTGGAGGCGTTCGAGGAGGAAGTAGACCTGGTAGGTCGTGAGGAACGCGTACGCCATGACCAGCAGGAAGCGGCTGAGGAAGGCCCACGCGAAGTCGGGGTGGCGTCGCGGGTCGACGACGAAGGTGCCGGCGACCTCACGCAGAGTCCACGGCGGCCGGGTGCCGCGCGGCAGCCGACGGTCCTGCAGGCTCGCGGCGAACACCACGATGAGCAGGCCGCCCACGGCGCAGGGCACGAGGAACATCGCCATCTCGTTGCCGCTGAAGACCTTCACGACGAACGTGGCCCCCACCGACGCCACCGGGAGGCACACCCCGAGCACGCCCGAGACGCGCCCGCGCTGGCTGGGTGGCACCTGGTCGGGGAGCACCGCGACGTGGACGGCGAGCACAGCGTTGAAGAACAGCTGGGCGATGCACCAGCCGACGACCACGGCGGCGACGCTAGAGGCGGTCGCGACGACTAAAACGCCTGCGGTGCCGCCCAGCAGGCCCCCGAGCATCCAAGGTCGTCGCATGCCGAAGCGCGATGAGGTGCGGTCGCTGAGCCGCCCGAAGAGGGGGTTGCCCACCAGGGCGACCACGGAGCCGGCGCCGGCCACGACGGCGAGACCGGCGGGCGCGGAGCCCGGGCCGACGAGGTGGTCGACCTTGAGGGCGAGCGTGACCGCGAGCGGCGCGATGAACAGCAGGCACGTGCCCAGGTACGACAACGCGTACCGGGTGATGAAACCCACCCGCACCTCGGTCACGTGACCGCGCACCCCACCACGGTAGGCGCGCGCGACCACCCCGCTCAGGGGTTTGCGGTTAACCGGCCGAGCCGGTGCCCGCCCCTCACCACGAGATTCACCAGATGCGGTGATGCCCGCTCACCACATGGGCTCCTACGTTTCCCGGTATCGCACCGATCGACCCCCGGCCCAGCCGGCCCCGAGGCGCCGGGCGCTCGATCCGAGGAGAGCCATGGACGACGACAGAGTCACGACCGACCCTGACCGGGCCTGCTACGAGATCCGCGTCCGGGGACAGCTGGCCACCCACTGGGCCGCTCGCTTCGACGGCCTCACGCTCACCCCGCTCGAGGACGGCACCACCGTCCTGCGCGGGCCGGTCGCCGACCAGGCGGCGCTGCACGGACTGCTCCGCCAGCTCGCCGACATCGGCATCCCGCTGCTGTCACTGCACCGACAGGACCGCAGCACGGACACCACAACAGACACCACAACCGCCACCACCACCACACCAGGAGACTGACATGGACACCGTCCCGAGCATGGCGACGCCCGCCGCCACCACCACCGGCACTGCCCGAACGACCACGACCGTCCGAACAGGCGGGAGCGACTGGACCCGCAACTACGCCAGGGCATCCGGCATCTTCTACCTGATCACCTTCGCCTCGTCCATCGCCGCCGTCGTGTACTTCCTCAAGCCGGTGCTCGACGACCCCGGCTACGTCGTCGGCCCCGGCCAGGACACGCGCGTGATCATCGGCTGCCTCATGGACACCGTCAACGCCCTGGCCGCCATCGGCTCCGCGGTCGCCGTCTACCCGGTCGTCAAGCGGCAGAACCAGGCCATGGCCCTCGGCTTCGTGACCTCCCGCATGTACGAGGCCGCCGTCGTCATGATCGGCGTCGTCAGCCTGCTCGGCGTCGTCGCCATGCGGCGCGACCTCGGTGGTGTCGCCGGCCCCGAGGCCTCCGCCCTGCTGACGACCGGCCACGGGCTCGTGGCGATGCGCGACTACACGTTCCTGCTCGGACCCAACCTCGCCCCCGTCATCAACGCCGTGCTCTTCGCCACGCTGCTCTACCGCACGCGCCTCGTGCCCCGCGTCATCCCGCTGATGGGACTCGCTGCTGCGCCCCTGCTCCTCGCCCCCACCCTCGCGACCATCCTCGGCCTGACCGAGCACGGCTCGATCTGGTGGGGGCCGGGCGGTGCGCTCATCTTCGTCTGGGAGCTCTCGGTCGGCCTGTACATGACCTTCAAGGGCTTCAAGCCGACGCCGCTCACGGCGACACAGTAGGACGCCGGACCCGTCGACGCACCCAGGAGGCCCTGGCCAGCACCGTGCTGGCCAGGGCCTCGCGCCGGCCGGGCCTGCGCCCCTTGCGCCCGCCAGGCCGCGGGCAAGACAGTGACAGGGTGCCGGCACGGCATACGTACTCGGTTCGAGGAGGCCCCGTCGTGACCACGTCACCCCTGAGCGTGGACCTGCTGGTCATCGGGTGGGGCAAGGCGGGCAAGACGCTCGCCAAGCGCTACGCGGCCACCGGTCGGTCGGTCGCCCTCGTCGAGCGCGACCCGGCGATGTACGGCGGCACGTGCATCAACGTCGCCTGCGTGCCCACGAAGGACCTCGTGGTGTCGGCCGAGGCCCGGCGGCCGAGCGACGACCCCTCGGAGTACTTCGCCCGGGCCGTCGCTGACCGTGACGCTCTCATCGGCGGGCTCAACGCGGCCAACCACGGCATGCTCGAGGGTGTGGCGACGCTGCTCGACGGAGACGCACGCTTCACCGGCCCGAAGCAGGTCACCGTGCGCACGGCCCACGGCGACGTCGTCGTGACGGCGGAGCGCATCGTCGTCGGCACCGGGGCGGTGCCGGCCCGCCCGGACATCCCGGGTGCCACGCTGCCCCGGGTGTATGACTCCACGACCATCCAGCACGCCGACCCGTTCCCGGATCGGCTCGTCGTCGTCGGCGCCGGCTTCGTCGGTCTGGAGTTCGCGAACATGTTCGCGCTCTTCGGCGCCGACGTCACGCTGCTCGACTCCCGCGGGGCCCTGCTCCCCGACGCCGAACCGGTTGTGGCACAGGCGGTCGAGGACGTGCTGTCCCGTCGCGGCGTGACCGTGCGCCACGACGCCCGGGTTCGCGCCATCGAGCGGGCAGGCGACGTCCTGCGAGTGCTTCTGGCGCACGACGACGTCGAGGCCGACGCGGTCCTGCTCGCGATCGGCAGGGTGCCGGTGACGAGCGAGCTCGGTCTGGACGTGGTCGGAATCGCCACGGACGACAGAGGATTCATCATCGTCGATGATCGCCTTCGCACCTCGGCCGACGGGGTCTTCGCGGTCGGCGACGTCAACGGTGGCCCGCAGTTCACCTACATCTCGCTCGACGACAACCGGGTGGTCTGGGACCAGCTGAAGGGGGAGGGGCGACGTTCCACCTCCGACCGGGTCGCCGTGCCCCGCACGACGTTCATCACCCCGCCCCTCTCGCAGGTGGGCCTCACGCCCGCGGAGGCGCGCGCTGCAGGCCACGACGTGCTCCACGCCAGCAAGGAGGTTGCGCGGATCGCGACCATGCCACGGCCCAAGATCGTCGGCGACCCGGACGGCGTGATCACCTTCTCCGTCGACGCGGCGACGCGGCGGATCCTCGGCGCGACGCTCTTCTGCGTCGACTCCCAGGAGCTGGTCAACCTCGTCGCCCTGGCCATCCGGGCCGGCACCACGGCAGACGAGCTGCTGAACGGGATCTGGACGCACCCGTCCAGCACCGAGGCGCTCAACGGGGTGCTTGCCGAGCTGGAGCCCTACTCCGGCTGACGTCCCGACCCTCGCTCCCGGGCCTCCCGTGACAGGCGCGACCAGCAGGCGACGATGCCTCCCTACCGCGGCTGGTTGCTCTGGCGGCGCAACCGTCCCGGGTCCGGTCACCAAGCCCGTTCGAGCAGCGCGGTCACCGACTCGACGTCGAGCGGCCTCGGGTTGGGGTAGGGCGCGTCGACCACGCGAGCGGCCACGCCGGCCAGGGCGTCGCGCGGGACCCCCAGGTCGCGCAGCCGGCGAGCGCCCTCGTGGCCGGCCGCGAGGCCCCGCACCACGCGTACGGGGTCGGTGCCGAGAGCCCGCTCGAGCCGCCGCTCCGCGTCGGGTGCGGCGGGCAGGTCGAAGTCCATGACGTGCGGCAGCAGCATCGCGTGGAGCTCGGCGTGGGGCAGGTCGAAGCTGCCGCCCAGGGTGTGGGCGAGCTGGTGGTGCAAGCCCATCCGGGTCTGAGCCAAGCACATCCCGGCGAGCCACGCGCCCGCCTGCACCCGGGCGCGAGCCGTCAGGTCGCGCAGGTCGGAGAGCACCTGGGGCAGCGCCTCGACGATCGCTTTGGCCGACTCCGTGGCGAGTGCGTCGCTCACCGGCGTCCGGTCGGGGGCCCACAGGGCCTCGACGGCGTGCGCGAGCGCGTTGAGGCCACTGGTCAGGGTGAGCCCGCGCGGCATCGACAGGGTCAGCGTGGGGTCGTAGACGACGGTTCGCGGTGCGAGCGCGGGGTCGCGGCGCGTGGTCTTCACCCCGCCCCGCGTCTCGCCCAGGACAGGCGTGACCTCCGATCCGGCATACGTCGTCGGGACGGCCACCTGGGGTATGCCGGTGCGCGCGGTGAGCGCCTTGGCGAGCCCGACGGCTGACCCGCCGCCCAGGGCCACCACGGCGTCGGCGTGGTGTGCCGTGACGACGGCGAGTGCCCGGTCGGTGACCTCCACCGGCGTGTGCACCTGCGCCTCGTCGAAGCGTGCCGCGAGGCGGCTGCCCAGGGCGGCCGAGAGGTCGGCTGCAGGAGCAGAGGCCGACCTCGTGGCCACGAGGATGACGCGCTCCGCACCGACTCGCGCGAGCTCGTCGGGGACGCGCCGGAGCGCGCCGGACCCGATGAGCACCCGGGTCGCGACGCCCTCGTGGACCATGACCCGGGGGTCGTCGGGGTGCGTCGTCGGGTCGGCCATGGTCGTCGGCGTCAGCCGGCCTTCGGCTGGGGCTTGAAGCGGCGAACCTCGTGCGGCCACCCGCAGGCCTCCGCGACCCTGGCAGCCCACATGTTCGCCGTGGCGTCGTCGGGCACGTCGACGATGGCGAATCCGCCCAGGAACTCCTTCGTCTCGACGTAGGGGCCGTCGGTGACCATCACGGAGCCGCTGGTCGGGTCGGCGTTGTAGACGGGTCCGTCCTCCTCCTCCAGCCCTCCCGCGAACACGTAGACTCCGGCGGCCCTCATGTCGTTGACGACGCCCCTGGCGAGTGGGCCGCGTCCGCGGAACCACTCCTCGGAGTGGTCGCCCACCCACTGCTGGTTGAAGTAGAGGAGGTACTCGGCCACGACGGCTCCTTCAGCTCTGGCGGACCCTGGTGGCCCGCGTCGACACCTACTACACGAACGGTGTCAGGCGATTTCGACAGCATCGTCCACGCAACTGCCGGACCCACAGATCGTAGGTCCGGCCGCCGTGTCCTGAGGTCACCAGGGACTCACCAGAGGTGAGAAGTCCCGTGGGCGATGTTGTAGTACATGCCGATGTGCGTGTAGAAGTTCATCGCGCCGAAGAGCAGGAGCACGACTCCTCCGACGGTCCACGCGCGAGCAGCCCACCGCAGCAGGCTCGGCCGGTCGGCGAGCTGGGCGACGGCGAAGAGCAGGGCGCCGAGCGCGATGACGCCCCAGAGGCCGCCGAGGAACAGCGCCTCGAGGAGCGGCAGGTGGCCGAAGCGTCCGCTGATGGGCTCCTGCGGCGGAGCGGCGCCGAGCTGGAAACGGACGAAGGTGATGGCGAGGGCCGCCATGCCCAGCCCGAGCGCGCCGACGAAGACGGCGACCGGCTTCAGGGCGTCCAGGGCGGCACGTCGAGCCGGGTCGACGTCGGCCGCGAAGAGGGCGCGGTGACGCCACAGGTAGACGGCAGCGAAGAGCAGCAGGGCGCCGAACCCGGCCGCCGGCTGCCCGAAGGCGATGTTGGCGTACTCGAAGCCGTCGCCGCCGAAGGGCCAGGTGATCGTGGTGTGGAGGCCCAGGGCCAGCAGCAGCACGCCCGTGACTCCGAAGAAGCCGGCCCAGCCCTCGCTGTCGATCCGCAGCCCGCCGATGAGCCGGGTCAGGAACCAGGCGAAGCCGATGAGTCCCGCTCCCGCCGTGATGGCGACGAGCTCGTTGTAGACGACCATGGCCGTCCACCGTCCTTTCCGGCACGCGTGCCGATGTCAATGAAAATTCAACTATTGGGTAAAGAGTGTGCGGCTCGGTCGAACTTCGGTCCGTGCCGCGTGATTTTCGATACAATAGGTGTAGCGAAAATTGTCCCTGCTTTGTTCCCGGAAGGACCGCGATGTCTCCCACGGCCGGTCGACCGCGAGACGCGGGCGTCGACGATCGCATCGGCGCCGCCGCCCTGGCGCTGTTGCGCGAACGGGGCCCCGAGGCCGTGCACATCGACGCCGTGGCAGCCCGCTCTGGCGTGGCGCGCACGACGATCTACCGTCGTCATCGCGACAGGGAGGCCCTGCTCGCGGCCACCCTCGCGGCCTTCGCCGGTGATGCCTTCCCGCAGGCGGACCTGCCGGTCGAGGAGAAGTTGCGATGGGTGTTCGAGCAGGTGCGCGCCCTGGTCGAGGAGCACCTCGGGCGCGGAGCGATCGCGGCGGTGCTCACCGACTCCGACCCTGCGTTCACCGTCGCCCTCCGCACCCGCCTGCGCGGCTGGTTCGAGGTGCTCGAGCGCGAGATCGCCGCCGACGTCTCCAGCGGCCGGCTCAGGCGGGGCGTCGATGTCGAGGGGCTTGCCGCTCTCGCGTTCGGCGCCTACCTCGGAGAGCTGCTGCAGCACGGGCGGGCCCGTCGCGGCTGGGCCGACGGCGTGCTCGAGCTGCTCCTGCTGGGCGTCGGCCCGCAGCCCCGACGCCGGCCCGTCTGAGCGGGGCTGCCCTCAGGCGAGGGTGAGGAACAGCTTCTCCATCGTCGCCTGGTCCTCGGCAGTGAGCCCGTCGGGAGAGGCGAGGCACTCGCGCATCCCCGAGGAGACGATGGCGAAGCCCGCGCGGTCGAGGGCGCGGTTGACGGCGGCGAGCTGGGTCACGACGTCGCGGCAGTCGCGGCCCTCCTCGATCAGGCGGATGACGCCGCCGATCTGGCCCTGCGCGCGGCGGAGCCGGTTGAGGACGGGTGTCATGTCGTCGCTGTTGAGCGTGACCACGGGGGGTCTCCTTCGGAGGTCGCGGTTGCGGGGGCGTTCGCCGCCGACTTGACGAACATACCCCAAGGGGTATTACGGTAGCCACCTCAGATACCCACAGGGGTATTTGCCTATCGGTCGCCGGCGGACATCGCCAGCACGGTCCTCGTCCCCACACGCCACGTCGAAAGGTCCCGAACTCGTGAGCACCCCAGCCCCCACCACGGTGCACGGCGTCACGTTCGTCGCGATCGACACGCCCACCCTCGGCGACCGCTCCTACCTCGCCCACGACGGCGACGTGGCGGTCGTCGTCGACCCGCAGCGCGACCTCGACCGCGTCGTCGCCCTCGCAGCCGAGGCCGGGGTGCGCATCGCTCACGTCTTCGAGACGCACATCCACAACGACTACGTCACAGGGGGACTCGCGCTCGCAGGGGCCACCGGCGCGGCGTACCACGTCAACGCCGCCGACGACGTCGCGTACGACCGCACACCGATCAGCGACGGCGACGTCGTCGACGTCTCTCCGACCATGCGGGTCCGTGCGATTGCCACTCCCGGACACACCTTCACCCACCTGGCGTACGCCCTGGAGGTCGCTCCGGCAGAGAGGTCGCCCTTCGAGGCGGTCGGGGTCTTCACCGGTGGCTCGCTGCTCTTCGGCGCCACCGGCAGGCCCGACCTCCTCGGCGCCGAGCACACCGACGCGCTCGTCCACCTCCAGTACGCCTCGGCCCACCGGCTCGCCGGAGACCTCCCCGGCCACACCCACGTGCTGCCCACCCACGGCTTCGGCTCGTTCTGCTCGGCCGGCTCGTCGGGAAGCGCCTCGGCATCGACCATCGGCGGCGAGCGATGTCACAACCCCGCGCTGACGCAGGACGAGCAGCGCTGGGTCGCCGACACGCTCGCCGGGCTCGACGACCACCCCGCCTACTACGCCCACATGGCCCCGGCCAACGCTGCCGGGCCTTCGGCGGTCGACCTCCAGACCCCGGCGGCAGCCGACAAGGACACGCTGGCCGCCAGGATCGGTGCAGGGGAGTGGGTCGTCGACCTGCGCGACCGCACCGCCTTCGCCGCCGGCCACGTCACCGGCACCCTCAACTTCGGCCTCGACGGCCAGTTCGCCACCTATCTCGGCTGGCTCATCCCCTGGGGCACGCCGCTCACGCTGCTCGGCTCGTCGGCGCAGCAGGTTGCCGAGGCCCAGCGCGAGCTCGTGCGCATCGGCATCGACCAGCTGGAGGGTGCGGCCACCGGCAGCCCCGACCAGTGGACCGAGCGCCCCCTTGGCTCGTTCACCAGGGCCGGGTTCGCCGACCTCGCCCACGTGCGCCACCACCGGCACGTCGAGGTGCTCGACGTGCGCCGCGAGTCCGAGCACCGGGAGTCATCGATCGAGGGTGCCGTGAACATCCCCCTCCACGCCCTGCTCGGCCGGCTCGAGGAAGTGCCCGACGGCGAGGTCTGGGTGCACTGCGCCGGGGGCTACCGTGCCTCCATCGCCGCCTCGGTGCTGGCCGCCCGCGGTCGGCGCGTGGTGGCGATCGACGACTCGTTCGACAGCGCCTTCACCTCCGGACTCCCGCTCGCGCAGGCGGCCTGACCCCGACCGTCCCTGCCCGTGCTGCCCCTTCCCGCCCCCCTCCCTTCCCGCCCCTCCCTTTCCGCAGCTACCCGCCGCTCGACCTCGAGTGGCCGACCCCGAGGAGAACCACCATGTGCCGACCCGCCACCTGCCAGACCTGCGGCAAGACCACCTGGGCCGGCTGCGGCCAGCACGTCGACCAGGTCATGGCCCGCGTCCCGCGCGACGCCCGCTGCCCCGGTCACCCCGGCGCCCAGAGGGCCGGGGGCTCGTTCCTCTCGCGCCTCCTCGGGCGCGGGTGACCTGCGCCCGCGACGGTCGCGACTCGAGAGAGCGCGCCACATGATGGTCCTCGTGCTGCCCCTGGGCCTGCTCATCGGCCTCGCCCTCGGGGCACTCGGCGGAGGAGGGTCGATCCTCACGGTGCCGGCCCTCGTCTACGTCCTGGGCCAGGACCCTGCCACCGCCACGACCAGCTCGCTGCTCGTCGTCGGCGCAAGCTCGCTCATCGCTCTGCTGCCCCACCGCCTGGCCGGACGTGTGCGCGTCGGGCAGGGTCTCGCATTCGGGGCGCTGGGCGCCTTCGGCTCGGTCGTCGGCTCGACCGCGTCGACACGCGTCAGCCCGGGCGCGCTCCTCCTCGCCTTCGCGGGCCTCATGCTCGTCGTCGCCGTGCTCATGCTGAGGCGTTCTGGCGATCGCGTTCACCAGGCGGGGGAGCGTGACCGGTCGGCCGAGCCCATCGTCCGGCTCAGGCCGCTCGCCTGCGCGTGCCCCCGGCTGCTCAAGCTCGTGACCACTGCCACGGCGGTGGGGCTACTCACCGGGTTCTTCGGCGTCGGAGGGGGTTTCGTCCTCGTCCCTGCGCTCGTGCTGGCGCTGGCCTTCCCGATGCCCGTGGCCGTCGGGACCTCGCTGCTGGTCATCGCCGTCAACAGTGCGACAGCCCTGTCGGCCAGGGTGTTCGCGGGTCGTGCCCACATCGACTGGGTGCTCGTCGCGGTCTTCACCGCCACGACGGTTGCGGGCAGCCTCGTCGGCGGACGGGTCGCACAGCGGGCGCACCCTCGCCAGCTCTCTGCCGCCTTCGCCGTCCTGCTCGTCGTCGTCGCCCTCTACACGGGAGTGCGGAGCCTGCCAGCGTTGCTCGGCTCCTGACCCCGCGTCCTGCCAGCCGCTCAGGTGCGCGTCGTCAGGTGGTGGCTGTCCACGTGCCGGGCGGCGTCTGCCTGCTCGCTCGGCTCGGTGTCGTGCGTGTTGCCATTGTGCCGTGCCCGCTCGGGGCGGGTGCCGTCGACCACGCCGAAGACGAACCAGGCGATGACGAACAGGATCGCCACCGCGCCCAGGACCAGGGTTCCGGCGGATGTCATGGGAGCTCTCCGTTCCCGCGGCTGGGCCGCGCACTATTACGATACATACTGTGTACCGTTATGCCCGGGTCGTTTGTTCCCGCCGTGGCCGGGTGCGGCCGCCCGGGCTCCCAGCCGCGGGTGAAGAAGGCTGCGTAGCCTGATCGGGTCACGACCAGCGACACGGAGCGACAACACAGAGCGACAACACAGAGCGACCAAGGAGATCCGATGGGTCGGAACGAGTCGGTGCTGCAGGGCCTGCCCAGGACGAGGGAGTGGCAGGAGGACTTCTATCGCGACCTCCACTCGCACCCCGAGCTGAGCGGCCAGGAGAGCCGCACGGCCGCCAACGTCGCCCGTCGCCTCGGCGAGATGGGGTATGCCGTCCAGCAGCTCGGCGGGGGCGTCGTGGGCGTCCTCGACAACGGTCCCGGCCCCGTCGTGCTGGCCCGCGCCGACATGGACGCACTGCCGGTCACCGAGCAGACCGACCTGCCGTACGCCTCGACCGAGTCCGCCACCGATGAGACCGGTGCCGTCGTGGGGATCGCGCACGCGTGCGGCCACGACGTCCACGTCACGTGCCTGCTCGGCGCAGCCGAGCTGGTCGCGCAGGGTGCATCGGGCTGGTCGGGCACGTTCGTGGCCCTCTTCCAGCCCGCCGAAGAGACCGCGTCGGGAGCGCAGGCGATGCTCGACGCCGGTCTGGTCGACGCGATCCCGCGACCTGAGGTCGCCTTCGCCCAGCACGTGCTGGGACTCGAGGCCGGCACGGTGGGAACCCATCCCGGGCCTGTTCTCTCCGCTGGCGATAGTATCCGGATCACCCTGTACGGCAAGGGTTCTCACGGTTCCATGCCTCACCAGAGCGTCGACCCGGTCGTCCTCGCGGCGGCCGTCGTGATGCGGCTCCAGACGATCGTCGCCCGTGAGACCAAGCCGGGCGAGTTCGCCGTCGTGACGGTGGGCAGCAGCGTGGCAGGCACCAAGAGCAACATCATCGCGGACCGGGCGGTCCTGCTCGTCAACGTGCGCACCTACGACGACGGCGTGAGGACCCACGTCCTGTCCGCCATCGAGCGCATCGTCCGGGCCGAGTGCGAGGCGTCCGGTTCGCCCCAGGCACCGACGTTCGACTACTACGACCAGTACCCCCTCACCGACAACGACGCGGAAGTGGGCGAGGCGGTCACCGCCTCGTTCCGGGAGCACTTCGGCGACGAACACGTCGTGGACCTCGGGCGGGTGACGGCGAGCGAGGACTTCAGCCGGGTGCCTGACGCGTTCGGGATCCCCTATTGCTACTGGGGTGTCGGCGGCTTTGCGGCGGGCACCGAGGCGCCTCCGAACCACTCCCCGTTCTTCGCGCCGCTCATCCAGCCGACACTCGACACCGGGACCGCAGCCCTGGTCGTCGCCGCCCTGAGCCGTCTCGGTGAGGGCCGGGCGTAGGCAGCCCTCAGCCGCGCTCCGACCCACCCTCCGGCCAGCCCGTGTAGGCCTCGGCCAGGAACCGCGAGCCCGCCTCCGAACCGGTCACCATCGCCAGCTCGCCGAGCTGGCGCCGACGGTCGAAGTCGGTGGCGCCCGGGATCGTGTGCAGCATGCTCGTCATCCAGTAGGAGAAGTGCTGGGCCTTCCAGACGCGAGACTGGGCCCGCGGGCTGTAGGTGTCGAGGACGTCCGTGTCACCGGTCCGCACGGCCTGCTCGAGCACCTCGGCGAGCACCTTGACGTCGGCGAGCGCGAGGTTGAGGCCCTTGGCGCCGGTGGGCGGCACCGTGTGCGCGGCGTCGCCGGCGAGCAGCATGTTGCCGTGGCGCATCGGCTCGCACACGAAGCTGCGGAAGCGCAGCACCGTCCGGTCGGTGATCGGGCCCTCCTTGAGGGTGAAGCCGTCGGGACCGCTGACCCGCGCCTGCAGCTCCTCCCAGATGCGGTCGTCGCTCCAGGCGTCGACGTCCTCGTCGGGGTCGCACTGGAAGTACATGCGCTGCAACGTCTCCGAGCGCTGGCTGATGAGGGCGAAGCCGCGGTCGGAGTGCGCGTAGACCAGCTCGGGCGCACTGTGCGGGGCCTCGCAGAGGATGCCGAACCACGCGAAGGGGTACTCGCGCGAGAACTGCCGGCGCTGGGCCTCCGGGATCTCGTGGCGGCACAGGCTGCGTGAGCCGTCGGCGCCGACGAGGTAGTCGCACTCGACGACCTGCTCAGCACCAGAGGCATCGGTGAAGCTGATCCGGGGGCGGTCGCCGAGGACGTCCTCGACGCGGGTGTCGCTGACGCCGAACCGGACGTCCGCGCCGTCGCGCTCCCGTGCGGCTGCCAGGTCGATGAAGACGTCGGTCTGCGGGTAGAGCCACGCCGACTCGCCGACCAAGCCCTTGAAGTCGATCCGGTGGCCGACGCCGCCGAAGCGCAGCTCGATCCCGTCGTGGGCGTGCCCCTCACGCAGGACGCGGTCGGACACGCCCGTGTCGACGAGCAGGCGCACGCTGTCGGCCTCGAGGATGCCGGCCCGCACCGTCTGCTCGATCTCGCCGCGGGTGCGGTTGTCGACAGCGACCGAGTCGATGCCGGCGCGGTGCAGCAGGTGCGAGAGCATGAGGCCCGCGGGCCCGGCCCCCACGATGCCGACGGTGGTCCTGGTCGTCGTGCTCGGCGCCGGTCGGCTCATCGGTACTCCTCGTTCGGGGTGCGGCGGTGGATCGACTTGTAGGTCACGTACGCAGCGAGCCCCTCGAGGCCGTACTCGACGCCCAGGCCAGAGTCGTGACGGCCCCCGAACGGCGCGCTGTGGTTCGAGGCGAAGAAGTTGATGCCCACGGACCCGGTGTCCATCCTCTCAGCCACCTGCTGCGCCGCGCGCGGGTCGCTGGAGAAGACGAGGCCGCCGAGCCCGAAGCCGGTGTCGTTGGCCAGGGCGACCGCCTCGTCGATGCCGTCATAGCGCAGCACCGTGATGACCGGGCCGAAGATCTCCTCGCGGGCGACCCGCATGTCGGGTGTCACGTCGGCCAGGACCGTGGGTTCGACGAAGTAGCCGTTCCCGTCGCGGGCTCGTCCGCCCGTCGTCGCACGCGCGCCCTCCTGGCGGGCCGACTCGAGGTGATCGAGCACGCTGTCGTACTGCGCCTTTGTGGCGACCGGGCCGAAGACCGTGTCGTCGTCGAGGGGGTCGCCCTGACGGCCGGCGCTGATCGTGCGGGTCACCATGTCGACGACCTCGTCGTAGCGCTCGGTCGGCGCGAGGATGCGGGTGCTGATGTAGCAGGTCTGACCCGTGTTGCGCATGCTCGAGCGGATCAGGACGTCGGACATGGCATCGAGGTCGGCGTCGGGCAGCACGACGGCCGACGACTTGCCGCCGAGCTCGAGGGTGACGGGACGCAGCAGCTCACCACACGCGGCCGCGATCTTGCGCCCGACCGGTGTCGACCCGGTGAAGGCGACCTTCGCGGTGAGCGGGTGGCGCACGAGCGCGTCGCCGACCGCCCCCGAGCCGGTGAGGAGGTTGACCACGCCGGCCGGCACTCCGGCAGCCTCGACCGCCTCCACGACGAAGCGGATCGAGAGGGGAGTGGGCGAGGCGGGCTTGACGACGACCGTGCAGCCCGCGAGCAGCGCGGGCGCGAGCTTGATCGCGACGAGGTTGATCGGGAAGTTCCACGGCGCGATGAGCACGCACACGCCGACGGGGTCGCGGCGTACGACGGACTCGGAGCCCGCCATCGCGGGGAACGGGCGCACGTCGTCGGCGTCGAGGTGGCCGGCGATGCCGGCGAACCAGCGGAAGATGCCCGCGGCGTTGCCGGCTGCCCCGCGGCTCTCGGAGAGGGGCGTCCCGTTCTCGCGCGAGATCGTGAGCGCGAGCTCCTCGGCGCGCTTCTCGAGCTCGTCGGCCACGCGGCGCAGGTGGTCGGCGCGCTCCGCTGCCGACAGCCGCGGCCACGGGCCGCTGCGGAAGGCCCGGTCGGCGGCCGCCATCGCCACCTCGACGTCCTCGGGCGTCGCGTCGGGCACCGAGCCCCACGCCTCCTCCGTGGCCGGGTCGACCACCGGGGTGCGGGCCTCGCCCGTCGACGGCGTCCACCTCCCGTCGAGGTAGTGGTCGTCGACGTGGGTCCAGGGCAGGCCGAGCTCGGCGCGGTCCCGGCTCACCGCAGCACGTCCGTCCGGAGCAGGGCCGTCGACCGGTCGAGCGACGCGGTCGCCATGGCGATGCCGGCCTCGGTCAGCAGCTCGGGGATGATCTCGGCGCGCAGCCGGTCGGTGTAGGTCGCGGGGTCCATGCCGAACCAGCCCGAGGCGAGCGCGATACCTGCGGGGTCGAAGCGCCACAGCCGGTCGGCGTCGCGCATCATCGCGTCTTCGAGGCTGTAGGCCTCGTGGCGCGTGTCGTGGCCGTCGATGATGGCGCAGACGTCGTCGACGAACTGCTCGTCGTAGCCGAGCGGCGGCAGCACCTCGCGGGCGATGACACAGCCCTGCTTCTCGTGCTCGAAGCGGATCGCTGCCTTGCGCCAGTCGCCGCCGAACCCCTCGGAGATGATGCGACTCTCGTCGACGCGACCCCAGCCGGTGTCGTGGAGCAGGATCGCGACGCGCACGAGGCGTGCGTCCGCCTGCGGGTAGGCCCGGCAGAGGCGTTCGGCGTACGCGAGCGAGATCGGCAGGTGGATGTCGTTGCCGCGGGTGCGGGTCTCGGGGACGACGCTCTTCCACACGGGGTCGAGGTCGGCTCCGCTGGCGGGCGTCAGCGTGATCGGTGAGGTGTCCACCGGGCCGGCGGCGGCCACGGGTGTCGGGGGCAGGGGGTGAGTCATCGCGGGTCGTTCCTCGTGATCGACTTGAGCGGGGTGTCGGGGTCGGCGGCCTCATCCGGTGGGATCGACGCGCCTTGGGCGAGAGCGGATTTCACCGCCATGAAGTCAAGCGGGGTGTTGACGCAGTCGGCTGCGATGATCCGCCCGCCGCGGTAGTAGAGGACGGAGAACTTGCCCCGGGCGTCGTCGCGGCGCACGACGGTGCGGTCGTGACCAGAGCTGAGGCCGGCGATCTGCAGCTTGAGGTCGCCCTGGTTGGACCAGAACCACGGGATGCCGGCGTACTCCTCCCGGCGTCCGGTGATCGAGTACGCGGCGACCTTCGCCTGCTCGACGGCGTTGTTGACGCTCTCGAACCGCACCCGGTCGCCGTCGGGCGCTCCTGGGACGGGGTTCGGCTGGTTGGCCACGTCGCCGACGGCCAGGGTGACGCCGTCGGACGCGACGGCATACCGGTCGACGACGATGCCGTTGTCGCAGGCGAGCCCGATGCTCTCGGCGAGCTCGGTGTTGGGAACGACCCCGATGCCGACGAGCACGAGGTCGGCCGGAACCGTGCGGCCGGCGACCACCACGCCACCGACCCGGTCGCCACGCTTCGCCCGAGGGCTGATCCGCTCGACCTCGGCGTCGAGCACCACGTCGATGCCGGCGGCCTGGTGGTGGGCGCGGAGGAACTCGGCGGTCTCGTCGCCGACGGCCCGACCGACGAGGCGCGGACCGGCTTCGACGAGGGTGACGGTCTTGCCGAGCTTGCGCAGGCTCGCGGCCGCCTCGATGCCGATGAAGCCACCGCCGATGACGACGACGTCCTGGACTGCCGGCACGCGGGCCTTGAGCTCGAGCGCGTCGTCGGCGTTGCGGAGGTAGAGCACGCCCGGCAGGTCCGCACCCGGGAGCGACAGCCGTCGGGCGCGGGCGCCGACCGTGAGCGCGAGCCGGTCGAAGGGGAACTGCGCCCCCGACACGGCGTGAGCCACCCCGGAGCCGTCGTCGGCCTTGTCGATGCGCACGACCCGCTCGTCCTTGACCACCGTGATGCGGTGCTCGTCCCAGTACTGCTGGGTGCGGAAGATCAGCGACTCCTTGGTGATGACGTCCTGGAGGAACTCCTTGGACAACGCGGGTCGCTGATAGGGCCGATGGTTCTCCTCGCCGAGCAGGGTGATGGGCCCCTCGTGGCCGAGAGCACGCAACGACACCGCGAGCTGCACCCCCGCCTGCGAGGACCCGATGATGAGCAGGCCTGACATGTCAGACCTGGGTCTCGGGAGTTGTGACGTGAAGGTCCATGGAGTCGACGACCTTGATCTGGCACGACAGGCGGGAGGTGGGGCCGCGGTCGACGGCTGCGCCGTAGAGCATCTCGTCCTCCATGTCGTCCATCGGTGGAAGGGTGGGGAAGTCTGCGTCGTCGACGAAGACGTGGCACGTCGCGCACGACAGGGAGCCGCCGCACTCGGCCACGATCCCGGGAACGCCGTTGCGCACCGCGGTCTCCATGACGGAGTCGCCCACCGTCGCCGCCACGGTGCGCGCGTCACCGGTGGTGTCCGTGTAGGTGATCTGTGCCATGTCTCTTCTCCTGGTGTGGATTCGGGAAGTGCTCGTTCAGATGAACTGGCGGCCGCCGTCGACGACGATCGTCTGGCCGCTGATGTACGCGCTGTCGGGGCTCGCGAGGAAGAGCGCGGCGCCGACGATGTCCTCCGGTTGGCTGGCCCGACGCAGGGCGCCACGGTCGACGCCGTACTGCTCGGCGTTCTCCATCAGGCCGAGGCTGGCCTCGGTGAGGGTGAAGCCCGGTGCGATCGCGTTGACCGTGATGCCCCGTCGCCCGAGCTCCTTGGCCATGACCCGGGTCATCGCGATGACCCCACCCTTCGAAGCGACATAGTGCAGCCACTGCTCCGACCCGCTGTAGACGGTCGCCGAGGCGAGGTTCACGACACGGGCGCCGCCGGGCAGGTGCGGGCTGCACGCCCGCACCACGAGCCAGGGGCCCTTGAGGTTGACGGCCATGACGGTGTCCCACTCGGCGGGGTCGATGTCCTCGAGCGGCGAGCGGTTGAGGGTCGCGTAGACGGCGGCGTTGTTGACGACGACGTCGATGCGCCCGCCGCCGAAGGCGGCCACCTCGCCGGCGAGCTGCTCCGTGGACGTCGTCGACGTCACGTCGACGGTGCCGTGCCAGGCGGTCCCGCCCGCTGCCTCGACGAGGCGTGCCGTCTCGGCCACTCCCTCGGCGTTGATGTCGGCGACGGCGACGCGGTAGCCGCGCGCGGCGAACCCGAGCGCGAAGCTGCGTCCGAGCCCCCCGGCCGCGCCCGTGACGAGCACGGTGCGGTCGGAGGTGGCGGTCGGGGTGGTGGGGTCGGTCACGACGGCTCAGTCCTCGAGCAGCTCGACGCGGCCGGTGTTGCCGTCGACCCGGATGCGCTGACCGGTGCGGATGGTCGTGGACCCGTTGCCGGTGCCGGTGACGGCGGGCAGGGCGTACTCGCGGCAGACGATCGCGGCGTGGCTCATCATGCCGCCGATGTCGGTGACGGTCGCCTTGATCTTGCCGAAGATCGGCCCCCACGACGGCGCGGTGATCGTGGCCACGAGGATCTCGCCCTCCTGGACCTCACCGAGCTGGTCGGCGTGCGTGACGACGCGGGCCGGGCCCTCGGCGACGCCGGGGGAGGCGGCCATGCCCGTGATCGTGCCGGACTCGGCGGAGTCGTCGTCGCCCAGCCACTGCTGCACCTGCTCGGTCGTGATGCCGTAGAGCATCATCGTGAACGGCTCGGTGATCTCGGCCGGTGGGGTGTTGAGCGCCGGCTGCGGGCGCTGGCTCGACAGGGCATCGATGATGCCCCGGCGACGCTCGATCTCCTTGGGCCAGTAGTGCGGTCCCGTCGGCTCAGCTCCGACCGCCCACCCGGTGACGAGGTCGAAGATCGCGTCGCGCACCTCACCGCGGGTCAGGTAGAGCATGTCGCTCTGGTCGGCCCAGAAGCCGGCGTCCGCGAAGACGCGGCCGAGCTGACGGACCTTGCGCCAGAAGACTCCCATCGTCCAGTGCTCGATGTAGAAGTTGTGGTTCTCGACGTACGGGTAGGCGGTCGCCGCCAGGCCCACCTTGGCGTCGAAGTCAGCGACCAGCTCGGCCGGAACGAGGTCACGGTACTCGCTCACCACGCGGTCCCGCTCGGCGACGAGCTCGGCGACGGGGCGCAGGATCTGGTGCCCTTCCTCGACCCGGCGGACGTAGTCCTTGACGTAGCCGAGCGGGATCTCGAGGTGCTCGATCCAGTACTTGTCGTGGCCGTAGAAGCCGTTGCCGACGGTGAAGTTGAACCACGGGTCCTGGGCCGCAGTCCACGCAGCGAGCCACTCGGCGCCCCCGTCGGAGGCCGCGATCCGGTCGAGCGTGCCCTGGACGTCGTCGGTGTCGGAGAACGCCGGCTGGAGGCCCTTCTCGACCGCGAGCAGTGCGAGCTTCTTCAGCTCGTCGTCCGGGCGGAACAGCTCCATGTCGACGCCCTGCACCATCTTCGCGATGGACTGGTCGGGGATGCCGGGGAACAGCTGCTTGCAGAAGCCGAAGAAGTCGAGGTAGGCGAGGTAGCCGAGGTTGAGGAACTCGAAGTGGTACTGCCAGTTCTGGTAGCACAGCTGGATGAGCCGGTCGTAGCTCTCCATGAGCTTCTCCGACCCGTCCTTGGCGACGCCGCCGACGATGTCGTCGAAGGGAACGGCGTCGGGCAGCGACTCGAACGAGAGGGTCTCCATCTCGGCGATGGTGGCGCGCACCTTGGTGTGCCAGCCGTCGAGCATGCTGTCCCAGTTCTGGAAGTAGTGGCCGGCTCGACGCTCGAACTCGGGCACCCGCGAGGCGATCTCGGCCTCGGGCACCGGAACGGGGCTCATGTAGAGGTAGCCGAGGTGGATCTTGAACTCGATGCCGTTGGCCGGCGGGATGAGCAGGTGTCGGGTGTTGTACTGACCGAGGCACTTGACGGCGAACTCGCCGCCGATCGTCTCGAACGGCTTGAACACCGTCGGCCAGTGCTGGCTGTCGCAGAACCAGAACTTCTCGTCCTCGTCTCCGCTGAGGTTCCGGAACGACAGGAAGTACGGGTACAGGTCCTCCCAGCCCTCGGCGCCGGGCGGCACGGGCAGGGCCGAGGGCTTCGGGAAGGACTTCAGGGTGGGCGCGGCGGCAGGCGCCTGGGCGGTGAGGTCGGCGGTCATGTCGGGACTTCCTTGTCGCGAGTCGGGAAACGCAGGAATGACGGGCCGGACGCGTCACGTCCGGCGTGGGAGGGCGGTCAGCTGCCGGTCCCTCCGCCGGTGAGGCGGGAGGTCAGCCCGGAGAGGCTGAACGCCGGTGTGGTGCCGGCGGTCGTGGCGGGGGCGGCGGCCTGCGGTGCTCCGGCTCCTGCGACAGCCACGGCGGGCGCAGAGTGCACGGTCTCCGGGCGGGCTTGCAGGAGAAGGAGGTTCGAGCCGTCAGGTAGATCACGGTCGAGGGCCCACTCGACGTCCTGCGGGCAGCCGTAGTGCTTCTCGGCGGCCTTGGCCAGGGCCGCGACGGCCGTGACCTGCTCGGGGGTCAGGCTGAGCCGGGCCCTGCGCTCGTCGTCCACGTCGCGCTCGACGAGGCGGCCGAGTTCGAAGTCGGGCACGAGCTCGGCGTGCTTGTCGCCGACGGTCTGGCTGACGGTGGAGAGGACGACCTTGTCGACGACGATGTTGTCGGGCGTAACCTGGCCCGAGACCACCATCTCGCCGACACCGTAGGAGGAGTCGATCGTCACCTTGGAGCGGTCGCCGTTGGTCGGGTTCATCGTCATCGCAACGCCCGACACGGCCGAGTTCACCATCTTCTGCACCGCCACCGCCATCGACAGGCCCTCGTCGGGGATGTCGTTCTTGAGCCGGTAGAGGATCGCGCGGCTCGTGTAGAGCGAGGCCCAGCAGGCGCGGATGTGGGCCAGCACGGTCTCGACCCCGCTGAGCCACAGGTAGGTGTCCTGCTGCCCGGCGAAGCTCGCGCCGGGAAGGTCCTCGGCGGTCGCCGACGAGCGCACCGCGACGGGCACCTCGGAGTCGAACCGCGACTGGAGCCGCTCGTAGGCCTCGACCACCTGCGAGTTCACCTCGGGCGGCACCGGTCGTGAGCAGATCGCGTCGCGGATCGACGCCGACACGGAGTCCACGGCCGAGACGTCGTCGGGAGAGAGGGCGGCGAGCTTGTGCGCGATCTCGGTGGCGATGCCCGCGGCGTCGACGAACCGGTCGTAGGCCAGCGTCGTGACGGCGAAGCCGGGCGGCACCGGCATACCGGCGGCCGTCATCGTCACGAGCGAGGCGCACTTGCCGCCGAGCAGCTCGTGCTGCGGCTCGAGCCCGCCGTCGAAGAACTGGACGTACGCGGTGGGTGCGGTGGTCATGTCAGGACTCCCAGGAGACGGGGACGGCGAGCGGCACGCGGAACGAGAGGTTGTCGCCGAAGTGCACCGGCTCCTCCTCGACCGGCCGTAGGCCGGGCGCGAGACGCGCCACCTCCTCGACCGCGATCTTGGCCTGGAGCTTCGCGAGCATGTTGCCCAGGCAGTAGTGGATGCCGAAGCCGAAGGCGAGGTGCTCGCGGGCGTTCGGGCGGGAGATGTCGAACGACTCGGGGTCGTCGAAGCGCGAGTCGTCGCGGTTGGCCGACCCCATGACGAGCAGCACGTCGGCGCCCTCGGGGATGTCGACGCCCCCGATCGAGGCGGCCCGGGTGGCCTTGCGGCGCCAGGCGACGATCGACGGGCTGTAGCGCAGCACCTCGTCGACCGCCGCGGCGATGCGGCTGGGGTCGTCGACGACCTGCTGCCACTGGTCCGGGTGGGAGAGGAGGACGCGCAGCGTGTTGGCGATGAGCGTCGTCGTGGTCTCGTGCCCGGCGAAGAGCAGGCTGTAGCAGATCGATGCGATCTCGTGGTCGCTGATCGGGTCGCCGCCCTGCTGGGCTCGCACGAGGTCGCCGACGAGGCTGTCGGGCTGCGTCTCGTGCGCCTCGGCGACGAGCCGGAGGCACTCCTGCCAGTACTCGACGAGGTTGTGGGCGTGTGGCACCTGTTCGTCGTCGGACAGGTCGCCCCACGTCATCGCGGCGCGCGAGTCGGACCATCGCTTGTAGGTGTCGACCTGTGACACGTCGGCGCCGATGAGGGTGAGGATGGTGACCGTCGGCACGGTGTAGGCGAGGTCGCGCACGAGGTCGGCGCGACGCTCCGGCCGGGCGAGGAAGGCCTCGAGCTGGGCGTCGACGTTGGCGCGGATGGTCGGCTCGAGGGCCTTGTAGCGTCGCGGGGTGAACGCCTTCGCGACGACCTTGCGGATGCGGGTGTGCTCCGGGGGGACGCGCGCCGACAGGCCGGAGTACGCCGTGAAGCCGCCTTCCTGCATGATCCGCTTCGCCTCGGGGCCGCGCTCGCGCACCGGTGCCTGGGCGTTCTCGCTGCTGAACGTCTCCCAGTCGTCGAAGACGGCCTTGACGTCGTCGTAGCGAGTCACCACCCAGTAGCCGATCCGCTCGTCGAACATGACCGGCTCGTCCCGGCGGAGCTCGGCGTAGGCCGGGAACGGGTCGTCGAGCTTGAAGGGCTCGTAGCCGTGGTGGACGGGGCAGCCGGACTGCGCCGTGGGGGTTTCCGTCGTCTTCGACATGTCCCTCATCGTGGTCCCGTCGGTGCGGCGCCACAACGTTCGACTTCCACTCAGTGGAAGTGACTTCAGCTTCGCCAGCGTGACACGGCCGGCTCGATGCGCGCTGCGATCCCCCGAAGGGTGGGGACGTAGCGGACCATCCGGTCGGACTGCCTCGAGAGCATCACCAGGCCGATGGAGGCCGGCACGCGTCCGTCGCCCGACTGGACCGGGACGGCGATCGAGCACGACCCCGGGCGCACCTCCTCGTTCGTCGTGGCGTAGCCCTGCTCGCGGATGGTCTCGAGCTCCTCGAGCAGGCGCGTGGGGTTCACGTGGGTGTGCCGGGTCGGTGCCTCGAGACCGCGGGCCACGTAGGCGTCGCGCACCCAGGGCTCCTCGAAGGCGAGGAGCACCTTGCCGACGGCGGTGGCGTGCAGCGGGAGCCGGCCGCCGACCCGTGACGCGCGAGGCACCCGCTTGGAGCTGTAGATCCTGTCGATGTAGAGGGCCTCGTGGCCCTCGCGCACTGCGAGGTGGGCCGTCTCCTGCGTCAGCGAGAAGAGGTCCTGGAGGTAGGGCCGCGCCGCGTCGCGCAGCTCGCGCTGGGCGTTCTGCGCGATCTCCCACAGGCGCAGCCCCACGGCATACCTGCCGTTCTCGTCACGCTCGAGGGCACCCCACCCGACGAGCTCGGCGACCAGCCGGTGGGCCGTCGGCAGGGGCAGTCCGGCCCCGTCGGCGAGCTGGGTCAGCGACAGGGAGCCGGGGGAGGACTCGTAGGTGGCGAGGATTGCCAGCACCTTGCTCGTGACGGTGCGCCCGGAGTCGCCGGGTGGGCTCGCGGGCGGGTCGGGCGTCATCCCAGCGCGACGCGCTGGGGGAGCGTGTCCACGTGGGCGACGGCAGACAGGACCCTGGCCATGGTGCGGGCGGCATCGGTGAAGAGGTGGTCGTGCACCCGGCCGGCGACGAGGCGTCGGGTCTGCTCGCGACTCAGGCCGAACCAGTCCATCACCGTGTCGATCCCGTGCGGAGTGAGGCGCCACAGCTTGTCGGCGTCCTTGACGAGGGCGTCGTCGATCGACAGGGCCTCGCGGCGCGTGTCGTGGCCGTCGACGATCTCGACGACGCGAGCAGCCCGTTCGTCGTCGTGGCCGACGGCGGACAGGATCGACGCCGCGATGCGAGCGCCCTCCTGCTCGTGGCGCAGCACCGTCTCGCGGTCGCCCGCGCCCGGCGCGATGGCGGCGAGCACCGTCGCCTCCGGCAGCTGCGACCAGCCGGTGTCGTGCAGCAGGATGGCGGGAAGCACCACCTCGGGGTCGGCGTCGGGGTGGCACTCGACCAGGGCCCGTGCGATCCCGTAGGCGTAGAGCGTGTGGACGTCGTTGTCGCGCACGGCGAGGTAGGGCTGCGCATGCTGCCAGATGGACGCGTGGTGCTCGCCCACGCCGAGCAGGGGTGACGGGCCCGCGGCGGGCGGGACGTGCGCGCTCACGTCGCGCCCGTAGTGGTTGGCGTGGGGCTCTAGCTTGGGCAGCACGTCGTCATTGCACCCCACCGTCAGCGGTGCCGGCAAGGGGGCGGTTCCGCTGAGCGGAAGTGCGACCGAGGTCCATCTCACCGTTCACTGCGGCGCGGGCTGCGACCGCAGCGCGGCGAGCTCCGACCGCGAGCGCACGCCGAGCTTGGCGTAGATCCGCGTGAGGTGGTACTGCACGGTCTTCGCCGACAGGAACAGCTCGGCGGCCACCTCCTTGTTCGTGCGCCCGCTCGCCACGAGCGAGGCGACGACCTCCTCCTGCGTCGTCAGCTCGTCGTGCTCGCGGTGCTGGCGCACGACGTGGACGCCGCCGGCAGCGAGCTCGCGGTCGCAGCGGGCCACGTATGTCGCGGCGCCGAGGGCGAGGTACGCCTCACGAGCCGTCGCGAGGACGGCGTCGGCCTCGGCACGGCGACCGGCTCGACGCAGGGTCTGCCCGAAGGCGAAGTGGACGCGAGCCCGGTCGTACGCCAGCGGTAGGGGAGCCAGCAGGGCGAGCGCGCGCTCGAAGCACGCTCGCGCCGCGTCGAGGTCACCGCGACTGCCGTGCCAGCGTCCGCGGGCGTAGGCCAGCCGCGCCGACGCAGAGTCGTGTGCGGTGGCCTCGGCTCGGTCCTCGTGCAGGCGCAAGAAGGCATCGGCGTCCTCGGCCCGTCCGACCAGCACGAGGGCGTTGGCGTGGACGTCCGGCCACGGCCAGAACCCGGGTGCGTCGATCCAGCCCCGCGCCCACGGCTCGGTCAGCGGCGACAGGGCGCGCACGACACCTGCGTAGTCGGCGCGGGCCTCGCTCAGGGCGGCGCGGCCCAGGGCGGCCGGGACCCTCATGACCTCGTAGCCGCGCGCCCCCGACTCGCCGGCGCGCGCACTGTTCTCGGCAGCGACCCAGTCACCGCGCAGGGCGTGCACCTGCGTGCGGGTCCACTCCATGAGGGGGACGAGCAGCTGGGTGCCGGAGCGACGGGCCAGGTCGGCGCCGGCCGACGCCGTCGCCAGGGCGGCCGACCAGTCACCGGTGACGAACTGCGACCGGGCGAGCCAGGCCCTGGCCCACAGGGAGATGCGCAGCGACCCGCCGCCGTGGTCGCTCGCGGCGGCGCTCTCGAGCTCCTCCAGGGCTGTGTCGGGGTCGTCGGCCGCCAGGTGGAGCCACCCCGAGGCCATCACGACGCGTTGGGCCACGAGCCCTTCGGGCAACTGGCCCAAGAGGCTCCCGTACTCCGCCACGGCGGTGGTCATGTCACCACCGGCAGCGACTCCCAGGCCGCGGATCGCCGCCGCCTCCACGGCAGCCGGCGTTCCGGGCGCCACCGCAACGGCGCGGTCGGCCCACTCGACGACGTCGAGCGCGCGGCACCGGGACAGGGCGTGCAGCACGTGACGCTGGGCCACGACGGCCGCCGTCGCGGGATCACGACGTGCGTTGACCAGGTCCCACGCGCGACGGAGCTTGTGCTCCGCCTCCGCCGGTCGACCTCGAACGACGGCGAGGTAGCCCAGGGCCGCGTTGCGCTGCGGGGTCTCGCGCAGCGTCTCGACCTCGGCGAGGAAGCGTGCTGCCCGGGGCACGTCGCCGGCCCCGACGAGGGCGTCGACGGCCGCGACGAGGCGCGCCCCGGAGAGGTCGCGATCGGCGCTCGCACGGGACGCGACGAGCAACAGGTCCGCGGCGGCCGCCCAGGCGCCGTCCGCCGCCTTGCGCGTGGCCTCGGCCTCGAGTCGGGTGGCCAGCGCCGCGTCGGGCCGCGGGTCGGCGAACCACGTGTGCCGAAGCCCGACCGCCGGGTCCGGGACGACCGCGGCCGCGCGCAGGTGCAACGCGGCGCGGTCGCCGGGCTCAACCGCGTCGAGGACGGCGCGGCGGGCGATCGGGTCCTCCAGACGCACCCGGCAGCCCAGCTCGTCGAGCTGCCGCAGCAGACCCCCGCTCGCCGCCTCGCGGACCGCGAGCGTTGCCGCGCCGACGGAGGCGATCTGGGCGGCCTGGCTCACCTCCACCCCGTGGGCCTGACGGTCGCCGAGCTCGAGCACGGCGACCGCCTGCACCAGGTGGCGCGCGTCGTCGCCGAGGGACGCCACGGCGGCACGGATCGCCCGCGCCGCCGTCGGCGGAGCCGGGAGCACGAGCTGGGGCGCCTCCCAGTCGCTCGGGGCCACCGTTTCGAGCATCTCGACGACGTTGCGGACGCGGCCGCCGCAGTGGCTCAGCAGCCGATCCACCTGCAGCGCAGGAAGGTTCAGGCCGCGACGCTCGGCCAGCGGTGCGACATCCTCGAAAGCGAGCGGTGCCAGCCGGACGACGTGGTCGGCGGCAGCGAGGACGACGTCGTGCAGCAGACCGTCGCCGAGGGCGTATGCCGTGCCGTCACCGCGTGCGGTCACAGCGACGTTCTCGTCGCACCACCCGAGCACGACGAGCACCCGTGCGGCTCCCGGCCGCCGGGCGAGGCTGACGAGCGACTCGACGGAGGACGTGTCGGCATGGTGGGCGTCCTCGAGGACGACGACGAGGTCCCAACCCGTGTCCCCGACGGGGACCACCGCCAGCATGTCCTCCGCGGCCGAGAGCGGCGAGAAGCCGGTCCGGCCGGGGTCACGCAGCGGCCGCAACGCTCCCAGCGCTGCACCCGGTTGCGTTCTCTCCCAAGGAAGCCCGATGATTCGCTCCACCGTGGCTGCCTGGACTCGACCACCATCTCCGCACTCGTCCAGAAAATCCCGGAGGAACGTGGTCAGGCCCCCGCCTGCCGGAGCGCGCACGACCACGAGCGCCGAGGCGCCCTGGGCCGGTGCGCCGACGAGGTCGACGAGTGCGTCGAGCTCGCGTCGGCGCGTCGGCAGGACCTGGGCGGGCGTCACACGGCCACGGTAGGCCTCGTTCGCGCAAACCGCGCCGTGGCGCACTTCCTGCCGGTTCGGAGGGGCGTGCCGACCCGAAACCGCGCCGTGGCGCACTTCCAGCCGGTTCGGGCGGGCCACTGCTTCAGCCCACGTCGCCGCCAGCCACGGGGATCACCGTCCCGGTGATGTAGCTCGCCTCGTCCGAAGCGAGGAACGTGATGGCCGCGGCCTGCTCGTCGAGGGTCCCATAGCGGCCCATGAGGGAGGAGCCGAGAGTCTGCTCGATGTGGGCGTCGAACCACGCCCGCTCCTGCTCGTTCCGGGCCGCGGGAGTGCCGCGCGAGATGCGCCGCGGGGGTGCCTCGGTGCCGCCGGGCGCCGTGCCGACCACCCTGATGCCGTGTCCGGCGTACTCCATCGCGAGCGACGCGGTCAGCGCGTTGATCGCGCCCTTCGACGCGGAGTACGGGATGCGGTGGATGCCGCGGGTCGCCGCCGACGACACGTTGACGACGACGCCGCGCTGGGCCGCGACCATCCACGGCAGGACGGCCCGTGTCGCGAAGAGCGTGGTCATGAGAGAGCGCTCGATCTCGGCACGGATCTCGGCCTCGGTGAACTCGGTGAAGGGCTTGAAGTTGATGGCTCCTCCGACGTTGTTGACGAGCACGTCGACCCGGCCGAAACGGTCGACGGCTCGGCGCGTCAGCTCCTCCGCCCCCGCCCAGGTCTCGAGATCGCACGTCACCGCCAGCGCGTCGTGCCCGTCGGCCTGCAGCTCGTCCGCCACCTCGGCGACCAGCTCCGACCGATCGGCGAGGACGAGCAGGCCGCCCTCGGCGCCGATGCGGCGGGCCACCTGCGCCCCGATCCCCTGCGCCGCACCGGTGACGACGACGACGGTGTCGTCGAAGCGGCCCGGCGAGATGTGGGCCGGTCGGGGAGTGTGCGTGGCGCCGGCCATCGCGCGACGCATCGTCAGCTTGGAGCGCTCGGCGTGCGCCGCGATGAGCCCTCGGGCGCGATCGCGGTCGCCGGACTCGAGGGCCTCGACGATCTCGACGTGGTCGGTGGCGCAGCGGGGGTGGCACCACGTGGCGCTGTGCAGGGCCTCCTCCATCCGACCCTTGACCCCCAGCGCCTGGTACGCCTGCAGCAGGTGGGCGTTGCGGGTCTGCGCGAAGAGGTAGTCGTGGAAGGCGGCGTTCGCCTCGGTGTACGCGTGGGCGTCGACGAAGCGGTCGCCCTGCACGTAGGGAAGCGTCGACTCGGCGAGCAGCCGGTAGCCGGCGAGCTGGTGCGAGCTGAGCCGTCCGATCGTCAGCTCCAGCGCGCCGAGCTCGAGCGCCTGTCGGGCTTCGAACACGGCGTCCGAGGACTGCACGTCGGGGTGCTCCTCGCCGATCTGGTAGCCGTCGTCCGCGGTGTCGTGCCCAGCGGCGGGCGACGCCACGGTCGCAGTCTCGGGCGCAGTCTCCGGCGCCGTGTCGCTCACGTCAGCGGTGGGGTCCGGTGCGGAGAAGAGAAGCTGCTTGGCGATGCGGCGCACGGAGTCGCCGTCGTGCGGCGACGGTCGGGGGCCTGCCCACGGGGTGATGTCCGCCGCGGGGTGGACGCCCTGCCCGGCGATGCCCCGGGCGTCGCCCGCCGGCAGCAGCTCTTCTGGATCCTCTTGTGGTTCTTGCTCCTTCTGCTGCGACTCGTCCTCGTCGGGTGCCTCCGGGTCGGCCTGGGCCAGGGCTGTGGAGGACGAGGCGGCGAGGGCGAACTTCTCGTAGTAGAAGCCGGTCGGCTCGGTGCCGCCCTCCGTCACGTGGGTGCGCACGGCCTCGACCATCGGTGGCGGCCCGCAGAGGTAGACGGCGACGTCGCCGTCGTGAAGGTGCTCGGGGCCGATGAGGCTCGTGACGTAGCCCTTGTTCGCCGCCGAGCTGGCGGGGTCGGAGACGCAGTGGTCCCAGGTCAGGTTGGCCAGCCCCTCGCCGGCGCGCTCGACCTGGTCGAGGGCGACGAGGTCCTCGTCGGTGCTGACCCCGTAGACGAGGTGGGCGTGCCGCTCGCTCGCGGCCGCGCTCAGGGTGCGCAGCATCGACAGGACAGGGGCGAGCCCCGTGCCGCCGGCGAGCAGCAGCACCGGCCGATCGGTCTCGCGCAGGAAGAACGACCCGTGCGGCCCGGTGAAGCTGATGGCGTCGCCGACAGCGGCGCGCTCGTCGAGGTAGGTCGACATCGCACCTCCCGGTGTCAGCTTCACGAGGAAGGTGAGGCGCTCCTCGTGCGGCGCGTTGCTGAACGAGTACGACCGGCTGACGTCCGTGCCGGGAACGGCGATGTTGACGTACTGTCCCGGCAGAAAGGCGAGCTCGCCGCGGTCGGCGATCTCGACGGCGATCTCGACCGTCGTGCGCGACAGGCGTTCGAGACCGACGAGGGTGCCGGCATACGTGGTCGCCCTGGTCCTGGCCACCTCCGAGGTGCTCGCCACCTGCAGCACGAGGTCCGATCGGGGCCGCATGCTGCAGGGCAGCACGAACCCGCGGTCGGCCTCGTCCTCGCTGAGGGCGTCGTCGATGTAGGTGCCACCGTCGTACTGCCCCGACTCGCAGAACGCCTTGCACGTGCCGCAGGCTCCGTCGCGGCAGTCGAGCGGGATGTTGATGCGCTGGCGGTAGGACGCGTCGGCAACGGTCTGGTCCTCGCGGCACGTGACGAACCGCGTCACACCGTCCTCGAAGGACAGGGCCACCTGGTGCTTCGCGACGTCGATGTCGTTGACAGTCATGGTTCCCCGCTCAGAAGTGGTAGACGTCGACCACGTGGTGGATGTAGTCGTTCTTCAGCACCACGGTCTTGCGACGGATGAGGGGCTCGTCGCCCGAGAAGTCGATCGTGTAGAACGACGTGCCGTAGTACGGGTCGACCGTCTTGTAGCGGAAGTACATCGTGTGCCAGTTGAAGCGCACGTCGACGAGATCACCCTGTCGTTCGATGACCTCGACGTTGCTGATGTTGTGGCTGGTGCGCGGCTCGGGGAGCGAGGTCGCCGAGCTGCGCTCGGTGCGGATGCGGAACACCCGGTCCTCGAGGCCGCCCTTGTTGGCGTAGTAGATGAGCGAGATGTCGCGTTGCGGGTCCTCGACGAGGTCGTCGTCGTCGGTCCACGCCGGCATCCAGTAGACGCAGTCGTCGGCGTAGCAGTCGAGCCACTTCTCGAACTCGCGGTCGTCGAGGTGGCGGGCCTCACGGTAGAGGAACTGCTCGATGTGGTTCTGCGTGACGAGCTTCTCGCCCACGGCGGGCCTTTCGCCCGTGAGGGGCTGCTGCGTGATGGTCACGAGCACTCCCTTCCCGACGCGGCAGCGGCCGCGTCCTGCTCGGCCCGCGCCTGCTCCTTGGCCATCGCCGCGCGCATCGTGTCGCGCCAGAACGTGTGCTGGACGGGGTAGAGCCCCTCGTCCTCGTTCTTGACGCCGGCCGAGACGACCTCGGTCATGCCGAGCGACCGAGCCACCTCGTCGGGGCCGTCGAGCCAGTGCTCGGCGCCGCGGCTCATGTCGTTCCACGGGGCCGCGGTGGCGCGGAAGGTCAGCTGGCAGGAGCGGAACTCCTCGAGGTCGTCGGGGGTGGCCATGCCCGACGCGTTGAAGAAGTCCTCGTACTGGCGGATGCGCCACGCGCGCGCCTCGGCGCTCTCGCCCTTGGGGGCGATGCAGTAGATGGTGACCTCGGTCTGGTCGGGCGCGATCGGCCGGAAGTGCCGGATCTGGGTCGAGAACTGGTCCATCAGGTAGACGTTCGGGTAGAGGCACAGGTTGCGTGATCCCTTGACCATGAACTCGCCCTTGGCGTCGCCGAAGCGCTCCTTGAGCTGCTCCAGGCGGTCCCACAGGGGCCGGTCCTGCGGGTTGCCGGCCCAGGTCCAGAGGCACAGGTGGCCGTTGGGGTAGGACCAGTAGCCGCCACCGGACTTGCCCCAGTTGCCGGCGTCGAGCGTCTTGGTGCTGTTCGCCGACTCACCGGTGTCGCGACGCGAGGTCGTGGCGGCGTAGTTCCAGTGGGTGGCGGTGACGTGGTAGCCGTCGGCGCCGTTCTCGGCCTGCACCTTCCAGTTGCCGTCGTAGGTGTAGGTCGACGACCCGCGCAGCACTTCGAGGCCCTCGGGCGACTGGTCGACGAGCATGTCGATGACGGTCGTCGTGTCGCCGAGGTGCTCGCTCAGGGGCACGACGTCGGCGTTGAGGCTGCCGAAGAGGAACCCGCGGTAGCTGTCGAAGCGGGCCACCTTGGTCATGTCGTGGGAACCGTTGGTGCCGAACGACTCCGGGTAGCCGGCGCCGTCGGGGTCCTTGACCTTGAGCAGCGTGCCGTCGTTGCGGAACGTCCAGCCGTGGAAGGGGCAGGTCAGCGTCGTGCGGTTGTCGGTCTTGCGGCGGCAGATCATCGCCCCGCGGTGGGCGCAGGCGTTGACGAGAAGGTGCAGCTCGCCGTCCTTGTCGCGGGTGATGACGACCGGCTGGCGTCCCATGTAGGTCGTGAAGTAGTCACCGGGGGCGGCGACCTGGCTCTCGTGGGCCAGGTAGATCCAGTTGCCCTCGAAGATGTGCGTCATCTCGAGCTCGAAGAGCTCCTCGTCGGTGAAGATGCGGCGGTTGGCGCGGTAGGTGCCGGTGTCCGGCTCCTCCACCACGGCGTCGGCCAGCTTCGCGCCGACCCGGTCGAGCGTCTCGGTCATGACTCCTCCAGGCGTCCTTGCGTTGGGGTTCCCGGAACTCCACCACGGCCTGCGAGAGCGCGCACGAGGTAAATGCCTAGTGCTGGGTGAGGGCATGATTGATCGATGAGAGTTATCAATGGAGCAGATTTTGGTCTTTGTGTTTCTGGATGTCGCCGCCCTAGCGTGAACGGGATCGCCGGAAGGAGGTGAACCATGGACCTACGACAGCTCCGCTACTTCGACGTCGTGGCGCAGACGTGCCACTTCGGCCAGGCCGCCGAGCGACTGCACATCGCCCAGCCGGCGCTCTCGCAGGCCGTGCGTCGCCTCGAGTCAGAGCTCGGCGTGGTGCTGCTCGAACGCACGACACGACAGGTCGGCCTCACCGCCGCCGGTGAGTTCTTCCACGACGAGGTACGCCGGGTGCTCCACGAGCTGGACAGCGCGGTCACGGCTGTGCGGGGCATCGCCGGCGGCAGGCGCGGACTGCTGCGGATCGGCTTCACCGGCACGAGCGCCTTCACCCAGCTGGCCGGCATCTCGAGGCTGCTGCGCACCGAGCTGCCCGACGTCGCTCTCGACGTCCAGGCCGACCTGCTGACGCCGGCCCAGGTCGAGCGTTTGCTCGACGGGCGGCTCGACCTCGGGGTGCTGCGCGGTCCGGTGGCCGCGACGGGCATCGAGACGCGCCACCTCCTCGACGAGCAGCTCGTGCTGGCCCTGCCCGCCGACCACCGGCTCGTGCCCGAGCCGGGACTCGAGGTGGCCGACGTCGCCGTGGACGAGTTCGTCGTCTACGCCGACCCCGGCTCGGCGGTCAACGAGGCAGCCATGGCCAGCTGCCGGCGCGCCGGCTTCGCCCCGTCGGTGGCCCATCGCGCTCCCGGCACCTCGGCCCTGCTCGCCCTCGTCAGCGCCGGCCTGGGCGTCGCGCTCGTGCCCGAGTCGGTGCGCAGGATGCAGCTCACCGGTGTCGTCTTCCGCGAGGTGCACGGCGCGCTCAGCATCGACCTGTCGCTCGCCTGGCTCGCGGGAGACCCGTCGCCACTGGTTGGTAGCGCCCTCGACGCGCTGCGCACCCACGGCTTCTTCGACGAGGCATCGGCACAGACCACCCACCCAGCAAAGGACGCATCGTGAAGATCGTTGCGATAGAGGCGATCCCGTTCCGCATCCCGTACGTCAAGCCGCTGAAGTTCGCCAGCGGGGAGGTGCACCACGCCGAGCACGTGCTCGTGCGGGTCCGCACGGACGACGGAGTCGTCGGCGTCGCAGAGGCGCCGCCGCGGCCGTTCACCTACGGGGAGACCCAGCGCGGGATCGTCGCCGTCATCGAGACGATCTTCGCGCCACAGCTCGTGGGCCTCTCGCTCACCGAGCGGGAGCGGATGTGGGCCCACCTCGACCGCACCGTCGGCAACCCGACCGCGAAGGCAGCCCTCGACATGGCCGTCTGGGACGCCTTCGGCCGGACGGTCGGGCTCCCGGTGACCGAGCTGCTCGGTGGCTACAGCGACCGCATGCGCGTCTCCCACATGCTCGGCTTCGACCAGCCGGCGGCGATGGTCGACGAGGCCCAGCGCATGCGCGCCCTGCACGGCATCACCACGTTCAAGGTCAAGGTGGGTCGCCGGCCGGTGTCCCTCGACGTCGACGTGGTGCGGGCACTGCGCGAGGCGATGGGGCCGGAGGTCGTGCTCTACGTCGACGGCAACCGCGGGTGGTCGGCCTCCGAGTCGGCCCGCGCCATGCGCCAGATGGCCGACCTGGATCTCGCCTTCGCCGAGGAGCTCAACCCCGCTGACGACGTCGTCGGGCGCCGTTGGCTCGTCGGCCAGCTCGACGTCCCGTTCATCGCCGACGAGTCGGCCACCACGCCTGCCGAGGTGACGCGCGAGGTTCTCGGCGGGTCCGCGAACGCCCTGTCCATCAAGACGGCCCGCACGGGGTTCACCGGCTCGCAGCGTGTGCTGCACCTCGCCGAGGGGCTCGGGCTCGAGGTGGTGATGGGCAACCAGATCGACGGCCAGCTCGGCTCCGCGTGCACCGTCGCGTTCGGTGCCGCCCACCGGCGCACCACCGCGCAGGCCGGCGAGCTGTCCAACTTCCTCGACATGACCGACGACCTGCTGACCGAGCCCCTGCGCATCGTCGGCGGCGAGCTCGTCGTGCGCCGCGGCGCGGGCCTCGGCGTCGAGATCGACGAGGAGAAGCTTCGGCGCTATCGCGTCGACGCGTCCTGACACCACCCGCCAGGACGTCCCACACCAGTCCATAGCTCCACCGAGCACCCACCACGAAAAGGACCGACCATGACCACCGACCAGCACCTCAACGTCGAGGTCGCGACCGCCGCAGCCTCGGGCAACGCGGCCACGGAGCGCTTCGCCACCGACAAGTCCGCCTTCGCCGCCGTCGCGGACACGCCCGTCGAGCGGGTCGACCTGCTCGCTAGCTCCCTGCTCGATGCGATCTACGAGATCATCCGCCGCGAGAAGGTGACCTACGACGAGTACAACGCGCTCAAGGCGTGGCTCATCCAGGTCGGCAAGGACGGCGAGTGGCCGCTCTTCCTCGACGTCTGGGTCGAGCACGTCGTCGAGGAGGTGGCCACCGACCACCGCGAGGGCAGCAAGGGCACCATCGAGGGGCCCTACTACGTGCCCGGGGCTCCCGAGCAGGGCGCCCGGGGTTCCGTCCCGACCCGTGACGGCGAGCAGGGCACGGCCCTGACGTGGACAGGAACCGTCACCGCCACCGACGGCACCCCGCTCGACGGCGCGACGATCGAGCTGTGGCACGCCGACAACGCCGGCTTCTACTCGCAGTTCGCCCCCGGCATCCCCGAGTGGAACCTCCGCGGCTCGTTCACGGTCGACGCCGACGGCGCCTTCGAGATCCACACGATCCAGCCCGCGCCGTACCAGATCCCCACCGACGGCGCGTGCGGCAAGCTCATCGCGGCGGCCGGGTGGCACGCCTGGCGTCCGGCCCACCTGCACGTCAAGGTCTCGGCCCCCGGGCACGAGCAGCTCACGGCCCAGCTCTACTTCCCGGGAGACGAGCACAACGACGACGACATCGCCTCGGCGGTCAAGCCCGAGCTCGTGCTCGACCCGCGCCCGCAGGGCGATGGCGCGGTCGCCGTTGACTACGGCTTCGTCCTGGACCCGGTGCGCGCCTGATGCTCTTCGCAGTCCGCATGGACGTCGACATCCCGCGCGACCTCGACCCGACGGTGCGTGACGAGACGGTCGCGCGGGAGAAGGCCTACTCCCAGCAGCTGCAACGGGCAGGGGAGTGGCGCCATATCTGGCGCGTCGTCGGGCAGTACTCCAACATCAGCGTCTTCGACGTGTCGTCCAACGAGCGTCTGCACGAGATCCTCTGGGGTCTACCGCTCTTCCCGTACATGACCATCGAGGTGACGCCGCTCGCGACGCACCCCTCGGCGGTCTGAGGCAGGGCGCTCGCGCGCACGGGTGGGCGCGCCGTCTTTGTCGAGGGGGAGACGGCGCGCCCGGCGCGCTGCGGCGGCGTCCGCGCCGGGCGCGTGGCAGGGTGGAAGCCCGAGGCCACCACCGATTGGAACGCGATGCCGCCGCGCGTGTCAGGGCAGACCAGCGTCGACCTGGCGCACTTTCCGCCCGAGCTGCGTGACCTCGTCGAGGCTCTCGTCGAGGCTCTCGTCGACGGCGGCGAGGTCACCGTCGACCGAGACGGTATGCCGGTAGGCCCCTTTGCTTCCGGCCAGCCGTCCTCACGGGAACGGTGCACACGGCTGCCGGCGGGTAGCGGGCCGCAGTGCCGGGCCCGTCAGCCGGCCGCCGTGAAGGGGAGGACGAGCCGTGACGGGTGCGCCGCGTCGCGGTAGACCTTGTGGGTGACCGCCCGGCCCACCGGCAGGTGGAACGCGTCGGGCGGCAACAGGGCGTTGTGCTCGTCGGCGAGGGGCTCGTCGTTTGACAGCTGCACGACCAGCCGGTGGCCCGGAAGGAACGTCGACGCGAAGGGGTAGAGCCGCACGACGTACTCCTGGACGACGCCGGGCTCGACCGGCACCGCCCGCGTGTGCGGGTGGTACGGGTTGCCCTCGGTGGTGCGCTCGTCGAGCTCTCGGTGCGAGGCCTTGAGGAAGCCGGTCGTGACGAGCTGCCTTCCACCGCTGGGTGACTCGTCCCAGAGGCGCAGGATGAGGTTGGTGTCGGGCTGGTCGATCTCGACGAACAGGTGGGCTGCGCCGGCGCCGACCAGCTCGGTCGGCTCCTCGAACGGCGGTGTGCTCCAGTCGAGCATCTCGACCTTGTCGGTGACGGTGAGCGGTGCCTGGTAGAAGCCGTCGGGGGCGGCGTGCTCGGCGCCCATGAGCTCGGGGGAGAAGGAGAGCTTGCGGCGGGGCCGCAGGTAGAGCGAGCGGTAGGAGACGTCCTTCGGCGGCCACTGGTCTCCGGTCAGCACCTCGCGCGTGCCCTCGACGAAGACGCTGACGGCCGGCTCGTCCATGATTCCGTTGTCGACGCCCTTGAGCCAGTACTCGTACCAGCGGAACATCGTGTCGTGCTCCTCGACCCAGGGGCGCGACTGCATGGGCGGGTAGGAGCCGATGTCGAGCCGCTTCGGCCCCTTCAGCCGCTCGAACAGCTCGATGTGCCCGTCGACGGTCCAGCCCCGACCCTGGTCGATCTGGAGGTAGACGGGGATGTCGATGTTCTTCGCGAGGTTGACCGGGTTGCGCTCCTCGTACCAGTCGCCGTCGAGCTCGTTCATCACGATGTCGAACCACGCCTCGTGGTTCGTCGGGTAGTGCAGCAGGTGCACGAGGTTGGGCCATGCCGCGATGTCGGGGTCCTCGAGGCGCGCGGCGACGCGGGCGCGGACCTCCTCGGGCGAGTACGTCTCGAGCATCCGTGACTTCACCCGGTCGGTGAAGGCCCAGCCGGAGTCGCCACCGCGGCCCTCGCGAGCCGCCCGGGGCATGAACCACATGACGCCGCCGTGGTAGGTCGTCTCGTAGAAGTCGTAGTGACCGCCGCTGACGAAGATCGCCTTGAGGCTCGGGGGCCGCTCGGCCGCGGCGAAGACCTGCATCGAGCCGAAGTACGAGATGCCGATCATGCCGACGTTGCCGTCGCACCACGGCTGCGCCGCGACCCACTCGATGAAGTCGTACGCGTCCTGGCCGAGCGAGACGCCACCGGCGTTGTAATTGCCGACGTGCTCGCCCCCGGAGGCACCCGAGCCGCGCAGGTCGCCGATCACGTGCACGTAGTCCTCGGCGACGACGCGGGCGATGTCGCCCGCCTCGATGCAGCCGTCCCACATCGGGGAGGGCCGGCGCTGGGGCGGGGTGGTCAGCGCCAGCGCCTGCAGCTCCTTGCCGTACGGGCTGAGGGCCACGAGCGCCGGGCGCGGGCGGTCGTCCACGCCGTGGTAGGCGTCGGCGGCCAGCGTGACGCCGTCGCGCATCGGGACGGCGAGGTCCTTGCGAACCGCGATCTTCTGCACGCCGGCGGTGATCGTCTGGACGTCAGCCATGGTCGAGGAGCTCCGTTCGTTCACGACGTCAGGTCGCGTTGGGTCTGGTGCGTGCGGTAGCCGTGCATCGAGGTGAAGAACGGCGACGGCTCGAGGGTGGGGTCGCCCGAATAGCCGAGGGCATCAGCCACGGAGGCGAAAGGTGAATAGGGAGAGTCGGATTCGTGCAGCCCCTGACAGAGGCAGTCGTGCGCCGCGCGTGCGACCCGGGCCTCGACGTCGAGGCTCTCGTCGAGTGCCGCCCGCGCCTGGACCGCGTCGAGCTCGACGCCGTAGGGCGTGCCGTCCGTGGTCCGGTAGGGGTGCCCGAGGTAGAGGTGCCGAGGGCGTATGCCGTCGCGCAGCCGGGTGAGGCTGGCGCGGTAGGCGCCCGGGTCGGCGAAGCCCGGGAAGCCGTTCGCGGCACCGTGCACCTGCACGGCGTCACCGACGAAGACGTCGTCCTGGCCGTCGACCACGTAGGCGACCGAACCGGGTGTGTGGCCGGGCACGTGGTGCACCGACACGGTGACGTCGCCGCCGAGCGAGAGTGTCTCGCCGCCGCGCACGAGCACGGTCGGCTCCAGCTCACCCGAGATGGCGGCCCGGCCGGCCGCTGCCACCTTGGCTGCCCCGTCGGGGTCGAGGAGGTACCGTCCCCGCCCGACGGCATACTCGTCGACGTGGGCTGCGCGCGAGCGCAGCATCTGGGCGTCGGCCTCGTGGATGACGACCTTCGCCCGGCGCCCGGTCAGCTCCCACAGGGCGTGCGCGCCGCCGACGTGGTCGATGTGCCCGTGGGTCAACAGGATCCACCGCACGTCCTCGATGCGGCGCCCGATGGCCTCGAGGGCCGGCGCCATGCCCTCGGCGGGGGAGGACGCGATGCCGGTGTCGACGATCGCCGGCTCGGGGGCGTCGATGAAGAAGCTGTAGAGGTGGAAGCGACCCCAGGGCGACGCGAGCGGGTGGACGGCGACGCTCACCGGTCACTCCCGTCGAGGAAGGCCGCGGTCTCCTCGAAGACGCGGTGGTACTCCGGCAGCCACGAGAAGTGCTGGACGAAGCCGTGGCCGGCGCCGGCATACCTGCTCGTGGTGGCGTCGACCCCCGCCTCGCGCAGCCGCGTGGCGTAGAGCTCACCCTCGTCACGCAGCGGGTCGTGCTCGCCGGTGACGACGAGTGCCGGCGGTAGTCCGGTCAGGTCGGCGCGCTTGAGCGGCGACACGAGCGGGTCGGCGGGATCGGCGCCGGACTCGAGGTAGAACGCGTTGAACGGCGCGAGGCCGGCTGTCTCGAGCCCGTAGCCGACGGCGTTCTCGCGTAGCGAGGGATAGCGGGCCGCGTCGAAGTCGAGGTCGAGCGAGGGGTACCAGAGCACCTGGTGGGTGATGCCGTCGAAGGCGTCGTCGTGGGCCATCGCCGCGACCGCGGCGACGAACGTGCCGCCGGAGCTGTCGCCCACGAGGGCGAGCAGCTCACCGGGTCGGTGCGCCCAGCGGACGACGGCGTACGCGTCGTCGAGGCCTGCGGGGAAGCGCGCCTCGGGGGCGCGACGGTAGCCGACCGACACGACGGTGCGGCCGGTCTCGGCGGCGAGAGACCGCGCGACGTGGTCGTGCGTGTCGAGGCTGCCGAGGAAGAACGCCCCGCCGTGGAGGTAGACGACGACGCCCGAACCCGGCTGTGCGGTCGGGGTGTACACGCGTACGGGCACCTCGCCCACGTCGCTCGGCACCGTGGTGTCTTCGACGGCGTGCAGCGGCAGCCGCTCCGACACCGGGGGCACCTGCGACTCCTCGGCGGCGCGCAGCACGACGGGGTCGACGGGCCCCTCGGGCGGCGGGGGGAGCGTGGCGAGGACCTTCGCGATCTCGGGGTGCAGGGCCACGGGTCAGCCCTGCACCGTCGCGGCGACCTGGCCGGGCTTCTGCCCCGGGAAGACGTCGTCGAGCTCGTCCTCGGTCCAGCCGTGGCGCGAGATGCGCTGGAGCTCGTCGGTGACGGGCTTGCGGGTGGCCTGGAAGGCGGCGAGCGCGTCGGGCACCGAGCCGGCGGCGACGAGCGCATCGGCAAGGGCGCCGGCGTCGAGGATCGCCGAGTTGGCGCCCTGCCCCTGGTGGTGGCACATGGCGTGCGCGGCGTCGCCGATGAGCACGACGGAGTCGGTGTGCCAGCGCTCGACGGGCTCGATGTCGTAGACGGCGCGGACGTTGACGGCGGCCATGTCGAGGCCCTCGGTCATCCGGACGATGCGCTCGTCGAAGCCCTGGACGGTGGCGACGATGTCGTCCTGGGTGACGGCAGGCGCCCACGTGCCGTCGGCGTTGAGGGCGGTCACGTCGAACGAGACCTGGCCGCGGTGCAGCAGCGGCAGCAGGTAGACCTTGGTGCCACGCCCGATGAACATCCGCAGGTCGCCGTCGTCGGCCATCCCGAAGGTGTCGGCGATGTCGATGACGGCGCGGTAGGCGTGCTCGCCGGCGAAGACCGGCTGGGCGTCGGTGAAGAGCCGCTCGCGGACGACCGACTTGATGCCGTCGGCGCCGATGACGAGGTCGGCCGTGGCGGTCTCGCCGTTGGTGAAGCCGAGCGTGGCCGAGCCGCCGTGGTCGGTGATGGTGTCGAGCTTGTGCCCGAGCCGGACCATACCCGTGGGCAGCGAGCCGACGAGGGCTTCGATGAAGTCTCCGCGGTGGATCAGGTGGGTGGTCTCGCCGTAGGCGCTCTTCTCCGGCCACTCCTCGCGGGCGATGCGGTGGTCGTCGGCGGTGAGGATCTCGAAGCCGTCGCTGGGGGAGCTCACGGCCTTGATGGCGCCACCGATGCCCCATCGCTCGAACTGGGCCATCGACGAGGGGCGCAGGCCGATGCCCGCCCCGACCTCGCGGATCTGCGAGGCCTGCTCGTACACGGTGACGGCTGCCCCCGCCTCGGTCAGGGCGCGGGCGGCGGCTGCGCCCGCGTAGCCGGCACCGATGACGGCGACGCGGAGGTTCTTCAGCTCTGAAGTCTTCATGGTGGTCCTCGGGGTCAGCTATGGAAGGTCTTGAGGGACAGGAAGTCGGCCGGCAGGTCGACGAAGATGCGGGTGATGGTGGCCTCGTCGACGCCCTCCTCGCGCAGGGCGGGGAGGAGCACCTCGAAGAGGTAGTTGACGGTGTGGCCCTTGACGCCGGGCCAGCCGAGCGGGCTGCAGTTCGCGTCTGCCGAGGCGAGCACGCTGTCGACGCGCCCGCCCTTGACGTAGCGCAGGAAGTGGTCGAGGCGCTCGCGGCGCGGCCGGCCCCAGAAGGGCGGGTCGGGCAGCTCGAGGTCGTAGCCGAAGGTGTCGAAGCCGATGCGGCCGCCCTGGTCGGCGATCCACGTGTCGCGCACCTTGCCCTGGCTGACGCCGTCGTCGGCGTGGCCGAAGAGCACGCGGTCGAGCGGCAGCCCCTCCTCGCGGAAGACCTCGAGCGCGGGCTCGACGTCGACCGCGAGGTGCGTGAAGATCGGCACCCCGGTCGCCAGGGCGGCACGGGCCGCGGCGCGGTAGATGCGCAGGTCGAGCGGCTTCATGCGGAAGCCGCGGCTGACGCCGACCTTGATGATGCCGGCCCGGGCGCCGGTCGCCCCGATGCCGACGGTGATCTCGTGGACGAACTGCTCGGTGAGGTACTCGACGGAGGCCCGCTCGAAGAAGGCGAGCGCGGTGTCGCCGCCGACGAACCCGGTGGACGCGACGATGTGCACACCCGTCTTCTCGGAGAGCGACTGGTAGTAGCTGACGTCGCGGCCGTTGCAGATGCCGGTGGCGTCGACGAAGGTCGCGCCACCCCACGGCCGGGTGTTCTCGTGGAAGGCGCGGAGCTTGGGAACGGTCTCCTCGTAGCGCTGCTCGGGCGACTTCCACCACTGGGTGTCGAGCTCGGAGCCGGGCATGCCGTAGCCGATGTGCTCGTGGACGGCGACGAAGCCGAGCTCCTCGCTGGGGACGGGGCCGAGGACGGTGTTGACCCGGGACATGTCAGTGCTCCTTCACGGTGAGCAGGGCGAGCGGGTTGGCGACGAGGATGCGCTGCACGTCGTCCTCGCTCACCCCTTCGGCCTGCAGGGCCGGGACAAAGGTGGTCAGCACGTGGGCGTATGCCGTGTGGATGCCGTCGTGCCCGAAGGCGGCGCCGGTCGCGCTGCAGGACAACAGGATCCGCTCAGCGTGACCGTTGTCGACGAGCTCGGTCACGAGGGCGATGCGCTCCTTGTCGGTGACGTGGTGGCCGCCCTCCGTGCCGACGTGGTCGATGGCGACGTAGGACCCGCGCTCGGCCACGGCCAGGTGGGCGCCGGCGTCGACGGCGTCGGTGCGGTCGAGTCCACCCACGACGACGCGGTCGGCCGTCAGGCCTTCGTCGAGCACGACCTGCAGATCGGCGACGGCGTCGGCGCCGAAGCGGATGGACACAGGGACGCCCGTCGCCAGCCCGGCTCGCGCCGCGCCGCGGAAGAGGCTCTCGTCGGTGGCGGTCATCCCGGCGAAGGTGGCGGTCGTCGCGACGATGCCGGCGCTGCCGCGGCGCTCGACACGGGGGACCACCATCCCCTCGGTCACCTCGCGGGTGAACAGGTCGGCGAAGCGCTCGGCGGGCCACGGTGTCGGCGGGTTGGTCTGCGGGGTGAGGAAGTAGCCGCCGAGCAGCTCCTCCGGTCCCTGCCCGGTGGAGGCGACGACGTGGACTCCCGTGGCCCGGGAGAGTGCCTCGTAGAGGCGCAGGTCGCGACCGTGGAACATGCCCGTCGCGTCGACGACGGTGCCACCGCCGGCGTCACGGAACTCCGTGAGCCGGCGCTCGAGCCGCTCGAACACCTCGGCCCGGTCGATGGTGATGTCGTACGCGTACTCGGCGCCCGGGAGGACCGACAGGAGGCCCTCGTGCACCGACACGACACCGAGGTCGTCGGCCGGGACCGGCCCGAGGACGGTGTGGACGGTGGAGGGCGTGGCGGCGGCCGTGCTCGCAGTCATCGTCAGTCCTTTCGCTGCGGCATCGGTGCCGCATGACGTGTCACATTAACCGGTCACTTTACAGAGCGTCAAGCCAGTGATCATGACGATGTTTCGATGGACGCCACTATGCTGCGGTGCATGTCGCTCCGAGCCGCCCAGAAGCAGATGACCTACGACCTGTTCCTCGAGAAGGCGCTCGAGCTGTTCGGCGAGAAGGGCTATGCCGCAACGACGGTCGACCACATCGCGCAGGCGGCCGGCTCGACGCGCACGACCTTCTACCTGCACTTCGCCGGCAAGGCGGAGGTGATGGCGGCGCTGCTCGAGAAGGTCGACCGCATCCTCACCTCGGCCGACGACCCGTCGTTGTCGGAGGTCGTCGAGTCCGGGTCGCCCGAGCTCATCCGCACCTGGATCGACAGGAAGTTCTCGCAGTGGGACGAGATCAAGCCCTACCTCACGGCCTCGTTCCAGGCCACGCACGAGCCCGCTGTCAACGAGCGCACCGAGAGCTGGTTCGAGCACGCCGTGGGGGAGATGAGCCAAGGGCTCGAGAGGGCCGGTCGGTTCACGCCGGACGTTCGCCGAGTGCGCTGCGTGCTCGCCTTCGGCCAGCTCGAGTACCTCTCGCGGCGCTACTTCGCCACCGGCTGGAAGGTGCCGCGCGAGGTGTATCTCGAGCAGCTCACCGGTTCCTGGGTGCACCTCCTCACGGAGTGAGCGCCGTTCCGCTGCAGTCGTTCTGACCTCGCCGGCCCTCGGGGCTGCCGTCGCGCGCCCGGGCACCGGCCCGGGCGCGTTGTCGTCCTGCCCGGTTGTCCACATTCGTCCCGCGTGGCGGCGACACGGGCCGAGAATTTCTGGTCGAACTGTTGACAAGTCTTACGGCTAGGACATTCACTTTGCATCATGTCAACCAAAGCCCCCATCGCCGTGGGTGACCTCGACCTCTTCTCCGACGAGGTCCTGGTCGACCCCTACCCGACCTACACCGCACTCCGCGAGACCGCCGCCGTCGTGCACCTTCCCGTCAACGACGTCTACGCCCTGACGCGCTACGACGTCATCCGTGACGCACTCGCCGACACCGAGACGTTCTCCTCGGCCACCATCGGCTTCAACCCGATGGTCAACGAGGCCCTCCAGGGCACGTCGCTGGCCTCCGACCCTCCGGTCCACACGCAGCTGCGCGCCACCCTGAGCGCCAACCTCACTCCGCGCTCGCTGCGGGGGCTCAAGGGCCAGATCGAGGAGAAGGCCGACGCGCTCGTCGCCGAGCTCGTCGAGAGCGGCTCGTTCGAGGCGATCGACGCGCTGGGCCGGGTCTTCCCGATCCAGGTCGTCGCCGACCTCATCGGCTTCACCGACGAGATCCGCGACACGATGCTGCGCTGGGGGCAGGCCGCGATGGAGGTCATCGGGCCGATGAACCAGCGCACCGCCGAGAACTTCCCGGTCGCCGGCGAGCTCTACGGCTGGTGCTCGCAGGTCAGCGCCGCCGACCTCGCGCCCGGCTCGGTCGGGCGCGGCATCTTCGAGGCCGAGGCCCGGGGCGAGATCCCCCCGCACACGGCGGGCCACATCATCCACCAGTACCTCGGTGCGGGCGTCGACACGACTGTCGCCGCCATCGGCAACATCGTCGCGCTCCTCGCGCAGCACCCCGACCAGCTCGCGCTCATCCGCGAGGACCGCGCCCTCGTCGGGTCCGCGTTCAACGAGGTGCTCCGCTACTGGGCCCCCGTGCACGCCTGGGGCCGTCGCGTGACGAAGGACGTGGAGATCGACGGGGCCCTCGTGCCCGCCGGCGCCCAGGTGGCCGTCCTCTTCGGTGCGGGCAACCGCGACCCGCGCCACTACGACGCCCCCGACACCTTCGACGTCACCCGCAACCCGGTCGACCACCTGTCCTTCGGCTACGGCCCGCACGGCTGCGCCGGGCAGGGACTGGCCCGGCTCGAGGCGCACGCGATCATCAGCTCCCTGGCCGCACGGGTCGAGCGGCTCGTCGTCGGCGAGGTGCGACGCGTGCCGAGCAACATCACCCGGAGCATCGACGCGCTCCCCGTCCTCGAGGTGGTGCCAGCATGAGGATCGAGCTGGACCGGCCGCGCTGCGAAGGTCACGGTCTGTGTGAGGAGGAGGCCCCGGCACTGCTGCACCTCGACGACGAGGGCGAGCTGGTGCTCGACCGCGACGAGGTCGCCGAGGGCACGCCCGAGGCCGCCGCGGCGAGCGCCGCGGTGCGGGTCTGCCCGGTGGCGGCCCTGAGACTGGCATGAGCGCGCTGCGCCGTGTCGTCGTGGTCGGTGGGGGGATCGCCGGGGTCACCGCCGCAGACACTCTGCGCCAGAGGGGTTTCGACGGTGAGCTCACGATCGTCGGCGACGAGCCGTATGCCGCCTACAGCCGCCCTGCGCTCTCGAAGACGCTGCTGCGCGACCCCGACGACCCCACGGCGCACGAGCTGCCACCCGCCTCCCACGGCGGCACCGAGCTCCGCGGCGTTGCCGCCGTGGGCCTCGACGTCGACGCGCGCACCGTCCTGCTCGACAGTGGCGACCGGCTGACCTACGACGGTCTCGTGATCGCGACCGGATGTCGCGCCCGGCGGCTCGGCGAAGGGGAGGGTCGGGCCCAGTCCGACTCCTCCGACGCGCCGGTCGAGCTGACACTGCGCACCATCGGCGACGCGCTGTCACTTCGGTCGCGCGTCGCCGAGCGACCGGCCGTCGTCGTCGTCGGCGGCGGCCCGCTCGGGATGGAGATCGCCTCGTCGTGCCTCGACAACGGCTGCGAGGTCACCCTCGTCTCACAAGGACCGCCGCTGCTGGCCCAGCTCGGCCGCCACCTGTCCCACCTCTTCGTGAGCGCGGCCGTCGCCCGCGGCCTGCGAGTCGTCGAGAGCGCCGGCGCCCGGCTCGTGCGCGGCAGCCACGGCACCCGGGTCGTCCTCGCAGAGGGTGCGACCCTCGAGGCCGGCCTCGTCGTCACCGCCGTCGGCGACCGCCCCAACGTCGAATGGCTCGACGGCAGCGGGCTGCTCGACCGAGGCGCGCTCGTCGCGGACGCTGCTGGACGCGTACGCCCCGGCGTCGTCGCGGCAGGCGACGTCGCCTCGGTGCCCACGCCACACGGCATACGTCGGGTGCCGTTGTGGAGCTCGGCCATCGACCAGGCGCGCACCGCCGCCGCGGCGCTGCTCGGCGCCGAGCCGGCGCCCGGCGACCACCGGCCCTACTTCTGGACCGAGCAGTTCGGGCTGTCGCTCAAGGCGGTCGGACACCTGCCACTCGACGGCGAGCCCGAGCTCCTCGACGGAGACCTCGACGCACTCGGTGACCAGCGAGCGCTGTTGCGCTGGAACGCCGCCGACGTGGACGGGAGCGCTGCCGTCGCCGTGAACTACCGCATCCCGATCCCCAGGCTGCGCCGACTCTGCGAGCCGGTCGCCGCCGGCTGACGCCCACGCACGACGCACACGCACGCCCCCCTCCTGACTCGGAGACCCTGCCATGAGCACCACTGACGTTGCCACCGGCCCGGAACCCCCGGCCCGCCCACCCGTCCGCGACCGGCCGGCCGGTGCTGCGCGCCTCGAGGTGCGCGGCCTGTCCAAGACCTTCTCGGGCGTGACGGTGCTCGACGACGCCCACCTGGCCCTCGCGCCCGGCGAGATCCACGCCCTCGTGGGGCAGAACGGGTCGGGAAAGTCGACGCTGATCAAGCTCGTCAGCGGCGTCCACCGGGCCGATCCCGGGGGTGAGATCCTCGTCGACGGAGTGCATCTCGGGCCTCCCGTCAACGCCGGCCGCCTGCACCGCCAGGGTCTCGCCTTCGTGCACCAGGACCTCGGCCTCGTGCCTGACCTCAGCGTCCGCGAGAACGTGAGGGTGGGGCTCAACGCCGTCGGCAGGCTCACCCGACGCGTGGACCGCGCGGCCGACCGGGCGGCAGTGCGCCGGACCTTCGAGTTCCTCGGGGTGCCGATCGACCCTGAGACCACAGTGGCATCGCTGACGCCGAGCGAGCGCGTGGCGGTCGCCGTCGCTCGCGCCCTGCAGGAACGCGAGCCCGGCACCGGTGTCGTCGTCTTCGACGAGTCCTCGAGGGCCATCCCGCACGAGGCCCTCCCGGCCTTCTACGGCATGGTTCGCTTCCTCGCCGAGCAGGGCACCGCGGTGCTCTTCGTCAGCCACGACCTCAAGGAGGTCCTCGCCCTGGCGCACCGGGTGACCGCACTGCGCAACGGCCGGGTCGTCGAGGCCGGCGTCCCGGTCGCGGGTCTCGACGAGGCGGCCCTGACCCGGATGGTCCTCGGTCGCGACGGCGCGCTCGGCGACCTGGTCGGACGCTTCCCTTCCCAACCGCGCGAACAGGCTGTCGAAGTCGTCGGCGTCCGCGGCGGCCGGCTCAGCGACTTCACCGCAGCGGTGCGTCCCGGCGAGGTGGTCGGCGTCACCGGGACGGTCGACTCAGGCCTGCTGGACCTCGCCGGCCTGCTCGGCGGCGCATCTGCGGCGTCGGGTCGGATTCGCTTGGGAGCCGCAGAGATCGACCTCGAGCGGGCGTCTGTGGGTGAGCTCCTCGCGGCCAAGGCAGTGATGATCCCGCAGGACCGTCACGGCCGCGGCCTGGCCCTCGGCCTGACCGTCGAGGAGAACATCACCATCCCGCACGTCGGCTCACGGTCGCGACCGTGGGCGCTGCGCAGCGCCTGGCGGCACCGCGAGAGCGACGACGCCATCGCCCGCTACGACGTACGCCCCGACGCCCGCGACACCGTGGTCGCCACGATGAGCGGCGGCAACCAGCAGAAGGTCATGTTCGGCAAGTGGCTGCTCGACCGACCGCTCCTGATCACCCTCGAGGAGCCGACCCAGGCCGTGGACGTCGGCGCCCGCGCGGCGCTGCTCGAGGCCACCCGTCAGGCGGCACAGGACGGCGCCGCCGTGCTCTACGTCTCGTCCGAGGTCGAGGACCTCGCGGCCGTCTGCGACCGGCTCCTCGTGCTCGAGAACGGCTGCGTGGCCCGCGACCTGACCGGCCCCTTCACGCCCGAGTCCGTCCTCGAAGCGCTCTTCCCCAGTCCCCCCGGAGGCACCCCATGAGCACCACCACCGACCTCACCGAACGCGAGACGGGCGTCGGGACCAGCCGCGTCGCCTCCGGCAGCGTTGGCATCGAGCTCGGCGTCCTGGCCCGGAAGTACAGCCTCATCGTGCTCTGGCTCGCGATGGGCGTCCTGTTCTTCCTGCTCTCGGACGTGCCGCTCGGCAACTTCGTCCAGGGCATCTTCGCCCGGCAGACGCCGCTGGTCTTCCTCGGCATGGCGGTGGTCCTCACCATGGCCGTGGGTGAGTTCGACCTCTCGTTCCCCTCGCTCTACGCCCTGTCGGGGGCGAGCGCCTCCTCGCTCGTCGTCATGCACGGCTGGTCCTTCGGGGCCGCGGCCCTCGCAGCGGTGGGGCTGGCTCTGGTCTTCGGTGCCGCCAACGCCGTGCTCGTCGTCCGCGCCGGCATCAACCCCGTCATCGTCACGCTCGGGCTCGGGAGCCTTGCCGTGGGCCTCGGCGGCTGGGTCTCGCAGGAGACCTCCGTCAGCGGCCTCGACTTCACGCTCTCGAACATCGCCCTGGCCCGCGTGCTCGGGCTGCCGATGGTGTTCTGGTACGGCGTCGTCCTCGTCCTCGTGTTCGGCTACGTCATGAGCTCGACCCCGCTGGGCCGACGGATCCTCTTCGTCGGCGCCAACCGCGAGGTCGCCCGGCTCGCTGGGATTCCGGTCGCCCGCGTCCGGGTCGGTGCCTGGCTCACGTCGTCACTGCTGTGCGGGGTCGCCGGTGTCGTCAGCGCTGCCGGGCTCGGCGGCTTCAACGCGACGTCGGCCCGCGAGTACTTCCTGCCGGTCTTCGCCAGCGTGTTCCTCGGCACCGTCGCCGTCGTGCCGGGCCGCTTCAACCCGGTCGGCATGTTCATCGCCGTCTACTTCCTCGTCACGGGCATCTTCGGCTTGCAGCTCCTCGGCTACCAGGGCTGGGTCACCGACGCCTTCTACGGCGTCGTGCTCGTGGCTGCCGTGGCCGCGTCGTCGTGGGTCCAGCGCCGCGTACGCGGGTAGCCCCGCCCCCTCAGCCCTCCAGTTCCCCCTCGCACCAGTCCTTTTCGAAACGGAGCACCAAGATGAACATCACGTCCAAGCCGTTGGTCGCGGCCCTCACCCTGAGCGCGCTGGCTCTTGCCGGCTGCAGCACCGTCGAGCAGCAGGGCGCAGCCGCGGGCAGCGCCGCGACGTCCCGGCCGACACGGGCCGAGGCGGCTGCTGCCAAGGCCGTCGTGGACCAGGCCACCAAGGCCGTCGAGACCTTCACGGCACCCGGCACCCCGCTCAAGGGCGTCGGTGCCCTCAAGGGCAAGACGGTCTACTTCGTGCCGGCGACGTTCCAGGTGCCGGTCTTCCAGGCCATCGCCGGGTCCCTGAAGGGTGCGTTCGGAGCCGCCGGCGTGTCGGTCGAGGTGTGTGACGGCAAGTCCAACCCGGCCAACATGGCCAGCTGCATCCAGCAGGGCATCGACGCGAAGGCCGGCGCCATCGTCACCGGCTCGATCCCGACCGAGCTCGCCTCGGTCGCGTTCGAGAGCGCCACCAAGGCGGGCATCCCGGTCGTCAACACCATGACCGCGCCGGCCGGTCCCGGCGACCCGACCAAGGTCGCCTACCTGACCCCCGACTACGTCGGCCTCCAGGCGCTCTCCGCCCAGTCGGTGATCGCCGACTCCGACGCCGCCGCGCACGTGCTCTACGTCGAGATCACCGACACCCCGGCCACGGTCCTCTGGGCCGAGCAGGGTGCCTTGGCGACGTACGCGAAGGCGTGCCCCGGCTGCACCGTCACCGTGGTCAAGGCGAACACCGGCCAGTTCGACAAGCTGCCCAGCCTCATCACGAGCGCGCTGACCAAGGACCCGAAGATCACCCACGTGCAGACCGAGGTCGACTTCGCGGTGCAGCCGGTCGTGGAGGGGCTCCAAGCGGCGAACGCCACCGGGGTCAAGATCGCCAGCATGGACGGCGTGCTCGCGACGCTGCAGATGCTCAAGGGCGGGAAGTTCATCCACTCCGAGGTCGGCTTCAACGCCGACGCTCTCGCCTGGTATGCCGCCGACCAGGCTCTGCGCATGATGACGGGCGCGGCGGCCAACGCCAAGGTGGACTTCCCCTACCGACGCATGGTGACCGCCGCGAACGTCGGCGGCCTCGACCTGACCGCACAGGGAGAGAGGTCCGGCACCTGGTACGGCTCGACCGCGTACCAGGCCGGGTTCCGCTCCCACTGGGGCGTCACCGGCTGAGCCCGCTCGGCCGCGAGACCCTCCACGACGAACGTGTGGAGGGTCTCAGCCATGCGCTGCGCGGCCCCCTGCCGGCGGCGGATTGCTCACTCGCGACGGCCCTGCAGCGGGTGCTGCTGGTCTGCGAGGTCGAGGAGCTGGTCACGCAGCCAGCGGTGGCCTGGGTCCTGGTCGGTGCGCGACGTCCACGCCATGATCTCGGTGATGGGCTGCAGACGGCGGATCGGTGGCTCGAGCAGGCGTATGCCGGCCGCCTCGCCGATACGCAGGGCGAGGCGTTCGTGGACGAGTGTGATCAGCCGAGTTCCCCTGAGCAGAAAGGGGGCCAGGCCGAAGCCGGCCGTGATCTCGGTCCGGCGCGGAACGCCGAGGAAGTCGAGCTGCATCTCGGCGAGCGAACGCCGGTGGCCTGACGACGTCGCGAGGTAGGGCAGCGAGCCGAACTGCTCGAGACTGATCTGGTCGCCGACCTCCGGGTGGTCCTCGTCGACGGCCACGACGTAGCGGTCGCGGAACAGGACGCGGAAGTGGAACTCGGCGTGGTCCTCGAAGGCCTCCTGCGGGATGACCAGCAGGTCGGCCCGGTGGCCGCGCAGCTGTTCGGCGAAGTCGTCGCCCGTCGGGAAGATGCGCAGCCGGATGCCCGGGGCGTCGGTCGACAACCGGGCGATCAGCGGCTGGAGGAACGTCATCGTGAGGTAGTCGTTGGCGATGATCGAGAAGGTGCGCTCCGCCGACGACGCGTCGAACCGATCTCGTTGCGAGAGAACGCTGTCGATGCCTGTCAGCAGCTCACCCACCGAGATGGCGAGCGACTCTGCCAGCGGAGTGGCGACCAGGCCACGGCCCTCACGGATGAGGAGCGGGTCGTCGAAGAGCTTGCGCAGCCGGTTCAGGGTCGACGACATGGCGGACTGTCCGACCGACAGCCGCTGCGCGGCCCGGGTGACGCTGCGCTCGGTCATCAGCATGTCGAACGCGACGAGGAGGTTGAGATCCACGCGGTGCAGGTCCATGGTCAGACAATATCGATCTGGTCAATGTCGGGCATCACAAATGATTGTTTGAACACATGCCCCCTGCGCCTTTAGCGTCCTTCCTGTGACCTGCACCGCCGCGGTCACCACGCGGCGGACGGGTCCTCCCCGGAAGGAGACCACCACTCGTGACCAAGCCCCTGATCACCCACCTGCGACACGTGGCGATCGCCGCGCCGGACCTCGACCGGCAGCTCGCGTTCTACCGCGACCTCTGGGGTCTGACCCTCACGGAGTCTGACACCGGCGTGCACTTCCTGGCCGCCGAGGGGTCACCGGAGAGCTACGTCGTGCGGCTCCGCAAAGCCGACGACAAGCGGCTCGACCTCGTGGCGTTCGGGGCAGCCTCGGCGGCCGACGTCGACACGCTCGCCGTCGAGCTCACCCGGAAGGGTGTGCAGGTCATCCACGAGCCGCGCTCGATCGACACCCCCGGCGGCGGCTACGGCTTCCGCTTCTTCGACGGCGACGGGCGCGTTGTCGAGGTGTCCAGCGACGTCGAGACGCGGACCTTCCGCACCATCGAGGAGCGCGAGTCGATCCCGGTGCGCCTCTCGCACTTCGTGGTCAACTCCGCGAACCCCGAGGCGACGGTCGCCTGGTACGTGGAGCACCTCGGCTTCAGGCTCTCCGACACCCTGTGTCTCGGGGCCCGCGGCGACTTTATGTGGTTCCTGCGCTGCAACGACTGGCACCACTCCTTCGCCGTGTCACGCGCGCCGCACGTCGCCGTCAACCACATCTCTTTCGAGCTGCGCGGCGTCGACGAGTACCTCCGTGGCACCGGTCGCCTGATGCGAGAGGGCATCCAAAAGGTCTGGGGTCCGGGTCGCCACCACGCCGGCGACAACACCTTCTCGTACTTCATGGACAAGGCCGGCAACACCGTCGAGTACACGACGGAGCTGCAGACCGTCGACTGGGACGAGCACCACCCGTCGGTCCACGACGTGACCAAGCCCGAGCTCATCGACCAGTGGGGCACCGCGAACCAGATGAACGAGTTCGTCGCCAAGCAGATGTTCAACGACCCCGACCGCGGCGTCCACGTCGCCCCACCCCTCTGAGCCCCCCCTCAGCCCCCGCAGACCCCCTTGAGAAGGACCACCGAGATGACCACTGGCGAGTACAAGTCCGAGGCGTTCGCCACGCCCGTCGACTCCCTCCTCGACCGCGTCGAGAAGAGCATGCAGAACGACCTGGTGCCGGCCGAGATCTTCAACAGCGAGGAGGTCTTTCGCGCCGAGATGGAGCGCATCTTCACCCGCGTGTGGGTGTTCGTCGCGCACGAGTCCGAGATCCCGAACGCCGGAGACTTCGTGCAGCGGCGCATCGGGATGGACCCCGTCATCGTCACCCGCGGCGGCGACGGCGCCGTCAACGTGCTGTCGAACTACTGCCGCCACCGCGGTTCGCAGGTGTGCCAGACCGACGCCGGCAACTCTCGGTTCTTCACCTGCCCGTACCACGGGTGGACCTACTCCAACGACGGCACGCTGGTCGGCACGCCGATGATGCACAAGGCGTACGGCGAGCCCCTCGACCCGAACCTCTGGAGCCTCAAGAAGGCCCCGAAGGTCCAGTCGCACAACGGTTTCGTCTTCGCGTCGCTCTCCGAGGACGTCCCTCCACTCGAGGAGTGGCTGGCCGGCGGCGCGGGCTGGATGCTCGACATCATCACGAAGCTCAGCCCGGCCGGCATGCGCGTCGCGGGGCCCCCGGAGCGCTACATCGTGCACGGCGACTGGAAGACCGCAGGCGAGAACTTCGCCGGCGACGTCTACCACCTGCCGACGCTGCACTTCTCGGTCCAGGAGGTCGAGATGATCCAGGGCATCCAAGCCACGTGTGACATCTCCGCCACCTACGAGTTCGACAACGGCCACTCCTTCATCGGCCACAAATGGACCGAGGCGATCGGTGACTTCTTCACCTACTCCGGCTACGGCGCGGTGCCCGGCTACGTCGAGAACTTCGACCTCAGCGAGTACGACGACACCGCCAAGTGGGTCGCCGAGCACTGCCCGCCGACCGTCGGAACGATCTTCCCCAACTTCTCCTTCATCCGGATCTTCTCGCCGCTGCCCGACGGTCCGCCCGGGGTCTTCACCAGCTTCCGCCAGTGGCAGCCCGTGGCCCCCGGCAAGATCGAGCTCTGGAACTGGCAGTTCGTGTGGAACTTCCAGGACGAGAAGTCCGCCCAGCGCGACTACGTCGGTGGGCAGTACTGCTTCGGCTCGGCCGGCCTCTACGAGCAGGACGACACCGTCGCATGGGAGGGCGTGCAGCGCGCGGCCGCCAGCCCCTGGATGCGCAAGGAGGGCCTCGAGTTCAACTACCAGCAGGGCCAGAAGTCCCCGATCGACCTGAGCCCCGACCCCGACTGGACGGGCCCGGGCATACACCGCAACACCACGTACGGCGAGTACGTCCAGTTCAACTTCCTGCGCCAGTGGCTCAAGACCATGCGCGAGAACGCACCGAAGGGCATCGAGTCATGAGCACCCCCACCACCACCGGCCACGCGGCCCACGAGGTGCAGGCGAACGTGACCGCCCGCCCGGTCTCGCCGGAGACCTATGCCGTCGCCGCGCAGTTCCTTGCGCACGAGGCCCGCCTGCTCGACGAGGGCCGGGACGACGAGTGGCTCGACCTGCTCGACGACGAGCTGCTCTACACCGTCCCATTGCGACAGGCCATGCTGCCGCAGACCGACGAGGTCAACCGGAGCGCCTGGCGCATCCGCGACACCAAGGCGCACGTCGTGACCCGCGTGCGGCGCGGCGACCAGGGCCACGCCTATTCGGAGGTCCCGCCCTCCCGGGCGCTGCGGGTCATCGGGTCAGTCGAGGTTGCGCACACCGACGTCGACGACGTCATCGCCGTCCACTCCGCCCTGCTCGTCTACCGCCAGCGCGGCATCGACGTGCACTTCGACCTCATCCCGGCCCGGCGCAGCGACCTGCTGCGCCTGACGCCCGGTGGCCCGCGCCTGCTGCGCCGTGAGGTCGTGCTCACCGAGACGACCCTGAAGACGCCGAACCTGGGGGTGTTCCTGTGACGAAGGTGCTCCTCGACCAGGGACTGTGCCGGGCTTACGGCCTCTGCGTCACGGTCCACCCCGAGGTCTTCGCCCTGCCGCCGGGAAGCCCCGTCGGAGTCGTCATCCGCGACGTCGTCGATGCCGACGATCTCGAGGACGTCCGCGAGGCCGTGCGGGCCTGCCCCGCCCAGGCGATCTCCCTCGTGGAGGAGTGATGGCACGCTTCCCGACCGGCGTCGTGATCGTCGGCGGCTCGGCTGCCGGCCTGTCGGCCGCCGACGGCCTCCGCGAGGGCGGGTATGCCGGGTCGATCACGGTGCTCGACGAGAACGTCGAGCCCGGCTTCGACCGGCCGATGCTGTCCAAGGGACTGCTCGCCTCCGACGCAGCCGCACCCCTGCGGCTGCGCACCGACGCGCGGCTCGCGGAGCAGGACGTCACGGTGTTGCCCGGCCACCGCGCCATGGGGCTCGACATCGACCGTCGCCTGGTGGTCACGAGCTACGGCGAGGCCATCCCCTTCGAGCAGGTCGTCATCGCGGCCGGTGTCGACGCTCGCCGGCTCGCCACGACCTCGGGCAACCCGCTGCCGGCGCTGCGCAACCTGTGCGACCTCGAGGCCCTGCGCGACATGGTGACGGGGCACCGGTCGCTGACGATCGTCGGCGGCGGCTACGTCGGGCTCGAGGTCGCGGGGGCCCTGCGGCCCAGAGGAGTCGACGTGACCGTCGTCTGCCCGAACGCGCTGCCGCTCGTCCACGCGCTCGGGCCCCACGTCGCCGCCTGGCTTCGCGACCTCCACCTGGGCGAGGGCGTACGCCTCCGGCTCGGCACCCGGGTCGACGCCGTGCGCGAGTCCTCCGACGGTGGCTACGCGCTCGACCTGAGCGACGGCACCAGCGCCCGAGCCGAGAGCGTCCTGGCGGGCGTAGGTGCAGTGCCGAACACCGACTGGCTCATCGGGTCAGGTGTCGCCCTCGACGACGGCGTCCTCACCGACGTCGCGGGCCGCACGAACGTGCCGAGTGTCTGGGCCGCCGGCGACATCGCCGCGACCTTCGACCCCGCGACCGCGACCGACCGACGCTTCGACCACTGGACCCACGCCATCGAACAGGGGCGCCGCGTCGGCCTGAACATCGCGAAGGCAGAGGCGCTCCCCGTCGGGTCGGCCCCCTACGTCTGGACCGAGCAGTTCGGCCGGACGCTCCACCTCGTGGGGGAGCGGCGCTCGGACGACACCGACACCGTGGTTCGCGGCGCGTTCGACGACGGCGCGTTCATCGTCCTGCACGGCCGCGACGACGAGCTGCACGCCGTGACGATCTGCGGCTTCCCGGCAGCCGTCCGCACCTACAGGAAGCTGCTGCGCGCACCCGCGACCGTCGCCGACGCCCTCGCCGCCGCGCCTGCCTGACCCGAACCCCCACCGCTGTCCGCGGCTCCCCGCGGACCGAACGAAAGTCATCTCATGACCCTCCTCGACGACCACGTCGTGCTCATCACCGGCGGCGGCTCCGGCCTCGGCCTCGGCATCGCCCGCCACTTCCGCGAGCAGGGCGCCCAGCTCGCGATCCTCGAGATCTCCGGGGCCAAGCTCGTCGACCTCAAGGCCGAGTTCGGCGAACACGTGCTGCTCCTGCAGGGTGATGTGACCCGGGTCGACGACCTCGTGGCCGCACGCACGGCCGTGCTCGACCGCTTCGGCCGCATCGACGCCCTCGTCGGCGCGCAGGGGATCTTCGACGGCAACATCCCGCTGCGCGACATCCCCATCGACAAGGTGCAGGGCACCTTCGACGAGGTGATGCACGTCGACGTGCTCGGCTACATCTACTCGGCCCGAGTCTTCCTCGAGGACCTCGAGAAGACCGGCGGCGCAATGGTCTTCACGTCCTCGACTGCCGCGTACGCCGCCGACGGGGGAGGGCTGTTCTACACCGCCGCGAAGGGGGCGGTCCGGTCGTTGATCAACCAGCTCGCCTTCGAGTTCGCCCCGAAGGTGCGGGTCAACGGCGTCGCCCCGTCGGGCATCGCGAACAGCCAGCTCCAAGGCCCGCGCGCGCTCGGCCTCGAGGGCCACAAGCAGTCCGACATCCCTGTCGAGGACTTCACCCGCCAGTTCCTCTCTCTCACGCTCATGCCCACGCTGCCGACGCCGGAGGAGTACGCCCCGCTCTACGCGTACCTCGCCTCTCGCCACAACACGACGATGACCGGACAGACGATCGTCGCCGACCAGGGCCTCTTCAACCGCGCTGTCATCAGCAACGGCCAGGCCGACCGGCTGGGGCAGTGACCATGTTCCGCTACTTCCCGACGAACTACGTGTGGAGCCTGTCGGTCAGCATCGCGATGAACTGCGGCGGCCAGATCGGCGAGATCGAACAGATCTGTGCTCCCTTGCGCGACCTCGCCGACGAGGGCGACGACGCCGGCACCGAGAAGTTCTTCGAGTCCTGGTGCGACTTCGCCGACGGGCTCGTCGCGCAGGCCGAGCAGGACCTCGCCGACGGCCACCCGCTCTCCGCGGGGGCCCGCTACGCCCGCGCGTCGGTGTACTACCTCGTCGCCGAGCGCATGCAGAGCCGCCACTACGCACCCCGGCAGGAGGCGTACCGCAAGTCGGTGGAGACGTTCGCCCTCGCGATCCAGCACAACCGGGAGCGCGCCGAGCTCGTCGAGATCCCTTACGAGGGAGCGTCCTTCCCCGCTGTCCTCCGGCTGCCCGAGGGGGAGCGGCCCGAGACAGGCTGGCCGGTCATGGTCTTCTGCAACGGGCTCGACTCGATGAAGGAGATGCTCTACCGCCTCGGCCTGCCCGCCGAGCTCGCCCGACGGGGCATCGCGACGCTGTGTGTCGACCAGCCCGGCACCGGCGCATCCCTGCGCGAGCGGGGCCTTCCGGCGGTCCACGACAGCGAACGCTGGGCCGGAGCCGCCGCCGACCATCTCGAGTCGCGCGGCGACGTCGACCCGGCCCGCATCGGGATGAGCGGCGTTTCCCTCGGCGGCTACTACGCGCCGCGCGCGACGGCATACGAGAAGCGCTTCAAGCTCTGCGCGACCTGGGGCGCCAACCACGACTGGGGGCAACTGCAGCAGCGGCGGCTCCAGCGCGAGGGCGAGAACCCCGTGCCCCACTACTGGGACCACGTGCAGTGGGTCTTCGGCAAGAACAGCCTCGATGAGTTCATGGCGTTCGCCCCCCAGATGAGCCTCGAGGGCATCGTCGAGCGGATCACCGTGCCCTTCCTCGTGACCCACGGCCAGGACGACCGTCAGATCCCCATGGAACTCGCGCTTCCCCAGTACGAGAACGCCGTCCACAGCCCCGACCGGCAGCTCAAGGTCTTCACCCTCGCCGAGGGCGGCTCCTCGCACGCCGGCGCCGACAACGAGTCCGTCCCGGCCAACTACATCGCCGACTGGGTGGCCGACCGGCTGTAGCCGCCCACCCGCCTCGCTCACCGAACAGCCCTGCAGCCGACGAGCCGCAGGGTCGGCCCCGCCATGCGACCGAAAGACACAACATGACCACCACCGCACCTCCCGAGAAGGGCTGGACCGTCGGCACCGACGTCGGCGGCACCTTCACCGACCTGTGGCTGCGCTCACCCGAGGGGGAGTCCTGGGTGTGCAAGTCGCCCACGACCTCCGACGTCGTCACCGGCGTCGTCCGGGCCGTCCACCTCGCCGCCGACACGGTCGGCACCGACGTACGAGAGCTGTGCTCGCAGGTCACCCGCTTCGGCCACGGCACGACGGTCGGCCTCAACGCCCTCCTCACAGGAAGGACCGCACCCACCGGTCTCGTCACGACCGCAGGCTTCGGCGACGTCCTCGAGATCGGTCGCCTTCGCCGGGGGACCGCAGGCCTCCAGGGACTCGAGCTCGGCGACTACCACCTGCGTGGACAGGTACCCCCGCTCGTGCCGCGTACCCACGTCGTCGAGGTGGCCGAGCGCGTCGACGCCGACGGCGTCGTGCGGACACCGCTCGACGAGGACTCGGTACGGGCCGCGGCATCGCGTCTGCGCGACCTCGGCGTCGAGGCCGTCGCCGTCTGCCTGCTGTGGGCCACCGAGAACCCCGCCCACGAGCTCGCCGTGGGCGCGCTCCTCACGGAGGAGCTCCCGGACGCCTTCATCTCCCTCTCGCACGAGATCGCCCCGTCGGTCGGGGAGTACGCGCGCGCCTCGACCACCGTCGCCAACGCCGCCCTGGGCAGCACCGCCGGGCGCTACCTGACACGGCTGGAGAGCGAGCTCGCCGCGCTCGGCATGACGGCTCCCATCATGATGACGACCAGTGCCGGCGGGGTCGTGCCGGCCCGCACCGTGACCGAGCGGCCCGTGTCGAACCTGCTGTCCGGTCCCGCCTCGTGCGTCGTCGCCGGGCAAAAGCTCGGCGCCGCGCTCGGGGCCACCCACGTGCTCACCACCGACGTCGGCGGCACAAGCTTCGACGTCGGGGTCGTCGTCGACGGCGTCCCGCTCATGACCGACCAGATCACGTTCGGCGGCGCCGACATGAGGGTGCCGAGCATCGACATCGCCTCGATCGGCGCCGGCGGCGGCTCGATCGCCTTGGTCCAAGGTGGCGTCCTCTCCGTCGGGCCGCGCAGCGCCGGCGCCGAGCCCGGGCCGGTCTGCTACGGCAAGGGCGGCACCGAGCCCACGACCACCGATGCCGACCTCGTGCTCGGTGTGCTCGACCCCGCCCAGTTCGGCAGCGGCGGCATCGTGCTGGACCGGGACGCCGCGGCGGCCGCCATCGAAGAGAAAGTGGGCCGTCCGCTCGGGCTGAGCGCCGTCGAGGCCGCGCGTGCCATCCGTGTCGTCTTCGACAACGCCATGGCCGACCTGCTCCGAGCGGTCACCATCGAGCGAGGCCACGACCCGAGGGAGTTCACGCTCGTGGCAGGCGGCGGCAGCGGTCCCTCGCACGCCTGGGCGCTCTGCCGCGAGACCGGCCTCGCCGGTTTCGTCGTGCCGCCCACGGCGACAGCAGCTTCCGCATTCGGCGCCGGCACGTCCGACCTGCAGACGACGGCGTCGCGCACGGCATACCGCCGGCTCCTGCCCCAGGTCGGGGTGACCGACGAGGACGCCCGAGTCGTCGCCGCCGCCGTCGTCGAGACGCAGGAGCGTGCCCTGGCCGCGCTGCCCGGCAGCGCCGGAGCAGACGGTCGCGCCGTCACCCACACCGCGTCGATCCGCTACTTCGGGCAGGCTCACCACCTCGACGTCGACCTCGGCGACGCCGTCGGCCGCGACACGGTCGTCGACCTGCTCCGCACCTTCGAGAAGGACTACGAGCAGCTGTGGGGCCAGGGTTCCGGCTTCAAGGAGGCCGGCTTCGAGATCCTCTCCGTCCGGTCCGTCGCGTCGCTCGCCGCAACGCCGGTGACCGGGCAGGCCTCCGGCGACCTCTTCCGCCACGTCGACACGCGGCCCGTCGTCTTCGACGACCCCGACCGCCCCGACGCCACCGCCGTCCTCGAGGCGCGCCGTCCCGCACCGGACCAGCAGGTCACCGGGCCCGCCCTCATCTGCCTCCCCGGGTGCGTCGTCGTCGTGCCGCCCGGCGCTACCGCGAGCACCGACGCTCTCGGTCTGATCCACGTGAAGGTGAGCTGATGACCACGACCATCGACGTCTCCCGGGTGTCCACCGAGGGCGCCGGCACCGACCCCGTCGTTCGCCAGGTCGTGCGATCGCGCCTCGTCGCGATCACCGACCAGATGCGGCTCGCGCTGCAGTCGGTCAGCGGCAGTCCCACCGTCACAGAGGCGAGCGACTTCTTCACCGGCATCTACCTGCCGGATGGCGCCTTCGTCACGATGGGCCACCAGGTGACCTTCGAGGCGCCGCCCGTCGGCGCCCTGATCCGCCACCTGCTCGCCAAGGGAACGGCCCTGCGCGCCGGCGACCGAATCATCGGAAACGACCCCTTCGTCGGCGCGCTGCACCAGAACGACGTGCAGATGTGCGCGCCGATCGTGGTCGACGGCGAGCTGCTCGGCTGGGCCGGCGTCATGGCCCACGAGACCGACATCGGCGGGATGGACTTCGCGTCGTGGTCGCCGAAGGCCACCGAGGTCTGGCAGGAGGGGCTGCGCATCCCCGCGGTGAAGCTCGTCGACGCCGGCGAGCTGCGCGAGGACGTGCTCGAGATGATCCTCACCGCCTCGCGGCTGCCAGCCCAGGTCGGCCTCGACATCAGGGCGTTCATCGCCACCCTCAACGTCGCGGCCGAGCGGCTCACCGAGCTGTCGCACCGCTACGGCAGGGCGACCGTCCTGTCGGTCATGCACGCGATGGTCGACGACGCCGAGGTGCTCGTCCGTGCGCGGCTTCGTGAGCTGCCCGACGGGGCCGTGCACACGCGCGACTTTCTCGAGCACGACGGGCACGAGAACGTGCTACACGTCATCGACTGCGTCCTCACGAAGCGCGGCGACAGCTTGTCGTTCGACTTCTCCGGCTCGTCACCGCAGGCCCACGGCTTCGTCAACTGCTCGCGTGCCGGGCTCGTCGGTGGTGTCGCGGGCGCGGTCATCCCGACGCTCGGCTTCGGAATCCCTTGGAACGAGGGGATGCTGCGACCGGTCGAGATCACCGCGCCCGACGGTCTCGTCTGCACCGCCGTGCCACCAGCGCCGGTCGGATCGGCCACGGTGGAAGCCGTCTGGACCGTGAGCAACGTCGTCTCCGCAGCCTTGAACCGACTGCTGCTGGCGTCGCCGGCCTATGCCCACCGGGCCCAGGCGGTCAGCAGCGGCACGATGGCGACCTTCAACCTGTCGGGCCGAGACCGGCACGGACAGGTCTTCGGCCTGCACCTCATGGACCCGCTCGCCGGCGGCTTCGGGGCGTTCGCCGACCACGACGGCCAGAACGCGGCCGGGCCGATCAACGCACCCTGCCCGTCGATCGCCGACGTCGAGGTCAACGAGCAGAAGAACCCGCTCTTCTACTCCTACCGGCGGCTCGCCGCCGACACCGGAGGTGCCGGCCGGCGTCGCGGTGGCGTCGGTGCCGAGGTCGGGATCACCGTGTCGGTGCCCCGGGCCGAGGCGCTCGTCATGACGCACGGCGCCGAGGTGCCCAACTCGGCCGGCATCGGCGGAGGTCTGCCGGGCGGCCTCATCCACCAGCGCTTCACCGCCGCGGGTGAGCCGGTGGCCGAGCTCGGGCCCAAGCCGGGCTCGTTCCCGATCACGCCGGCCGACCTCTTCGAGGTGACGTGGCAGGGCGGCGGGGGCCTGGGCGACCCCCTCGACCGCGACCCCGCAGCCGTGCTCGCGGACGTCCGCTACGGCGTCGTTTCCATCGAGAGCGCGCGCGAGACGTACGGCGTCGTCGTGCAGGAGTCGGGGGACGCGTATGACGCCGAGGCCACCACACGCGTACGCCGGACGGGTCGAGCCGCTCGCCTCGGCGTCTCCGTCGAGGCGCTGCTCGACCCCGCACCCGTGCCGGAGACGTTGCCGGCCGGGACGGTCCGGCTCGGTGACCGCGTCGTCGCGGACCACGACCCGGAGCGCGGCTGGGGGGCGCGGACTCTCGACGGCGCCGTGCTGGCGCAGGGGTCCACCCGGTGGCGCGAGGGCGCACACCCGTTTGCGCTCGACCTGCCCGCCGCTTCCGGCCGGTCGCTGCATGCCGATCTGACCGTCACCGGCTGGGCCTGCCCACTGACCGGTGCCCTGCTCGCCGTCGACGTCCACCAGCGAGGGCACGAGCCGTTCCACGACCTCGAGCTCGCCCCGCTCCCGGTGATTCAGCCCACGAAGGAAGGTGCCCGATGACCCGCAAGGTGATCCTCACCGTCGCGCCCACAGGCGGCATGGCCACCAAGGCCCAGTCGCCCCACCTGCCGGTCACCCCGCAGGAGATCGCCGACGACGTCGCCCGGTGCTGGGAGGCCGGGGCCAGCGTCGTCGCGGTCCACGCGCGTCGGGCCGACGGGCTGGCCACGTGTGACCCGGACGTCTACTCGCAGATCAACGGCCTGATCCGCGAGCGCACCGACATCGTCATCAACAACTCGACCGGGGGAGGCATCCACGGAGACCTGCCGATCCGCCTCTATGACGAGCTGTGGGAGCTCGACTGGAACGAGCGGATCAAGGGCATCGAGGGCGTGGGCTGCGAGATGGCGACCCTCGACTCGCACACCATCACCGCCACCTTCGAAGGCCGCGAGCACCTGGTGACTACAACACCCGCGCGTTCGCGGTGGCTCGCCGAGCAAATGGCCAAGCGCGGGATCAAGCCGGAGTGGGAGGTTTTCAACCTCGGCCACATCCTCTCCGACTTCACCACCCTGACCGCCGAGGGCCTGGACCGTGCTCCGTACTACTGCAACATCGTGCTCGGCGGCCACCGCGCCTTTCAGGGCGCCCTGCCCTACACTCCCAAGATCCTGCAGATGCTCGTCGAGCACCTGCCCGAGGGAACCGTCTGGGGCGTGTCCGGCATCGGCCCGACGCAGCTGCCAGCGACCACCCACGGCCTGCTGCTCGGCGGGCACATGAGGGTCGGCTTGGAGGACAACCTCTACTACTCCAAGGGCCGGTTGGCGACGAACCTCGAGCTGGTCGAGCGCGCAGTGCGCATCATCATCGAGCTCGGTTACGAGCTGGCCACGCCGCGCGAGGCCCGGGACATGTTGGGCCTGAGACAGCTCGCGCCGATGAGCGCATGACGACGCACCGGTCCACGGGTGTCGTGCGGTTCTCCGAGACCGACGCGTCAGGTCGGTTCCACCACGCCTCGGCCCTGCTCTGGGCCGAGAACGCGGAGCACGAGATCTACCGGGCTGCGGGTGTGCCCGTCGAGGCGTTCCCCCGCCGCGCGGTCAGCGCCTCCTTCGAGCGGCCGCTCGTGCACGGCGACGCGTATGCCGTCGAGCTCGTCGTCACGAAGCTCGGTCGCACGTCGGTCACCTGGGCCTGGCGGGTGGTGAACGAGGGACTGACGGCCGTGACCGGCTCGCACACGGCCGTCCACGTCGACCCCTCCGGTCGACCGACGGCCCTACCGGACGCCCTGCGCCGAAGGCTGGACCTCGGCGGCTACGGACCTCTGACGCCCGACGCGACGGTCCCCGGGGTCAGCGGCGGTCCAGCTCGCTGACGAGCGCCTCGATGCGCCTGCGGATCTCGTCGCGGATCGGCCTGACGTGCTCGAGGTCCTGGCCGGCCGGGTCGTCGAGCACCCAGTCCTCGTAGCGCTTGCCGGGGTAGAAGGGGCAGGCGTCGCCGCAGCCCATGGTCACCACGACGTCGGCCTCGCGCACGGCCGCGTCCGTGAGGAGCTTCGGCGCCTCGGCCGCGATGTCGATGCCCTCCTCGGCCATGGCCCGGACCGCGACGGGGTTGACCTGGTCGGCCGGCGCCGATCCGGCGGACAGCACCTGGATGCGGTCGCCCGCGAGGTGCTGGAGGTAGCCGGCCGCCATCTGGGACCGGCCCGCGTTGTGCACGCAGACGAACAGGACGGTGGGCCGGTCGGTCGAGGAAGTGCCGGTCATGGGTGCGGCCTTTCGGGCTGGAGGTCTGGTCGGAGGTCTGGGCGGCGTACCGGGTGGAGCAGGGCGACGGCGCCGAGTCCGAGCGCGCCGCCGAGCAGCTGGGCCACGACGAAGGCGGGCGCGCTGGCGGGCGCGATGCCGGCGAAGGTGTCGGTGACGGTCCGGGCGACGGTGACGGCCGGGTTCGCGAACGACGTCGAGCTGGTGAACCAGTAGGCGGCGGCGATGTAGCCACCGACGGCGTACGCGACGCGGCTGGCGTCCGCACCTCTGAGCGTGCCGAAGACGACGATCACGAGTCCCAGCGTCGCGACGACCTCACCGAGCCACAGTCCCGAGCCGGCGCGAACGTGCTGGGAGGCGGAAACGGCAGGCAGGTCGAACATGAGGTTGGCGACCACGGCGCCGACGAGGCCGCCGGCGACCTGTGCCGCGACGAGCGTTGCGGCGGTGCGGGTGGAGATGGTCCCCAGCACCCGCTCGAGCACCGTGACGACCGGGTTGAACGAGGCCGACACCGGATGCAGCGCCAGGATCAGGGCCACGAGGACGGCGCCGGTGGCGAGTGAGTTCTCGAGCAGCTGCAGGCCGACGTCGCCCGGGGAGAGCCGGCTCGCCGCCACGCCGGAGCCGATGACGGTCGCGACGAGGAAGGCCGTGCCGATGAGCTCTGCCGCGGCCTTCTGGCGCAGCCTCACGACGTGGAGTCGGAGATGAGCGTCGCCAGGGACGCGAGCGCTGTCGGGATGGACCGGTAGTAGACCCACACGCCGCGCTTCTCCCGGTCGAGCAGGCCGGCATCGTGCAGCACCTTGAGGTGGTGGCTGATCGTCGGCTGGGACAGCTCGAACGCGTCGTTCAGGTCGCACACGCACGCCTCGCCACCCTCGTGGGAGGCGACGAGCGAGAGGAGCCGCAGGCGTACGGGGTCGGCGAGCGCCTTCAGCATCGGGGCGATCTGCTCGGCAGCCTCGTGGCTCAGCGGCTCGCGGCTCAGCGGGGAGCAGCACGCGACCGCCTCGACGGGCGTCAGGGTCAACATCGAAGAATTCGACACCCGTCGATATTGACAGATGTCGATGTGTGGGTGCAACCTCGGACCAGCGACACATCGACAACCATCAATGTCTAGGAGCCGTGACCGTGAACCGCATCCAGCTGGCCCTCAACGTCGACGACCTGCAGGCCTCGATCGACTTCTACTCCACCCTCTTCGACGCGCAGCCGGCCAAGGTGCGCCCGGGCTACGCCAACTTCTCCATCGCTCAGCCGCCCCTCAAGCTCGTCCTGATCGAGCAGCAGGGGCAGGGCGGCAGCCTCAACCACCTCGGTGTGGAGGTGGACGACGTCGACACGGTCGACGCCGAGCAGAGCCGTCTCGCGCAGCGGGGTCTGGCCACGCTCGACGAGCGCGGCACGACCTGCTGCTACGCCAAGCAGGACAAGTTCTGGGTCGAGGGCACTCCGGACGGCGAACGCTGGGAGGTCTACACGGTGCTCGCCGACAGCCCGACGTTCGGTGCCGCGCCGGCGGAAGGCGGGCCGTGCGCCTGTTGCGGCCAGGCCGTGCCGGTGGACGAGGGAGCCGACGCCGCTGCCTGCTGCCCGGCCGGGTGACCAGGCAGCAGACCGTCCGGGTGCGCGGTTAGCCTGCGAGCATGGCGATCACCTGGGCCCAGGCACTCGCGTGGCGCATGGGCCAGCACCTGCTCGAACCCGTCGGCGACGCGTCGGTCACGGGTGTCGTCCGTCGGCTCGGGGCGGTCTCGGCCAAGCACCAGGGCGCAGCCGAGCTGGCCGTCGGGCTGCGGCGGCAGGGAGCCCGGCCGGGCGACGTGGCCCGAGCCCTGGCCGAGGGCGAGGTCGTCGCGGCCTACGCCTTCCGCGGCGGGGTGCACTACCTCGCGCCCGACGACGGCGGGGCCTACCTCGCACTCCGGGCCTCCGGACGGCAGTGGGAGCTGCCGAGCTGGCAGGACTACTACCGGCTCACGCCCGCCGACTGGCCGGTGTTCCGAGCGGCGGTGCGCGAGGCGCTCGCCAACGGGCCCAAGACCATCCGCGACATCGGGGCAGCGGTGACGCGCCGGCAGGCGTTCCGCCACCTGCGTCCCGTGTTCGACGAGGGAGCCGGCACCCTGGTCAAGCCGCTGACGTGGCAGGGCGACATGGGATTCGGGCCGACACTCGACGGTCAGAGCACCTTCCAGCGACTCGACGCCAACCCGGCCTGGGCTGGGGTGTGGCCGCTCGACGAGGCGGGACCGCACGCCGTCGAGTCGTACGTCCGGGCGTACGGCCCGGCGACGGTCGAGCACGTGCGCTACTGGCTCGGCAGCGGACTGAGCGCCGGCGGCCGGCGCCTCGACCGCTGGATCGCAACCCTCGGGGAGCGATTGGTGGCCGTCGACGTCGAGGGGGAGGACGCGTACGTCCTCGACGAGCAGGTCGACGACCTCATGGCGGCCCGACCGACCGACGCGGTGCGGCTCCTGCCGGGCCACGACCAGTGGGTCATGGGCCCCGGCACCAAGGACGAGCACGTCGTGCCGGCGGCCCTGCGCACCGCGGTGACGCGCGGGGCGAACCTCGTCGTCGTCGGCGGGGTCGTGGGCGGAACGTGGTCGGCGTCGCGCGACGTGGTCTCCGTGACGTGGGGAGCTAATGGCGACCGACCGGCCGACCGGCGGCTCGCGGCCGAGACCGCACGGCTCGCGGACGTCCTGGGCCGGCCCCTGACGCTCACCCCAGYGAGGTGAGAGCCCGCGTCGTGCGACCCGAGCGGGCTCAGCGGGCGACGCTGATGGACCTCGTCGGCAGCGTCATGATCTCGGCGCCGTCCGCGGTGACGGCGATCGTGTGCTCGCTGTGCGCCGTGCGGCAGCCGGTCGCGCTGCGCAGCGTCCAGCCGTCGGCATCGGTGACGAGCTGGTCGGTGTCCTCCATGACCCACGGCTCGAGGGCGAGCAGCAGGCCCGGGCGCAGCGTGTAGCCGTGACCGCGCCGACCGTTGTTGGGCACGTGCGGGTCCTGGTGCATCGTCGACCCCACGCCGTGGCCGCCGAACTGGGTGTTGACGGCATACCCGGCCGCCTCGAGCACCGTGCCGATGGCGTGGGACACGTCGCCGATGCGGGCCCCGGGACGCACCGCCTCGATCGCGGCAGCGAGCGCTCGCTCCGTGGTCTCGATGAGCGCGACGCTGTCGGACGGTCGCGTGTCGCCGACGACGAAGCTGATCGCCGAGTCGGCCACCACCCCGTCGAGCGACACGGCCAGGTCGAGCGAGAGGAGGTCGCCGTCGGCCAGGGTGCGGTCGTGGGGCAGCCCGTGGAGCACGGCGTCGTTGACGGACGTGCAGATGTGGTGGCCGAAGGGCCCGCGTCCGAAGGGCGGCGCGTAGTCGACGTAGCAGGACTCGGCGCCGGCCTCGTCGATCATCGACCTCGCCCACCGGTCGATGTCGAGGAGGTTGGTGCCCACCTCGGCGCGCGTGCGCATCGTCTGGAGGATGTCGGCGACGAGGGCGCCGGTGGCCCGGGCCCGGGGGAGCTGGCTGGGGTGGAGGATCTCGATCATCGCGCAGCCTCTCTCGGTGCCGGCCATCGAGCGTCACGGGTCCCGGCGGTCACGGGCACAGGTCTAGCACGTCGGGACGGCGGCGCCAGATGTCGCGCGACAGCTGTTCGGGATACGCCCCGTCCGACGGCAGCACGTCGAAGAGGTGAGCTGTGCCCGAGCCGTATGCCGGCCAGCCCGGATCGCCGCGCACAGCGAAGTCCGTCCACGCCGTGCGCATCTGCTGCGAGACCGCCAAGGCCTCCGGTGTCGGGTTGCCGATGAGCATGGCCGGCTGTCCCGAGGTCAGGTTGCCGAAGACGAGCGGGACGTCGAGTCCGTGGCACGCACCGAAGGTGCCTCCCATGCCGGGGGCGGGCCAGGTGAGCTCGTAGAGCCAGGCCGCGCCCCCCGCAGCCAGCTGCGCCTCGGCGAGGTGGAGCGACGGCATACGGAAGAGCCAGTCGGACCGCACCACCTCGTAGAGCTGCTCCGGATCGGGAAAGGTCGCGTGGTAGCGAGCCGGGTCGGGTGCGAAGACCTCGGCCGTCCGTGCCGCCTCGGCCGGGGTGATCGTGCCGGCGCGACCGGTTATCGCGGTGAGGAGGCGCTGCTCGTCCCGCGTGTGCCCGACGAGGAGGGGCACCTCGCCGGTGAGGCCCTCCCACGGCGTCGCCGGCAGCACGTCGCCGTCGACGACGGGGGCGAACAGGACGGCCGCGTGGGCGGCCCGGCCCCACCGTTGCGCATACCTCTCGACGTCGTCGGCCATGGCGTCGGAGACGGCATCCGCGGCGAGGGGCAGCAGCTGCGGGTCGGTCGTGGCCAGCTCTCCCGGCTCGATGTCGAGCTCCGCGGCGCACGCGGCGGTGATGTCGGCCGCCAGCGCGGGCGTGAAGAAGGTGCCCGGGACGCTCTGGGCGATCGCCTGGTGGAAGAGGCCCTTGGCCCGCGGCATGGCGAGCAACGCCGCCACCGAGCCCCCGCCGGCCGACTGGCCGAAGACGGTGACGCGCTCGGGGTCGCCGCCGAACCGTTCGATGTTTCCCCTCACCCACTGGAGCGCGGCCACCTGGTCGAGTAGGCCGCGGTTGTCGGGCCTGCCGTCGACGTGGCCGAATCCCTCGAGGCCCACGCGGTAGTTGAAGGTCACGACGACGACGCCACCCCGAGCGAGCGTCGCGCCGTCGTACTCGGGAAGGCCGGAGGTGCCGAACGCGTAGGCCCCGCCCTGAATCCACACCAGCACCGGAGAGCGGCCCCGCACGTCGTCCGACCACACGTTGACCGTCAGCCACTCGTCGTCATGGGCGAGTGTGCCCATCGCGTCCATCCCGAAGGCGCCGGACTGGGGCGGAGCCGGCCCGAACCTCGTGCAGTCGCGCACTCCGGACCACGGCTGCACGAGTCGGGGAGTGTCGAGGCGCACGGGAAGGGACGCGTACGGGATGCCGCGGAAGACCGTCAGGCCTGCCTCGGTCGTGCCCCGGGCGATCCCGCCACTGACCCTGACGTCGACGTGCACGTGACGATCGTCGCCGCAGCCGCCCTGCTCGCGCCACCCGTTTGGGCCCCGGGACAGGACCGGGGGGCAGGACCGGGGACAGGACGGGGGGACGCCGGAGGGGCCTGCCGCGGGCAGGCCCCTCCGGAGGTCGTGTCGTCAGCCGGTGGCTGTGACGGCCATCGCTGCCGCCTGGCCGGCGAGAGCTCGTGCTCGCGCGTCGGCCGCGCGGATGAGGGCCATGAGACGGCTGCAGTCCTCCTGCAAGGCCCCGGGCTCGGCTGCCGCAGAACGGTGCCCGCCGCGTTCCCCACGCTCGTCACGCTCGGCCTCCGGCGGCCGCTGGGACGAGGGGGTGTCCAGCACGTGGTGCAGGCGCACCACCGCGGCCACCAGGTCACGCAACCGGTCATCCTGCTCCGAGGTGGCCGCCAGCAACCGACGGAACACCGCCCGCAGCCGCGGCCCGGGGTCACACCCCAGCTCGGCCGCGAACACCGTGCGACACGTCTCGTACTCGCGGACCGCGTCCGCGTGCTCACCCCGACGCTCCAACGTCTCCAGCAGCACCAGCCACGCCGACTCGAGCAACCGGTCCCGCTCGATCGCCGCTCGTGCCCATCCCTGCGCATGCGCCAGGTCGCCGGCCTCCAACGCCGTCCGAGCCCCGTCCGCCAACGCCCGCAGCACCCGCGCCTCGTGCGCCTGCACCGCCTCCTGCAGCCACGGCAGGTCCGCCTCGTCCGGCACCAACGGCCGCGCCACCAACGCCAACGCCTGCACGTAGACCGCCACCGCCATTGCCGGCTCGCCCGCCAGCTCCTGCGCCCGCCCCACGAGCCGCGCGAAATCGATCACGTCCACCGACAGGCCGGCGGAGCCCGACGCGACGTCCCACCGGTACCCGCCCGGGACCGTCACGATCGGCGTTGCACCCGCCGGCGCACCGGGGGCCCCGGCCAGCCGCTTGCGCAGCAGGCTGACGTACGCCTCCAACGTGCCCAACGCTCCCGCCGGAGGCGTGTCCCCCCACAGGTACTCGATGATCCGACCCTTCGAGACCGGGTCGCCACCCTCGAGCAGCAGCGCCAGCAAGACGTGCCGCGCCTTGGCGCCGCCCAGGTCCCGCGGACCCAACGCGCCAGACCCGTGACCCACCACGAGCCCCCCACACAACCGCACCACAGGTACGCCGATTACCTCGTTCATGCTGATCCCCCCATTGCTGATCCCCTTGTTGCCATGGTGGGGGAGCTCGCGTCGTCCCGAGGCGGAATGGGAGCGAAGGGTGACCCCTAGTTTTTGGGCACCCGTTTTCTGACGCGATTGCGAATGCCGTGGTACCCCAACGGAATTGGGTCTCAGAACACGGATGAATCAGGGCGATCCGGACATGCCACGGGCCCCCGCTTGTGCGGGGGCCCGTGGGATCCTCTCTCGGCGGGCGAGGCTCAGCCGTTCGAGACGGTGAAGGGTGCGGTGGTGCCGCCCCTGTCGGACTTGGCGATGATGCGGCCGGGGTTCGTCGTCGGGACGTTGGTCCGCATGCGGACCGTCCAGTCGCCGATGCCGGGCGGAGCCGCGGCGACGACTGCGGCGGACGAGCCGACGATCTCCGCGCCGATCGAGCCGTCGGCGTTCACGCGGTACAGCTTGACCGTCGCACCGACCTGGTCACCGGTGCCCACGATCTTGAAGTCGCCCGCCTTCCACTTGGCCGACGAGATCGTGATGCGGTCGGTGGCCACCTGCGTCGACACGGCGAAGGCAGCCGACTCGGCACTCGCCGCCCCCGCGTTCAGGGCCTTGACCGTGAACCGGTACGGCGTGCCCGCCGTGAGGCCCGCGATCGTCTGGCGAGGGACGGTGGTCACCGGCGGCTGCGTCGCCAGCTTGGTGCCGGCGCCGTTGTAGGCGGTCACCTGCCAGCCGGTCACCGTGGCACCCGCAGGTGCGGCGTTCCACGTCAGGGCGACCGAGCCCTGCGTCGGCGTTCCCGTCAGTCCGGTGGGAACCGGCGGCGCCACGGCCGTGACCGGCGTGAAGGTCCCCTCGAACACCGAGGAGATGTTGCCGACCTGGTCGAACGCCACGATGTGCAGCGTGACCAGTGCGGTGACCGGGATGGACGTGCCCGTGAGCAGCTGCGCGCTGTCGGAGGGCAGGTTGCCCGAGACCACCGGAGTGCCGTCGTTGGTGAAGAAGACCTGGCCGTTGCTGACGACGCTGACCGAGCCGGCCTGCACCGGCGTGGTCGTGGTCCCACCAGCGGGGGTCACCGACAGTGTCGGGGCGACAGTGTCGACGGCGCCCATCTTGAACGGGATACTCAGCTTGGCACCGGCCATCGACCGCACCTCGAAGCTGTACGTCTGGGTGGCGTCGAGGCCGGTGAGCGTGGTCTGCGTGGCGCTGACGCCGAGCCGAACGCCGGCGGTCGACTGTGCGCCGGTCGTCGGGTCAGGAGCCGTGACGGCCTCGACGCTGTAGCCGGTGACCGGGTCGGCCGTCGGAACGGCCGTGACCGGGGTCCACTTGACGAGGGCCGTGGCACCCGTGCGCACCACCGATGCTGATCCGGCTGGCGCGGTCTGGTCGGCGGGGCCGGCAGGGCAGCCGCCCATGCCCGGGCCGCCGGCCTCGCCGAACTCGGCGATGGTCAGGCCCTGGCGGTTGCCGTCGGCGTCCTGGACCTCCCAGTTCATGGCCCGCTCGCCGAGGTCGGCGGCGGCCGCGACGTTGGCGGCCTCGAGGGTGTCGAAGACGTAGGTGGCCTTGAAGTGGCCGAGCGAGGGGAACTCCAGCGACGAGCTGTAGCCACCCCGCGGGGCAGCGGTCAGCGGTCCGGGCACGGCCCGGATGTCGCGCTTGCCGATGATCGGCACGAGGTCGGGCTGGATGATCCTCTGTTCGAGGAAGTTGCGGTTGACGACCGGGAGCGCGCTGGTCGGGTCCTCGTTGAAGGTCCCGTCGACGGTGATCGTGGTCCCGCTCTGCACCATGTCGTGGGTGACGGCCGCCGACGACGTGGTCGTGTCGTCCGACGAGCCGTCGGCGAAGGTGATCGAGACCTTGTCGCCCGCGATGATGTCGGGCGTGACGTTGAGGTTGGTCCCGTTGCCCCAGCAGACGCCGCCGGGGTGGTTGACCTCGAAGGCGACGTCCGTGCCGGAGACGACTCCGGTCGCGGAGCCGACGACCCCGACACCCGGACGGGTGACCTTGATGGTGGCCGTCTCTCCTGCGTGCTCGGAGTAGCCCTCGATCGAGACGAAGTCACGGTCGGGGAACACGGCGATGTTGTTCGGGAACGTGGGCACGGCCGCGGAGGCCGAGCCGGCGAGCATCAGGATGGGCGTGAACGCCAACCCCACTGCGGCAGTTGCGCCGATGGTTCCACGGATCCTCCGCCGTCGGGCGGCCCTGTCTTTGGACGTTGTTCGAGTTGGTCGCATCCAGATCCCCTCCTGCGAGCCATTTTGCGGACGGGCAAGGTGCCTATCCTTCGTGAGCCTCTACAAGATCGGCCGACCACCTTGTGCATTCCTTGGACGTCCGAGGCCCCCACGAGCAGGCTGACCGATCCGCCGCGCTTCGGTGGCATACAGGCCGATCGAGACGGAATGTCCGTTGCGCGAGGTTGTAAGGAAGCAGTGAGATCGTTTGCAGCACAGGATGATTCACATGAGAGGTGGGCTGTACACGACGACGGCCGGCCGCCGGTCTGTGCAACCGGTGGCCGACCGTCGGGCCGAGAGGGGGTCAGGCGACGACGCCGAAACCGCCCGTCCACGAGATCTTCTCGCCGGCGGCGAGGCTGATCTGGAGGAAGCCCAGGGCCTCGAGCTCGCGGGCGCGGGCCAGTGAGCCTGCGTCGATCACCTTGAGGCCACCGGCCGCGATGGCCCCCGTGAGCTCGGACTTCGCGTCGGCGTCGTCGCCCGCGAGGAGCACGGTCGTGGTGTTCGGGCCGACGACACCCGCCGCCAGGGTGCCGGCGAAGGTCGTGTTGAAGGCCTTGACGACCTTCGACTCGGGCAGCAGCTTGGTGATCTCGGCGGCGGCCGAGCCGTCGGCGGGCACGACGAGCGAGTCGAACGTCTCGAAGTTCACCGGGTTGGTGATGTCGACGACGATCTTGCCGGCGAGGCTGTCGCGACGCTCTGCCACGATCGAGGCGACGGCGCCGTAGGGGACCGCCAGCACGACGATGTCACCGGTGACCGCGGACGCGGCGTCGGCCTGGCCGAGGAGCTGCACGGAGTGCCCGCCCTTGCCGAAGACGCCCGCGATGGCCTGACCCATGTTGCCGGTGCCGATGATGCTGATGCGTGCCACTGTGACCTCCAGGTCGATTGTTTGTTGATGCTTCAACTAATATGACAGGTAGTGGTTGATGTGTCAAGTAAATCGAGTCCACGGATCGCGCGGGGTCGCGTTCGCATCGAACGTGACCCTGGTCCGCCTGCGCGACCTACGCTGGCCCCATGCCCGAGGTGCTTCTCTACGAGACACGGGAAACCGAGGCACGACCGCCAACACGCATTGCGAAGCGACGCGCTGGCCGGTGGGCGGCTGCAGCTGCGGTTGCGGGCCTCGCCATCGGTGGAGTCACCGCCTGGGTCGTCGTCGAGAGGGCGGCCACGAGTGCCGGCTCGTCCGTCGGAGCCACGGTGCCCGGGGTCGTCACCGGGGTGGTACCTCTCTGCTACGGACCGGGGCCCGACATGAACCTGACCCCCACGCTCGTCGTGGTCGCGACCCAGCAGGGCAGCACCACTGCCACGGTGACCGTTCCCGCCACTCGAGCGGCACGCACCTACCGCCTGAGCCTTCCCCCGGGCGCGTATGCCGTGCGGGCTGGTTCGTGGCCGAGCGTCGCGGTCACCATCCGGGCCGGTGGGACGTCCGTCGTCGACCTCCCCGGAGGCGTCTGTCTGTAGACCGCGTCGAGCCACGCCGCGAGGGTGGGGTGCCGGCGGCTCATCCCCCATTCGACGATGGATCCCGTGCTCTCGGAGGAGGATCGGTATGGGCCGGCGGCGCCCCGCGGTCGGTCCGCCCCGGCGACGCCGACGTCCAGGTGTCCGGCTACTCGGTCATCGAGGCAGACTCGCAGGAGCAGCTCGACGGACTTCTCGAGGGTCACCCGCACACGGCGGCGGGCGGGACGGTCTCGAGCCAGAGGTTCATGGAGATGCCGGGCATGTGACCGGGGTGCCCGGCGCGGTCGCCTCGCGCCCCTCGTCAGGTGGCCGAGGGCCAGGTCGCCCGAGTCACCTGGCCGCCGACGACCGCGGCCGTCATGACGACCAGGCAGCCGGGCAGCGGCACGAGCTCGTAGTCACCCTGTTCGACGGCGGGAAACACCAGCGTGTACGCGGTGCCACCTCGCGCCGGACGCCCCACGACGGCCACGTGTGGATGGTGGTGGCCGGGGACGTTCTGGTGGTGGTGGCCGTCGACCTCGTGATGGTCCGGGGCTGCACCGTCCCGGGCCGTCGTCCCGGCGGGACGGATCTCGACCTCGAGCCCTTCCGTCTCGGGCGGCATTCGGATGACGAGGGCCCCCACGTCGTCACCGATGTCGAGGAGCACCGGCCCCTGGCCGGCATACGGGTTCTCGGCGGTGGCCATGTGGCCCCTCTCTCGTGTGGCCCGGGGTCGGCGGTGTCGCCGGCCCCGGGCCGGCCGTTCGGCCCTGTCAGGCGGCGGGGGTCCCCGGTGTGCTCTGGAAACCGCCGGCCGGGTCGGGCATGTACGGGAAGTGCGGCAGCAGGTCCAGGTTGGTGTTCGACGTGCCGTCCTCGAGGAGGGCCGCGGCCTTGTCCGGCGTGAACGACGGGTCGACGAGGTGGATCGTGGCCCCGGCGATGGCGCGCAGCTCGATGGCGACGACGTTGTCCTCCAGACGACGCCCGTTCGGGAAGCCGGCAGGGTCGTCGGCGATGAGCCCGATCGGGTCGGGCTTGCCGCTCGGTGGGACGGCGAGGTTGAGCCGGAGCAGGTCCGCCTGCCTCGGGCCGGTGAAGTTCTGGAAGCCTGGAACCACCCCGCGAGGGATGCCCGTGAGCAGGATCGCGAGCAGGTCGGCACGAGCGGCCGTGTAGGCGGCGAGGTGGGGGAAGACGCCCGGGTAGAGGGCGGGCAGCAGGCGGGCGAGCTCGGGGTGGGCGACGTACTTCGCGAACTGGCTGTCAGTGTGGGGCGGCAGGGCGTTCCACCGGTCCTTGTCGGCCATCGGGGTGATGGCCTCGTTGAAGAGCGGGTTGCCCAGCCGCGAGACCTGGCTGAAGGGCCCGTGTCCCTCGGACCGCCCGAGCGCGCCGTTCCACATCCGGGCCTTCCGGCGGCTGGCGGTCGCCCAGACCCCGATCACGGACGATGCCTTCATCACGTCGCTCGGGATGTGGCCGGTGCGGCTGACGTCGGAGATCGGGACCTGGATCGCGATGGTGTGGACGTTGAGTCCCTGCAGCCCGTTGACGCCGGTCGCGCTCGGCAGTGGCAGGAGGTGCAGGTTCTGGAACGGCCGCAGAGCGCCGAGGTCGAAGATGCTGCCGAGGTCGACGAAGAACGCGTCGCCGCGCTGCCCGGCGAACACCGTTCGCCCACCGCGGATCGGATGGACGGCAGCGTGGGTGAAGGTCGCCCCGTAGTTCGGGGTGCTGCGCGGCCCGATGTTGACGGGCGGGCACGCGAGGTGGGTGGCGAGCACCTGTGGCCTGTGGCCCCGCGCCGTCCTCGTCACCGAGTAGAACTGTGGACGGTTCCAGTCCGGGTCGTGGATCGAGGTGATCGGGCCCGTGTTGTAGAGGAAGGTGTCGTCGTTGAGGATCCTTGTGGTGAAACGGAACTCGTACGTCACGTCGGCTCGGGCATCGCCGCGGTTGCTCACCTTGATGGCGTAGACGACGTCGTCGCCGAACTCGTAGAAGTTGGGGCCACCCTGCGGGTTCTGGAACGGGATGAAGTTGGCGATCAGGGTGACGGTGTGGGGCCGGTCGGGGCTCACGAAGGCGTACACGTCGGTGTTGTCGGCAACGGGGTCCTTGGAGATCTCGGGTGCTTCGCGGTGCGAGGACATCGTCAGCGCCCCGCTGCTCGGTTGAGGCGACGGACGAGGTCGTGGTCGTGGACCACCACCTCCTCGTCGCCGAGGTAGATCACCACCGTGCCGGTGGCCGCGTCGGGCACGTGAGCCACGAGCGGCGCAGCGGCGCGGGTGGAGGCCGCAGTGGCGGCCGCCGCCGGCCCGGCGACTGCGGTCGCGGCGGCGCCCGCGCCCGCCACGGCCAGGAATGATCGGCGGGAGGTCTGGGACATGGCATCTCCTTCGGCAGGGATCGCGAGATCACGGGCGAGACCTGACCGAAGGACCGACCGGCGAGGTCGTGGCCCAACCTTCGACGATACTCCCGCCACCGACGACGCCATCGCGTCTTGCAGAACCCGGCCCGAAGACATCGCGTGCGGTGCTCGACGGGTGTCGCGGGGACGGGAAGTCTGGGAGTCTCGGAGCAGGGAGTGCCACACGTGTATCCGCTCGACCGCACCCATCCCGGACCCATCCCGCACCAGGAGGACGCATGCCCACGTACGAGGTCGGCTACTTCGTCGGCAGCCTGTCATCGACGTCGCTCAACCGGACGCTGAGCCGGGCCCTGATCCGTCTCGCGCCGAAGGACCTGAGCTTCACCGAGATCCCGATCGGCAACCTGCCCCTCTACAGCCCCGACTTCGACTTCGACTACCCGGCGGAGCCGCAGGCGCTCAAGGATGCGATCGCCGGGTCCCAGGCTGTCCTCTTCGTCACGCCGGAGTACAACCGCTCGATCCCCGGGGCGCTGAAGAACGCCATCGACTGGGCGTCGCGTCCGTGGGGGCAGAACTCGTTCGACCACATCCCTGCCGCCGTGATCGGCGCCTCGCCCGGCCAGATCGGGACGGCGCTGGCCCAGCAGAGCCTCCGCGGCGTGCTGAGCTTCTGCAACGCCCGCCAGATGACCGCGCCCGAGGCGTACGTCACCCTCAAGCCCGGGTTGATCACCGACGACGGCGAGGTGACCGACGACTCGACGGCCGACTTCCTGTCGGGCTTCATGCAGGAGTTCCGCGACCACATCGAACGGGTCCTCACCGTCCTGCCACGCGGCTGACACCCGGGCTCGCGATGCTGCCCTCGGGGCATTGCCTCACCGCGCTGCCGGTCGCATGATGGTCGGGCGAAGGGAGTCGCAACAGCACGAGGAGGTCCGGTCATGAGTGTCGATCTGCATCCGCTCGACAGGGAGGCTCCGCCCCTCGAGTCCATGACGATCCGCGAGCTGATCGCCGAGCTCGTCAGGCTCCAGGACATGGTCGACCGCGACGCGGCGTCGAACGGCTATCGGCCCGTGCCCGGGCAGATGCACCGTCGGGCCGAGCTGCAGCGTCGAGAGCGTCGCATCACGCGCGAGCTCGACCGTCGGTATGCCGTCGGGTCGGTGTCGGTCGGCAGCTAGGTCCTCTGGGCTGCCCGTCGGGTACGCCTCGACAGGTCGTTGCCGCGGCGACCCGAGTGGAGAAGTGTGGGGCCATGATCTCCGCGCTTCGAAGGGGAAGGGTCGACGGGCTGCGCATCGTGGTGGCCTGTGCGCGTTCGCTCGACGACGTGCCCCACGACGTCTACCTGCTCGACCTCGTTCCCATCACCGAGGCCGTGGCCGGCAGCCGCTTCGACGAGGTGCCCTACCTCGAGTGCCTCGAGCCCGTGTTCGACTCGTCCGGTGGCCGACTGCCGTGGATCGTCGAGGTGTCGCGGACGCACCGCGCCGACCGCGACGGGCTGGGGGAGGCCCGGCTGTCGGTGCTGCTCGCCGTGGGCGCGCCGCCGCCCGCCGGCGGGCCCGCCACCGACCTCACCCCGTTGATGGCGGAGGCGTTCTCGCGCATGGTCGGTCGCTTCGCCCCAGACGCGCCTGTGCCCGACCGCGCCGACGCGCTGAGCGCGGCGAGGTCGGCGGTCGCCCACGCGTACGTCGACCTCGATCCCCGCACCCTCTCGCTCACCGACGAGGAGCACCATGCGGCCGACGACGGCTGGACGGTCGGCCTCGCCGTCCCCGGGTCGACCCGCTTCCGCGTGCAGCTCGGTCTGGCGCCCGGGCTCCCGGCGTCGACGCACGTGCACCGCGTGCCGCAGGGGGAGGTCGTCGACTCGGTCGGCGCCTAGTGTGCGTATAGCGAACGCTTGTGCAGAATGCGCACACACTGCTATGGTCGGGCCACGCAGACGAGGAGGTCGACATGCGCGAGACGGTCACCGAGGGGCGCGAGGCCCCGCCCGACCGCGACAGCCAGGCGGCAGTCAGTGCCGAGATCGCGGCCACGCACGCCGACGACGAGTCCCGGGGCATCACACGGGTCCAGCCGCGCCTCGACTTCCCGGCCTACCGCAGCGCCGAGCTGCGTCACCCGACGAAGGAGCCGCGGCACGCCGACCCCGAGGGCATCGAGCTCGTCGCCCCGGTCTTCGGTCACCGCGACGTCGACCCGCTCGAGGCCGACCTGACGATCCAGCGGGGCGGCGAGCCGATCGGCGAGCGCATCCGCATCGCCGGACGCGTGCTCGACGGCGACGGCCGGCCGGTCCGCGGGCAGCTGGTCGAGGTGTGGCAGGCGAACGCGGCCGGTCGCTACATCCACAAGCGGGACCAGCACCCGGCACCGGTCGACCCGAACTTCACCGGGGTCGGCCGCGTCATCACCGGCGACGACGGCTCCTACTCCTTCGTCACGATCAAGCCCGGCCCCTATCCGTGGCGCAACCACCGCAACGCCTGGCGTCCCGCCCACGTGCACTTCTCGCTCTTCGGCACCGAGTTCACGCAGCGTCTCGTCACCCAGATGTACTTCCCGGGCGACCCGCTCTTCGCGCTCGACCCGATCTACCAGGCTGTCACCAACCAGGCGGCGCGCGACCGGCTCGTCGCGGCCTACGACCATGACACCTCCGAGCACGAGTGGCTGCTCGGCTACCGCTGGGACATCGTGCTCACCGGCACCCACGCGACCCCCATGGAGGAGGGCGAGCATGCCTGACGCACAAGCGAACTCGCAGTATGCGGCCGGGTCGGGGCTGGCGCCCACGCCCGGCCAGACGGTGGGGCCCTTCTACCACTACGCGCTGCCCTTCGAGAACGGCGAGCACCTCGTCCCGGCAGGGGCACCCGGCTCGGTGCGGCTGCACGGCACCGTCACCGACGGCAACGGTGACCCAGTGCCCGACGCGCTGCTCGAGATCTGGCAGCCCGACACCGAGGGCCGCAGGGTGCGCGAGAGCGGCTCGCTGCGCCGCGACCCCGGGGTCTTCACCGGCTTCGGCCGCACCCAGACCTGGCGCGACGGCGGCTACTCGTTCACGACCGTCGAGCCGGGCCCCACGTCCGAGGGTGCTGCGCCGTTCATCGCGATGACGGTCTTCGCCCGCGGCCTGCTCAACCGGCTGTTCACCCGCGTCTACCTGCCCGAGCCGACGGCGGCGCTCGAGTCCGACGCGCTGCTCTCGTCGCTCGACCCTACCGACCGCGCGACACTCGTGGCCTCGCGCGAGACCGACGGGTCGTTGCGTTTCGACGTCCGGCTGCAGGGTGACGGCGAGACCGTCTTCCTGCGCTTCCCGAGGCACGAGGTGTGAGCCCCCTCCTCGAGCCGGGCGCTCCTCGCGCCGCCGGCCTCATCGACGACCGAGCCGTGCTCCAGGCGATGCTCGACGTCGAGGCGGCGTGGGTCCGGGTCCAGCGGCGCCTCGGGCTCGTCACCGACGAGATCGTGGACGCCGTGGCGCAGGCGTGCGCCGCCGATGACCATGACGCCGCGGCGATCAGCGAGCAGGCCGAAGGTGGCGGCAACCCGGTCATCCCGATGCTCGCGTCCCTGCGCGAGCGTGTCCGCGAAGTGGCGGGCCGGCAGCACGACGACGCTGACGCCGCCGTGGCTGCGACGAACCGCGTCTCCGGCGACGCCACGGCAGCGATCCACCGTGGTCTCACGAGCCAGGACGTCGTCGACACCGCCCTCATGCTGCTCGTCGCTCGCGCGGGTGAGGTGCTGAGCCGGCACCTCCACGCCGCCACCGACTCCGCGGCACGGCTGGCCGTCGAGCACCGCGACACGGTCCAGGTCGCCCGTACGCTCGCACAGCCCGCCCTGCCGACGACCTTCGGGCTCAAGGCCGCCGGCTGGCTCGGCGCCCTCGACGACGTGGTCGACGAGCTCGCGACCGTCCGGCGCGCCCTGCCGGTCCAGTGCGGCGGCGCTGCAGGCACCCTCGCCGCGATCGAGGCGCTGGTGCACGGGCGGTCGGTCGAGGCCGCGGCGATGCTGGCCGACGAGCTCGACCTCGCCGACCTGGGCCGCCCCTGGCACACCGACCGTGGTCCGATGACCCGCGTCGGTGACAGCCTCGTGCGCGCGGCCGACGCGATGGGCAAGGTGGCCACCGATGTGGTCACCCTCTCGCGCGCCGAGATCGCCGAGGTGCACGAGCCGTCCGACGACGGTCGTGGCGGGTCCTCGACACTGCCCCAGAAGCGAAACCCGGTCCTGTCCGTCCTCGTCAAGGCGGTCGCCATCGAGGCGCCCCACCTCGGTGCGACGCTCCACAGCGCTGCCGGCCTTGCCGTCGACGAGCGGCCCGACGGGTCCTGGCACGCCGAGTGGGGCGCGGTGCTGCGCCTGCTCCGCCGAGTCGTCGTCGCTGCAGCCCAGACCGCGGAGATCCTCGCCGGTCTCGAGGTCGACGTCGACGCGATGCGGCGCAACGTCGACGCGGTCGGGCCTGCCCTCGTGGCCGAGCGGCTGCTGCGCGAGGTCGCGCGTCTGCCCGGCGGTGCCTCCGCCGTCAGCGCGCTGCGGCCGGCCCTCGTCGGCGGCGCCAGGGCGAAACACCTCACGCCGATCCTGCGGGCCTACCTTCCCGACCACGTCCTGTCCGACGAGGCCATCGCCGACCTGCTCGAACCCACTCACTACCTCGGCGCCGCCGGTGAGCTCGTCGACCGGGCCGTGGCGCGCCACCGGGGCGCCGACCTCAGCACACACCTCAGCACGCACCTCAGCACCGACCGTGGGGGAGCCGCATGACCATCCCGATCACCCTGACGCACCTGCGCCGCCCGGAGCAGCCGACCGGCCTGCTCGTCGTCGGGCCGTCGCTCGGCACGGCCGTGGTCCCGCTGTGGGCGGCCTGCGTCGACGAGCTGCCCCGCGACCTCGCCGTCGTCGGCTGGGACCTCCCCGGCCACGGCGCGAGTGCGCGGCACGACCATCCGTTCACCGTGCAGGACCTCGCCCGTGCCGTCGTCGAGGCGACCGACGGCGTGCGCGCCGACTCCGTCGCTCCGGTCCTGTATGCCGGGGTCTCCCTCGGTGGGGCGGTGGCGCTCGCCCTCGCGATCGACCACGTCGGCAGCTTCGAGGGTGTGGTCAGCATCGCCTCCGGAGCGAAGATCGGTGAGGCCGCGGGCTGGCTCGAGCGGGCCGACCTCGTGCGCCGGGCCGGCACGCCGGTGATGGTCGAGGGCTCGGCGAAGCGCTGGTTCGCGCCGGGCTTCATCGACCGCGAGCCAGCCCATGCCGCCCAGCTGCTGAGCTCGCTGCAGGACGCCGACAGCGCCAGCTACGCACGGTGCTGCGAAGCCCTCGCCGCGTTCGACGTCCGCGATGACCTCGGCGGCGTGGAGATTCCGGTCCTCGCGCTCGCGGGCGAGCTCGACGAGGTCGCGCCGCCCGAGATGTCCGAGCTCGTCGCGCAGCGTTCCGGCGGTGCGTCCGGGGTGCTCGCGGGAGCCGCGCACCTCCCCCCGGCCGAGCAGCCGGAAGCCACCGCGCGGGCGCTCGCCGACTTCATCGCAGGCGTTGCCCGGGGCCAGGTCGCGCAGGGAGGTCGGTCATGAGCGACGACAACCAGTCCCGGACGACCGGACAGGCGTACGCCGAAGGCATGGTCGTGCGACGCGCGGTGCTGTCCGACGCCCACGTCGACCGCGCCCAAGCACGCACCTCGGCCTTCACCGAGCCCTTCCAGGACCTCATCACCCGCTACGCCTGGGGCGAGATCTGGACGCGACCCGGGCTCGACCGCCGCACGCGCAGCGCCATCACGTTGACCGCGCTCATCGCCCGCGACCACTGGGACGAGTTCGCCATGCACGTGCGCGCGGCTCGCCGCAACGGCCTCAGCGTCGACGAGATCCAGGAGGTGCTGCTCCAGGCGGCCGTCTACCTCGGTGTGCCGTCGGCCAACCACGCCTTCGCGGTCGCGGAGCGAGAGCTTGCGGCGTACGAGCAAGAGACCCAGACCGACGCTCGAACTGACACTCGAACTGACACTCGAACTGACACCGACCAACCCACAGGAGACCGGTGATGACCACCTCCGCATTCGTCTACGACGCCGTCCGCACTCCGTTCGGCCGTTTCGGGGGGCTGCTCGCCGGCACCCGGCCCGACGACCTGGCCGCCCACGTCGTCAAGCAGCTCGTCGGCCGGGCCCCGGGGCTCGCCGACGGCGGTTTCGGCGAGCAGGTCGACGAGGTCGTCCTCGGCAACGCCAACGGCGCCGGTGAGGAGAACCGCAACGTCGCGCGCATGGCGACCCTGCTCGCCGGCCTCCCGACGAGCATCCCCGGCTCGACGGTCAACCGGCTGTGCGGGTCGAGCCTGGACGCCGCGATGCTCGCGTCGCGCTCGATCGAGACCGGCGACGCCGAGATCGTCATCAGCGGCGGTGTCGAGTCGATGAGCCGTGCACCGTGGGTGCTCCCCAAGACTGAGAAGCCTTATCCCGCAAGTGATCTCGCGCTCGCGTCGACCACGCTGGGCTGGCGCCTCGTCAACCCGGCCATGCCTGCCGACTGGACCGTCTCGCTCGGCGAGGCCACCGAGCAGCTGCGGGAGAAGTACGGCGTCACGCGCGAACGACAGGACGCCTTCGCCGCCCGCTCCCACCGACTGGCCGACCAGGCCTGGACCGACGGCTGGTACGACGAGCTCGTCGTGCCGGTGCCGGGCGTCGAGCTGACGCGCGACGAGTCGATCCGCCCCGACACCACGCAGGAGCGCCTCGCGGGGCTGCGCACCTCGTTCCGCAAGGAGGGCGGCACCGTCACCGCCGGCAACGCCTCGCCGCTCAACGACGGCGCCTCCGCGGTGCTCCTCGGCAGCGAGGGTGCCCGCGACGAGATCGGCCTCGACCCGGTCGCCCGCGTCGCCGGTCGCGGGGCCAGCGCCCTCGAGCCGCAGTACTTCGGCTACGCACCGGTCGAGGCCGCCAATGCCGCTCTCGCCCGCGCCGGCATCGGGTGGGGAGACGTCTCGGCCGTCGAGCTCAACGAGGCCTTCGCCGCGCAGTCGCTCGCCTGCCTCGACGCCTGGCCGATCGACCCCGAGATCGTCAACCGGCACGGCGGCGCCATCGCCATCGGCCACCCGCTCGGCGCATCGGGCGGGCGCATCCTCGGCACCCTGGCCCGCGACCTCCAGCGCACCGGCGGACGGTGGGGCGTGGCCTGCATCTGCATCGGTGTCGGGCAGGGCCTCGCGGTCGTGCTCGAGAACGTCAGCGCGGGAGTCACGTCGTGACGACACGGCATACGCAAGACCACTCGGACACAAGGGAACTGACATGGTGACGATCACCCAGAGCGCGCTCGAAGCGGTCGCCGACATCCCTGACGGCGCAACCGTGCTCATCGGTGGCTTCGGCCCGGCAGGCCAGCCGGTGGAGCTCATCGAGGCGCTCGTCGAGAGCGGCACGCGCGACCTCACCGTCGTCAACAACAACGCGGGCAACGGCGACGTCGGCCTCGCCGCGCTGATCGGCGCCGGACGGGTGCGGCGGGTGATCTGCTCCTTCCCCCGGCAGCACGACAGCCACCAGTTCGACGCGAAGTACCGCGCCGGCGAGATCGAGCTGGAGCTCGTGCCCCAGGGCAACCTCGCCGAGCGCATCCGCGCCGCTGGTGCCGGCATCGGCGCCTTCTTCACGCCGACGGGCTACGGCACGCCGCTCGCCGAGGGCAAGGAGGTGCGCGAGATCGACGGACGGCACTACGTGCTCGAGCTGCCGATCCGCGCCGACTACGCCCTCGTCAAGGCCCATCGCGCCGATGAGGTCGGCAACCTCACCTACCGCAAGACCGCACGCAACTTCGGGCCGATCATGGCCGCCGCCGCGAAGACGACCATCGTGCAGGTGCACGAGGTCGTGCCCGCCGGCGCCATGGACCCCGAGGCCGTCGTCACGCCGGGCATCTACGTCGACCGCGTCGTCGTCGTGCCGACGGCCTCGACCCCAGAGCCCGAGGAGGGCCAGTGAGCTCCCTGCAGACCCCGTCCACGTTCACCGAAGGGCCGACGCGGCTCGGCAGGGACGAGCTGGCGGCCCTCGTCGCCGCCGACATCCCGCACGGGGCCTTCGTCAACCTCGGCATCGGTCAGCCGACCCTGGTGTCCAACTACCTCGACGCCGACAGCGGCGTCACCCTGCACACCGAGAACGGCATGCTGGGAATGGGTCCCGAGGCCCACGGTGACGAGGTCGACCTCGACCTCATCAACGCCGGCAAGATCCCGGTGACCGAGCTGCCCGGCGCCTCGTACTTCCACCACGCCGACTCGTTCGCGATGATGCGCGGCGGCCACCTCGACATCTGCGTGCTCGGCGCCTACCAGGTGTCGGCCCGCGGTGACCTGGCCAACTGGCACACCGGCGAGGCCGGTGCGATCCCGGCCGTCGGTGGCGCCATGGACCTCGCCATCGGCGCCAAGGACACCTTCGTCATGATGACGCTGCTGACGCGCGACGGGCAGAGCAAGCTCGTCGAGGCCTGCACCTACCCGCTCACCGGCGTGGGCTGCGTCAGCCGCGTCTACACCGACGTCGCGGTCTTCCTCATCGACCGCGAGGGCGGAGACGGCTCCGTGGCCGTGCGGGAGACCCACGGGGTCACCTTCGAGGAGCTCGAGGCGCTCGTCCCGGTTCCGCTGCGGCGAGGCTGAGCGTCATTGTGAATCGCCTTGTGGCACAGTCGAACCGGGAGGAGGCGCATGTCCGAGTCACCCGCCGGTGGTGAGATGGTGCGGTCGGTCGCCAAGACGCTCGACGTCATCCGTGCGTTCGACGCAGACCACCGTGACCTCACCCTCAGTGACGTGGCACGGCGCACCGGGCAGACCCGGGCGAGCGCGCGTCGCTTCCTGCTCTCGCTCGAGTCGCTCGGCTTCGTGCGCAGCGACGGGCAGCTGTTCTCGCTGACCCCGCGTGTGCTCTCGCTGGGGCACGCCTTCCTCTCGTCGCTGCGCCTGCCCGACGTGGCGGAGCCCCACCTCAAGACCCTGACGGCACAGCTGGGGGAGTCCACCTCGGCGTCGGTCTTCGACGGTGACGACATCGTCTACGTCGCTCGGGTGCAGGCGCGACGCATCATGGCCGTCGAGATCCGCGTGGGCACGAGGTTCCCCGCGTATGCCACCTCGATGGGCCGCGCGATGCTGGCCTTCGCGCCCCCGGACGCCCTCGAGGCCTTCCTCGCACGGGTGATCCTCGAGCCGCTCACGCCCCACACGGTCACCGACCCGTCGTTCCTGCGCGACGAGCTCGTCCGCATCCGTGGGCGCGGCTGGGCGGTCGTCGACCAGGAGCTGGAGATCGGGCTGCGCTCGCTGGCCGCGCCCGTCTTCAACCCCCGCGGCGAGGCGATCGCCGCCATCAACGTGTCGACGACGAGCGCCTCGTCCGGCCGGTTCGACGACGAGGAGCTCGCGAGACGTCTGGTCGCGACCGCGACCGCGATCGGCGACGACCTCCGGCTGGCTCGGCCGGAGATGGCCGACGAGCCCCAGAGGTGGGGAGCGCCGACCGCCTGAGCGACGGGACCGCCCGCCCCGCGCCCTCTACCCGCCCCGTTCGATGTTTTCGGCGGTCGCCCGCGACCGCCGAAAACATCGAACCGCGGGGCGCGGGCCACCTGCTGCGGCGCCGCCCCTACCCGGCGAGGCGGGCCAGGCGGGCGATGGCGAGCTCGTAGCCCTGCGTGCCGCACCCGACGATGACGCCGTCGACGACGTCGGACAGGTAGGAGTGCCCGCGGAAGGCCTCGCGCCGGTGGACGTTGCTGATGTGCACCTCGATCACGGGGGCTGTCACGACCGCCAGCGCGTCGCGGATCGCCACGGACGTGTGCGTGTAGGCCGCAGCGTTGACCACCAGGCCCACGGTCGAGTGCCGCAGCTCCTGGATAGCGTCGACGAGCTCGCCCTCGTGGTTGCTCTGCCGGAAGTCGAGCTCGAGCCCGGCCGCCTCGGCGGCACGACGGCACAGCTCCCTGACGTCGTCGAGCGTCTCGTGGCCGTAGACCTCTGGCTGGCGCTCGCCGAGCAGGTTGAGGTTGGGGCCGTTGAGCACGGCGATGCGCTGGGCTGCGGTCATGAGCGGGTTCCTTCGTTCGGGGTGGGCGGGGCCGTGGTGGGTGCCGGACCGGTCGAGCCGCGGACGACGAGCTGGGTGGGCGCCACGATGTCGGCGGGTGCGTCGTGCTCGATCCGGGACTGCTCGCGCACGAGCGCCACGAGCAGGTCGACCGCCGAGCGACCGGCCTGCTCGGTGCGGTCGCTCAGGGTCGTGAGCGGGGGGTCGCAGAAGTCGGCGCCGAAGATGTCGTCGAAGCCGACGATGCTGACGTCGCCGGGCACCGAGACGCCTCGCGCCTTCATCCGCTTGAGGGCCCCGATGGCCATGAGGTCGTTGTGGGCGATGACGGCCGTCGCACCGTCGGCGAGCGCGGCCTCGCCCGCGAGCAGGCCGCCGTCGACCGACGGGTGGTAGGGCCCGAGCCGTCGCACCGTCAAGCCGTGCTTCTTTGCGGCAGAGGAGATTCCGGCCCATCTCTGCCGCCCGAGCCACGACTCGGGCGGCCCGGCCAGGAAGATCGCGCGCCGGTGGCCGAGAGCGACGAGGTGCTCGACGATCTGGCGGGTGCCGCCCTGCTGGTCGGGGCTGACGCTCGTCACGGTGGCCACCCTCCGGTTGACCAGGACGACGGGCATCGCCGCGTCGAACTGGAGGATCCTCGCGTCGGGAAGCCGGCTCGAGCCGAGCAGGAAGCCGTCGACCCCCGGGGAGAGGCGCTCGACCATGCGGGCCTCGGCCCGCGCGTTCTCCTCGCTGTCGCCGATGACGAGGATGTGCCCGGTGGCCTCCGCCTGACGCTCGGCGCCACGGATCAGCCCGGCGAAGTACGGGTTCGTGATGTCGGGCAGCACGAGGGCCAAGGTCGCCGTGCGGCCGGTGCCGAGGGCCCGCGCAGCCGGGCTCGCCCGGTAGCCGAGGCGCGCCGCGACCTGCTGCACGTGCTCCCGCGTCACGACGTTGACGCGGTCGGGGTTCGTCAGCGCGCGCGACACGGTCGAGGCGGCGACCCCGGCCTCGCGGGCGACATCGGTGATGGTGACGGCGTGCGGACGTCTCGGCGACGGCATGTGGCAAATTTTGGCAAACGTTTGCCAGAGATTGCAAGGCGTCTCTACCGTCGAGACAGCCCACCGAGGAACAACGCCGTTCTCGTCCCGCACCAGGGTGCAGCCCGACCAGGGTCGACGAGGTGGCCCGCACAGGAGGATCGACAATGACGCCAGTCCCCAGCCCGGGAGCCCCCGAGCCCACCGCCGAGCACCAGACGGCACGCACCCCCAAGAAGGCAGCCATCGCGGCCTGGGTCGGCAGTGCGCTGGAGTACTACGACTTCGTCATCTACGGCACGGCCGCCTCGCTGATCTTCCCGAAGATCTTCTTCCCCGAGGGCAACCCGGCCGCCGCCACCGTGGCGTCACTGGCCACCTTCGGCGTCGGCTACGTCGCGCGGCCCATCGGGTCGTTCCTGCTGGGCCACGTCGGTGACAAGCTGGGGCGCAAGAAGGTGCTCATCTTCACCCTCCTGCTCATGGGCGTCTCGACCTTCCTCGTCGGCTGTCTGCCCACCTACCAGAGCGTCGGCATCCTCGCGCCGGTCCTGCTCGTCGTGCTGCGCCTGCTGCAGGGTCTCTCGGCCGCGGGGGAGCAGGCGGGGGCCAACTCCATGTCGTTCGAGCACGCACCCGACCACCGCCGCGGCTTCTTCACCAGCTGGACCCTGAGCGGGACCCAGGGCGGTCAGGTGCTCGCGCCGGCGATCTTCCTGCCGCTCGCGGCGATCCTGTCCGAGGACCAGCTGCTCTCGTGGGGCTGGCGGATCCCGTTCTTCCTCAGTGCAGTGGTGGTCGTCGTCGGCTTCGTCATCCGCCGCAACCTCGACGAGACCCCGGCGTTCGAGTCCGAGGTGGAGGCGCAGGCCGTCCCGCGCACGCCGCTCTCGGTCCTGCTGCGCGACCACTGGCGCGCCGTGCTCCGGGTGATGTTCGCGGCGTTCATCGCCATGGTGAACACCCTCTACACCGTCTTCGCCCTCGCGTTCGCGACGAAGGACACCTACGGTGTCGGCTTCAGCTCCACGTTCATGCTGTGGGTCGCGATCATCTCGAACCTCGTGGCGATCGCCGTGATCCCGTTCTGGGGCAGCGTCTCCGACCGAGTCGGCCGCAAGCCGGTCTTCCTCGGCGGCCTGGCCGGCTCGGCGGTGCTCGCGGCCGCGTACGTCGCCGTCATCGCCAGTGGCAACCGGGCGCTGACGGCCGTCGTGGGCATTCTCCTCGCGGGCATCGTCTACAGCGCGACCAACGCGGTGTGGCCGTCCACGTACGCCGAGTACTTCCCCACCAGCGTTCGACTCTCCGGCATGGCGATCGGCACCCAGTTCGGCTTCGCCCTCGCCGGGTTCACGCCGACGATCGCGGCCGCGCTCCTCGGCGACAACGGGGACGGGTGGCCGAAGGTGGCCGGGTTCGCCGTCCTCGCCTGCGCCATCTCCGCCATCGCCGTCGCGACCGGCCCGCGCGGCACCCACACGGTGCCCACCGCCGAGCTCGGTCGCCGGGAGGTCCGTGCCTCGGCCCCCGCCAGGACCGCGACCGTCAGCCGCCAGGCGACCAGATAAGCAGGCAAGGACCCAGGGAGAGTGCAGATCATGACGTCACAGCAGCAGCGGAGGTCCTTCGCCATCGGGCTCCTCGGGGAGCACATCGGCAGCTCGTTGGCCGCCCCTCTCCAGGAGGCCGAAGGGGCGGCGGCGGGCCACTCGCTGGCCTATCGGCTCGTCGACGCGGCCGAGCTCGGGCTCGGTCCCGGCGATGCCGCCGACGTGCTGCGCTGGGCGGTCCGCCTCGGTTTCGACGGCCTCAACGTCACGCACCCGTTCAAGAACGTCGTGCTCGACCTCGTGGACGAGGTGTCGCCCGAGGCCGAGGCGCTCGGGGCGGTCAACACGATCGTCATCCGGGACGGCCGAACGACCGGGCACAACACCGACTGGGTCGGCTTCGCCTCTGCCCTCTCGACGACGCTGCCGCACGCCCTCGGGCAGGACGCGCTCCTGCTCGGAGCGGGCGGGGCCGGCGTGGCCGTCGGCTACGGCGCCCTCCGGGCCGGCGTGCGGCAGCTGCTCGTCTCCGACACCTCGCCGGAGCGGGCCCGGGCGGTCGTCGACCGGCTCGAGGCTGCCGTCGGCCCGGGCCGCGCGCGGGTGCACCTCGACGTCGCGTCCGCGCTGGAGCAGGTGGGTGGCCTCATCCAGGCGACGCCCGTCGGGATGACGGGCTCACCCGGTATGCCGCTCGACCCCGCCCTGCTGCGGCCCACCCAGTGGGTGGCCGAGATCATCTACTTCCCGCTCGAGACCGAGCTCGTCCAGGCGGCCCGGGCCATCGGGTGCGCCACGATGACCGGCGGTGCGATGGCGATCCACCAGCACGCGGCGGCATACGCGCTCTTCACGGGTGAGGAGGCCGACGTCCCGCGGATGACCGACCACTTCACGCAGCTCACCGGTCTGCGGGTGCTCGGTCCCGACACCGTGTCCGCTGCCGTCACCACCCAGGCGAGCTGAGGAGCCCTGATGCGCAAGGGAATCGCGACCGTATCCATCAGCGGCAGCCTCGACGTCAAGCTCGAGGCGATCGCCGCCGCGCGCTTCGACTCCGTCGAGCTCTTCGATGCCGACATCGTGTCCTCGCCCCTCGGGCCGGAGGAGATCGCGAGGCGGTGCTCCGACCTCGGCCTCGACATCGACCTCTTCCAGCCGTTGCGTGACCTCGTCGGGCTCACGCCGGAGGTCTTCGCCGACCGGCTGCGCTTCGCACGGGCCAAGTTCGAGCTGATGGAGCGGCTCGGTGCGACCCGGGCCCTCGTCTGCTCCGCCGTGCACCCCGCCTCGGTCGACGACCCCGACCTCACCGCCGAGCAGCTCGGCACGGTCGGGACCGTAGCCGCCGAGCACGGCTTCACGCTCGCGTACGAGGCGCTGGCCTGGGGCACGCACGTCAACCGGTTCGGGCAGGCGCGGCGTGTCGTCGAGAAGGTCGACCTCGCCAACGTCGGCGTCGCCGTCGACACCTTCCACCTGCTGGCTCGCGGCGACGGCCCGGAGGCGCTGGCGGGCCTCGCCGGTGACCGCATCGCCTTCGTGCAGATCGCCGACGCCCACGGCCTGAGCATGGACGTCCTCGAGTGGAGCCGTCACCACCGGTGCTTCCCCGGCCAGGGCGTGCTCGACGTCGAGGGGGTCGTGGGTGCGTGCGTGGAGGCGGGCTACCGGGGCCCGTTGTCCCTCGAGGTCTTCAGCGACATCGTGCGCGAGGCCGACCCCCGCGACACGGCGCGCGACGCGATGCGCTCTCTCCTGCACCTCGAGGAGCAGCTGCGGCGCCGGTGGGACGAGACCGACGAGAGCGCTGCCGCCGGCACCGGCACGTCCGTTGCCGCCACCGACCGTCCCCGCCGTCCGCGCGTCGAGCTGTTCGATCCGCCACCGGCGCCGGCCTCGCCCACCATCGACGTCGTCGAGCTCGCGGTCGCGCCCGGCGACTCGCGCACCCACGGCTTCTTCACCAGCCTGGGGTTCACGGCGGACGGGGGTGGAGGCACCGGAACCACCCTCGGCTCCCCGGGCCGCACCGTCCTGCGCAACGGCGCGGCGGTCGTCGTCCTCGACGCCCGCTCCGACCTCGAGCTGCGCAGGTCGGCCGCGGCGCAGCGGCCGCACGTCGCGGCGATCGGCGTGCGCGCCGACGCCGACTCCGACCTGCCGGCGCGGGCCCAGTCGCTGCACTGGCCGGTCGTCGAGGCGACCGACGACGGGCGACGGGTGCGGGCCACCCGCAGCCCGGCCGGCGTCGAGGTGCATCTGGACGGGCCGCCGCTCGCCGCTCCGGACGCCGACGGCGGCTGGGGCGCCCTCGACCACATCGGCTTCGCCATCGACACCGACCGCTCGGATGCCGAGGTCTCCTTCCACCGCACCCTGCTCGGCCTGCGACCGGGACCAGTGAGCGAGTTCATGGACCCCGCCGGACGGCTGCGCAGCCGCGTGCTCCAGCCGGACGACGGAGCTCTGCGAGTCGTGCTCAACATCGCGGTGCGGGCACCCGGGGCGCCGACGTGGACCGGGGTCAACCAGCTGGCGTACGCGTGCACGGGCCTGCTCGACCGCGCCGAGGCCCTGAGGGCGTCGAGAGCGCCGCTCATGCCCGTCCCCGACGCCTACTACGACGACCTCGCGGCCCGCCTCGACCCGGCCCCCGAGCTGCTGGCCCGACTGCGTCGGCTCGGTGCGCTCTACGACCGGGACGATCAGGGCGGCGAGCTCTTCCACCTCTACACCCCGCTCGTGGCCGGTCGCTTCTACGTCGAGCTGCTCGAGCGCCGCGGCGGCTACCGCGGATTCGGGGCGGCCAACACGCCCGTGCGCCTCGCCTCGCAGGCGGCGACCCCGTGGCTGTGACGTGTCCGCCCGTCGGTCCGAACTCGACAGATATTGAGGTAAGCCTTACCTTATCGACGTGATCATCTGTCAGTGCGCGGCCGTGAGCGACGGCGACGTCGTGCGCGCCGTCGAAGCGGGAGCCCACAACCTCTCGTACGTCTGCCAGACGACCGGGGCCGGCCAGGACTGTGGCTCGTGCGTCTTCTCCGTGCGGCGGGTCATCTGCCAGCATGAGGGGGCCCAGCGAGACACATTCCTGGAGGTGGAAGGTGCAGCCAGCTAGCCCTCGCGTCACTGAGCTCCTCAACGACGCCCTGACCTTCGAGCTGACGGTCACGAACACGTACTTCCTGCATGCCCGCATGCTCGACAACTGGGGCTTCCCCAAGCTCGGCAAGGTCTTCTACGACCTGTCCATCGACGAGATGCGCGACGCCGACGACCTGATCAACCGCATCCTCATGTTCGACGGCCACCCCAACGTGCAGAAGCTAGGGGCGATCCACATCGGCGAGACGCCCGAGGAGATGCTCGCGCTCGGCCTCGAGAGCGAGAAGGCAGCCGTGGCGCAGTTCAACGCGGCGGCCAAGGAGTGCCACGAGCTCGGCGACCACGGCACGGCCAGCGTCTTCGAGGAGATGGTCCGTGACGAGGAGAAGCACGCAGACTGGTTCGAGACGCAGTTGGACGCGCTCGGGCGACTGGGCGCAGCGGCCTACCTCTCGCAGCACCTGACCGCGGGCGAAGGGCCGAAGTAACGCCCGAGGTGGCGCACGAGGTGGCGCGGGGTGGTGGCCGGTGGTGGCTGGGGGCAAGCCGTGGCCCGGCCCCCTGCGCCCCTCCACGAACGCCTGGGGCCGGGCTGACCGCGGCGGCTCGAGCCGAGTGGACCGCCCACCGGCGGCGCCAGGTCCCCTGCGCCGGACGCCGTGGTCGCTCCCCCCGGTGCGACCGTGTGACACTCCACCCGGGCGTCGAGGCCTTGCGGAACCGATCGACCGGCAGGAGAAGCATCACCTATCCGCTCTCGGCGGAGGATCAGCCGTTGGCGGAATGAGAGGGTCCGCCGTCGGTGGAGAAGTTCTCCGCGAATGGGGAGAATCGGCCCTCCGGCGGGCTAGCCTAGGGACGCCGTCGTGGCCCGCGACGGAGGCTCCGGGGCTGCCGAGCCGTGGCTGACGAGGCGTGCTCGCGCCGGGAGGAGGGGCGGTGCCGCTCAGCGATGCCGTGGTCCGGGCGCTGCGCCACGCGGACCAGAAGATGCACGAGGTGGAGCGCGGCGACGTCTTCAGCGTCTACGAGGCCTGCCGCGCCGCCGTGTCGGCCATCGCGCCCGTGGACGACTTCTACATCGCGCTGGTCAAGGACCGCGACCGGCGCATCTCCTACCCCTACCTCTTCAGCAACGGCCGCTACCTCGAGACCGGGAGCCTCACCTACGGCCCGGGGGGCGTCGTGGCCTGGATCGCCGCGTCGCACAAGCCCTACCGCCACCGCGACGACAACGGCGCGCTGCTCAACCGCGGTGTCCGCTTCGGTGACGACGAGCTGTCGGCCGACGCCGCGGTCGTCCCGATGATCGGCGAGGACGGCCTCGTCGGCATCATCGGCGCCCTCAGCGACACGCCCTCCGTGTTCACCGACGAGGTCGTCACCGCGATGACGTGGCTCGCCGGTGTCGTGCTGGACCGGGTGCAGGCGGCCGACCCGGGGCGACGCCTCGACCTCAGCCTCGTCTACCCCGAGCTCGAGGACGACGGCCGCGCCGGCGCCCTCCTGGCGGTCAACCGCACGTCGGCGGCGCTGACCGGCATGGCGGTCGAGATCGACGGGCTGCGCCACCACCTCGAGGAGCTCACGTCGGAGGGCGCCCTCGACGAACGTCTGGCGGCGTTGAGCCGGCGCTGCTTCGAGGTGCAGGCGGCCATCATCACGAGGGTGGGCCAGCACGCCTCCGTCGACGGGCGGGCCGAGTCGCGACCCGACCCCCTCGAGGGGCTCTCGCCCCGCGAGCGCGACGTCGTCGCCCTCGTCACGAGCCGCACGGGCGACCCGGGCAACGCCGGCATCGCGCGGGCCCTCGACATCGGGACGGCCACGGTCAAGACGCACATCTCATCGGCGCTCGGCAAGCTCGGGCTCCAGCACCGCAGCGAGCTGAGGTGGCTCGTCCACGGTGGCCCCGGACCTCTCGACCGGGCCGAGGGCTGAGCCGGACGCCTGCGAGCCCAGCCGTATGCCGTCGGGCCGGCGCGCGGACGCCCGCGACGGCATACGCGACCGGTCTCAGACGGTCCCCGCGCGCAGCAGGTCGAGGAGCGAGCGCGCCTCGTCGGCACACGCCGCGCACCCCTGCAGGTGGTGCTCCATGGCGTCGTCGCGGTGGTTCGGGTCGGCCAGCAGCGCCTCGACGTGGAGGTCCATCCGCTCGAAGCAGCCGTCGCACGAGAGCCACGGCGTCGTGTCGACGAGCAGGGCGTCGACGGCTCTGGGCGGGAGCGTCGGGTCCAGCGGTGGACGGGATCGTGGGGTGTCGGTCATCGGGCGCCTCCGGTGGGGGACAGGTAGCCGCGGACGGTCAGCTCGGCGCGCAGCCGGCGGCGGGCCTCGTGCAGGGTCTTGTAGAGGGCGCCGCGGTTGGTGCCGAGGCGCTCGGCGAGCACGTCGATCGGCACCTCGTCGACGAGCAGGGCGACGGCGATGCGCCGTTGGTAGGGCGTGAGCACGGTCGCCATCGCCCGGGCCAGCGCGTTCGCCAGGTCGGAGCCCTCGACGGAGTGCTCGGCGTCGTCGTGGTCGGCGGCGGGGATCGTCCCGAGGTCCAGGTCGCGCAGCTCGACCTCGCGGCGACGCCACTGGAGACGGCGCACGTCGGAGGACGCCTGGAGGATGGCGAACTTGAAGGCCCACGTGGTGAAGCGGCTGCGGCCCTCGAAGGTGTGCAGCTTGGCCAGCAGGGCGGTCATGGCCTCGTCGGCGGCCTGCTGGATGATCACCTCGACCGAGGCGGGGTCGTCGGGCAGGGCGGAGCGCATGCGCCAGACCTGGTGGGCCGCCGCACGGACCATGAGCTGGTGCAGCATGCGCTGGGCGTGCTGCTGGTCGGGGCCGGGGGTCGACAGCGCCACGACCCAGTCGACCGGCTCCACGTGGGTGGGCCCGGCGAGCCCGCCCGGCGCCGGGGCCGGGCGGGTCGTCGTGCCCGGTCCGCTGCCGGGTGAGGGGATGTCGTCCCGGCTCAGGGCGGTCACCGGGACGCCCGGGGGTCGTCGACGGGGGAGAGGATGCGCGCGGCAAGCTCAGGTGGGCAGCCCGCGTCGACGAGCTGGAGCAGGGCGTGCAGGTCGATCCGCTGGTGCGCCAACGCCTCGGCGAGTGAGGCCGGGAAGCCCGCCTCTCGCAGCCGGCACAGACGCCACGCGACGACGTCGAGCGGTGGGCCGGGGGAGCGGCACGGCACCGTGTGGCTGGTCTGCTGGATGGTCATGCCTCGTTTGCTGACGGCGAGGACGTCCGTCTTACCGCACTGACACCGTGGGCCGCGCCCGACCACGGGTCGGGTGGGGCTGTCGGTAAGACCTGCGCCTGCTGATGCCGCCAACACGGTGCAAGCCTCCCACCGCTGCCTGCGTCTCGGGCCGCATCCCGCGGGAGGAACCACCGGGAGACCGACCTTGGAGGTCAGCATGGCCACGACCCTCAGCCCCGCAGGGGCCTCGACATCCGACGTGCGCAGCGACGTGACGTACCAGGCGTATGCCGTGCTGCGCACCGCGTTCACGGTCGCGCCGATCGTCTTCGGGCTCGACAAGTTCACCAACCTGCTGGTCCAGTGGGACCGCTACCTCGCGCCCGTGTTGTCGGACCCGCTGCCGGTCACCCCCCACCAGGCCATGTATGCCGTGGGCGTCATCGAGGTCGTCGCCGGGATCGTCGTGCTGCTGCACCCGCGGCTCGGCGCGTTCGTCGTCGCAGCCTGGCTCGCCGGCATCATCGTCAACCTGCTGCTGATCCCCGGCTTCTACGACGTCGCCCTGCGCGACTTCGGTCTGCTCCTCGCTGCCGTTGCCCTGCAACGGCTCGCCACGCGCTTCGACCCGCGGCCCTCCCTCTGGCCGCTGCGTCGCGCGTAGGCGCGCGCGCCCTCGTCGGGCCGGGCGGCGTTCGCACCGGCCCGACGAGGGTGCATCAGGGCAGGTCGACACCCTGGAGGGTCAGCTGGGCCCGATGGTGTCGGTAGTGCAGCTCGGGGTAGGCGTAGACCTCCGCCAGCGTCATGAAGGACGTGAAGTACGGGTCCCAGGACGGCGGGAACGGCATCCCCTCGTCCAGCCGCTGCGCCGTCTCCGACTCCAGGCTGCGGACGAGGGAGGCGATGGTGCGGTCGCACAGGCGGCCCATGCGCTTCCGGTCGAACACGAGCGCCCCGCCGCACGACCCGGCGTAGTTGACCCAGTGGAACGGCACTCGTGCAGCGTCGAGCAGCCGGGCGAAGCTGCTCCCCACCCAGCGCGGTCGACGCCCGAGGAACCGGACGAGCGGCAGCAGCCGGCGCACGACGAGGAAGCCGAAGACCATGTGGAAGAGGAGCTGCTCGTTCGTCCAGGCCGTGCCGTTGCTCGCCGCCCGCAGCTGACCGGGAGACGCGCCGGCGAGCAGCCGGTGGAGGTCGTCCCGGCAGGCCAGCAGGCCGGCCCTCGTCGCCGCCCGGTCCACCGGGGGTCGTCGGCCGTGCTCGTAGACCGGGGTCGGCACCCTTCGATCGTCCTCCCGCCGCGGGTGCGGGCGCCAGTGCCTCAGCCGGCAGGCGGGCTCCCTGCGTGGGGGAAGACGAGCGGCTCGCCGTGCAGCTGGAGGCTGACGACGGTGCCGTCGGGCGGCACGTCCTGGCCGCGTACGCGGGCCCTGACGACGGCCGGAGCCGCCGAGCCCACCCCGCCACGCTCGTCGGCACCCAGGTCGAGGTCGACGAGGGCGTCGTGACCGAAGTAGGTCGAGGAGAGCACGGTGGCCGGGCGGCCCGAGCCGTGGGCCACGAGCGCGATCTGCTCGGGGCGCAGCAGCACGTCGACGGGTCCGTCGGGCACGTGCTCGACCGAGACGACGCCCAGCGCGTGGTGGACCGTGCCGGCGGCGGCGCTGCCGGCGAGCGTCACGGCGTCGCCGAGGAACCCGGCCGACCGCGTGTCGGCCGGACGGTCGTAGACGTCGGCGGGTGAGCCGACCTGTGAGAAGTGCCCGTCGTGCATGATCGCGACCTGGTCGGCCATCGACAGCGCCTCGGACTGGTCGTGGGTGACGAGGATCGCCGTGACCCCTTCGCGGCGCAGCACCTCGGCGACAGCCTCGCGGGTCGACGTGCGCAGCGCCGCGTCGAGCGACGAGAACGGCTCGTCGAGCAGCAGCACCTTGGGCCGGCGGGCCAGGGCGCGGGCGAGGGCCACGCGCTGCTGCTGGCCACCCGAGAGCTGGTCGGGACGCCGGGCGGCGAGGGCGGCGTCGAGCCCGACGAGGTGCAGCAGCTCGTCGAGGCGGGCGGTGTCGCGACGGGCCGCGCGGTCGAGGCCGTAGACGACGTTGGCGCCCACGCTGAGGTGTGGGAAGAGGTTGCCCTCCTGCGCGACGTAGCCGACGCCCCGCCGCTCGGGGGCGCGCCACAGGCCGGGCCCGACGACGACGTCGTCGCCGAGGGCGACCGAGCCGGTGTCGGGGGCCTGGAACCCGGCGATGACCCGCAGCAGGGTCGTCTTGCCGCAGCCGGACGGGCCGAGGATGACGGTCGTCGAGCCCTCCGGCACGTGCAGGTCGATGCCCCGCAGGACGGGCTGGCCGTTGTGGGATGCCGTGACATCGGTGATGCGGACCTCGCTCACGTCGCGGTCACCTCCTCCGTTCGTCGCATGAGCAGGTAGGTCACCGGCGCCGACAGGATGACGAGGGCGGCGGCATACGGAGCGGCGGCGGCGTAGTCGAGCGACTCGCTCGCGGCCCAGAAGGCCGTGGCCAGGGTGCGCGTGCCCGTGGGCGCGAGCAGCAGGGTCGCGGTCAGCTCCGTGGAGACCGCGATGAAGACGAGGGCGAAGCCGGCCAGGGTGCCTCGCAGCACGAGGGGCAGCTGCACCCGCACGAAGGCCCGCACCGGGTTGTCGCCGAGGGCCCGTGCCGCGTCGCCGAGCTCGGGGGGCAGGTGGGCGAGGGCCGCGCGGATGGACACCATGGCGCGTGGGACGAAGAGGATGGCGTACGCGAGCACGAGCAGCACCGAGGTCTGGTAGACGGCCGGCAGGTAGCGCACGGCCAGTCCGACGAGGGCCAGGGCGACGACGACCCCGGGCAGCGACGAGGCGAGGTAGGTGGAGCGCTCGACCACGACGGCGACCCACCGGTCGCGGCGGTCGGTGGCGCGGACCACGAGCCAGGCCACGGGGAAGGCCGCCACCGTCGTCAGCACCGCAGCAGTGGCCGCGAGCCGCAACGTGCTCCACACCGGTGCGACGAGCTCGCCGGCAGAGAGGGAGTCGGCACCCATCACGAGCCACCGCCCGATGCTGCCGACCGGCACGGCGATGGCCAGCAGCATGAGCAGCACGATGCCACCCAGCGCCACGGGGGTGAGGCGTCCGAGCCGCACGGGCGCGGGCCGCTGCGGGGTGCCCCGACCGACGCGGGCGTGCCGCACGCGGCCGCGGCTCACGAGGTCGATGGTGAGGAAGGCGAGGCACAGCGCGAGCAGCGCCGAGGCGAGCACGCTGCCTGCCGCGTCGTCGAAGGCCACCTGGTACTGGTCGAGGATCGCGGTCGTGAAGGTCGGGAAGCGCACGAGGGCCAGCACGCCGAACTCGGCGAGCAGGTGCAGCGAGACGAGCAGGGCGCCGCCCATCAGGGCCGGGCGCAGCTGGGGGAGCGTCGCGCGCAGGAACGTCCGCCAGGGGCCGAGCCCGAGCGAGCGGGCGGTGTCCTCGAGGCTGCGGTCCAGACCGCGCAGCACCGCGGCCACCGGCAGGAAGACGAACGGGAAGTACGACAGCGACGTGACGAGGACGGCGCCCGTCAGCCCGTTGAGGTCGGGGCGGATCGACACCCACGCGTACGCGTTGACGAACGCCGGGACGGCGAGGGGGCACACGAGCACCACCCGCCACAGGCCGGCGAGCGGAAGGTCGGTGCGCTCCACGAGCCAGGCCGCGGCAACCCCGAGCACGACGGTGATCGACACCGTCAGCACGACGAGCGAGAGGGTGTTGCCGAGCAGCTCGCCCACCCGAGGGCGCCAGAGCAGCTGCCCGGCCCGCTCGGGACCGACGGCGAGCGCCTTGGTGACGATGACGACGAGCGGGGTGCAGCAGACGAGCGCGACGAGGCCCGCCACGAGTCGGGACGCCACGGAGCCCGGTCGCCAGCGGCGACCGGGCGAGCCGGTGGAGATGCGTCCGAGCACGGGGACCGTCACGTCAGAGGATGCCCGCCGCGGTCATCAGGGTGATGACCTCGGGACCGTTGAGCGTGTAGGGGTCGACCGGCGGTGCCTCGAGCGAGGCGAGCTTGGGCAGCGCCGGGTCGGACTCGACACCCGCGCCGACGGCGTACTCCTTGGCGTCGCTCGAGGCGAGGATGCCCTGCCCCTCCTTGCTCGTGACGAACGCGAGGAACTTCTGCGCATCGGCCGCGTGCTTGCTCGAGCCGAGCACGCCCCCGCCCGAGAGGCTGACGAACGCGCCGGGGTCCTGGTTCTTGAAGTAGTGCAGCTTGGTGTTGCCGCTGCCGTCCTTGCTGAGCGCCTGGTCGCGGTACCAGTAGTAGTGGTACATGATCCCGACCGGCACCTCGCCGGCGTTGACGGCCTTCATGACGGCGATGTTGTTGTTGTAGATCTTGGCGCCGTCCTTGAGGCCCTTGAGCCAGGCCGCGGTCTTGTCCTTGCCCTCGAGCGCGGCGATGGCCGAAACGATCGCCTGGAAGTCCGCGCCGCCGGCAGCGGCGCCCCAGCGACCCGACCACTCCGGCTTCTGGAGGTCCATGATCGACGTCGGGAGCTCCGCCTCGGAGATCTTGCTCGGGTTGTAGACGAGCACCGTCGAGCGGGCGGCGATGCCGACCCACTTGCCCGTGGACGGGGCGTAGTCCTTGCCGACCTGGGCGAGCGTCGCCGGGGTGACCGGCGCGAGCAGGTTGGCGTTCTGCACGGTCGTCATCGCCGGGGAGTTCTCGGTGAGGAAGACGTCGGCGGGGGACCGGGTGCCCTCCTGGACGAGCTGGGCCGCCATCGCCGAGTCGCCGCCGTAGCGGATCTGGACCTGCGTGCCGGTCTTCTCCTGGAACGCCTTGGCCCAGGCGTCGGTGAGGTTCTCGTGCTGGGCACTGTAGATCGTCAGCTTGCCGGGGTCGAGCTCGGCGCCCGCCTCGAGGCTGCTGCCGCACGCGGAGAGGGCCAGCACGGCGGCGGCGCTCAGTCCGGCGACGATCACGTTGCGTCGGGTGGTCACGGGTCCTCCATCGGGTTGCCGGGACCGGCGGCGCGCGGGGCGGCGTCGACACGGACGCCCGGTCTCGGGGTGTCGGTCGCGTCGACGGCCGACGTGGTTCGCTTAGGTTCGCCTTACCTTATTCAATCAGTCGGCGTCGTCCCAATCGGCCCCGATGCGTGAGATCGGTCGCCGGTGACAGGCGTGCTGGGGGCGACCGACCCGGGCCCGGCGGTGTGGGACGTCCCTCGCGCAGAGCCGACGGCGGCCGTAGGTTGGCGACATGACGACGGTCCCCACCCACACCCTCAACGACGGCACGACGATCCCGGCCATCGGCTTCGGCACCTACCCGCTCACGGGTGAGGACGGCATACGCGCGATGGTGTCGGCGGTGGAGGGCGGCTACCGGCTGCTCGACACGGCCGTCAACTACGGCAACGAGACCGAGGTCGGCGAGGCCATCCGGCGGTCGGGCATCTCCCGTGACCAGCTGGTCGTGCAGAGCAAGGTGCCGGGCCGCGACCACGCGTTCGACAAGGCCGTCGCCTCCGTCGAGGGCACCCTCGAGCGGCTCGGTATCGAGCAGCTCGACGTCGCCCTCATCCACTGGCCCAACCCCAGCGTCGGGCTCTACGTCGACGCCTTCCGCGCCCTCGTGGAGTGCCGCGAGCGTGGGCTCGTGCGCTCGGTCGGCGTCAGCAACTTCACCGAGAAGCACCTGACCGAGATCATCGACGCCACCGGTGTCGTGCCCGTCGTCAACCAGGTGGAGCTCCACCCGCTCTTCCCGCAGGAGCAGCTGCGGGCGGTGCACGAGCGGCTCGGGATCCGCACCGAGAGCTGGAGCCCGCTCGGCAAGCGCAACGCGCCCTTCGGCGCCGACCCCGTCGCGGCGGCCGCCGAGGCCCACGGGGTGAGTCCGGCCCAGGCCATTCTCCGGTGGCAGGTCCAGCTGGGCGCGCTGCCGCTGCCCAAGTCGGCCGATCCGGAGCGCCAGCGGGCCAACCTCGACGTCTTCGGCTTCGAGCTCGACGCTGCCGAGATGGCGGCGATCTCGGCGCTCGGGCGTGAGGACGGGCGGCTCTTCGGCGGCGACCCCGACACCCATGAAGAGATGTGACACCCGGTAGCCCGACCACTTCCCAGCGAGCATGACTCGCTCGGCTGAGGGCTGTGGAGAACGCTGATGGCTGTCGGCGGTGCCACCTAGAGTCGAACACATGATCGATTCGGCGGTGGTGGCGACGGCAGAGCTGGAGGCTCTGGTGTCCGCGCTGTCGCGGGTCGGCTCGGTCCAGCACGGCAGTGACCCGTCGGATCAGGTGCGGGTCGACCAGCTGGCGGTGCTCGAGCGCCTGAAGGGTGCCGTGTCGGCGGCGCAGGCGCGGGTGACGGCGGCCTTCGTCGACTCGCAGCAGGACGTGGCGCAGGCGTGGCGGCAGCGGGCGCGGGAGTGCTCCGACGTCGGGGACTTCGAGGGGGTGGCGGGCAGCGCGGGAGCAGGCTCGAGCGGCCTCGTTCAACGACCGGCCCCGGGCGGAAGACACCCCCGGTCGAACATCGCGGTGGCCTCGGTCGGGCATGAGCGGCGTGGCGGCGCAGGTCGCGTTGGCGCGGCGCGAGTCGCCGGTGCAGGGCGCGGGCCATGTCCGGCTCGCGGTGGCGCTCACCCGGGAGCTGCCGCACACGTTGGCGGCGCTGACCGCAGGCGAGGTCAGTGAGTGGCGCGCGCAGATCATCGTCCGTGAGACCGCGACCTTGACCAGCGAGCAGCGCACCCTGGTGGACGCCGAGATCTTCGGCGCCGGGCGTGACGTGGTGGCGGGGTGGGGGGATCGGGAGCTGTCCCAACAGGTCCGGGCGGTCGCCTACCGCATCGATGCGGCCAGTGTGGTGGCCGCATCGATGCGGGCCGAGGCCGAGCGGCGGGTCACGATCCGGCCGGCGCCCGACACGATGGCGTACCTGACCGCGTTGCTGCCGGTGGCGCAGGCCGTGGCCGCGCACGCCATGTTGACCGTCGCGGCCGACACGGCCCGGTCCGCGGGTGACCCGCGCGGCAAGAGGCAAGTGATGGCCGACACCTTGGTCTCCCGGCTCACCGGGCAGGCCTCGGCCGGCGCGGTCCCGGTCGAGGTGCAGGTCGTGATGACCGACCGGTCCCTGCTCGCCCGCGACGACACCCCGGCGCAGCTGGTCGGCTACGGCACCGTCCCCGCCAGCTGGGCGCGCGACCTGCTCACCCCCCACCGACGAGGAGACCAGCGAGGAGGCCGACGAGCAGGGTGCTGCGGCGCGGGTGTGGTTGCGGCGGCTGTACACCCACCCCGGCACCGGGGCCCTGGTGGCGATGGACTCGCACCGGCGCACCTTCGCGGGCGGGCCGCGCCGCTACCTGTTGACCCGCGACGCCGGCACCTGCCGCACCCCGTGGTGCGACGCCCCGGCCCGGCACGTCGACCACGTCCGTGGCCACGCCGACGACGGGCCCACCACTGAGAGCAACGGGCAGGGCCTGTGCGTGCGTTGCAACCTCACCAAACAGCTCCCCGGCTTCACCGCCGTGACCGCGGTGCCCGACCCGACCAGCCAGCCCGGCGCCACGCACGGTCTGGTCCACACCGTGTTGACGATGACACCGACCGGGCACAGCTACACCTCGCACGCACCGCCCCTGCTCCCCGGACTGCTGCTGCCCGACGAACACCAATGTGGGCTCGAACCTGTCGAGCCAGACCGCCCCAGTCCGCTTGAACGCGCCCTGGAACTCGCCCTCGCTGCCTGAACACGTGTTCCGGCATGACCGCCGCCGGCGCGGGTCCGGGTCGGCGGGAAGGCTCGAAGGGTGGAACGCTGGCACGGGTCGCTCCCGCCCGGGGGGCAGTGCACAGGAGCGAGGACGTGATGAGGGCCGACCACTACGACAGCGTCGCCCGGAGCTACGCGAGGCAGAACGAGTCGGGCCTGTTCAACGCCCACTACAACCAGCCGGCGCTGGTCAGGCTCGCCGGAGACGTCCGCGGCGTAGGGTGCTCGACGCCGGCTGCGGGTCCGGGCCCCTGACCGGAGAGCTCCGGGCCGCAGGTGCAGACGTGTCGGGATTCGACTCCAGCCCGGCCATGCTCGAGCTGGCGCGCGAGCGGCTGGATGAGGACGTCGACCTGCGCGTGGCCGACATCAGCCGGCCGCTGCCGTACGCCGACGGCTTCGTGCTCGAAGCCCTCTGACCGCCGTGCGCGCCGAGGTCTGGGGGACACCCTGGGCTGATCCACCACCGCGTTCGGACACGTCAGCCGACGTCGGTGGACCCGGTCTCGACGACGCGTGCGGCCAGGACGTGCACCTTGACGTTCTGGGCCATGCTCGCGCGACGCAACAGGTCGAAGGCCTGCTCGCGGCTCAGCTTGCGCAGGGCCATGAGCACGCCGACGGCGGCGCCGATCTCGCGGCTGTGCGCGAGCGCGGCCTCGAGCTGGGTGGCCTTCGTCTCGGCCGTGTCGAGCCGGTCGAGGGCCTCGAGGAGGTACGCCTCGACGGGCGTGAGTCTGGACGCCCCGGGTGACGCGGTGAAGACAGCGTCGACGTGCGCGGTCAGGTCGGCCCCTCCGCCCGTGGCGGTGCGCCTCACGGCGGGCGACGCGCCTCCCACATCGGGCCCGGCGCCGACTGCGGACCCGCGGGCCCCGTCGGCTGCCTCGTGTGGCTCCATCTGCTGACTCCTACGACATCCCCTGCTGCCCGGCCATGTCTCGACCGCAACAGGTGAGTATCCAGCCTAAGGGGCCGAGGCTCGTCGGTGGCCACTAGGGACGAGCGACCCGGTCGGCTTCGCGGGCGTGTCCGGGCGCAGCACGAGGCGGCACCCGCTCGGGGGATCGGGTGCCGCCTCACCTCCTCCATCGCGGCACGCCAAGGATTGTTACAGGGCGGTGACCTCACCGCCGGTGCCGATGCAGGTGGCGGCACCGGATCGGAGCGCCTGCGACCGGGCACCAGGGCCGGTGGGTCAGCGCCCGGGCGCGTCGTCGCGGTGCTGCGCGCCGTACACCGCGGCCTGGGTGCGTCGCTCGAAGCCGAGCTTGGCCAGCAGACCGGAGACGTAGTTCTTCACCGTCTTCTCGGCCAGGTAGAGCCGCTCGCCGATCTGCCGGTTGGTCAGTCCCTCCGCGATGAGCGTCAGGATCTCCTGCTCGCGGTCGGTGAGCGGTGAGGCGCCCGGCGGTAGCCCGGTCCGTGGCCCGTTCCCCGACCCCCCAGACGCGCCGGGGTCGGTCTCCGGGCGGCGGAGACGGTCGAGGAGCCGCTCGACGAGGGCAGGGTCGATGAGGGAGTGGCCCGCCGCGACGTGGGCCACCGCCTCGGTGAGGGAGGTGCCCCGGATCTGCTTGAGCAGGTAGCCGGAGGCGCCGGCCATGACGGCGGCGAAGAGTGCGTCGTCGTCGTCGTACGACGTGAGGATGAGGCAGCGCGTGCCGGGGCTGCTGACCTGCACGTCGCGGCACACGTCGATGCCGCTGCCGTCGGGAAGGCGCGCATCGAGCAGGGCGACGTCCGGGGCGAGCGTCGGGATGCGGCGCAGCGCCTCGGCCGCGGTTCCCGCCTCGCCGACGACACGGAAGCCGCGGTGCGACTCGAGCAGGTCGACGAGCCCGCGTCGCACGATCTCGTGGTCGTCGAGGAGGAAGACGGTCACGGGCTCGGAGCCGGCGGCTCCCTGCCCTGCAGGCTGCTTCGTCACCGGTCCAGTCGCGCCGTCCATGTCAGCACCGTCGTCCTCTCGTCCGATCGCAGGGAGCAGTGGCCGCCGCGGGCCTCGGCACGGCTGGCGAGGTTGGCGAGGCCGCGGTGTCCGGGCTCCGGCCTGACGGGCGTCGCAGACCCGGCATGCTCGGGCACCACGGCGGCGCCGGCCGCTGCTCCTCCTCGTCCGCACGGACCGTCGTCGGTGACCTCGACGCAGAACATCGGGCCGGTCACCGACACCCGAACATCGACCGCATGTGCCCGAGCATGCCTCACGACGTTGGTGAGGGCCTCGCGCAGCACCGCGGTCACGTCGTGCAGCAGGGAGGCGTCGAGCACGCTGGCGACCGGGCCGTCGAGGCGCAGCGCCGGCTCGAAGCCCAGCGGTGCCGAGGTGGCCGTCACGACCTCCCGCAGTCGGGTCCGTGACCCGGTGACGCCGGTCGGTTCCTGGAGCTCGAAGATGGACGCCCGGATCTGCCGGATGGTCTCGTCCAGGTCCTCGACGGCGCGGCTCAGGATCTCGCGCACGTCCTGTCCGTCGGGTTCGTCGTCCGAAAGGGACCCGTGCGCGTGCTCGGCGACCGAGTCGAGCGTCAGACCCGTTGCGAAGATGCGCTGGATGACGTGGTCGTGCAGGTCTCGGGCGATCCGGTGTCGGTCCTCGAGCACGGCGACGCGCTCCTCGTCGGCACGGCGGTCGGCGAGCTCGAGAGCCACGGCGGCGTGCGTCGCGAGCTGCTCGGCCATTTCGACGTCCGCCGGGCTGAACGGCGGCCGCCCGGGACCTCGGGTCACGACGACCACTCCCCGAACGCCCGCGTCGCCCACGAGCGGGCACGCCATCGCCGGGCCGTCGGCGTCGACCTCGGCGTCGACCTCCGCCTCGACCTCCGCCTCGACCTCGGCGTCGATGAGGGTGTCGAGATCAGCGCCGGATCCGTGCCCGGCGGGCTCGGTGAGCACGGCCCGACGCTCCCGCATCGCCCTTCCGGCCAGGGAGGGTGCTGCGGCATACGTCGTTCCGACGCGACCCTCGGCACCCACCCCGCGAGCGACCTCGACCACGAGCTCTGCGGCATACGGCTGCCGGGCGGGTGCGCCGTCGCCGGTTGCCGGCGGGCGACGGGTGGGCAGGTCGATGGTCACCGTGTCGGCATCGGCGAGCCGCAGGACCGCATCGGCGATGCGCACGAGCACCACCTCGCCGAGACCGGGACGCAGCAGGTCGCGGCTGATCTCGGCCGAGGCGCGCAACCACTCCTGCCTGCGTCGTGACTCCTCGTAGAGCCTGGCGTTCTCGATGGCGATGCCGGCACTCGCGGCCAGGGCGACGACGAGGTCCTCGTCGTCGGCGGAGAAGTCGGCGCCGTCGAACCGGTCGGCGAGGTAGAGGTTGCCGTAGACCTGACCGCGCGACCGCACCGGGACGCCGAGGAAGGTGCCCATCGGCGGGTGACCGTCCGGGAACCCGCTCGCACGGGGGTCGGCGGCGATGGAGTGGAGCCGGATCGGCGCGGCGTCGTCGATAACGGCCCCGAGCACGCCGGTGCCGGTGGGCAGGTGCCCGATCCGTTCCACCGTGGCAGGGTCCATCCCGGAGTGCACGAACTGCTCGAGCCGGCCGTCGGCGCCGATGACGCCCAGCGCCGCGTAGTCCGCGCCGGAGACGACCCGTGCCGCGTCGACGATGCGTCGCAGGACGGCCGGCAGCGCCAGCTCGGAGACGACCGAGCGGTTGGCGGCGAGGAGGCCGCGCAGGCGGTCCTCGGAGGAGCCCTGGCCGGCGGACCCCGACACGACGGTCTCGACCATCAGCGTCCGATCGTCCGCGAGCGCAGCGCGCGGGTGATCCCGCTCGTGCGAGGGGTCCCCGGCGGCGCCGACGTCATGCCCCAAGGCTAGGACCGGCCCCTCCCGGGCGGGCGCCTTTGCCGCGGCCCGCACCGCCCGGCCCACACGGACCGCCCCCACCCGCGGCAGACGGCAGCGTCATCGACCCGTCGAGGGCGCGCGGTGCGCCCCGAACGAGCGCCCGCTGAGCCGCGCCACCTCGATGCCGATGAAGAGGTTGCGGGTGCCCGCTGCCCACGGCTCGGCCCCGTCGAGCGTCCACAGGTGGGTGAGCAGCGCCGGCGACGCCACGGCCTGGGCGCGTCCGCGGGCGATGACGCTCCAGCCGGAGTGGGCCCGCTCGTCGAGCTCGTCGACCTCGAACACGACCTGGGCGGGACGGACGAGCTCCGAGAGCACCCCGAAGGGTGAGGTGCGGAAGACGATGAGGTCGGCGACGCACGCGTAGCTGATCGGGAAGATCTGCGGGCCGTCACCGGCCGACCACCCGATGCGGCCGATGCTTCGTGACTCCAGGAGGGCCTGGCAGTCGGCGGGCGAAAGGTCGCTGCTGGCCTGTCGGCGGCTGGAGCGCCTGGCCGGGAACTCGCCCCGGCCCTGGGCGACCTGGTGCTGGGTCATGCTCACCTCAGCTCCTTCCGGGTCTGGCCGGCGGCGACACGGCGCTCGCCGGTGTGCAGCGGTCGGCCGGTGCCGACCGGGCGGCCGAGCTCGACGGCCGAGGCCGTCCGCGGCTCCGGGGTGACGGCCTTGAGCAGGGCCCTGCAGCGCACCAGCTCCGAGCGGATGCGCACCACCTCCGACCGCAGCTCGAGGAAGCGGACCAGGTGGTCGGCGATGCTCTGACCCCAGGCCTCCACGGCTCGGAAGTCGGCGCACCACGTCATCGGGATGGTCGCCTCACCTGTCGCAGGGGTCGGGGCGCGCAGGTCGGGCTCGAGCTCCCGTACGCGTGGGGTGGCGTCGTCACCGGTGAGCCCGGCGGCATACGGCACGGTGCCGTCAGGTGCGCTGGACTCCTGCGGCAGCACGGTGTCGCTGTGGTGGGTGACGTGCAGGTGGTCCACCACCACGACGAGGTCGAAGCCCCGTTCGGTCGTCGGCGTCGCCACGCACGGCCGGCAGGTCACGCGGTGGCCGGCCCGGGCCAGCTCAGTCGCGATCGTCTCGGCGATGGCCTCGTCGATGCCCGCGACCATGAGCTGCACGGAGGCGGCACCAGTGGAGTCGGCGGTGTCTCGGCCGTCGGCGCCTGCGCCCACCTCCGCGCGGGGCTCCGCTCCTGGAGCGGGAGGCGCGGGCGGGGTCGAGTAGGTGATGAGGACGGTGCACATGGGCTCTCCCGGTCGGTGTGAGGCGCCGGGCGTGGACGCCACCACGATCGTGCGCCGGGGGCGGGTGCCGACGACACGGACGAAGGTCGCACCGGATCGGGCCGAAGGTCCCGACTCGGACAGGCCGGAAGCACCTGTGCAGGGTCACCCGCGGGGTCGCACGATGGAGCAGGAGGTGAGCGACGTGGCCGGGAGCACCTGGCAGGCAGAGATCACCGGCACACGATCTGGCACGTGCGGCGGCAGTGGTGGGGAACCGCACGTGGGCCCGTCCGTTGAGGGCGAGCCGGATCGTCGTGGGCGCGGACCGCTCGGGGAACCGGGGGATCAGAAGGTCCGCGTGGCACTGGGCCTTGGCCGAGGCACGTGCCCGGAGCTGCCCGTCAGGATGGGTCACGCTGCACCACCTCCGTCCGTAGGCGAGGATCCCTGGGGAGGGTAGGTCGCCTGAGGTCGGTTCACCATCGGCCCCGAGGAGGCAGCCCCTCCTCGGGGCCGGTTCGCGCCCGGGTCAGGTTCGGGCGGCGTCCCGGTGGCGGTCGAGGTAGCGCATGACGGGCGTCGCGAGAGCACCGTGGACCATGACCGACACGAGGATCGTGAACGCCGCCGTCGACCACAGCCACCGCTCCTCGACGAACGCGTGCTCGCCCGCTGCGAACGCGAGGTAGTAGAGCGAGCCGACCCCGCGCACGCCGAAGAACGCTGTCGCTAGGGCTTCGTACCGGCCCAGCCCGCCCGGGAGGTCGGCCCCTCGCGCCCGCACCCGCAGGCTGACCCAGCCGGCCAGCGGTCGGAGCACGAAGACGAGCGAGAGCGCGATGAGGACGCCCCGCCAGTCGAGCTCGTCCAACACTCCCTTGGTCATCGCCATGCCGAGCATGAGCAGGATGATCAGCGTCAGCAACCGCTCGAGCCGCTGGACGACCTCGTGCATGGAGCGGTGGTAGTGGTGGTTGCGCTCGGCCGCGCGGAGCGTCAGTCCGCAGGTGAAGACCGAGACGAAGCCGTAGCCGCCGACGAGCTGGCTCACTCCGTAGGTCAGCACGAGGGCGGCCAGCGCCAGCAGCGGCTCACCCTGCTCGGCGAGCCTCAGGGACCGCCGAGGCGAACGGAACGCGACCCGGGCGAGTCCCCATCCGACGGCGACACCCACCACGACGCCGACCACGACCTTCCCGACGAGGTCCCACGCGAGCCAACCGGCCCACCACGAGCCGGCACCGCCGGCACTGCCGGCACTGCCGGCACTGCCGGCACTGCCGGCCGAGGCGAGCAGGACGGCCGCGGTGACGAACGGGAAGGCCAGTCCGTCGTTGAGCCCGGCCTCGGAGGTGAGGGCGAAGCGGACGTCGTCCTTCTCGTCGACGGGCTCGCCCAGCGCCTCGTCGCCATCGTCATCGGCCTCCTCCCAGCCCCCGTCAGGGGTCTCGACCCGGGGCCCCTCCACCTGGACGTCGCTCGCCAGCACGGGATCGGTCGGCGAGAGGGCGGCGCCGAGCAGCAGGGCCGCCGCCGGGGCGACGCCGAGGCCCCAGCCGAGCAGCGCGACGGACGCGATCGTGAGGGGCATCGCGACGGCGAGCAGGCGCCACGTCGGTGACCACGACGCCCAGGCGCTGCGCCGGCGCCACTCGAACGACCGGTCGATCGCCAGGCCGACGCCCATGAGCGCGACGAGAATGGTGAACTCCGTGACGCGCTCGACCTGCGGCCGGATGAGCAGGGGGTCCAGGCGCATGCCCTCCGGCAGGGGCAGCAGGCCGATGCCCATGCCGAGGACGAGCAACACCATGGCGGCCGAGACGGCATACCGGTCCAGCACCGTCGGGAGAACCGCTGCGAGGAACATCGCCGCCCCGGCGATGAGGTAGATCAGGTTGATCGACATGACAACGACACGGGCGACACGCTGGGCTCCTCGAAGTGGGGACCCGTTGCACCTACCCGCCCCGGCTGGCCGTCGATCGGCGGGGTCGCCGGTGCACGTCCGGCGCCGGCGTCAGAGCCCGGGGTCCTCACCCTCCGGCACGACGAGGAGCCAGCGGTAGCCGTAGGGCTCGACGTCGAGCTCGACCGTGCCGCCGGCCCCGACCGGCGTCTCACGTCGCTCGCCGAGCACGTCGAGCAGCGAGGACCCGGGCGGGAGGTCGGACAGCGTCAGGGGGACGATCGCGCCGTCGGGCCCGAAGTTGTGGAGCCCCAGCATGGCCCAGTCGTCGGTGCGGCTCAGGTGGGCGAGGGTGGACGCGACGGGGTGGTCGAGCACCTGCACCGTGGCCCAGCCGCTCTGCGGCAGCTGCCGGTAGCGACGCACGAGCCCGCGCATGAACCACCACAGCGAATCGGGGTCGCGCCGCTGGTCGGCGACGTTGACGTGCTCCGGCCCGAAGAGGCCGTCGGGCATGGGCCGGGTGAGCCGCCGGCGGGATGCGGAGGAGAACCCACCGCTGACGCCCCTGGTCCACTGCATCGGGCTGCGGACCGCGAGCCGGCCCGGGATGTCGAGGTTCTCGCCCATCCCGATCTCCTCCCCGTAGAAGAGCACCGGCGTGCCCGGCAGGGAGAACATGAGCGAGTAGACGAGCCTGAGACGGCGCTGGTCGCCGCCGACCATCGGGGGCAGGCGGCGACGCAGCCCGCGGTCGTAGAGCTGCATGTCGGGGTCGGGCCCGAAGGCGTCGAAGACCTCGCGGCGTTCGGGCATGGTGAGCTTGTCGAGGGTCAGCTCGTCGTGGTTGCGCACGAAGTTGGCCCACTGGCTCGTCACGTCGAGGGCGGGCCGTTCGCGCAGCGCGTCGGCGAGGGGAGCGGCCTCGCCGCGGGCGAGCGACAGGTAGAGCCGCTGCATCCCGATGAAGTCGAACTGCATGTTGAGCCCATCGCCGTCGTCGCCGCCGAAGAATCGCTTCTGGTCGGGGTAGGGCAGGTTCACCTCGCCGAGGAGCACCGCGTCGCCCACGCGTCGGGTGACGAACGAGCGGACGTCGCCGAGGTAGCGGTCGGGGTTGAAGGCGTCCTCCTCGGCGGCGTCGACGCCGGGCACCCCGTCCCGGGCGAAGAGGAACGGGACGGCGTCCACCCTGAACCCCGAGACGCCGAGCTCGAGCCAGAAGCCGAGCGTTCGCGAGATCTCTTCCTGCACGGCTGGATTGGCGACATTGAGGTCGGGCTGGTGCTTGTAGAAGTGGTGCAGGAAGTAGTCGCCCGTCTTCTCGTCGCGCTGCCAGATGCTGTCCTCCTGGTCAGGGAAGACGACGTCCTTCTTGCTCGACCTCGGCTTGGTGCGGCTCCACACGTAGTAGTCGCGGTACGGGTCCTCCCGGCTGCGCCGGGCCGACCTGAACCACGGGTGCTTGTCGGACGTGTGGTTCATGACGAAGTCGACGATGACGCGTATGCCGTGTGCCCGCGCCGTGCGCACGAGCTCGACGAAGTCGCCGAGCGTCCCCAGCTCCGGATCGATCCCGAAGAAGTCGGTGATGTCGTAGCCGTCGTCCTTGCGCGCGGTCGGGTAAAGCGGCATGAGCCACAGGCACGTGATGCCGAGGTCGGCGAGGTACTCGATGTGGTCGGTCATGCCGCGCAGGTCGCCCACGCCGTCGCCGTCGGAGTCGTGGAACGTCTGGACGTCTGCGCAGTAGAGGACGGCGTTCTTCCACCACACGTCGCCCGTGTCGCTGATCCTCATCGGTCCGCGCCTCCTGTCGCACGTGTCGGATCCTGCTGGGGCGCAGGCGTGCTCGGTGACAGCTGTGGCAGGACGTGCTCCCCGAAGGCGTCGATGAACGGCGCCTGCTCCTTTCCGACGAAGTGGAGGTAGAGCTCGTCCCAGCCCATCTCGACGTAGTCCTGCAGCCACTGCGCGTGCCGGCCGAGATCGGCGGAGACGAGCACTGCTTCGCGCACCCTCTCCGGCGCTACGGTCTCGCCGATGAGGTCGAACGCCTCGACGGTCTCGGTGTCCCACGCGATGGGTGGCCCGAGCACGTTGCTCCGCCACTGGTCGTGGGCGGTCGACAGCGCCTCGTCCTCCGTCGGCGCCCAGCTGAGGTGGATCTGGAGCCGGGCCGGACCTCGGCCTCCGGCGCCCCGGTAGGCCTCGAGCACGCGTTGCAGCGTGTCCGCAGGCTGGTTGACCGTGACCAGCCCGTCCGCCCAGGCGGCGTGGCGGGCGGCGGTCTCGGGGGTGACGGCCGGCCCCACCAGGTCGGGCACCGGGTCGGCGCGGGTCCACACGCGCCCCCGGTTGACCGTGACGAGCCCGTCGTGGCTGACCTCCTCGCCGTCCAGCAGGCGCCGGATGACGTCCACGCACTCGAGGAGCCGTGCGTCGCGCACCTCCTTGCGGGGCCATTCGGCGCCCGTGACCCGCTCGTTCGACGCCTCGCCCGAGCCGAGTGCCGCCCAGAACCGGCCGGGGAACATCTGGCCCAGGGTGGCGATCGACTGCGCCACGACCGCGGGGTGGTAGCGCTGGCCGGGGGCCGTCACCACGCCGAACGGGAGCGACGTCGTGGCCAGGGCCGCGCCCAGCCAGCTCCACGCGTGTCCCGACTCGCCCTGGCGGCTGCTCCACGGCGAGAGGTGGTCTGACGACATGCCTGCGGTGAAGCCGGCAGCCTCGGCCGCCTGGACGTCACGCAGGAGGCGGGCCGGGTCGATCTGCTCGTGGGAGCAGTGGAAGCCGATGACGGTCATGCCCACCCACGCAACCGCACGCCGGGGCCGGGCGTCAACGGGCCCTGCACGGAGGGGCTGGTGCGAGTCAGGATCTCGTCAGACCGGGTACGAGGACGGGTCAGGCCGGCGGCGGCCGCCAGGCGGCGATCGCTCCGGCGTCCGCCAGCTGGTCGAGGACGGCGGTCCGCAGCAGCGTGTGGCCGGTGGCGTTCGGGTGGTCGCCGTCCTCGAGCAGGTCGCCGGTGGGGTCGCGCTCGCCCGACTCGCCCTTGAGGGGGGTGTAGGCGTCGACGTAGACGGCCCCGGTCGTGGCCGCCACCTGCGCGACGGTCGAGTTGACGAGGCGGGTCAGTGCGTCGCTGCCGAGGACGAAGTCCGACCCGAGGGCCCGGCCGACGGCACCGTCGAGAGTGACGTTCCAGTAGCCGAGCACGGCGATGCGAAGGTCGGGGCGCGTGTCGATCTGTCTGATGTTGGTGATGATCCGGGTCAGGCCGTCGCGCAGGCCCGCGAGGGTGGCGGACCAGCAGCCCGACGTCGCGGCCGGCAGGCATGCCCTGTCGGCCACGTTCCCCAGGTCGAAGTCGTTGGCGCCGACCTCCACGACGACGAGGTCGGCGTCGGCGAGGTGCTCGCGTGTCGGCGACGTCAGCAGGTCGTCGGCGACGTCGGCCGTGGTCCAGCCCCCGGTCGCGTCGTTGTGCACGACCCACGGTCGCTGCGTCAGCTGCCCGAGCCCGCTGCCGACCTGCTCGACGTAGCCGGTGCACCCGCAGGTGTCTGCCGACGGCACCGAGTCACCGAGGCCCACGACCGTCAGCGGTCCCGGCGGCGTGCTCGGAGTTGCGGCCGATGGCGTGCCCGATGGGGTGCCCGGCGGCGTCGGGCTCGCGTATGCCGTCCGGCCCGGGGCGCTCGCCGTGGCCCCGCCCGCGTCGGGCCGCGTCGTGTCGCCGAGGCCTGTGACTGGCACGACCCCCGTCACGACCAGCGCGATGAGCACGGCGAGGGCCAGTACGGCAGCGACCACGTGGTGTGGGCGGGGACGGCCGCCGGACCGGGCCTGCGGGTGAGCCGACGGCTCGTCGGACGCACGCGACGGCATACGGGCGCCCTTGTCACGCATGGAAACCCGGCAGCGTCTGGGCCAGCCACGAGAGAGCGGTCGGGATGTAGGGGGTGAAGACGCCGTTGCGGTGGCCGCCGTGGGCGAGCACGGTGCCGGCGACGTCGAGGGGTGCGTGCGCCGCGCTGAGGAAGCTCGAGGTGCTGGGGTAGGAGAGCTGGTCCTCGCGTGACGTGAGCACCCACATGGCGAGCGGCGGGGGAGCGGTGCGAGCCTTCGCGACGAGGTCGTAGTCGCGAAGGGTGCGGCTCGTGAGCGGGTCGTAGGCGCGGGAGAAGTCGGGCCGGAAGTAGCCGAGCAGCACGATGGCGGCCCCGAAGACGTCGGGGTGGCGCATCGAGACCGAGGCGGCGCACCACGCCCCGTAGGAGTAGCCGATCGTCGCCCAGCTCGCGCGCGTGCGCTCGACCCGGAAGTGGTGGACCGTCCAGGCGGGGATGTCGCGGGAGAGCCAGGTGTCGGTCTGCGGCTCGCCGGGCGCGCCGTTGACGCACTCGGTGTCGAGTCCGGCGGGGGTGTCGATGCGCGGGACGACGACGATGGACGGCGCCATCTGGTGCGCGGCCGTCAAGGTGTCGATGTCGCTGAGGAAGCTGAGCTTGAGGAAGCTCTTCGGGCCGCTGGGGAAGCCGTGGAGGCCCAGGAGGACGGGGTAGGCGCGGCTCGAGCGGGGGTCGTAGCCGACCGGGAGGTAGACGTACACCTGGCCCTCGGCGTGGGAGCGCCCGGCCACCACGGTGTAGGTCTGCAGGCGCGCCCCCGGCTGCGGCAGCGGCGGCAGGGTGGTCGGCGTCGACAGACCCTTCAGTCCCGGCCCCCGCACGGACGCCACGACCGCCTCGCGGGCCGTGCCGCCGCGGTGCGACTGCACCGACGGCGAGCGCGACCCGAAGAGGTCGCCCCAGCTGGAGTAGAAGAAGTACTGGTCGTTGAGCGCCGCGCCGCACAGGGCGACGACGAGCACGTTGAGCAGGAGCACCTGTGCCGCGCGCAGCGCGAGCCGGACGGGGCGCCGGCCACCGCGGGGCACCCCGGCGACGACGAGCCCGAACACACCCACCGCCAGGATGCCGAGGAGGACGACGAGGCTCGTGTCGGTCAGCTCCACGTCGGGCTCCGTCGTGCCGGTCGGTCGGTGAGGGGGCGGACGAACGGGAAGGTGAGGACGGAGCGGATCGGGGTGTTGGTCAGCAGCATGACGAGGCGGTCGACGCCGATGCCCAGCCCGCCGCTCGGCGGCATGCCCAGCTCGAGCGCGAGCAGGAAGTCCTCGTCCACCTCCATCGCCTCGGGGTCGCCGGCCGCCGCCTTGAGCGACTGCTCGGTCAGCCGGGCCCGCTGGTCGACGGGGTCGGTCAGCTCGCTGTAGGCCGTGCCGACCTCCATGCCCGCGACGACGAGGTCCCAGCGCTCGGCCAGGCCCGGCTCCGAACGGTGCGGGTGGGCGAGTGGTGAGGTCTCGACCGGGAAGTCGGTGTAGAACGTCGGCCGCAACGTGCGCGGCTCGACGAGGGCGGCGTACAGCTCCTCGATGACGGCGCCGGCGCCCATGTCGGGGCGCACCGCGACGTCGTGGGTCTCGGCGAGACCGAGGAGCACGTCCATGTCGGTGTCGAGCGCCACCGGCTGCCCGACGGCCTGCGACACGGCGTCCAGCACCGGCACGACCGGCCAGGGGTCGCTGACGTCGACGAGCTCGACGTGCGCGAGCCCGGCGCGCAGCTCGTCGGGTCCGGGCAGCGGCAGCGCCTCGCGGCCGTGGAGCGTGCGAGCGGCGTCCTTGACGAGCCGCTCGGTGAGGCGGCGCATCTCCACGTAGTCGGCGTGCGGCCGGTACACCTCGAGGGAGGTGAACTCGGGGTTGTGGGTCGCGTCGGCCCCCTCGTTGCGGAAGTTGCGCCCGAGCTCGAAGACCGGCCCCAGGCCGGCGACCAGCAGGCGCTTGAGGTGCAGCTCCGGGGCGATGCGAAGCGAGAGGTCGACCCCGTACGCGTTGATGAACGTCCGGAAGGGGCGCGCGGTGGCGCCGCCGTGCACGGTGTGGAGCATCGGTGTCTCCACCTCGAGGTAGCCGTCGTCGGTGAGGGTGCGGCGGAGCGAGCCGGCGACGGCCGACCGCTGGCGGAGCAGGTCGAGCCCCTCGGGGTTGGCGAGCAGGTCGGTCGAGCGCTGCCGGGCCCGGGCGGTCGGGTCGTCGAACGAGCCGAACGGCACCGGGTGAAGGGACTTGGCCTCCATGCGCCACGCACGTGCGAGCAGGCTGGGCGTGCCCGAGCGGGAATGCCCGGTCACCCCGTCGACGCGGACGAGGTCGCCGACGTCGACGACGCTCGTGAACTGCTCGAGGCACGGCCTGCCGATGGCTGTGGCGTCGAGCAGGACCTGGAGCTCGTGGCGGCCCTCGACGAGGCGAGCGAAGGCGACGCCGCCGTGGTTGCGCAGGCCGCGGACGCGACCCACGACCGAGAGGCGTGTCGGACGCTCCCACACGTCGGTCCGCAGGGCGCCGATGGACGTCGTGGGGGTCGTTGCCGCGGCGACGGGGTAGGCGTCGAGCCCCGCCGCGCGCATCCGGTCCAGGGTGGCGGCGCGGTGGCGGAACTGGTCGGTGCGGCGGGGGCCCAGTACGTCGGTGTCGTGGGTCCGGGCCGTGGCGGCGAGCCCGTCCAGCGCGGCCAGGTGCTCGGCGTCCAGCACGCCCCCGGCGCCTCGCGGACCCGGCCACGGCATGAAGCCCTCGACGGCCCCGGCCGCGACCGCGACCTGGGGGAGGGACACCGCGTCGTCGTAGCAGAGGAACCGGGGCTCCCACGTCGGCTCGAACTTCTCGTTGGAGCGGTAGAGGCGCTCCAGCTGCCAGAACCGGTCCAGCCGACCGAGCACCGAGGCGCCCACGCGGGTGAACGACCCGGAGCCGAGGCGCTCGGCGTCCTCGAAGACGGCCCGGAAGAGGCAGAAGTTGAGCGACACCCGTCGCAGTCCGAGGGGGTGCGCGAGAGCGAGCAGCTCGCTCACCATGAGCTCGGTGACACCGTTGGGGGCGTCGGGCGAGCGGCGCATCACGTCGAGCGACACCCCGTGGCGGCCCCAGGGCACGAGGCTGAGCAGGCCGACGGGCTCCGGGCCGTGCTCCCCGTGGGCGTGCGCGGTCACGAGCAGCACGTCACCGTCGGACGGGTCTCCGTGACGGCCCAGTGCCATCGAGAAGCCTCGCTCGGTCTCACCGTGCCGCCAGGCGTCGACGCGATCGACGAGCTGGGCGAGCTCGGTCGACGGGACGTCCCGCTGCCGGCGCACCTGGACCGTGACCCCGGCCCGGGCGGCCCGCTTGACGGCGTGGCGGACGGGTGACAGTGAGGCTCGGCGCAGGTCGAACCGGGTCGGGTCGAGCACCGCCTCGTCGCCGAGCCGCAGCACGCGCATGCCACCCGTCGCTGCATACGCTCGCGCCCCTCGCTCGCTGGTGCCGAGGACGGCTGGCACCCAACCGAACTCTCGAGCCTCGGCGCGCCAGGCCTCGATGGCTGCGCGCCAGCTGTCGGGGTCGCCGACCGGGTCGGATGACGCCAGCGAGACGCCGGCGAGCACCCGGTAGGTCACGGCCGCGCGACCGTCGGGGGAGAAGACCGAGGCCTTGTCGCGTCGCGTGGCGAAGTAGCCGAGCGAGTCGTCGGCGCCGTGCCTGGCGAGGAGGCTGCGGAGCGCCACCTCGCGGTCAGGCGACCACCGGCTTCCGGGCCGCGCCGAGGCCAGGAACAGGGCGACGGTCGTGAGGATGGTGATGCCGGCGCAGACCGCGACCACCTCGACGACCCACTCCGGAACGCCGACGAGGGCGCGCCGGGTCACTCCGCCGAACGCGGCGAGCACCGTGCCGACGATGCCGTCCACCTCGGTGCGTGGTGCGCCCACCGCGCCGAGCAGGCCCCAGGCGACACCCAGCGTGACCAGGCTGCCGACGACGAGGGCCGCCAGCGCGACCCACCACGACCCACGCTGAAGCCTGCCGGTGAAGGCGCTCCGGATGCGACGGAGCCACCAGAGGACGGCGACGGCGACGACCATCGAAGCGATGTCGAGGCCGCGGCCGAGGTCGCCGCGACTCTCCCACATGCGGACGAGGGGCAGACGGGCCGCAGGCACGAGGGCGACGACTCCGACGTAGAGGCCGAGCACCTGGAACAGGGCCACGAGCCACAGCCCGATCCGCTTGCGCCCGATCAGGGCGCGTGTCACCAGGGCGAGCACGACCACCGAGACGAAGGTGCGCGCCACGGGCACGTTGAGCAGGCCGAAGACCGCTTCGCCGGGAACCGGACCGGGGCGACGCCGCGCGAGGAGGGTCAGCAGGAGAGCGACCAGCGTGGCCAGCGCGTACAGACCGGTGAGCAGGCGCGCGGACCGGTGGGGAGCCGGCGGCCCGGACTGACGGGTGCCCATGAGCCAGAGGATGCCGCCCCGGGCTGGGCGCCGGCTGGACGTCTGCTGTGCGCGCGATGGCGTGCAGCAAATGCTCAGGTTGCTCGGGTGCGGTGGCGGGTATCGCCACAGTGCGAGTCCGGACACACGTCCGGACCACGTCACGGCGTCGATGGTCGAGGAGAGCCCATGCTCGGTGGTAAGCGTGTCAACGGTCTCGGTGCGGTCGCAGGCGGTGTCGGGGCCGGCCTCGCGGCGCTCGGCACGTGGGACCTGCTGCAGAAGAAGCACACGATCCTGCGCCGCTACCCCGTCATCGGTCACATGCGCTACCTGCTCGAGGGCATCCGCCCCGAGCTGCAGCAGTACTTCATCGAGCGCGACTGGGACGGCAGGCCCTTCGACCGCGACACCCGTTCGGTCATCTACGAGCGCGCCAAGGGCATCCACGGCGAGCGGCCCTACGGCACCGAGCTCGACGTCGACGAGGTCGGCTACGAGTACCTCGTCCACTCGATGGCCCCGACCGATCCCCCGAAGCAGCCGGCGCGCGTCATGGTCGGAGGGCCGGACTGCTCGAAGCCGTACTCGATGGCGCTGCTCAACGTCTCGGCGATGAGCTTCGGAGCGTTGTCGGCCAACGCGATCCGGGCCCTGAACAAGGGGGCCGCGATGGGTGGCTTCGCGCACGACACCGGCGAGGGTGGCCTGTCGCCCTACCACCTCGAGAACGGCGGCGACATCGTCTGGGAGATCGGCACCGGGTACTTCGGGGCCCGCACCAAGGACGGCGATTTCGACCCGGACTCCTTCCGCGACAAGGCAGCCCATGACGCTGTCAAGTGCGTCTCGCTCAAGCTCAGCCAGGGCGCGAAGCCCGGAATCGGCGGCGTCCTGCCGGGCGCGAAGGTCACCAAGGAGATCGCCGACATCCGCCAGGTGCCGCAGGGCGAGAAGTGCGTCAGCCCGTCGTCGCACCGCGTCTTCCACACGCCCGTCGAGCTCATCGAGTTCATCGGCCGGATGCGTGAGCTCGCCGGTGGCAAGCCCACCGGCTTCAAGCTCTGCGTCGGCTCGCGGGTCGACGTGCTCTCGATCTGCAAGGCGATGCTCGAGGTGGGCACGACGCCCGACTTCATCGTCGTCGACGGCTCCGAGGGCGGCACGGGGGCCGCGCCCCTCGAGTTCGAGGACCACGTCGGCATGCCGCTGACCCACGGCCTCATGACCCTGCACAACGCGCTCGTGGGCGTCGGGCTGCGCGACCGGATCCGCATCGGCGCGAGCGGCAAGGTCGCTGCCGGCAACGACGTCGTCAAGCGCATCGTCCAGGGCGCCGACTACACGAACGCGGCCCGCGCGATGATGATGGCCGCCGGCTGCATCCAGGCCCAGCGCTGCCACACCGACAAGTGCCCCAGCGGGGTCGCGACCCAGAACGCCCGCCGCGCGAGGGCGCTCGACGTCGGCGACAAGAGTGTCCGCGTGCAGCGCTTCCAGGAGGCCACGGTGGAGTCGGCCATGAAGATCATGGCCGCCATGGGGGTCACCGACCCGGCGCAGCTGAACCCGCACCACCTGCGCCGCAACGTCTCCGCGACCACGACGCTGTCGTACGCCGAGCTCTACGACTGGCTCGAGCCGGGTCAGCTGCTCGCCGAACCGCCCTCGGCGTGGGCCGGCGACTGGAGCGTCGCCACGGCCGATCAGTTCGCCCCCCACGCCTCCCCGCGCCACCTCTGAGGAAGGACCGACATGACCACGGTCGCCGAGCACATCGTCACCGCCCTCGCGGACTCCGGGGTGCGGCAGGTATGGGGCGTCGTCGGCGACGCGCTGAACCCCCTCACCGACGCCATCCGCCGGGACGACCGGATCGAGTGGGTCGGGGTACGCCACGAGGAGGTCGCCGCCTTCGCGGTCAGCGCACAGGCCCAGCTGACCGGCACCATCGGCGTGTGCATGGGCACGGTCGGCCCGGGCTCGATCCACCTGCTCAACGGCCTCTACGACGCGAAGAAGTCGCACGCACCGGTGCTCGCCATCTGCGGGCAGGTGCCCAGCGCCGAGATCGGCACCGACTTCTTCCAGGAGGTCGACAACGACACGCTCTTCGCCGACGTGGCGGTCTGGGCGCACACGCTGAGCGCGCCGGCCCAGCTGCCCCACCTGCTCGAGCAGGCGGTCAACGCCGCGTACGCGCAGCGCGGGGTGTCCGTGCTCACCGTTCCCGGCGACGTGGGTGGCCTGGACGTGCCGAAGCACACGACCACTCCCGTCTTCGCGCCGACGACCGTGGCCGCAGCGGCCCCCGCCGACGCGGTCCGCCGCGTGGCGGACCTGCTCGGCGGTGACCAGGCCGTCACGCTCCTCGTCGGGTGCGGCGCCAGGGCCGCCCGCGAGCAGGTGCTCGAGCTGGCCGACCTCCTCGGGGCCCCGATGGTGCTGACCCTCAAGGCGAAGGAGGGCCTGGAGCACGACAACCCCTTCGAGGTGGGTCAGTCGGGGCTCATCGGCAACCCCGCCGCAGCCAAGGCCATGGACACCTGCGACGTGCTCGTGCTCGTCGGCACCGACTTCCCCTACCGCGACTGGTACCCGACGGGAAAGACGGTGGTCCAGCTCGACTCCCGCGGCGAGCACATCGGTCGTCGTACGCCGGTCGCCCAGGCGCTCGTCGGCGACGCCGGGGCCACGCTCGAAGCGCTGCTCCCGCTGCTGGCCAGGCGCGCCGACCGCACCCACCTCGACAAAGCCGTGCACGCATACCGCAGCTGGCACGAGCGGCAGCGCGCCCTGCTCGACCCGCACCACGACGAGTCCCTGCTCGGGCGGGCCCGAGCCGTGTTCGACAACCCGGACGAGCGGATCCGCCCGGAGGCCCTGGCCGCGGCCGTCGACCGGCTCGCCCCGGACTCGACCATCTTCACGAGCGACACGGGCATGTCCACGGCGTGGCTCTCTCGGTTCGTCACGATGCGCGGCAGCCGGCGGCTCGTCGGCTCCTACAACCTCGGCTCGATGGCCAACGCGCTGCCCATGGCGCTCGGGGCCCAGGCGCTCGACCGGACCCGCCCCGTCGTGTCCTTCTCCGGTGACGGCGGCCTCATGATGCTGCTCGGAGACCTGCGCACCGCCGTGACCCACGACCTGCCCGTCAAGGTCGTCGTGTTCGACAACGGGCGCCTGGGCATGGTCAAGCTCGAGCAGGAGCAGGGTGGTCTGCCCGAGTTCGGCACCGAGCTCGACAACCCCGACCTCGCGGCCGTCGCCACGGCGATGGGTCTCACCGCCCGAAGGGTCACCGACGCCGCAGAGCTCGACGAGGCGGTCGCGTGGGCGCTCGCCTCCACCGGCCCGGTGCTGCTCGACGTCGTGACCAACCCCGACGAGGTGGCGGTGCCGCCGAAGCCGACGCTCGCGCAGGGCTGGGGCTTCGCCATCGCCAAGTCGCGCGAGGCCCTCGAGAGCCGGTGACGGGGAGCCCGCCATGTGCCGCCTCTTCGGCCTCACCGCCGGGCACCGCCGGGTCCGCGCGACGTTCTGGCTGCTCGATGCCCCGGACAGCCTGACCGCGCAGTCGCACGCCAACCCCGACGGCACGGGGCTCGGGACCTTCGACGAGCTGGGCCGGCCCGTTGTCGAGAAGCAGGCGCTCGCTGCATACCACGACGCCGACTTCGCCGGCGAGGCGCGGGACCGCACGAGTGCGACCTTCGTGGCGCACGTGCGCCACTCGTCGGGCGCCGCTGTGCGGCTCGAGAACACCCACCCGTTCGAGATGGAGGGCCGGCTCTTCGCGCACAACGGGGTCGTCGAGGGCATGGAGGTGCTGGAGCGGCACCTCGGTGACGACCTGCGCCGCGTCCGTGGCGAGACCGACTCCGAGCGGCTCTTCGCCCTCGTCACCCGCGAGACCGAAGCCGCCGACGGAGACGTCGGTGCGGGCCTCGCCTCCGCCCTGCGCTGGGTGGCCGCCGAGCTGCCGGTGTATGCCGTCAACGTCGTCCTCACCACTCCCGGCCGACTGTGGGCGGTGCGCTACCCCGCCACGCACGCGTTGTGGGTGCTCGAGCGCCACGAGCCGCAGGGCCGGCTGGACCACCGGTCCACAGCGGGCACCCGGGTCGTCTCGCACGACCTGTCCGACGCCCCCAGCGTCGTCGTGGCCAGTGAGCGGCTCGACGACGACGACCGTTGGCGCCTGCTCGCCCCCGGGGTGCTCCTTGCCGTCGACGAGCGGCTCGCCGTGACCGAGCGACTCGTCGTCGACTCGGAGCCGCGGCACCCGCTGCACCTCGACGACCTGGGCGCGGCAGCCGCCTCGCAGCGTCCGACGGGTGGTGCGAGGCATGGTGCGAGGAATGGTGCGAGGAATGGTGCGAGGCCGGTCGGTGGTGCGTGAGACCCCGGGGTCGACGAGTCAGCAGCCGGCGACGACCCGCTCGACGAGGTCGGTCCACGCCGCGAGGATGCGTTCGCGGCTCACTCCGCCGTCGAGCTGCTGACTCACGATGGACACGTCGAGCGGTGCCAGCAGGGCCATGGCCAGGAGGGGGAGGTCGCCGGTCACCCGGAGCTCGGTGAGCAGATGGCGTACGTGCACGGTCCAGAACGCGACCGCGGGTCCCGACCTCCCGTGCCGCCCGGCCGCGGCGACCATGAGGTCGGCGCTGGCGATGGTGCGGTCGAGGCGGGACGCGCCGAAGGCGAGGAGCCGCTCGAGGGGAGGGGCTCCCGGGCCGAGCGGGGGCGGCCCCGAGATCACGAGACCCTGCCAGCGCGCCTCGGTGTGGTCGAGCAGGGCGGTCATCAGGCCGGCCCTGCTGCCGAACCGACGGAACACGGTGCCCTTGCCGACGCCTGCCTCGGCGGCGACGGCGTCCATCGTCACGCCCTCCGCCCCGTCACGGTCGACGAGCCGGTGGGCGGCGTCGAGGAGCAGCTCGCGGTTGCGTGCCGCGTCGCGACGTTCCGGGCGTGCGTGCAGGTCGAAGAGCGCGCGCTCGACCGTCGGCTCCGTGGACACGGTCGTGATCCTAGGTGCGAGGTCGTGACGACGGCTCCGGAATAGAAACGGACTGCGGTCCGTTTGGTTCGTCATGACTTCTGCTGCCCCCAGCCCCACCGTCCCCACCCGTGTCGCCGTGCTCGTCGGCAGCCTCCGCGCCGACTCGGTCAACCGCCGCATCGCCGAGACCCTCCGCGACCAGGCCCCCGCCGGCGTCGAGGTCCAGATCGTCGACGGTCTGGCCGCCCTGCCCTTCTACAACGAGGACATCGACGGAGACCACGCTCCGGCTCCGGCGGCCGACCTCCGTGCCGCCGTGGCAGGCGCCGACCGAGTGCTGGTCGTGACGCCGGAGTACAACGGCACCATGCCGGCCGTGCTGAACAATGCCATCGACTGGCTGTCTCGCCCGTTCGGCCAGGGCGCCCTCTCGGGCAAGCCCTTCGCCGTCATCGGTGCGACGCCGACCCCCTACGGCGGCAAGTGGGCCCACGAGGACGCGCGCCGCTCGGCGGGCATCGCCGGCGCGGTCGTCCTCGACCAGGTGGTCGTGTCGCAGTCGACGATCGACACGGACGTGCTGGGTGACCCCCAGGTGTTCGGCCGCCTCCGCGACGCGCTCGGCACCCTCGTCGACCACCAGGTCCAGGCTGCCTGAGCGGCCCACCCTCGGTCGTCCCCGGTCGATCCCCGGTCGACCCAGCTCGACCCCGCTCGATCCCGATCGACTTCTCGCGTGGCCTCGCCGATCCCGGCGGGGCCACGCTTTCGTCCGCGCACGCCCGTCGGCGTGCGGCACTCCTCAGCCGGCTGGGCTGGTGGCGGCGATGACGCGGGTCAGCGCGGCGTGCAGCGACTCGAGCTCGCCGAGCTCCATGCCCAGCGTCTCGACGATCCGGGGCGGCACCTCGAGCGCCTTGGTGCGCAGCCGGCGCCCGGCCGGGGTCAGGGTGATGGCCAGGGCCCGGTCGTCGTCGGGGTGCCGGTCGCGGGTCACCAGCCCCGCGGTCTCGAGGCGCTTGAGAAGCGGGGAGAGGGTGGCCGGCTCGAGGCTGAGCAGGTGGCCGATCTCGCGGAGCGTCAGGGGCGATCGCTCCCAGAGCGCCAGCATCACGAGGTACTGGGGATGGGTGAGGCCGAGCGGCTCGAGCACGGGGCGGTAGAGGCCGATGACGTTGCGGGCCGCGACAGCGAGGGCGAAGCAGACCTGCTGGTCGAGGCGGAGCAGGTCATCCGGGGCGGCGGCGTCGAGAGGGTGCGTCGGTTCGGAGCTGTTGGGGGTACGTGTGGTCATCACGCCTCGTCGTCAGGGTCGGTCGTCTTTCGCCTGTACACTAACAGTTAGCACACTAACTATGGAGGCAGCACGTGGCGAGCTCGAGGTCCAAGGGACTGTCCGTCGGATACCGCATCGGCTACCGGCTGCGCATGATCGGTCTGACGATCTTCGGGCCGGCCCAGCTGGGTGAGGGCAACGACCCCAAGGCACGCCTCGTGCGTGAACGCGAGGCCCGTGTGGCTCACGCCCGGGCCGCCCGGGCCGCCCGCACGCCCGACCAGTCCTGACCGAGGCGGCTTTCACGTCCGAGGCGCCCCGACCGGAGTACCGTCTGGAGTGACGGCTCGTCCCGGGAGGTGCCATGGGTGATCGCGTAGGAATCTTCGTCCTGTTCGGTGTCATCGTCATCCTCGTCATCGGCTTCGTCATGGTCGAGCCGAGAAGCTCCCGGCGGGGAGGCGACACGATGGACTCCATGAACTCGCACCGCGAGCGCACGGAGCAGGACCGCCGAGACCACCCCGAGGGTGCCGAGCGGTCACACCTCGTCGGCAACCCGCCGGTCGACACGATCAGCACCGAGGGCTGGGGTGTCGCCACCCCGGGCGAGGGAGCCATGCCCGAGGAGCTGCCCGAGGACGTGCATCCCGAGCTGCACCAGGACCGCACGCACCGACGCCGTCACTAGCCGCGCGCGGCGAACCTCTGGTCGGGGCGGCCGCGGCGGGGGTCCGTGGTGCCCGGTGAGCTGTCTTGCCAGACTGGGCGCGTGACGGACGTGACGACGGAGAAGAACTGGGGCGGCAACCACACCTACCGTGCTCGCATCGAGCGGGCTCGCTCGGTCGAGCACCTGCAGGAGGTCGTGGCGGCATCGCCGCGCGTACGCGCCCTCGGCTCGCGGCACTCCTTCACCGACATCTCCGACATCACCGATGTCGAGGACGGCGTGCTCGTGTCACTCGCCGACCTGCCGACCACCGTCGACGTCGACCCCGCGAGCCGCACGGCGCGCGTGACGGGCCGGGCGGCATACGGTGACGTCGCCACCCAGCTGCAGGCGGCCGGCTGGGCGCTCGGCAACCTCGCCTCGCTGCCGCACATCTCGGTGGCCGGCGCAGTGGCCACCGGCACTCACGGGTCTGGCGTCGAGAACGGTTCTCTCGCAACGGCGGTCGCGTCGCTCGACATCATCGGGCCTGACGGTGAGCTGCGCACCGTCGGCCGGGGCGACGCCGACTTCGAGGGCAGCGTCGTCTCGCTGGGCGCCCTCGGTGTGGTCACTGCATTGACCCTGGACATCGAGCCGACCTACGACGTGCGCCAGGACGTCTACACCGGACTCAGCTGGGCGTCCTTCGACGCGAACATCGAGGAGATCACCCGGAGCGCCTACAGCGTCAGCCTCTTCACGCGATGGACCGACGCCGGCATCGAGCAGGTCTGGCGCAAGAGCCGGCTCGACGAGGCACCGGTCGACCTGCACGGTGCGCTCCCGGCCGGTCGCACGCTGCACATGCTCGAGGGCGCCCCCACCGAGTCGATCACCGAGCAGGGTGGCGTGTTCGGGCCGTGGCTCGACCGGCTGCCCCACTTCCGGATGGAGTTCACGCCCAGCCGCGGCGAGGAGCTTCAGAGCGAGTACCTCCTGCCCTGCGCCGATGCCCTCACCGCGATCGACCGGCTGCGCGCGCTCGGCCCGCGGATGGCGCCCGTGCTCCAGGCCTGCGAGCTGCGCACGGTCGCAGCCGACGAGCACTGGCTGAGCAGCTCCTACGGGCACGACGTCCTGGGCGTGCACTTCACGTGGCTGCGTGACGAGCAGCGGGTGTATGCCGTCCTGCCCGCGATCGAGGACGCGCTCCTGCCGCTCGGCGGCCGTCCGCACTGGGGCAAGTGCTTCGTGGCCGACGCCGCCGCGATCGAACCGCTCTATCCGCGCCTGAGCGACTTCCGCGCGTTGCGCGACCGCGTCGACCCCGACCGGGTCTTCGGCAACGCCTGGCTCGAGCGGGTCATCGGCTGACCGTCACTCAGCGCAGGACCCCCTCGCGCAGGGCGCCGGCGAACGACGTGATCTCGCCGAGCGCCCCGACGAGGCAGGCCTGGTAGGCGTGGTAGACGTCCGGGCGCCCTTGCCACACAACGCTCGACGGCGCCAGCTGAGGTGAGAGCTCGTGCCGCCACGACCCCTGCTCGGCGTCGACGAACCAGCGCTGGGCGTGCTGCCACCATCGGTCGTACCACGCGGCATACGTCGGGTCGCCCGTGGCGAGGTCGAGCGTGCGGGCGGCCCCGATCGCCTCGGCGACGACCCAGTGCAGCCGGTCGCGCACGACCGGCTGCCCCTCGAAGTCGGTGGTGTAGACGAAGCCCTCGTTGCCGTCGACGTGCCAGCCCTCGTGCACCGCGACGTCGAAGAGCGAGCGGGCGTCGTCGAGCAGCCACGGCGGGGCCTCCGCGCCGAGCGCGCGACGCAGGTGCAGCGCGAGCCGGGCCCACTCGAGCAGGTGCCCGGGGGTGACGCCGAAGGGCCGGAACTTGTCGGTGGCGCGCTCGCGGTTGTAGTCGGGGCGCGGCTTCCAGTCGGCGTCGAAGTGCTCGGGCAGCCGGTAGTTCCACGACCGGGCGAAGCCGTGCACGACGTTCTCGGTGATGCGCAGCGCGTGCCCGAGCCAGCGTGGGTCACGTGTCACGTCCCAGGCGGCCAGCAGTGCCTCGAGGGAGTGCATGTTCGCGTTGACGCCGCGGTAGTCCTCGAGCTCGGTCCAGGTGCGGTCCCAGACGTCGACGGCAAGGCCGTCGGACTCGCGCCAGAATCGCTGCTCGAAGGTCTGCAGGGCCGTGTCGAGCAGGTCGTCGGCGCCGGGGCACCGCGCCGCCGAGGCGCTCGTCGCCGCGAGCACGACGAAGGCGTGCTCGTAGGCGCGCTTGTCGGAGATGTCGGGTGAGCCGTCGGGATGGACGGAAGCGAACCAGCCGCCGTGCTCGGCGTCGTGGAGCAGCCCACCGGGCGCGAAGGTCGCGACGCCGTGGTCGACGAGGCCGGCGCAGGCCGTGTCGCCCTCCAGCACGGCGAGCGCGGCCACGTGGGTCATCCGCGCCGTGATCCACAGCTCGACACCCTTGTCGGGGTCGAGGCCCCCGTCGTCGGTGAGCCAGCCGAAACCACCAGCCGGGTTCTGCGCGCGCCGCACCAGGGCGCGCATGAGTCGTCGCTGCTCGTCGAGCCAGTCCAGGTGGTCGAGGTGGACGGCGGGAGTGGGAGGGGCATCGGCCATGGCCCCAGTCTGCCGAGATCGGCGCGCAGCCGCTGCCGGTCCGGCCAGAGAGACGGGCGTGGCGTCTGCCGGCAGGCCGGGACGGCGACTCGGACGTCGGCCCGTGAGCCGGTTCAGAAGTCGCCGGCGCCCCGACGCAGGCGAGTCAGCACGTCGACGAGGGCGTGGACGTCGCCCGACCCGAGGTCGGGCCGCTCGAACACCTCGGAGTTGAGGGCCTTCGTCGCTCGCTCGGCGAGCTCGCGACCCGACGGGGTCAGTGCGACGAGCATCGCGCGGCGGTCGTCGGGGTGCGTCGACCGCGTCACGAGCCCGGCGTCCTCGAGGCGGTCGACGGCGTTCGTCACGCTGGTCGGGTGCACCTGCAGGCGGCTGCCGATGACCTTCATCGGCAGCGACCCGCGCCTGCTGAACCACAGCAGCATGAGCACCTCGTAGCGGGCGAAGGTCACGCCGAGCGGCTTGAGGGTCGACTCGACCCGGGCGAGGACGATCTGGTGCGCCCTCATGAGGGAGGTGATCGCGGCCATGCCATCGGCGGCGGCGTCCCAGCCCTGCTCTACCCACTGCTCGCGGGCGCGGGCGATGGGGTCGAATCCGAGCCCGGAACCTGCGGCGAGACCGGGCGCTGCCGGGACCGGCTGCGCCTCGATGGATCCGGTCGTGTCCGCGCTCATGGCGCCATCGTAGGACGGCGACGCGTTGACGTCCATTAGTAGGAAGTCCTACTATTTTTGCATGTCCGACGCAGCGAAGCGCGATCTCCACCAGCCGTCACACCACGTCCGCCTCGTCACGGCGAGCAGCCTGTTCGACGGGCACGACGCGTCGATCAACATCATGCGGCGCATCATGCAGACGCAGGGGGCCGAGGTGATCCACCTCGGTCACAACCGCTCGGTCCAGGAGGTCGTCGACGCGGCGATCGAGGAGGACGTGCAGGGCGTCGCCGTCAGCTCCTACCAGGGCGGGCACGTCGAGTACTTCGAGTACCTCGTGCAGCTGCTCAAGGAGAACGGTGCCGGCCACGTCCGCGTCGTGGGTGGTGGTGGCGGTGTCATCGTGCCCGACGAGATCGCCCGCCTGCGCGAGTCGGGCGTCACGATCTTCAGCCCCGAGGACGGCCAGCGGCTGGGCCTCGCCGGCATGATCAACGAGGTCGTCGCCGACTGCGACTTCGACCCGTGGGAGATCGCCACGCCCTCGCTCGAGGCACTCCTCGCCGGCGACCGGTCCGCGGTCGCGCGCGCCATCACCGGCGCGCAGGAGGGCGAGCTCGACGAGACCGCGCTCGGCGGCATCCGCGAGGCGGCCGGCCGCCGGCGCGTGCCGGTCCTCGGCATCACCGGCACCGGCGGCTCCGGCAAGTCGAGCCTCACCGACGAGCTGATCCGCCGCCTGCGCCTCGACCAGCAGGACAAGCTGCGCGTCGCCGTCCTGGCCGTCGACCCGACCCGCAGCCGTGGCGGTGGTGCGCTCCTCGGCGACCGCATCCGGATGAGCTCCCTCGACGGCGACCGCGTCTTCTTCCGGAGCCTCGCGACGCGCGGCGGCTCGCAGGTGCCGACCCACCTCGACGACGTCCTCGACGTGGTGCGGGCCGCCGGCTTCGACCTCGTCATCCTCGAGACCCCGGGCATCGGTCAGGGCGATGCCGCCGTCATCGACTACGCCGACGTCTCCCTCTACGTCATGACGCCCGAGTTCGGCGCCAGCAGCCAGCTCGAGAAGATCGACATGCTCGACCGCGCCGACGTCGTGGCCATCAACAAGTTCGAGCGCCGCGGAGCCGAGGACGCCCTGCGCGACGTCGGCCGCCAGATGGTGCGCAACCGCGAGGCCTTCGGCAAGAGCCCGGCCGACATGCCCGTCTACGGCACGTCGGCGGCCACCTTCAACGACGACGGCGTCACCGCGCTCTACCAGGAGCTGCGCGAGCTGCTGGCGGCGAAGGGGATGCCCGTCGACGAGGGCGTGCTGCCGCGCGTTGCCACGAGGCAGTCCACCCGCATCGCGACCATCGTGCCCGCGTCCCGGGTGCGCTACCTCGCCGAGATCAGCGACACCGTCCGCGGCTACCACGAGGCCACCGAGCGGTATGCCGCCGCGGCCACAAGGGTGCAGCAGCTCGAGTCCGTGCGGGGACAGCTCGAGGCCGCAGCCGCGGCTGACGACATCGACAGCGCCGAGAGCGCGCTCGACGCCGTCGAGGCGCTCCTCGATCGGGCCCGCACCGACGTGCCGGCCGACGTCGCGAGCGCGCTGGCGGCCTGGCCCTCGGTGGTCGAGTCCTACTCCGGCGACGAGCAGGTCGTGACGATCCGGGGCAAGGAGATCCGCAACACCCTGACCCGGGAGTCGTTGTCGGGCAACAAGATCCCCCGCGTCTCCTTGCCGCGCTACCGCGACCACGGTGAGCTCGTCAGCTTCCTGCGCCGCGAGAACCTCCCCGGCTACTACCCCTTCACCGCCGGTGTCTTCCCGTTCAAGCGCGAGGGGGAGGACCCCGCCCGCATGTTCGCGGGCGAGGGCGACCCGTTCCGCACCAACCGCCGGTTCAAGCTGCTCTCCGAGGGCCAGCCGGCGACGCGCCTGTCGACGGCGTTCGACTCCGTCACCCTCTACGGCCGCGACCCCGACCCGCGCCCCGACGTCTACGGCAAGGTCGGCACCTCGGGCGTCTCCGTCGCCACGCTCGACGACATGAAGGCCCTCTACGACGGCTTCGACCTCGTCTCGCCGACGACGAGCGTCTCCATGACGATCAACGGTCCGGCGCCGACGATCCTCGCCTTCTTCCTCAACACCGCCATCGACCAGCAGGTCGACGCCTTCCGGGCGCGGGAGGGCAGGGAGCCGGGCGACGTCGAGCGCGAGGAGCTGACGGCATACGCCCTCGCCAACGTGCGCGGCACGGTGCAGGCCGACATCCTCAAGGAGGACCAGGGCCAGAACACCTGCATCTTCAGCACCGAGTTCAGCCTCAAGATGATGGCCGACATCCAGGAGTGGTTCATCGAGCGGAAGGTCCGCAACTTCTACTCCGTGTCGATCTCCGGCTACCACATCGCCGAGGCCGGGGCGAACCCCATCAGCCAGCTCGCCTTCACCCTCGCCAACGGCTTCACCTACGTCGAGAGCTACCTCGCGCGCGGCATGAGGATCGACGACTTCGCTCCCAACCTCAGCTTCTTCTTCAGCAACGGCATGGACCCCGAGTACTCCGTGCTCGGTCGCGTGGCGCGCCGCATCTGGGCCGTGGCGATGAAGGAGAAGTACGGGGCGGGTGAGCGGTCGCAGAAGCTCAAGTACCACGTGCAGACGTCGGGCCGCTCGCTGCACGCGCAGGAGATGGACTTCAACGACATCCGCACGACGCTCCAGGCGCTCATCGCGATCTACGACAACGCGAACTCCTTGCACACCAACGCTTTCGACGAGGCCGTCACGACCCCGTCCGAGGAGTCGGTGCGGCGTGCGCTGGCTATCCAGCTGATCATCAACCGCGAGTGGGGTCTCGCGATGAACGAGAACCCGCTCCAGGGGTCGTTCGTCATCGACGAGCTCACCGACCTCGTCGAGGCCGCGGTGCTCAAGGAGTTCGACCGCATCACCGAGCGCGGCGGAGTGCTCGGCGCGATGGAGACCGGCTACCAGCGCGGCCGCATCCAGGACGAGTCGATGCTCTACGAGCACCGCAAGCACGACGGCACCCTGCCGATCATCGGCGTCAACACGTTCCGCAACCCGCACGAGGGCGAGGAGCCACGCAAGGTCGTGCTGGCCCGCGGCACCGAGGACGAGAAGCAGAGCCAGCTCTCACGCGTCCGGGCGTTCCGGTCGGAGCACGAGATCGAGGCGAAGGCTGCTCTCGAGGAGCTCAAGGCTGTCGCGATCGAGGGCGGCAACGTCTTCGAGGTGCTGATGCGCGCGGCTCGCGTCTGCTCGCTCCAGCAGGTCACCGAGGCCTTCTTCGAGGTCGGCGGCCAGTACCGCCGCAACGTCTGACACCCCCACCCCTCCACCGTCGAAAGGCCAAAGTTTGTGGGTCCCGCACCGTCGAGAGGCCAAAGTTCGTGGGTCCCGCACCGTCGAGAGGCCAAGGCGTGCCCCACGTGACGCTCGTTGACGACCTTGGACATGCGATGCCGTTTCCGGCGCCGCCACGCCGGGTCGTGTCACTGGTGCCGTCCATCACGGAGGCCCTGGCGGAGACATGCCCGGAGCGCCTCGTCGGGGCCACCGACTGGTGCGCGCACCCGGGCAACCTTGCGGTGCAACGAGTCCGCGGCACCAAGAACCCCGACCGCGCGGCAATCGCCGCGTTGGCGCCCGACCTGGTCGTGGCCAACAAGGAGGAGAACCGAGAGCTCGACGTGCAGCGGCTGCGGGCTGACGGCATACCCGTCTGGGTCACCGACATCGAGACGGTGCCATCGGCGCTCGAGTCGCTTGGGCGGCTCTTTGGCGAGGTGCTCCACGTCGGAACGCCCACCTGGCTGGCGACCGCGCGCGACGAGTGGTCGGGTCCGGTGCCCGAGCCGACGCTCGAGGTGGCGGTGGCGATCTGGCGCGACCCCTGGATGACGGTCGGACGCGACACCTTCACGGGCGACGTCGCCGCCCGACTGGGCTGGCGCAACGTGCTCGCCGGATCACCCGAGCGCTACCCGCACGTCGACCTGTCGGCCCTGGACCGCGACGGCCTCACGGTGCTGCTTCCCGACGAGCCCTACGTCTTCACGGCAGACGACGGGCCCGAGGCGTTCGCCCGCTCGCGAACAGCCCTCGTGAGCGGACGCCTGCTCACCTGGTACGGCCCGTCCCTCGTCGGGGCCCGAGCCGCCCTGAGGGCGGCTGTCCTCGGCTGACCGGCTGAAGTGGCCGCTCGACCTCCGCGAGGTGGCAGGAGCTGGCCTCTCGACAGTTCGGGACCCGCGAACCTTGGCCTCTCGACGGTTCGGGACCCGCGAACTTTGGCCTCTCGACGGTTGAAGGGGTGGGGCTTCGAGAGGTCAGGGACTGTCGTCAGGTCTCGTCGGCGACGACGAGGAGGCCCTCGCGCATGAGCTGGCGGGCCAGCTCGAGCCCCACCATGTCGGCGCGGAGCGCGCCGCCACCGACGAGGGCGACGAGCGTGCCGACGTCGTGCGACCCCACGGGTCGGTCGCCGAGCCGGCAGCACAGGGTCACCGAGCCGTTCGGGTCGGGCACGAGGCGCGCATCGACGTGGTGCCGCAGCCGCAGGCCGGTCTCGGGCGTGAGCGTGTCGGCAGCGGCGACCTGGGCCAACGGCCCGATCGGTGCCGGTCGCTGCGCCGAACGCACCCGGGCCTCGAGGGCGTCGACCACGTCGCCGGCGTTGACGGAGCCGAGCTCGCGCACCAGGCTCTCTCGCACCAGCTCGATGTCGGTCGTCAGCGAGGCGCCGTCGAGTCCCGACGAGGTCAGCGGGAGGGAGGCGCGCGCCCGTTCGTCGCGGCTCACCGAGGCCAGCGCGAGCCGCACGAGCTCGTCGGCGAGGTGGCGCCGGGTCCACACGTGGATGCCGAGAGTCAGATGGGTGCTCACGCCGCCGAGCGCCGTGGCCGAGTGGATCCAGCCGCGCGGCAGGTAGAGAACGTCGCCCGGACGAAGGGTGAACTCGAGGTCGGGCTCGGCCCGGCCGGCCTCCTCGACGGCGTCGCGGTGGTCGGTCCACGGCTGGTCTCGCAGGGGTGACGGGTGGACGGGTGCCCGGAGCCGCCAGCGCTTCTCGCCCGCCATCTGCAGCACGAAGACGTCGTGCACGTCGTAGTGGTCGCTGAAGCCGGTGCTCTGGCTGGGCGTCACGTACGCGTTGGCCTGGACCGGGTGGCCGAGCTCCTCAGCGAGCTGCTGGGTGAAGTCGATCAGCGGGCCCCACGTGCGGTGCAGGCCCTGCAGGACGATCGTCGAGCCCTCGCCGAAGAGGCGGAGCAGCTTGTCGTCGCTGACCTGGTCGGTAACCGTTGCGCCGACGCCGCCTCCCTGCGTGAACTCGCGGTCGCTCAGGGTGCGGCCGTCACGTGCGACACGAAGGAAGGGCGCGCGCAGTCCTCGCCGGGACACCAGCTCGTCGACGGCGTGCTCGTCGAAGAGGTCAGTCAGGCCGGCAGGCAGGTCCGCGGACGTCGTCACGAGCGGCCGGCTGGACCAGTGCTCGCGAGCGAACGTCTCGGGGTCGAGCGGCACGAGACGCCGCAAGGCCGAGTGCCCGCCACCAGGGGCGGGCACCCGGCCGGTCGTGCCAGCAGTCATCAGGCTCCGCCGTCGGCACCGCCGTCGTGGCTGTCCGTGTCGGCGCCACCGTCGGCCGGGCCCTCACCGTCGGAGTCCGCTCCGGCGCCGCCGTCGGCTCCGCCGTCGTGGCTCTGCGTGTCGGCGCCACCGTCGGCCGGCCCCTCGCCACCGGAACCGGTGTCGGAGCCCATTCCAGAGCCCATCCCGGAGCCCAGGTCGGACTCGGTGTCGGATCCCAGTGCCGTGTCGGCGCCGCCGTCGGCTCCGCCGTCCTGGCTCTGCGTGTCGGCGCCGCCGTCAGCCGGCCCCTCGTTCGTCTGGTCGTCGCTCACCGGGTCCAGCGGGTTGTCGCTCATGGCTGCTCCTCTAGCTGATTCCAGGCGGCGCCGGACGACGCCGTCGCTCCTGCACCTACCCGCTGCCGGGCGCCCCGGCACCAACCGGACGGGAGTTCTGCTCGACGTCAGGTGAGGTGGTCGAAGTCGCCGCGGGTCCAGGCGGCGTGCCGGTCGGCCGAGAAGCGGACCACGGCCTTCGCCTCGCGCGGCACGACCGCGCCGAAGTTGTTGTACAGCCGGTCGTAGTGGAGTCCTTCGAGCTGGCCGGCGATGCGCTGGACCACGTTGCCCGACAAGGGGATCCGGTTGGGATAGCTGCGCAGGAAGCTGACCGATCGGCGGTCGGGGTTCGGGAAGACGGCGTCGCCGGCGAGCAGCACGCCACGGCCCTCGGCGCCGGCCTGCCACTCGACGACGGCTTGACCGCGGAAGTGACCGCCGACCCGGTGCAGGGTGAGGCCGGGTGCCACCTCCCGGGACTCGTCGTAGAGCTCGACGAGCGGATCCTTGCGTCGCACCCACTCCGCGTCGCGCTCGGCCACGAGCACAGGTACCTCACCGAGCGCCCGCGCCCACTCGGTCTGCACGCCGTACATGTGCGGGTGGCTGGCGGCGACCGCGAGCGTTGGCCCCAGGGACCGCACGAACTCCACGGCCTCGTCGTCGAGGTAGCCGACGCAGTCGAAGAGCAGGACGCCTTCCGGGGTGCGCACCACCATCGTCTGCTGCCCGATGCCGACAGCCGGGTCGGCGTGCAGCCCCCACAGGTCGTCCTCGACGGGGTCGATGGTGATGCGCGTGCCCGACTCGCGCAGCTCCGCGACGGTCGTCCACCGCTGGCCCGAGGCGGGCACCCACTGCCGGTCGTCCTCGCACACCTCGCACTCGGTCGGCGGCTCCGCCAGGTCGTCGGTCTCGACGGCACAGGTCGCACAGATCCAGATCACGCGACCAGCCTGCCCGGCTGCGTCGCGCCGCACCAGCAGGTTTGCGGGAGGATGCACCCGTGATCCTGCACCTGCGCGCCGCTGTCGAGCAGCTGTATGCCGCCCCGCCGGCCCGCTTCACGCCGCTTCGTTCCGAGCTGGTGGCCGAGGCGAAGAAGGCCGGCGACAAGGACCTCGCCACGGCGATCGGCGCCCTTCGCAAGCCGACGGTGGCCGCGTGGGCGGTCAACCACTTCGTGCGCGAGCACGCCGACGAGCTCGAGGACTTCCGCGAGTTCGCCGAGCTGCTCCGCGAGGCCCAGCGCAGCCTCGACGCCGACCAGCTGCGGCTGCTCGGCCGTGAACGGTCCAGGCGCGTCGACGCCCTGTCCGAGCGCATCGCGGCCGAGTCGGCGGAGGCCGGGCAAAAGCTCGGCGCCGGGGTGGCCCAGGAGGTGCGCGACACCCTCACCGCCGTGATCGCCGACGAAGACGCAGAGTCCTCGGTGCTCACCGGTTCGCTCGTGCGCTCCCTCAGCTACTCGGGCTTCGGCTCGGTCGACGTCGAGGACGTCGTCGCCCTCGGCGGCGACGACGGTGACGGCGGGGCACGTCCGTCGCTGTCGGTCGTCCGGGGCGGCGCCGGGTCGGAACGCGGCGCCGACGACGACGGCGAGAACGGTGAGGACGCCGTCGACCTCGAGGAGCGGCGCCGGGCCAAGCGAGCGGCGGTGCGAGCGCGCCTCCAGGCAGCGCTCGAGACGGCCCGCTCCGAGCTGCGCACCGCCGACCGCCAGGTCGCCGTCCTCACCGCCCGCCACGAGGAGGTGACCGAGGGCATCGCCGACCTGGAGCGGCGGCTCGCCACGGCCCGCGGACGGCTCGAGAAGGTCACCGGAGAGCTCGACGACGCGACCGGCACACGCGATCGCCGTGAGGCGGAGGAGGGGGCCGCGCAGCAGGCCCTCGCCGACCACGATGCTGAGGGCTGACCTGCCCTGCAGCGGTGCAGCCGAGGCTTGGGCCGCGTCCCGCCGGCGGACCGTGTGCGCGCGCCCTGCCCGATTTCGTATCCACGGCCGCGACCGTGTAGTCTCGCCGTCGCACAGCAGGTCGACCTCGGCCCGTCTTCACGGCGGTCCACGAGTCGACCGTGCCCCAATAGCTCAGTCGGCAGAGCGTTTCCATGGTAAGGAAAAGGTCTAGGGTTCGATTCCCTATTGGGGCTCTGGTCGGCCGGTCCCGGCCTCGCGCAGCATCGCGACGAGGTCCGGGCACGGCAGCCCATGGCGGGGTAGCTCAGCTGGTTAGAGCGCACGACTCATAATCGTGAGGTCGCGGGATCGAGCCCCGCTCCCGCTACCACCTCCACGCGCACCGACGCCGATTTCTCCAATCGCCGGGGTGTCGCGTAACCTAGGACGTCGCGCCTGCGTGTCACCCGGGAGCCCGGAACGCGTGACGCGCCGCGCGACACCCGTCGCAAGACGACAGATCCCCCAGTACGTTCCCGAAAGAGCAGGTTGCCGTGGCCAGCAAGAGCACCGACGTCCGTCCCAAGATCACGATGGCGTGCGTGGACTGCAAGGACCGCAACTACATCACGAAGAAGAACCGTCGGAACAACCCCGACCGTCTCGCGATGAACAAGTTCTGCCCGAAGTGCGGCAAGCACACGGAGCACCGCGAGACCCGCTGACCCCAGCGGCTCGACGTCCACGCTCCCTCGGCCCTCGGCCGGGGGAGCTTCGTCGTTCCCGACCGACTTACCTGTCGGTCCGGTCGGGGCGAGACCGCTGAACCGCTGACCCCGTCGGTCGGTAGGGTGCCCGTATGCCGGTGAACGCAGACTTCCAAGGACGGGTCTACCCGCCCACCGAGACCTACCGGGTCAGTGCGGCCAAGATCCGCGAGTTCGCCGAGGCGGTCGGTTCGGCCGACCCCGTCCACGTCGACGCCGAGGTGGCCCGGGCGCGTGGCTACGCCGACGTCATCGCGCCGCCCACGTTCGCCGTGCTCATCGCCCAGCAGTGCGACGCGCAGCTGATCGCCGACCCCGAGGCCGGCATCGACTTCTCGCGGGTCGTCCACGGCGAGCAGCGGTTCACCCACCACCGCCCGCTCACCGCCGGCGACGCGGTCATCGGCACGCTCCACGTCGACGCCGTGCGCGAGGCCGGTGGCCACGCGATGGTGACGACGCGCACCGAGCTCGCCACCGAGCAGGGCGAGGCCGTCTGCACGGCCACGTCGACGATCGTCATCCGAGGAGGCGAGTGATGAGCACCCAGCCCGCAACGTCCACGACTGCCACGACCCCGTCGCCGGTTGCGGTGCGGACCTTCGACTCCGTCGCCGTCGGTGACGCGCTCCCGCCGGTGACCGTGCACGTCGACCGCGCCCGCCTCGTGCAGTACGCCGGGGCGTCCCTGGACCGCAACCGGATCCACTGGGACGAGCCGTTCGCCAAGAAGGTGGGTCTGCCCGACGTCATCGCCCACGGCATGTTCACGATGGGCTCGGCCGTCACCGTCGTGACCGACTGGGTGGGCGACGCGGGCCGCGTCGTCGAGTACGGCGTGCGCTTCACCCGCCCGGTGGTCGTGCCCTACGACACCGGCGCCGACATCGAGGTCTCCGGCGTCGTGAAGTCCGTCGACCCCGAGACCAAGCGGGTCACGGTCGAGCTGACCGCCACCGCGGCCGGCGAGAAGGTCCTGGGCCGCGCCCTGGCCGTCGCCCGGCTCGACTGAGCGGCCAGGTCCACCGCGTGCGCGAGGATCACGACGTCCCCCTCTCGACCCTGACGACGATGCGCGTCGGGGGGCCTGCGGCCCGGCTCGTCACCGTCGAGACCATCGACGAGCTCGTCGACGCCGTGCGCGAGGTCGACGACGCCGACGAGCCGTTGCTCGTGCTGTCCGGCGGCTCGAACCTCGTCGTGTCCGACCAGGGGTTCCAAGGCACGGTCGTGCACGTCGCCACGAGCGGTGTCGCGCCGGAGACGGCCGACGCGTGCGGGGGAGCGATGGTGCGCGTCGCGGCCGGCGAGGTCTGGGACGACGTCGTCGAGCGGGCCGTGACCGAGGGCTGGGCGGGGGTCGAGGCGCTCAGCGGCATCCCGGGCCGCACCGGCGCCACCCCCATCCAGAACGTCGGCGCCTACGGCCAGGACATCTCGCAGACCGTGGCCCAGGTGCGCACGTGGGACCGCCAGGAGCAGGCCGTCCGCACCTTCATGAGCGCGGACTGCGCCTTCACCTACCGCCACTCCCGCTTCAAGGGCAACGCCCGTTACGTCGTGCTCGACGTGCTCTTCCAGTTCGAGCTGGCCGACCTCAGCCGCCCGATCGCGTATGCCGCCCTGGCCAAGGGCCTCGACGTCCCGCTGGGCACGCGTGTGCCCCTCCAGGACGCCCGCGAGGCCGTGCTGCAGCAGCGACGCTCCCGTGGCATGGTGCTCGACGACGCCGACCCCGACACGTGGTCGTGCGGCTCCTTCTTCACCAACCCGATACTCAGCCGGCAGCAGTTCGACGACCTCGTCGAGCGGGTCGGCGAGCGGCTCGGGTGGGAGGGGCCCACGCCACCCCGGTTCGGCGAGCCCGACGGCCGCGTCAAGACGAGCGCGGCGTGGCTCATCGAGCACGCCGGGTTCGGCAAGGGCTTCGGGCTCCCCGCCCCGGCGGCCCTGTCGACCAAGCACACCCTGGCGGTGACCAACCGCGGCGGCGCCACGGCGGGCGACGTCGTCGCGCTCGCGCGCCAGGTCCGCGACGGCGTCCGTGACACGTTCGGCGTCACCCTCGTCAACGAGCCGGTGCTGCTCGGCCTCGACCTCTGACGGCCGACGCACCCGCGCCGGCCGGGACGCCTCGTGCCGGCCTCTCGGCGTCGTCGTGGCGTCCTGTCGGCCCTACTTGGTGAGGACGACCGTGAACGACTTCGCCGGGAGCTTCTTGCCGGTCGTGCTGACCTGGTAGGCCGGACGGTTGAAGCCGAGCTTCAACGAGCTCGTCGTGCCGCGGTCGACCTTGAAGAACACCCAGCCGGCGGTCGTCTGGGACCGCTTGGCGGGCTTCAGCACGGTGGCACCCCAGCGCTTGGTGAACTCGGAGGTCGGCACGACCGACTGGGCGGGGCTGGCGGCCACGAGCGCGAGCATCGAGGAGTCGATCGAGGCGGAGTAGCGGCTGCCCGCCTTGAGGTTGACCCACACGCCGACGATCTCGAACTGCTTGGCCCCGACCGGCTGCCCGGACGGCCACGAGAGGTTGCGCACCAGCCGTCGGGCGGTGATGGTGTGCCCGAGCTCGGGGTCCTTCAGGGTCGCCGTGATCGTCTTCGTCACCATCTTGTCGACCGGCGCGGCAGACCCCGAGGTGGTGCTGGGGGTCGGGGTCGCGGGGGTCGTCGCCGTGTCGGCAGGGGCTGTCGTCGACGAGGTCGAGCCCACGGGTGCCGTCGGGTCGGCGGTCACCGGGGACTCGCCGCTGCAGGCCGCCAGGGCGACGACAGGGGCGAGCAGGCCCACGACGGAAAGGCGTCGGAGGCGGGTGCCGGAGGCGGTCGATGGGCGGGCGAGGGCGGCGGCAGAAGTCTTCATCTCCCGACCAGCATGACCGGGCGCACCGACCCTGAGCAAACTCGGTGCGCGGGCGTGGACGGTGGCAGGCAGGGGCCCGTGGGTGGTTATGCCCCGGTGTGCCCCGCTCCACCGTGTGGCCCGAGTCACGCGGGTCTGGCGGTCAGGCCGGTTCGGTGGCCAGCCCGCGGTCGCCCGCAGCGGTCGGGGCGTCGTCGTGGTCGGGGCGCACGAGCCACTCGTGCACGTCGGCGAGTGCGGCCGTGCGCAGCCGGGACGGCATCCGGCTGCCGCCGAGGGAGGCGCGCGCCAGGTCGGCCAGCCCCTCGTCGTCGAAGCCGAGGTCACGGGCCGCGGCATACTGCGCGGCCAGTCGGGAACCGAACAGCAGGGGGTCGTCGGCGCCGAGCGCCACCGGGATGCCCGAGTCGACGATGCGACGCAGCGGCACGTCGGAGGGGTCGGCATAGACGCCCAGGGCGACGTTGCTGCCGGGGCACACCTCGAGGGTGACGCCGGCCTCGGCGACCGCGTCGAGCACCGCCGGGTCCTCGACGCTGCGCACGCCGTGGCCGATGCGGTCGGGGTCGAGGTGCTCGAGGGTCTCCATCACCGACTGCGCCCCCAGCAGCTCGCCGCCGTGCGGCACCAGGGCCAGCCCGGCCCGCCGGGCGATGGCGAAGGCCGGCGCGAAGTCGGCGACCAGGCCGCGCCGTTCGTCGTTCGAGAGCCCGAAGCCGACGACCTGGCCGGCCCCCTCGCCGGCGTGGTGCGCCGCCAGCCGCGCGAGCGTGCGTGCCTCCAGCGGGTGGCGCATCCGGCTCGCGGCGACGACGACGCCGACCCCGGTGCGCCCCTCTGACGACACGGCACGAGCCTCGTCGAGCACGATCTCCAGCGCCGGGGTGATGCCGCCGACGAAGGGCGCGTAGGACGTCGGGTCCACCTGGATCTCGAGCCATCGGGAGCCCTCGGCGGCGTCGTCCTCGGCGGCCTCGCGCACGATGCGACGCATGTCGCTCTCGCTGCGCACGCAGGAGCGAGCGGCGTCGTAGAGCCGCTGGAACCGGAACCAGCCGCGCTCGTCGGTGGCACGGGCGAGCCTCGGCGGCCACCCGGAGGCGAGCGCCTCGGGAAGGCGGATGCCGTGGCCGGCGGCGAGGTCGCGCACCGTGTCGATGCGCATCGAGCCGGTGAAGTGCAGGTGCAGGTGGGCCTTGGGCAGGTCCTCCACCGAGCGCGTCATGCGGGCCAGTGTGTCACCCGCTGCTCCGGTCGGACGGGCAGCCCGATCCCGCCACGCGGCATACGCGAGGGGTGTCGAAAGGTCAGCCCTCGTCGGGCTCGTCGGCGATCTCGTCGACGACGTGCATCGCGGCCTCCTCGGCCGAGGCGCCCGCGCCGTCGACGCCGACGTCGCTGGCCCAGGCCTGCTTCTCGTCGTCGTCGTGGGCGCCCTCGTCATCGGCGACGAGACGGCCCGCCCGCGCGTCACCGACCTCGTTGTCACCGAGCCAGTCGTCCTCGGCGTCGATCGAGTCGGGGTCGTCGCCGCCGATACGGTCGTCGTCGAGGCCGCTCTCGTTGTCGGGCCTGCCGTAGGCCGAGCTGGGGTCGGGCTCCTCCTGACGGATGCGCTCGTCGATCGTCTCGTCGATCGACTCCTCGTAGGCCGTCGTGCCGTGGGCGTTGACACCCTGTGGGCGGTCGTTGGGGGAGTAGCCGCGGTCGAGGACGTCCTCGAGCTCGCCGTCCTCGAGGGTGTCCTCGGGCTGGAGCTGGTCCTCGTCGTCGACGCTGTAGCTGGTGAGGTCGTCGTCGATGTTCTCGTTGGCTTCGCTCATCGGGCTGCTCCTTCGGTGGCCGGCTCGTTCGGCGCCGCGGCGGCGTCGCTCCCGTCCCCTACCCCGGGGGACCGGTCGGCGGTCACCTTCTCGGCGGCGGCGAGGGCGACGCACGTCGCCACGCCGGCCATCGCCGTGCGCACCTCGTCGAGCACGGGGAAGGTCGGGGCGAGCCGGATGTTGCGGTCGCGGGGGTCGTGCCCGAGGGGGAAGGACGCGCCGGCCGGGGTCAGCGCGATGCCGGCCTCCTTGGCCAGGGCGACGACCCGCGACGCCGTGCCGTCGAGCACGTCGAGGTTGACGAAGTAGCCCCCCGTGGGCCGCGTCCACTCTGCGACATCGAGGCCGTCGAGCCCCTCGGTGAGTGCCTGGTCGACCGTCGCGAACTTCGGGGCGATGATCTCGCGGTGCGCGCGCATGTGGGCGCGCACGCCGTCGGCGTCCTTGAAGAACTCGACGTGCCGCAGGTGGTTGACCTTGTCGGGCCCGATCGAGCTCATCGCCAAGTGCTTCAGGTACCACGTCACGTTGGCCTCGCTGGCCGCCAGCACGGCGACGCCGGCGCCGGCGAACGTGATCTTGGAGGTCGAGGCGAACATGATCGGTCGGTTCGGGTGGCCCGACGCGGCCGCGAGCGTGAGGATGTCGGCGCTCTTGGCCTCGTCCTCGGTGAGGTGGTGGAAGGCGTACGCGTTGTCCCAGAAGATCGTGAAGTCGGGGGCCGCTGCGGGCATCGCCGCGAGGCGGGCCGCGATCTCCTGCGAGACGACGGCTCCGGAGGGGTTGGCGTAGGTCGGCACGATCCAGATGCCCTTGATGCTGGGGTCGTCCTTGACAAGGGCCTCGACCGCAGCGACGTCGGGACCGTCGTCGTGCATGTCGACGGTGACCATCTCGATGCCGAACGAGGCCAGCATCGAGAAATGCCGGTCGTAGCCGGGCACCGGACAGACGAAACGGACCTTCTCCTCGCGCGACCAGGGCCGCGGCGAGTCGACGCCGCCGAAGAGCAGGAAGTCCACGATCGTGCTGTACATCATCGTCAGGCTCGAGTTGCCGCCGGCGACGACCTGCGAGGGGTCGACCCACAGCAGCTCGGCGAACAGCTCGCGCAGCTCGGCCAGGCCCTCGAGCCCGCCGTAGTTGCGCACGTCGACCCCGGCGCGGTCCTTGGTGGTCGACGGCAGCGTGAGCAGCGCGTTCGAGAGGTCGAGCTGCGCAGCCGACGGCTTGCCCCGCGTCAGGTCCAGCTTGAGGCCACGGGCCCGGAGGTCCGCATAGGCTTCACGCTGCTCGGCAAGGAAGCCGGCCAGGTCGTCGTCGGACAGGGACGCGAGGGGGGTGCGCGGGTTCGTCACCCTCCCGATCCTGCCACTCGGGGGTGCTCCCGAGGAGCCCGGTCCGTATGCCGGGTGGTGCCGTGAGGGGACCCCCGGGACACCTCCCCGGGGCCGTCGACGCTCGGTTCGCGTTGCGGTCCGATCGTCGCGTATGATCGACCCTCGGACGGCTTCGCTGGCCATGCTGACGCATGCCGTCCCGCCGCGACCACCCCACGGTCTCGGCGAAGGGCAATAGCTCAATTGGTAGAGCACTGGTCTCCAAAACCAGCGGTTGGGGGTTCGAGTCCCTCTTGCCCTGCGCATCCCAGTGATGTGGTCGTCGTGCAAGGCGGCACGCGGCTCTCGCCCAGGCGTGGACATCCCACGGTCCCGGGCGCTGTCGCGGGCCGGTACCCAGGCAGAAAGAAGGAATCGTGACGGAGACGAGCGCCAAGCGCGGGTCCGGCCGGGCTGACAAGGCCCGTGGCGGCAACCCGGTGTCGCGGTTCCTCGGCGCGATCAGCCTCTTCGTTCGCCAGATCCTCGACGAGCTGCGCAAGGTCGTGCGGCCCACGGGCCCCGAGCTCGTGCGCTACACCACCGTGGTGGTCGTGTTCGTCGTGATCATGATGGCTCTCGTGTCGGGGCTCGACTTCGGTCTGAGCAAGCTGATCTCGTGGGCCTTCACCGGCGCGACGATCTGACGCACGGGCCACAGCCCGCGCCCCGGGATGTCACCGCCAGCCGCCACCGGCTGGTCCACGAGCAAGGAAGTAGGTCAGAGCGTGTCCGAGCAGTTCGCCCACGAGGGCGCCCCGAACGGCGACAGCACCGGGACCGACGTCGTCGACCCCGCGGCCCTGTCCGACGAGCTCTCGGCCTCCGACGGCGCTTCGGGTGCTGAGGACGCAGCGGCCACCGACGCGACCGACGCCGACGCCGACGCCGACGCCGACCTTGCCGACGCCGCCCTTGCCGACGCCGCCCTTGCCGACGCCGACCTTGCCGACGCCGACCTTGCAGACGAGGCTGCGGACCACTCCGACGAGGCCACGGACGAGGCCGACTCCGACGAATCTGACGACGAATCTGACGACGACTCTGACGACGACTCTGACGACGACTCTGACGACGACTCTGAGGCCGCACCCACTGCCACCGGCAGCGGCGACCCCGTCGCGGACTTCAAGGCCGACCTGCGCAGCCGGTTCGGCGACTGGTTCGTCATCCACTCCTACGCCGGTTACGAGAACCGCGTGAAGGCGAACCTCGAGACGCGCATCCAGACCCTCAACATGGAGGACTTCATCTTCGAGATCGAGGTCCCCATGGAAGAGGTCACCGAGATCAAGAACGGCCAGAAGAAGCAGGTCCGCCGCGTCCGGATGCCCGGATACGTCCTCGTCCGCATGGACCTCACCGACGAGAGCTGGGGCGCCGTGCGCCACACGCCCGGTGTGACCGGCTTCGTCGGCAACGCGCACCAGCCCGTGCCGCTGTCGATCGACGAGGTCTTCACGATGCTCGCCCCGACCTTCGAGGCAGCAGCCGGTGCCGATGGCACGGCGGCGTCGAAGTCCAGCGCCCCCAAGGACGTGCGGGTCGTCGACTTCGAGGTCGGCGAGTCCGTCACCGTCATGGAGGGGCCCTTCGAGACCCTTCCCGCCACGATCTCCGAGATCAACACCGACACGCAGAAGCTCAAGGTGCTCGTCTCGATCTTCGGCCGGGAGACCCCGGTCGAGCTCTCCTTCGCCCAGGTCGCCAAGATCTGAGCAAGGTCCCACCACGTTCGGTGCGGCACTCCGCACCGGCCTGCAACCGGGTCATCGCCCACGGCGTCGGCCCACAACGAAGAAGGTAGGCAACCATGCCCCCCAAGAAGAAGGTCTCCGGCTTCATCAAGCTGCAGATCCAGGCCGGACAGGCCACCCCCGCCCCGCCCGTCGGCCCGGCCCTGGGCCAGCACGGCGTCAACATCATGGAGTTCGTCAAGGCATACAACGCCGCGACGGAGTCCCAGCGTGGCAACGTCATCCCGGTCGAGATCACGGTCTACGAGGACCGCTCGTTCACCTTCGTGACGAAGACCCCGCCGGCCGCCGAGCTGATCAAGAAGGCCGCCGGCGTCGCCAAGGGTTCCGGCGAGCCGCACAAGACCAAGGTCGCCAAGCTCTCGCGCGACCAGGTCCTCGAGATCGCCCGTCAGAAGATGGAAGACCTCAACGCCCACGACGAGGAGATGGCGGCGCGCATCATCGCCGGCACCGCTCGCTCGATGGGCATCGACACCGAGCTCTGAGCTCGAGCGTCACCCCGGCCGCACGGCATACGGACCGTATGCCGTCGGCCACGTGGGAGGACCAGCGCTGGTCCGCACCACGACTCCACGAAATCCACCCAAGGAGCAGTTCCATGAAGCGCAGCAAGAACTACCGCGCCGCAGCCGAGCTCGTCACGCCGGGCAAGGTCTACGCCCCGCTCGAGGCCGTCCGCGTCGCCAAGCAGACCGCCAAGGCCAAGTACGACGAGACGGTCGAGGTCGCCATGCGACTCGGCGTCGACCCCCGCAAGGCCGACCAGGCCGTCCGCGGCACGGTCAACCTGCCGCACGGCACGGGCAAGACCGCCCGCGTCCTCGTCTTCGCCAACGGTGACAAGGCCGAGGCCGCCCGCGAGGCCGGCGCCGACCACGTCGGCTCCGACGACCTGCTCGAGAAGGTCCAGGGCGGCTGGCTCGACTTCGACGCCGTCGTCGCCACCCCTGACCTCATGGGCAAGGTCGGTCGTCTCGGCAAGGTGCTCGGCCCGCGTGGCCTCATGCCGAACCCGAAGACCGGCACCGTGACGATGGACGTCGCCAAGGCCGTCGCCGACATCAAGGGCGGCAAGATCGAGTTCCGCGTCGACAAGCACGCGAACCTCCACTTCATCATCGGCAAGGCGTCCTTCGACGAGACCAAGCTCGTCGAGAACTACGCCGCCGCCCTCGAGGAGATCCTGCGTCTGAAGCCGGCCAGCTCCAAGGGCCGCTACATCGAGAAGGCCACCGTCTCCACGACGATGGGCCCGGGCATCCCGCTCGACTTCTCCAAGACGCGCAACCTCCTCGTCGAGGAGGACCAGGCCTGATCGCCTGACCCGACGCGCCGAGAGCCCGCCACCCTTCTGGGGTGGCGGGCTCTCGTGTCGTTCCTGGTCGAGAACACTGCGTCACGTCGGGGATCGGGCGGGTGCTGGGCGCGATAGGCGGTGTTTGCGCGGGTACGGTCGAAAGATGAGTCGTCCCAGCACACGAACCACGACACGTTCCCGATGGGTCGTCGGCGCTCTCGTCGTCGGCCTTCCGCTCGCACTCCTGCCGGCCACGGCCGGTGCCCAGCCGACGGTGGCGCCCGCGCCACAGCGCGACCACGGCCGGCACGGCAACCCGACGCCGCTGCCCAAGGCCCCGCTCATGGTCGGCTCCGGGGGCGCGGTCACCTCCGTCGACCGCGACGCCTCGCAGGTCGGCATCGACGTGCTCGCCCGGGGCGGCAACGCCGCCGACGCCGCCGTCGCGACAGCCGCTGCCCTCGGCGTCACGGAGCCCTACAGCGCCGGCATCGGCGGTGGCGGCTTCCTCGTCTACTACGACGCACGCACCAGGAAGGTCAGCACCATCGACGGCCGGGAGACGGCGCCGATGTCCTTCACCGACAAGGCGTTCATCGACCCGGCCACCGGCCAGCCCTATGCGTTCGCCACCGCCGTGAACTCCGGCCTGTCGGTCGGGGTCCCGGGCACGCCCGCACTGTGGGCCAAGGCGCTGCGCGACCACGGCACCCTCTCCTTCAACGAAGCGCTCAAGCCCGCCGAGCGGCTCGCCGCCAAGGGGTTCGTCGTCGACCAGACCTTCCACGACCAGACGGCACAGAACGCCACTCGGTTCTCGAGGTTCCCGGCGACGGCGAAGGTGTTCCTGCCCAACGGCCAGGCGCCGGCCGTCGGCTCGACCTTCACCAACCCCGACATGGCCAAGGCCTACCGCACGCTGCGCACCGGGGGGACGGACGTGCTCTACCGTGGCCGCCTCGGTGAGGCCATCGTCCGCGAGTCCAACGCCCCGCACACCGTGCCGGGCCAGGAGGTCATGGGCGGGAAGCTGACGCTGCGCGACCTGGCCGGCTACCGCGCGCTGACGAAGGCGCCGATCCACTCGCAGTACGAGGGCCTCGACGTCTACGGCATGCCGGTGCCCAGCTCGGGTGGCATCGCCGTCGCCGAGATCCTCAACCTGATGAAGGCCTACGAGCACCGCACTGGCACCAAGACGTCCGCGCTCTCCGACGTGGACTACCTGCACCGGTTCTCCGAGGCGTCGGCCACGGCGTTCGCCGACCGCAACCGCTACGTCGGCGACGTGCCCGGTGTCCCCGTCGATGAGTTGACGAGCCGTGGCTTCGCCGCCCAGCGCGCCTGCCTCTTCGACCCGGCCAAGGCCTACTCGCCGCGGCCCATCCCGCCGGGCATCCCCGACGGCTCCCACACCTCGTGCGCCACCGCACCCGCATCGGCACAGCCCAGCGAGGGGCAGTCGACCACGCACCTGACGGTGGCCGACCGGTGGGGGAACGTGGCGTCCTACACCCTCACCATCGAGCAGACGGGCGGCTCGGGGATCACGGTGCCGGGCTACGGCTTCCTGCTCAACAACGAGCTGACCGACTTCAACTTCGCCCCGACCCAGGGCAATGCCCCCGACCCGAACCTCCCGGGCCCGGGCAAGCGGCCGCGCTCGTCGATGAGCCCGACGATCCTGCTACGGGACGGCCGTCCCTACCTGGCCGTCGGCTCGCCCGGAGGCGCCACGATCATCACGTCGGTCTCGCAGACGATCCTCGGCTACCTCGACCGTGACCTGGCACTGGTCGACGCCATCGCGGCCCCACGGCTCTCCTCGCGCAACGGCGCGGCGGAGGACGCCGAGCCGGCGTTCCTCGCGAGCCCTGCCGCGGCCGGGCTGCGCGCCCTCGGGCACGTCCTCAAGGACGCCGGAGAGATCGGCGCCGTGACGGCGATCCGCAGCCTCGACGGCAACCGCTTCGAGGCGGCAGCCGAGACGGTGCGGCGCGGCGGTGGCTCCGCGATGGTCGTGCACCCGCGCTGAACCGGCGGACCCCCGAACGACCGAGGCCGTTCCCACCGGGAACGGCCTCGGTCGTGTCCGTCCCGACGAGGCGCGGGATGGCTCGGGGCACGTATCAGGTCATTGCTCGCATAACGCCTTCGTCGGGCGTGTCGTTGACCACGTACATCGGTCAGGGGATCGATGGCAGGGCATCGATGACAGGAGCTCGACAGATGAACAGGACACTCACGGCGATCCTCGTCGGTGCGGCCATCTCGGGGATGGCCGCGCCGCTCACCGCCTCACCGGCCGCAGCGGCCACCCCTCTGGTCGGCGTCTCGGCCTCCGCCTACGGCGCCTACGTCGTCGTCGGCGGCTCGGTGCGTTCGGGGCCCACCGCGGTGGCGAGCATCGGGTGCACGACCACCTTCGGGCGCACCGTTTCCGGGTCCGCGGCTGCGGTCGACGTCCCGGCGGCGGCGTCGGTGGGGGCGACCCGCACCAGTGTGTCGACCGCACAGAGCGCGAGCGGCCACTCCAGCCGCGCCTCCGCGACCACGGCAGGCGTCACCGTGCTCGGTGGCCTCGTCCACGCCGACACGATCACCTCGACCAGCACTGCGACACGCAGCGCAGCCGGAGCCCTCGCGGGCACGAACCAGTCCCGGCTCGTGGGTCTGAAGGTCGGCGGGCGTGCGCTCAACGCCGTGCCGGCCCCGAACTCCTCGATCGCGCTCAGGACCTCGACGGGGTCGTCGCTCGCGACGGTCTACCTCAACCAGCAGTACAGGTCCCTGGTCGGTGGCGACGTGCGGGTCAGCACGGTGGCCCTTCGCGTCGTCGTCACCGGACGGAATTCGCTGGGCCTGCCGATCGGCTCGCGCATCGACGTCGGCGTCTCCAGCACCTCGCTGTCGCGCCCCGTCCTCGGCCTGGTCGGCGGCATGGGCTACTCGACGTCCGCGACCCTGGCCGACGGCGCCGTGTCGACGAGCCGCACCGCGCTGGCCTACGCACCCTGCGCGGGTGGCGGGGCCAGCGCCAGCCTTGCCACGGCGGGAGTCCCCGGAGTCGTCTCGACGGGCACGACGACCACCGAGGTGACGTCCACCGTGACGGCGACGTCACGCAGGTCGTACGTCAAGAACACCACCTCCGGACCGCGAGTCCTCGGCGGTCTCGTCAGCGCAGATGCCGTCATCGCCGAGACCTCGTTGGCGCAGGCGGGCCCGGGCGCGGCTCCCGTCGCCACGGACGGCTCGCGCTTCGTCGGACTCCGGGTCGCCGGGCTGCCTGCCATCTCGTCGTCGGTTCGGCCCAACACCGTCATTACCGTGCCGGGCCTGGGACGAGTGACCCTGCACAAGGTCGTGCGCACGGTCAGGTCGCTCGACGTGGTCATGGTCGAGATCGTCACCAGCCGCGCGTTCGGTTCGCTGCCGACGGGCTCGGTCATCCGGATCGGTGCCTCTTCGACGAGCGTCGTCTGACCGGTGCCGCACGGTGAGGCCGAGCGGTGGCCGCGGACCCGGGTCCGCGACCACCGCCCGCGCCGGAGCGGATGGTCGTGCGGTCAGGCCGGCTTGGCAGTCGGCCAGGGCCATGCGGTGCAACCCTTGAGGCCGTAGGTCTGCTGCATCATCACGGGCGCCACCTTGCCCGGGCCGCCGCAGTACGCGTGGGCGTGGCCGATGCCGTGGCCCACCTCGTGGTTGACGAGGTAGGTGCGGTAGCCGGCGATGTCACTGCCGTACGCCTCGGCGCCCAGCACCCAGCGACGCAGGTTGAGCACGACCCGCCCGGTGTTGTGGCAGCTGACCTGGCCGCGGGTCTCGAGCGGCGCGCACAGCTTGTCGGTGGTGTCCGGGCTCGCGAGGGTGATCCGCAGGTCGATGCCGGCCCCCTTCGCCGCGGCGGCCGGTGCCACGTTGACGAAACGGACGTCGTCCTTGGTCTGCCAGCCGCGGGGGTCGGTCAGCACGGTGCCGACCACGGTGGCCAGCTGCTCACCGGACACGTCGAGTCCGCCCTCGAGCTCCACGGTGTAGCGCACCGTGCGGCCCGTGGCCGGGGTGGGTCGAAGAGCCGTGGCGGGCACCGCGACCACCGTGAAGCGTCCGGTGCCGGACTCGATGACGTTGCCCTTCGCATCCTTGCCGTCGTTGGCGCCGGCGACACCCTTTGCAGCAGCGCCTGACGTGCCGCCGGCCGAGGTGGTGCCCCCGGCGGGGGAGCCGACCTGTGAGTCGGGCACGCGTTCCACCTGGTCGACGTCGACGGAGGGCGCTGTGCCCGCCGCGAACGACACCCGGTCGACGCGGAGGAGCCCGGCCTCCGGCACGGGCTCGCGTGCTCCCGCCCCGGTCACCGACCACACGTCGGCGGCCGCGCAGAGCACGACGACCAGACCGGCCCACGTGCGTCGACGGCGGATGGCCTGTCGCCGTTGAGCGGGGGTCGGCCGCCGTTCCACGCTGCCTCGCGCCATGGGGCTCACGCTAGGTCACCTACCCGGCTCGAGCGGGGAGCGCACCCGGGACGCGCGGGAGAGCGGGCCGGGGCCGCGCCGATTTGGTCGTGGACGGGACAGCCCGTACTCTGGTCAACGACCAATGACCGCCGGTTGGAGGCGTGGGCAACCACGATCTCTCGAAGGTCCCGCACGATGCGGGCAGCCAGCGCAGGACACTCAGCCTCACGGCATACGTCGAGTATGCCGCTGCGAGCCCCGAGCGCCCTGCGCCGGGGCTCTTCTCGTGCAGGCCCTGCGGGCCCCTTCGCCGGCGGCACCACGCAAGGGAAGGAGGCCCAGATGGCGAACGCCGAGAAGAGCGCAGCCATTGCCGAGATCGCGGACAAGTTCCGTGAGTCCGGTGCGGCCGTTCTCACCGAGTACCGCGGCCTGACCGTGAAGCAGCTCTCCGAGCTGCGCAACTCGATCCGAGAGCACGCCACCTACGCCGTGGTCAAGAACACGCTCACGGAGCGCGCCGCTCAGGAGGCCGGGATCTCGGCCTTCGACGGTCACCTCCAGGGCCCCTCGGCCATCGCCTTCGTCACCGGTGACCCGGTCGAGGCGGCCAAGGGTCTGCGTGACTTCGCCAAGGCACACCCCCTCCTCGTGATCAAGGCCGGCGTCCTCGACGGCAAGGCCTTGTCCCCCGAGGAGATCACGAAGCTCGCGGACCTCGAGTCCCGCGAGGTTCTCCTGGCCAAGCTTGCGGGGGCCATGAAGGGCTCCCTCAACAAGGCCGCCTACCTCTTCGTCGCTCCTCTGTCGCAGACGGCCCGCGTGGTCGACGCCCTGCGCCAGAAGGTCGAGGCGCAGGGTCCCGCCACGCCGGCTGCCGCCGACGAGGCTCCCGCCACGGAGGCTCCGGCCGCCGAGGCAACCACCGACGTCGCCGAGGGTGGCGACGAGAGCTGATCGCGCTCCTGCGCTCCAGCTCGATTCAACAACACGCCACTCACGGCAATATCTAGGAAGGAAGCCACCATGGCGAAGCTCAGCACCGTCGAGCTCCTTGACGCTTTCAAGGAGATGACCCTCATCGAGCTCTCTGAGTTCGTGAAGCAGTTCGAGGAGACCTTCGAGGTCACCGCTGCTGCCCCCGTTGCCGCCGCTCCCGCGGCTGCCGGTGGCGGCGCTGCCGCCGTCGAGGAGGAGGAGAAGGACTCGTTCGACGTCGTTCTCACCGCCGCCGGCGAGAAGAAGATCCAGGTCATCAAGGAGGTCCGCGCGCTCACGAGCCTCGGCCTCAAGGAGGCCAAGGACCTCGTGGACGGCGCCCCCAAGCCCGTTCTCGAGGGTGTCGACAAGGCTGCGGCCGAGAAGGCCAAGGAGCAGCTCGAGGGCGCCGGCGCCACCGTCGAGCTCAAGTGAGCCGTCCCGGCTAGCCCGGGGCTCCAGCATCACCGCGAAGGCGGGTCCGACCACATGGTCGGGCCCGCCTTTGCCGTGACCGCGAACTCTCGCGGCGTCGGGTCCCGGTGGGGGCCGTCTGTGTCGTTCTCGGTCGAAGGGTCGGCGGTGGCGTGTAGGTTCACGCCACCGTCATCGAACTACAGGGGGTTCGTCCCGTATGCCGTCTCGTCTCCGCCGCGCTGTCACCGTGGCCGTGGTGTCGCTCGCTCTCACGACGGGGGTCGCCGCAACCGCGCCCGCGTCAGGCGCCGTTCCGGCAGCGACATCCAGCTCTGTCCTTGCGGCCTGCTACAACGTGCGTGCCCTGACCCCGAACGACAAGCTGTTCAACAGCCGGTTCGTGCTGACGGCGTTCCCGGACTATCTCCAGCTCGAGGAGGACGTCACCTTCCCGGGCGAGCTCGAGACGGCATACGTGACCTACACGTGGACTCGCACCAACCCCAACCCGCCCACGTACGCGACCGACCGCAGCTACCTCGCCCTGCACTGCAACGGCGACCTCGCGTTCCGCCGCTCGAACGGCACGCTGCTGTGGCACTCGAACACGGCGAACCGCGGGGTCACGCGGCTGGTGCTCACGGCCGGGGGCAACCTCACCCTGCTCGACGCGGCCGGCCGCATGGTGTGGCAGTCCGGCACGGGCCGCTCGACGATGCCGGCCAACTCGGTGCTCCCGAGCAACGCGAAACTGACGAGCGACCGCAACGTCGAGCTCGACGGCAAGCGGGACTCGCTGAGCATGCAGACCGACGGGAACCTCGTCTACAGGCGCGGCTCGAGGGTTGCGTGGCAGTCCGACACGCACGTCCCGGGGTCACACGCCGGCCTGACGACGAGGGGCCAGCTGGTCGTGGTGACACCCGGCGGCCGCTACCTCTGGGCGAGCCACCCGACCGGTTCGCGACGGACGGTCCTGGACGTCGGCGCGGGGTGTGTCTGTGACCTCGAGAACCACCTGCTGCCCGTCTGGGGCTTCCCGGGCTGAGCCCACGGCCGTGCCGCCGCAGGTCAGTGGGCGTGGGCCAGGGCGTCCTCCAGGGCCGCGAGCACGAGGGCGACGCGGTCGGGTCGGGCGTTGTGGCCCATGAGGCCGATGCGCCATACGGTCGAGGCGAACTCGCCGACGCCGGCGCCGATCTCGATGTCGTGCCGCTCGAGCAGGTAGCCGCGCACGGCCGCCGAGTCGACCCCGTCGGGCACGCGCACCGTCGTCAGCTCCGGCAGGCGTGACCCCTCCTGGGCGAAGAGCTCGAGCCCCATCTCCACCAGCCCGTCCTGCAGGAGACGGCCGGACTCCGCGTGGCGGTCCCAGACCTTCTCGAGTCCTTCGTCGGCGATGCGGCGCAGCCCGGCGTGCAGGCTCGCCACCATGGCGGTCGGGGCGGTGTGGTGGTAGGTGCGCCTGCCGGCGCCGGAGGCCTCGCCCACGTAGCCGCCGAGCAGGCCGAGGTCGAGGTACCACGACGACGGCTTCTCCACGCGCCGCTCGAAGGCGCGGTCGTTGATGGTGAACGGTGCGAGGCCCGGCGCGACGCCGAGGCACTTCTGGGTGCCGGCGTAGCCGATGTCGATTCCCCAGTCGTCGGCGCGCAGGTCGATGCCGCCGATGCTCGTCACGGCGTCGACGAGCAGCAGGGCGTCACCCTTGACCGCGCCCAGCGCGGCGATGTCGGACCGGACGCCGGTCGAGGTCTCGGCGTGGACGGCAGCGATGATCTTCGGCGACGGGTGTGCGGCGGCGACGCGCTCGGCGTCGACCGGCGTGCCCCACTCGTGGTCGACCCGGACCACCTCGGCGCCGTGGCGACCGGCCACGTCGACCATGCGCTCGCCGAAGAGCCCGTTGACGGCGACCACGACGACGTCGCCGGGGGAGACCGTGTTGACGAAGGCGGCCTCCATGCCGGCCGAGCCCGTCGCGGAGAGCGGGAGCGTGCGCCGGTTGCCCGTGCCCCACACGTAGCGGAGCAGGTCGCACGTCTCGTCCATGGTCGCCAGGAAGTCGGGGTCGAGGTGCCCGAGCAGGGGCGCGGCGAGAGCGAGCGTCGCCTCCGGGTAGGGGTTGCAGGGGCCCGGCCCGAAGAGGTGACGCTCGGCGACGGGGCGGGACGTGGTGGTCGGTGGCGTGGTCGTCATCAGAATGCGGCTCCGGGGTTGAGGATGCCCTGCGGGTCGAGGGCGTTCTTGATGCGGTGGGTGAGTGCCATGACGTCGGGGCCCAGCTGCTCGGGAAGCGCGGCGCGCTTGAGGCGGCCGACGCCGTGCTCGCCGGTGATCGTGCCGCCCAGGCTGATCGCGAGGCTCATCACCTCGGAGAACGCCTGTGCCGCACGCTCTTTCGCGTCGGCGTCGCCCGGGGGATGCACGACGATGGGGTGGGTGTTGCCGTCGCCGGCGTGGGCGACGACGGGGATCTCGACCTCACGTCGGCGCGCGATCGCCGCGATGCCCGTGAGCAGCTCGGGCAGTCGGGGCACCGGCACGCCGACGTCCTCGAGCATGATGGCGCCGCGCCGCTCGATGGCGACGATGGCCGAGCGCCGGGCGGCGACGAACATCTCACCCTCGTCGGGGTCCGTCGTCGAGAAGCACTCGCGGGCACCCCCAGCCGAGCAGATCCGCTCCATCTCGGCGATCTCCTCGCCACGGGCCGCGCCCGGAGCGTCGGACTGCGCGAGCAGCATCGCGCCGGCAGTGCGGTCGAGCCCCATGCTGCGGTGGTCCTCGACGGCGTTGATGGAGGCCTGGTCCATGAGCTCCATCATCGACGCGCGCATGCTGCCCCCGATGGCGACGACCACGCGTGCCGCGGCCTCGACGTCGTCGAAGGTGGCGACCAGCGTCGCCGGAGGAGCCTGGGCCGGCACGAGGCGCAGCGTCGCGCGGGTGACGATGCCCAGCGTGCCCTCGCTGCCGACGAAGAGCTTGACGAGCGAGAGGCCGGCCGTGTCCTTGACGCGCTGCCCGCCCAGGCGCACCAGCGTGCCGTCGGCGAGCACGACGTCGAGCCCGAGCACGTAGTCGGTGGTCACGCCGTACTTGACGCAGCACAGGCCACCGGCGTTGGTGGCGACGTTGCCGCCGATCGAGCAGATCTCGTAGGACGACGGGTCGGGTGGGTACCAGAGGCCGTGCCGGGCCGCGGCTCGCTTGACCTCGGCGTTGAGGGCGCCGGGCTCGACGACGGCGGTGCGCGTCGCGGGGTCGATCTCGACTCCCCGCATCCGCTCGAGACTGAGCACGATGCACCCGTCGATCGCGTTGGCGCCACCGGACAGGCCGCTGCCGGCGCCTCGCGGCACGACGGGTATGCCGTGCGCACCGGCCCAGCGCACCGTCGCCTGCACGTCCGCCGCCGACTCGGCGCGGACCACGGCGACCGGCACACCCGCACCGGCGTCAGCCGTGTAGTCGAAGCGGTAGGCCGCCAGGCTGTCGGGCTCGGTCAGCAGTGCGCCCGCGGCCAGGGCCCCGGCGAGGTCACCCACGGCAGCCAGGTGCGGAGCGTCCTTGCGCACTGTCGTCACGGCACCACCGTAACCACGCCGGGCAGTCCGGGACCTGCGGGACCTGTTCAGGGCGAGACGGTCTCGGTGACGGTCTCGGCCCCGCCGCCAGGGGGAGGGGAGGTGACCGAGGAGGTCACCGTGCCGTTCTGCGTGTACGTGACGGTCGAGCGGACGTCAGGCCCACTCGTCGGTTGCCGCGTGGTCTGTGGCCCGGCCTTGGTGACGGACACGGTGAGCGTCGCGAGGACGGTCCGGGCATCAGCGCAGTAGGCGCCTGGCGGGCAGCCGAGCACGACGTCGACGCGGGCCGTACCGGGCTGCTGCACGTCCGGCACCAGGGGACCCAGCCCGCCGCTGAAGCGCTGGCCGACGTCGCCGTCCGAACCCTGGAACCGGTGCACCCGGTCGTCGTGGGTGATGTCGTAGGTGAGCCGGTCGACGCACGGGCCGGTCGCCTGGAGGTAGAGCAGGGTCATGCCGTCCAGGCTCCAGCGGTTCCCGGTGCCGGGAACGAGGGGTCGGACGGTGCCGACCTGTCCGGGGTTCGGTCCCGGCAGGGCGAGGCGCACGCGGAGGCCCGCACACAGCCCATCGGTCACGAGCGGCAGGTCGGGCACGGCAGCCGTCGCCCCAGCGCCGTCGCCGGCGTCCGTCCCGGCGGGCGAGGTGGCGCTGCCGCCGGGTCGCAAGGCGGTCGGCTGGCGGCCGACGAGGACGGTGGCCCCGCCGACGACGGTCGCCAGGGCGAGGCACGCGGCGGCCGCCAGCCAGGCGGCCCGGGCCGCGGGGCGATCGGCGCGCACGCGCTCGTCCACGCGTGCCACGAGGTCGTGACCGGGCGGAGCGTGCTGCGCTTCGTCGGTCAGGGTCGCGCGGACGAGGGACTCGAGGTCTGTCATGGCTGCTCCTGGGTGACGCGGCGCGGACGGGGCTGGACCTCCGTGAGTTCGGGGTGCTCGCGCAGGGCCGCGAAGGCCCGGGAGGCGAGGCTGCGCACGGTGCCTTCGGCGACGCCGAGCACGCCGGCGATCTCGCGGTCGCCGAGGTCCTCGTAGTAGCGCAGCACGACGACGACGCGCTGGCGCCTCGGCAGGTCGCGGATCACCGACCAGACCAGGTCACGGTCGGCCACTCGGTCGCCGGCGGGCGCGACCGCGCGGTCCGGCACCATCGACGGCAGCTCGTGGTTGGCGAGTCGCCGGCGCCAGCTGAGGTACTCGTTCGTCACCGCCCGCCTCGTGTAGGCGAACGGCGTCGTCAGGTCGGCGGACGCCGACCATCGCCGGTGGACCTTGACCAGTGCGTCCTGCACGAGGTCCTCGGCCCGGCCGGCGTCGCCGCAGAGCAGGTGCGCATAACGCAACAGCGCCGGTCCGCGGCTGCGGACGAACTCCTCGAACGATGCCTCCACGGCCTGCCTCTCGCTGGGGGCACCGGCCCCTGCACCGGCACCTCGACACCTTGACGCATCGACACCCCGGATGTGCTGCACCGACGCCCGACGGATTCCGGTGGACGTCCGGGTAGGTTTGCCCGCATGGGATGGCTGTCGCGCACGTTCAGCTCCGGCGATGACACCCCGGCGTCCGCGCCGGGCATGCCGACGGCGCAGCAGGATGCCGCGGAGGCCACCTCGGGACCGCCCGTTCCGGTCGCGCCCCCGCCCGTGTCCGACGCGCCCAGCGCCGCGCCGTCGGAGTTACCTTCGGACCCTGCCACGCCCTCCGACGCTGACGCGCCGTCCAGCTCGTCGTCCACGAAGTCCGGGCGCTACGGGCCGCTCGTGACGGTCACGCACTTCGACACCGCACCGCCCGAGCTCGAGTGGCAGCTCCCCCTCAACGGCGAGCTCTACCGCCTGATGCCCGGTTCGGACCGGCCCGACTACTCGCTCTTCGTGCTCGAGCGGCCGGTGCATTTCTACCCTGCCGACGGCTTCGACCTCGGCCGGGTCGAGGCGGACCAGCGGGTCGAGGACCGCAAGGGCCGCCCCATGGTCCGGGTGCACGCGTTGCTGCTGTGTGCCCGCTTCGTGGGCCAGCAGCTGCACCCGGGCATGAAGGACCTCGCGGTCAACCTGGCCTACGTCATCGACAACTCGCTCGCGCGCGACGCGGAGGTCGACTTCGGCAAGATCGAGTTCGCCGCCATCGGCTTCCTCAGCGAGGGGCACTCGCCCCGACCCGGCTCCGACAGCCCGGCCGACGTCCCGGCCCGCACACCCGAGGCCGACCCGGCCCAGTCGCATACGGCTGCCGATGCGACCGTGGCGGAGGCGACCGCCCCCGTGGCCGAGGGAGGGGCCGATGCCGGCGCCGTGGCAGGCGTGCTCGACGAGGTCGCCGCCGTGCTGCGCCAGGGCATCGAGGCCCAGCGTGGCGTGCCCGTCCGGCGGATGACGGCAGCGCTGACCGTCGACGCGGACCACCGGCTCACCGGCCTGTCGGGAAACGCCGACGGCCAGGCGCCGGTCCCGACGCCCGAGACGTTCGCCCGGCTGGCCGACGTGCTTTCACGCCTCGGCGGGCCCGGCGGGCCCGGCGGCGAGAGTGCCGCCGGCGTCGCGGCGTTCACGGTGCGCGTCGACGGTGACACGGTCAGTCACGAGGTCACCGCGACCCACTGACCTTCAGGCGCGGGCGACCTCGTGGTAGCCGCGCACCTGCGCCGGGTCGACGAGCCGGCCGACGCTGATCTCCCACACGGCACCGTCGAAGCTCTCGAAGACGAGCAGCTCGTCGGCATGGGTGAACTCCACGAACTCGCACGTGCCGCTGCTGCCGGTGCCCGTGTCGCCCTCGGCGGTGTAGGTCAGCGAGCCCGCCTCGAGGAGCGCCCAGTCGCGACCATCGAGCGTCGTCCCGGCCTGGTCGGGCTCGCCGAAGAGGTCGTGACGCGAGCGCCAGTGGATGATCGACGAGGCTCCGCGCGGCCGCAGCGAGACCCATTCGCGGGGCCCCGAGGCGGTGATGCAGTGCTCGCCCCATCCCGTGCCGTCGAGGTCGAAGCGCAAGCTGCCCACGACACGGTGGCGCGTGCCCTCGACCTCGAGCACGGCACCCGGCCCGACCTGCGACTCACGCAGCTCCGCGCGCATGCACCCCTCCTCCCTCACGGTCTCCACAGGGTAACCACGGTCGCCCTGCCGCACCGGGCAAACCGAACTCGCGCGTAACTTCCGTCCGGGCCCCTCGTTTCCCCGGTAGCCGAGTCGAGACGGTGAGAGAGATGCAGGTGGATGCCACATGGGTGTGGAGATCGCGGTCACAGGGCTGACCAAGACGTTCGGGTCGCAGACGATCTGGCGGGACGTGACCCTCACGCTTCCCGCTGGTGAGATCTCGGTCATGCTCGGCCCGTCGGGCACGGGCAAGTCCGTCTTCCTCAAGACGCTCGTCGGGCTGCTCAAGCCCGACGCCGGCTCGATCGTCATCAACGGGCGCGACCTGACCCGCCTGCGCGAGTCCGACCTCTACGAGGTGCGCAAGCTGTTCGGTGTCCTCTTCCAGGACGGCGCGCTCTTCGGGTCGATGACCCTCTACGACAACGTCGCCTTCCCGCTGCGCGAGCACACGAAGAAGACCGAGGCCGAGATCAAGCGGATCGTCGGCGAGAAGATGGAGCTCGTCGGTCTCTCGGGCGCCGAGAGCAAGCTCCCGGGTGAGATCTCCGGCGGCATGCGCAAGCGCGCCGGCCTGGCCCGCGCGCTGGTGCTCGACCCCGAGATCCTGCTCATCGACGAGCCGGACTCCGGCCTCGACCCGGTGCGCACCTCCTACATCAACCAGCTCTTCATCGACCTCAACGCCCAGATCGACGCGACCTTCCTCATCGTCACGCACGACATCAACACCGCTCGCACCGTGCCCGACAACATCGGGCTGCTCTACCACAAGCACCTGGCCATGTTCGGCCCGCGCGAGATGCTGCTGAGCTCGGAGGAGCCGGTCGTGCGCCAGTTCCTCAACGCCCAGACCGTGGGCCCGATCGGCATGTCGGAGGAGAAGGACGCCGACGAGCTGGCGGCCGAGGAGGGCCAGGAGCTCCCCCCGCTGCCGCCCATCGCCCTCCAGCTGCGCACGAGCGACGGCTCGCCGCGGCGCGCGGAGCGCCCGGCAGGGGAGTGGTGCCGCGCCAACGGCGTGACCCCCGCCCCCGGGTCCTTCCTGTCCGACAAGGCGGGGGTGCCAGGGGTCCGCCACGAGTCGCCGGCGCCGACGGCCGTCCAGCCCGCCGTCACGGCGGACTCGCCCGAGCTCGTCGGCGAGGTGAGCTGACGTGGCCGCCCCCCTCACCGGCGCACTGCGCCAGTCCGGCTCACTGTTCGCGCTCACGCTCGATGTCTTCCGGGCGATGCCGAAGCGGCCGTTCCAGGTCAAGGAGTTCATCCAGCAGGCCTGGTTCATCGCGAGCGTCACGATCCTGCCGACGGCCCTCGTGTCCATCCCGTTCGGCGCCGTCATCGCCCTCCAGCTCGGCACGCTGACCCGCCAGCTCGGGGCGCAGTCCTACACCGGAGCGGCGAGCGTGCTCGCCGTCCTGCGTGAGGCGAGCCCCATCGTCACGGCGCTGCTCATCGCGGGTGCCGGCGGCTCGGCCATCTGCGCCGACATCGGTTCCCGCAAGATCCGCGAGGAGATCGACGCGATGGAGGTGCTCGGCATCAGCCCGATCCAGCGCCTCGTCGTGCCTCGTGTCCTCGCCTCGATGCTCGTCGCGGTGCTGCTCAACGGCCTCGTGTCGGTCGTCGGCGTCGTCGGTGGCTACGTCTTCAACGTCATCGTCCAGGGCGGCACGCCCGGTGCGTACATCGCGAGCTTCACCGCCCTCGCCCAGCTGCCCGACCTCTGGACCGCCGAGATCAAGGCCCTCATCTTCGGGGCGATCGCGGCAGTGGTCGCGGCCTACAAGGGGCTCAACGCCGGAGGTGGCCCGAAGGGCGTCGGCGACGCAGTCAACCAGAGCGTCGTCATCACCTTCATGCTGCTCTTCGTCGTCAACTTCGTCATCACGGCCGTGTACTTCCAGGTCGTCCCGCAGAAGATCTGAGAACTCGACCATGGCGACCAAGACCCAGAACCGACCCCAGAGTGCGGAGCGCCTGCTCCACCTGGCCGGCCGGCCCGCTCGCGCCCTCGACTCGCTCGGCGAGCAGATGCGCTTCTACGTGCGCTCCCTCGCGTGGAGCGGGCGCACGCTGCGCCGCTACAAGAAGGAGGTCGTACGCCTCCTCGCCGAGGTGTCGCTCGGCACCGGCGCGCTGTCGGTGATCGGCGGCACCGTCGGCGTCATCGCCTTCCTCGCCTTCTTCACCGGCACCGAGGTGGGCCTGCAGGGCTACTCCTCGCTCGACCAGCTCGGCACCGGCGCGTTCACCGGCTTCTTCTCCGCCTACCTCAACACCCGCGAGATCGCACCGCTCGTCGCCGGGCTCGCGCTCGCGGCCACGGTCGGCTGTGGCTTCACCGCCCAGCTGGGTGCGATGCGCATCTCCGAGGAGGTCGACGCCCTCGAGGTCATGGGCATCCCGTCGCTGCCGTTCCTCGTCACGACGCGGATGATCGCGGGCTTCATCGCCGTCATCCCGCTCTACGTGCTGGGACTGCTCAGCTCGTACGCCGCGACCCGGTTCATCTCGACGGCGTACTTCGGGCAGTCCGAGGGCACCTACGACCACTACTTCCACCTGTTCCTGCCACCGGGCGACGTCTTCTGGTCGTTCGCCAAGGTCATGGTGTTCGCGGTCGTGATCATCCTCATCCACTGCTACTACGGCTACACGGCCTCCGGCGGCCCGGCGGGCGTGGGCGAGGCGGTCGGCACGGCCGTGCGCACCTCGATCGTCGCCATCAACATCGTCGACTTCTTCCTGTCGCTCGCGATCTGGGGCGCGACCACGAGTGTTCGGATCGCCGGATGAGCCCTGCCAAGAGCGCCCTGGCCGACGACGTCAGCACCGACGCGACCCCGGGCCCCATCACCCAGCACACGCGAAAGCGCTTGGGCCAGAAGGCATACGGCATCGTCTTCCTCGTGGTGCTCGCCCTCCTCCTGGGGCTCTCGATCGCTTCGTTCCAGAAGCGGTTCACGCCCGTCGTCATGGTCACGCTCGAGACGAACCGGCTCGGAAGCCAGCTGCAGGAGAGCTCCGACGTCAAGCTGCGCGGCCTGCTCGTGGGCGAGGTGCGCACCGTCGAGGCGACCCCCACCGGCGCCCGCCTGGAGCTCGCGCTGCAGCCCGACGACGTCGCGAAGATCCCCTCCAACGTCACGGCCCGCCTGCTCCCCAAGACGCTCTTCGGCGAGCGCTACGTCGACCTCGTCACGGCGGGCCCCAGCCAGCGGTCGATCCGGGCCGGCGACGTCATCCCGCAGGACCGCAGCACCGTCGCGATCGAGCTCGAGACGGTCCTCGACAACCTCTACCCGCTGCTGCGCACGGTGCAGCCGGCCAAGCTGGCGACGACCCTCAACGCGCTGTCGACGACGCTCGACGGACGTGGTGACCAGATCGGGCGCAACGTCGTGCTCGTCGACCGCTACCTCAAGGCGCTCAACCCCAGCATGCCGACGATCCAGAAGGACATCTCCCTGCTCGCCGACACCGCAGACCTCTACAACGGCGTCGCGCCCGACTTCTTCCGCCTCACCGAGTCGCTCCGGGTCACCAACCGCACCATCGTCGAGAAGGACCAGCAGCTCGCGGCGTTCCTCGTCGGCACGGCGGGCTTCGCCAACGAGGCCGCGGGCTTCCTGCGCGACAACGGGGACCGCATCATCCAGGTCGGGCAGGTGAACCGTCCGACGCTCGCCGTGCTCGCCGAGTACTCCCCGATCTACCCGTGCGTCGCCAGCGGCATGGTCAACTGGCTGCCCCGGGCCAACCAGGCGTTCTCGGGCGGGACGTTCCACATCACGCTCGAGGTCGTGCCGCCCCGCCAGGCTTACAAGCCCGGCGAGGAGCCGCGCTGGGACGACAAGCGAGGGCCGCACTGCTACGGCCTGCCGTCGCCCGACGGGTCGCAGTCGAACCCCTTCGCCGGCAACCACTTCGACGACGGCACGAAGCCTGCGAGCAACGTCCAGCCGTTCTCCGGCGTGCCGCAGGCGCTGCTGGGCGATGCCGCCGCCGACTCGGGGTCGGCCGGCACGGCCGACGAGCAGCGCGTCGTCGGGGCCCTCTTCGCTCGCGACGGCCAGCAGGGCAGCGACGGCGCTGACGGCATACGCACCCTGCTCGCCGGGCCGATGATGCGCGGAACGGTGGTGAGCACCCGATGAAGGTCAAGGGCTCTCTCGTCAAGCTCATCGTCTTCGCGGCGGTCACGCTGTTCGCGACGAGCATCCTCGCGCTGACCATCGCCAACATCCAGCTCGGGTCCAAGGCGACCTACACGGCTCTGGTCAGCGACGCCACCGGCGTCATCGCCGGTCAGGACGTCCGCATTGCCGGCGTGCGCGTCGGCGAGGTGTCCGACGTCCGGGTCGCACCGGGCGCGGGCTCCGACCATGCAACCGCCGCGATCGAGTTCTCGGTGCTCAAGAGCTCGGTGCTCACGCAGGGCACGGAGGTGACGGTCAAGTACCGCAACCTCGTCGGGCAGCGCTACCTCGCGCTCACGCAGGGGGCCGGCACCGCAGCCGCCCTCCCTGACGGCGCGACGATCCCGCTCGCGCGCACCCACCCGGCGCTCGACCTCACCGTCCTCTTCAACGGTTTCAAGCCGCTCTTCGCCGCGCTCTCGCCCAGCGACGTCAACGAGCTCTCCGGCCTGCTCATCCAGACCCTCCAGGGCGAGGGCGGAGACGTGAACAGCCTCCTGGCCAAGACCGCGAGCCTCACCTCCACCCTCGCCGACCGTGACGCAGTCATCGGCCGCACGATCGACAACCTCAACACGGTGCTCGGCACCGTCGACGCCCACGACCAGCAGCTGCTCTCGCTCATCGACCAGCTGCAGCGCTTCACGAGCGGGCTGGCGGCCGACCGCGAGACGATCGGGCGCTCCCTGTCGGGCATCAACACGCTGTCCGCCGAGACGGCCGACCTGCTCGTGTCGACGCGGCCGCTCATCAAGGACGACGTCGCGCAGCTGCGCACCCTCGCCACGACGCTCAACAAGCCGGCCAACGTCAAGGAGTTCGAGGACTTCATCTCGAGCGCCAGCACACGCATCACGACCCTGACGCGCACCGCCACCTACGGCTCGTGGTTCAACTTCTACCTCTGCCGCTTCGACACCAAGAGCCCGCTGCTCCCCGGCGTCTCGCCCACCTACGACGTCGCGTCCGCGAGGTGCAACTCATGAGCACGCCCTTCCGCGAGCGCAACCCCGTGCCGATCGGCGCCGCCGGTCTGGCGATCCTCGGGCTGCTGCTCTTCCTCGCGTTCAACGCGTCGAGCCTGCCCTTCATCGGGGGTGGCACCTCCTACAGCGCCGCGTTCACCGAGGCCGGCGGCATCCGACCCGACGACGACGTGCGCATCGCCGGCGTCAAGGTCGGCAAGGTGACCGGGGTCGACCTGGAGGACGGCCACGTGCGCGTCGACTTCACGATCACCGAGAACGCCTCCTTCGGCACCCGCACGGGCGCCTCCATCCGGATGAAGACGATCCTCGGCGAGAAGTACGTCGCGCTCGACCCCGAGGGTTCGGGCCAGCTCGACGCCGACAGCCAGATCCCGGTCTCGCGCACGGTCAGCTCCTACGACGTCATCAACGCCTTCCAGGACCTCACCACCACGACCGAGCGCATCGACACCGGCCAGCTGGCGAAGTCGCTCTCGGTCATCGCCACCGAGTTCAAGGACAGCCCCCAGTACGTCCGCTCCACGCTCGACGGGCTCTCGCGCCTGTCGCGCACCGTCGCCAGCCGCGACGCCGAGCTCGGCTCGCTGCTCCAGCGCGCCAACAGCGTGTCCGGGCTGGTGCGCAGCCGCAACCAGCAGGTCGGCACGCTCATCAAGGACGCCGACCTGCTCATGGTCGAGCTCGTCAAGCGCCGCGACGACATCCGCACCCTGTTCCGCAACACGTCGGCGCTCGCCACCCAGCTCACCGGACTGGCGCGCGACAACCGGGCCCAGCTGAAGCCGGCGCTGGCCGAGCTCGACAAGACCCTCGCCCTGCTGCAGAAGCACGACACCGACCTCGAGAAGACGATCCGCGCCATGGCCCCGTTCACCCGCGTCTACGCCAACACCCTCGGCACCGGCCGCTGGTTCGACACCTGGGTGTCCAACCTCGTCGTGCCCGTCGGCACGCCGGGTCTGGCGCTGCCCGGCACGCAGCTGCCCGACCTGCTCCTGCCGGGCGCCTCGGGCGGAGCTCGCTGATGGCCGCACAGACCAGCAGCCGTATGCCGTTCGGTCGGCTCCACGGGCCCGCGACCGCGCTCGGCAAGGTCGTCACCGGCCTCGTCGTCGTGGCCCTCGTCGCCGCCGCGTTCCTCTTCTGGCCGCGGCAGCAGCAGACCACCGTCAGCGCCGACTTCACCCGCGCCGTGGGGCTCTACCCCGGCTCCGACGTGCGCATCCTCGGGGTCAAGGTCGGTCAGGTCGAGGCGGTGACACCTGAGGGTGACCACGTGCACGTCACGTTCAGCTACGACGAGAAGTACCGCGTGCCGGCCTCGGCCAAGGCCGCGATCGTGGCGCCGTCGCTGGTCTCCGACCGCTACGTGCAGCTGCTCCCCGTCTACGAGGCAGGCCCGGCGCTCGCGCCCGGAACGCGGATCCCGCTCTCGCGCACCGCAGTTCCCGTCGAGCTCGACCGGGTGTCGCAGAGCCTCGACGACCTCATGGTCGCGCTCGGGCCCGACGGCGCCAACAAGAACGGGGCGCTCAACCAGCTGCTCCAGACCTCGGCCGCCAACCTCGACGGCAACGGCGACAAGCTGAACTCGACGGTGCACGACCTGTCCACGGCGCTGTCGACGCTCTCGGGCAGCCGCGACGACCTCTTCGGCACGGTGAAGAACCTCCAGTCCTTCACCTCGATGCTGGCGTCGAACAACGCGCAGGTGCGCCGTCTCAACTCGGACCTGGCGACCGTGGCGGTCCAGCTGGGTGAGGAGCGTGAGAACCTCAAGTCGACGCTGAGCAGCCTGGGGGTCGCCGTCGACGAGGTGTCCGGCTTCGTCGCCGACAACCGGACGCTGCTCAAGAGCAACCTCGACCGTGCCGTCACCGTCACCGGCGCGTTCGCGAAGAACCGCCAGGCGCTCGCCCAGGTGCTCGAGAACGCCCCCGTCGCGCTCTCGAACCTCCAGAACGCCTACCACCCCGAGACAGGCACGCTCGACACGCGCAACAACGCGAAGGGCCTCGACGACCCGCTGCTCCTCGTCTGCTCGATCCTCACCGGGCCGACCAACTCCGGCAACACGCGGCTGTGCGACTCGCTCAAGAAGGCGGTGCTGCCCAAGCTTCCGCAGCTGCCCTCGCTGCCGAACGGCTCTGCGCTGCAAGGCAGCCCGCAGCCGGGGGGCCTCGTCAACCTTCGAGGCGCCGACCCGACCCTCGGTGGACTGCTCGGAGGCTCCCGATGACGTATGCCGTCCCCTCCCGTTCTCGGGCCGCGCTCGCCGCGGTCGTGCTCGGCTCGCTCGCCCTCGGCGGGTGCAGTGCCTACGACCTCCCGCTGCCCGGCGGGGCCGGCACGGGCGACGACTCCTACACGGTCACCGCGGAGTTCGCCGACGTGCTCGACCTCGTGCCGCAGTCGTCGGTGAAGGTCAACCAGGTGACCGTGGGCTCCGTCGAGGACATCCAGGTCACGGGTTGGACCGCGACGGTCCGACTTCGCCTGCCCGGCAACGTGGTGCTGCCCGACAACGCCACGGCCGAGCTCAAGCAGACCTCCCTCCTGGGCGAGAAGTACGTCGCGCTCGCCGCACCCACCGACGCGAAGCCGCAGGGCCGTCTCGGCCAGGGCGACCGCATCCCGCTCACGCGCACGAGCCGCAACCCCGAGGTCGAGGAGGTGCTCGGCGCCATGTCGCTGCTGCTCAACGGTGGCGGCGTGGCCCAGCTCAAGACGATCGAGGTCGAGCTCAACAACGCGCTGCGGGGCCGCACCGGCGACGTCAAGGACCTCGTCGGCCAGCTGAACACCTTCGTCGGCGGACTCGACGCGCAGAAGGGCGAGATCGTGCGCGCCATCGACAGCATCGACCGGCTCTCCGGCACCCTCGCGAAGAACTCGGACAAGATCGCCAAGGCCCTCGACGAGCTGCCCAAGGGCCTGAAGATCCTCGCCGACCAGCGGCGCCAGCTGACCGCGATGCTGACCGCCCTGCGCGACCTCGGCGAGGTCGGCACCCGCGTCATCCGCGGGTCGCGGGCCGACCTCGAGGCCAACCTCCGCGCCGTGAGCCCGATCCTGCGACAGCTCAACAAGGCCGGCGACGACCTGCCGAAGAGCTTCCAGCTGCTGCTGACCTACCCCTTCCCGAACAACGCCCAGAACACCATCAAGGGCGACTTCACCAACCTCTGGGCCACGCTCGACACCAACCTCGGCACGCTCGCGGGCAACCTCGGCGTCGGCAAGCTCCCGAGCCTGCCGGGACTGCCGAACGTGCCGGGTGTCCCACTGCCGTCCGTGTCGCTGCCGTCGGTCCCTCGCCCGACCATCCCGTTGCCGTCGGTCCCGGGGGTGCCCTCCGGCATACCGACGACCCTGCCCGGCGGCCTGCTCGGGGCTCCCCGGGCGGGCAGCTCCTCGGCCGACCCGGCGTCCTGGTCCGCACTCTTCCCCACGGGAGGCTCCCGATGATCACGCGCACCGTGCGGCTCCAGCTCGCCGCGTTCGCGCTGCTGTCGGTGGCGCTCGTCGCCGTCCTCTCGGCGAACTACGTCGGGCTGACCGACAAGATCGCGGGCGGCAGCTATGTCGTCTCCGCCGACCTGGCCCAGTCGGGCGGCATCTTCGTCGGCGCCGAGGTCACCTACCGGGGCGTCACGGTCGGCAAGGTCGAGGGGATGCGGCTCTCGGGCGACGGCGTCGTCGTCGACGCGCGCCTCGACCGCGGCACCGAGGTTCCCAAGGACGCGAAGGCCGTCGTCGAGAACCGCTCGGCGGTGGGGGAGCAGTACCTGGACCTGCAGCCCCGCACCTCACGCGCTCCCTTCCTCGCCGCGGGCGACGTGATCCCGCGCGACCGGACGGCGTTCCCGATCCGCATCGACCAGCTGCTCCAGCACGTCGACAACACCGTCGCCTCCGTGCCGCGCGCTGCGCTCGTCACGACCGTGGACGAGCTCGCCCAGGCCTTCAAGGGCGGCGGCGCCGACCTGCAGCGGCTCATCGACTCGGGCAACGCCCTGACCACGGCAGCGTCCGAGGCCCTCCCCGAGACGACGAAGCTCATCGACGACGGCCGGATCGTCCTCGACACCCAGGTGCAGTCCGGCAAGGACATCCGCACCAGCGTGTCCGGCTTCGCAGACGTGGCGGACGCCCTGCGGCAGGCCGACCCCGACCTCCGCGTCGTGCTCGACCGGGGCGCGGTCGCCACCAAGGAGCTCGACGCGCTCATCTCCGAGAACAAGCAGAGCCTGGCGGCGCTCATCGCCAACTTCATCACCATCGGCAACGTGACCACGGCTCGCCTCGACGGCATCGAGCAGCTGCTCGTCACCTATCCCGACGTCGTCAACGGCGGCTTCACGGTCGTGCCCGGCGACGGCACCGCGCACTTCGGCCTCGTGCTCAACGTCGACGACCCGAAGGCCTGCGAGGCCGGCTACGAAGGCACCACGAAGGTCGACCCGCACCGCACCACGGGGCTGCCGCCGGTCAACCTCGATGCGCACTGCGCGGCCTCACGCGGCTCCGGCGTCAACGTGCGAGGCGCGCAGAACGCGCCCAAACCCTCCCGTTCCGGGCAGAGCGGCGGCGGTCAGAGCTACCCGATGGCGTTCGGCCCGACCCCCGTCACTCTCGGCAACCCGGCCGTGACCTCCGGGAGCCCTGCCTCGTTGTCAGTGCAGTCGCCGGTCGTCCCGGCCGGAGGCGACGCACGGACCGGCAACGGAACGAGCTGGCTCTGGATGATGCAGGAGGCGCTCCGCTAGCCGGTGAAGGAAGGAATCCCCTCGATGACGATGGCCCCCACCCGCTCGACCTCCCAGGCGGAGACCGAGCCGCCCGACCGGTCGCCCCACCCCGACGACGTCGGTGACGCCCGAGACGACTCCGGTCGTGACGACGCGCCACGTGCGGGCCGCAGGGGTGTCCGCACGTGGCGACCCACGCCTCGCGCGCTCTGGACCCTCACCGCCGTCCTGCTCCTCGCCGCGGTCGCCGTGACCGCGACGCTCGGCCGCTCGGCGTGGCAGGCCCAGCGCGTGGCCGACGCCCGCGACACCGCGCTCGCCGCCGGCCGACAGATCGCCGTCAACTTCGTGACGATGAACGCCGCGACGTTCGACGCCGACACCAAGCGGGTCCTCGCCGAGTCGACCGGCTCGTTCCAGAAGGAGTACGCCGCGACCCTCGCCCAGCTGAAGCCGGTCGTGACGGCCAACAAGACCGTCTCCACCGTCGAGCGCGCCGAGGCCTCCCTCGTGACCGGTGACGACGACTCCGCCCGCGTCATCGTGGGCGTCGTCGCCCCCACCACGAACGCCTCGACCCCCAAGGCCGAGAAGAAGACCTACCGGCTCCGGCTCGACCTCGTGAAGGTCGGCGACTCCTGGAAGGTGAGCACCCTTGACTTCGTCAGCTGACCCCCGCCGCCCGGCCGGCTCCGCGGGAGCCCCGCGCCGTCGCGTCGCCGGCACCCGTCGGCGTCGTGAGACCACCGCTTCGACACTGGTGCTCGAGCGCAGCACCGAGGTCGAGTCCGACACCGACATCGACACCGACACCGACATCGACACCGCGCTCGCCGCCCCGGCGGAGCACGAGCGGGAGCTCGTGGCAGCAGGCGCCGAGCCCGACGAGCTGACAGAGACCCCGGCCACCGTTGACTCGGCGCCAGCGGTCGGACCCCTCGGTGACCGGGCGCCTGACCGGGCCGAGCGACGCTCGGGGCGTGGCCCTGCGCGACTGTGGACCGCGGCCGCCGGGGCCGTGGTCGCCCTCGCACTGCTCGCTACGGCCCTCGTCTACGGACTGCGACCCTCCGTCTCCGACACCGACCGCGCTGCCGCGGTCGGCTCGGCCCGCACGACGCTCGAGAGCCTGCTGAGCTACAGCGGCTCGACGTTCGACAAGCACGTCGGCGAGGTCGCTCCGCAGCTGACCTCCCCGTTCAAGGACCAGTTCACCAAGGTCGCCGCCAGCGACATCAAGCCGATGGCGGTCAAGAACGAGGCGACGGTGCAGGCCAAGGTCTACGAGGCCGGCGTCATGGACGCGTCGGGCGACGGCGGCGAAGGCACCACGGTCCGCGTCATGGCGTTCGTCAACCAGGCCACGACGACCAAGGCGCAGCAGGCGCCGGCGATCGACCAGAACCGGGTCATCGCCACGATGCGCAAGGTGGGCGAGCGCTGGCTGGTCAGCGAGCTCTCCGCCTTCTGACACGCCCCGGACCGGGGGGCGACCTGGGGGGCGAGGTCCCGGACGTCGATCCCGACGCCCGGGACCGAGCGCCCTCGCAAGCGGTCCGACGGACTCGAGGTGCTGCGGCATACTGCCTGCTGTGAAGCTGATCCAGGCCGATGGCGTCCCTGAGTCCCTTGCCCGCGTCGACCAACCGGAGGCCGCGCCCGTGCGCGTGGGCGTCGTCCAGCACGAGTGGGTGGACGACCCGCCCGCGCTGGTCGAGACGCTGCGCGACGGCATCCGAACGGCGGCAGGGGCCGGTGCCACGATCGTCTTCCTGCCCGAGCTGACCCTGTCGCGCTACCCGGCCGACACGCTCCCCGAGGGCACCCCTTCGGCGATCGCGGAGGACCTCGAGACCGGCCCCACGATCACGTTCGCACGTGACGCCGCGCGCGACTTCGGCGCGCACGTCCACGCCTCGCTCTACGAGCGCGCCGACGCCGGGGACGGGCTGGGCTTCAACACGGCCGTCGTGGTGTCCCCGAGCGGCGAGGTGGTGGCCCGCACGCGCAAGACGCACATCCCTGTGACGGCTGGATACTACGAGGACAAGTACTTCCGTCCCGGCCCTCCCGAGGACGCGTATCCCATTGTGTCCCTTGCCAACCCGTCGGTGCGTCTGGGCCTGCCGACCTGCTGGGACGAGTGGTTCCCCGAGGTCGCGCGCCTCTACTCCCTCGGTGGGGCCGAGGTGCTCTGCTACCCCACCGCCATCGGCTCCGAGCCCGACCACCCCGGCTTCGACACGCAGCCGCTGTGGCAGCAGGTCATCGTCGGCAACGGCATCGCCAACGGCCTCTTCATGGTGGTGCCCAACAGGTTCGGCACCGAGGGCCTCATCACCTTCTACGGCAGCTCGTTCATCTCCGACCCCTACGGCCGCATCCTCGTGCAGGCCCCGCGTGACGAGGCTGCGGTCCTGGTGGCCGACCTCGACCTGGCCCAGCGCCGCGACTGGCTCGAGCTGTTCCCGTTCCTCGAGACCCGTCGCCCCGACTCGTATGCCGCCCTGACCGCCCCCGTGCGCGACGAGCACCGCCGCGAGGTGGCGCAGTGACCGACGCCCCCGAGGCTCCGGCCGGGGGAGAGGCCGACGCGAGGCCGGCCTGGCGGATGCCGTCCGAGACCGACCCCCACGACTGCACGTGGATGGCGTGGCCGAGCCAGGGCTACACGCTGGGAGACAGCGCCGAGGAGGTCACGGCCGCCCGTCGCACCTGGGCCGCCGTCGCCAACGCCGTGACCGAGTTCGAGCCGGTGCGCATGGTCGTCGAGCCGGACGACCTCGGCGTCGCACGTGAGCACCTGCACCCCGACGTCGAGCTGGTGCCCGCGGCCCTCGACGACGCCTGGATGCGCGACATCGGCCCGACCTTCGTCCAGTCTGGCGACGGCGCCCGGCTCGGCGCGGTCGACTGGGTCTTCAACGGCTGGGGCGCCCAGTCCTGGGCCAGCTGGGAGCACGACGCCCGCATCGGGGCCTTCGTCGGAGGTCTCAGCGGGGCAGAGGTCATCGGCTCGTCCCTGGTCAACGAGGGCGGCGGCATCCACGTCGACGGGCTCGGCACGGTGCTGGTCACCGAGACGGTGCAGCTCGACCCCGGCCGCAACCCCGGCCTGACCCGCGCCGACGTCGAGGCCGAGCTCGCCCGCACCATCGGCGCCACGACGTGCATCTGGCTGCCCCGTGGCCTGACCCGCGACTACGACGAGTTCGGCACGCGCGGCCACGTCGACATCGTCGCCACCATGCCGAGCCCCGGCGTCGTCCTGCTGCACGAGCAGCAGGACCCGAGTCATCCCGACCACGCGGTCTCACGCGAGCTGCGGGCCCTGCTCGAGGACTCCCGCGACGCCCGGGGCGAGCGCTTCGAGGTCGTGGGGGTGCCCGCGCCGCGCACGCTCGCCGACGCCGACGGGCCGGTGGACTGGAGCTACCTCAACCACCTCGTCGTCAACGACGGCGTCATCGCCTGCACGTTCGGTGACCCGCAGGACGAGGCGTCCCTCGCGGTCCTGGCCGAGGCCTACCCCGGCCGACGGGTCGTCGGCGTGGACGCCCGCCCCCTCTTCGACCGGGGCGGCGGCATCCACTGCATCACCCAGCAGCAACCCTCCCTCTGAGAGGACGGCCCAGGGTCAGGCCTGGGGGAGGCGCTTGTGGACGTCCTCGCTCATCCGCACGACCGACAGGTAGAACTCCAGCGTCATGCGGATCACCGCGAGGTAGATGACCAGGAAGACCGGCCCGAGGATGAGCACCGTCAGACCGCTGCCGAAGCCGCGGACGAAGCCGGCGAAGAGCAGCACCAGCCAGGTGGCCACGAGCGCCACCGTCGCGAGCAGGTAGACGAAGCGCACGAGGATCGGCGTCACGAAGTTGGTGAAGCTGAAGTCGAAGAGCGCCTGGAAGAAGCCGGCACCCTCACGTGCCGGGTTGGGCACGCTCGCCATCCCGGACGGGCTGGTCAGGTGGCCCGTGGGGCCCTGCGGCGGGGGAGGGGGCGGCGGCGCGCTGCTGGCACCGACGGGAGACTCCGGCGGGGCACTCTGCGACGGGGACTCGGACGATCCCGTCGACCCGGTCGGCACGGATGAACCGAACGAACCGAACGAACCGGACGAACCGGAGGATCCGGAAGAGCTGGTCGGCAGGGGCGTGGTCGGGTCGCCGGCGGGCCGGTTGAAGGACGGTTGCTCGGGCGGGTTCTGGTCGGTCATGGCTTCCCTCTCGGAAGTGACGTCTGCGGAACTGGAGGCCCCGCCCATGCTAGGCGCCGGCGGCTCGCCCACCGGGTCCGCGACGCGCCTACGGAGTGGGCGGGTCTTGACGTCTGGGCCGCGGCGGGCCATATTCGTCGCGTTCGCATCGCGAGCTCCCGGTCCGGGAGGCGTGGCAGGTCACGCCGAGGGCGCTCGGTCGTTCGTGACCGGGCCGTACCTCGGCTGACGACCTCCGCCTCTTGACCCGGCTGGACACTCCTGCCCTTCGACGGTAGGCTAAGCCTTTGCGCTGCCCATGCCCACCCTTCGCGACCTCGGTCAGGCCATTCACCATGCCTCACGGCATCCGGCTCGACCATGGGACCCGCGAGCGGAGCCATGCGGCAACGCGGATCTGAAGATTCGAAAAAGGCCCGTGGAAGGACCCTCCTTGGCTGCCTCGCGTACTGCGACGAACATGTCCACCGCACAGACCCCTTCGGGGCGTCTGTCCTTCGCGAAGATTCGCGAACCACTCGAGGTCCCCGACCTCCTGGCGCTTCAGACGGAGAGCTTCGACTGGCTGCTCGGCAACGAGCGCTGGCAGGCTCGCGTCGCCGCGGCCAAGGCCGAGGGACGCACTGACGTCCCGGACCGGTCCGGGCTCGAGGAGATCTTCGAGGAGATCTCCCCGATCGAGGACTTCAGCGGCTCGATGTCGCTGTCGTTCCGTGACCACCGTTTCGAGGAGACGCGCAAGACGATCGAGTCGTGCAAGGAGCGCGACCAGACGTATGACGCGCCACTCTTCGTCACCGCCGAGTTCATGAACGCCCAGACGGGCGAGATCAAGAGCCAGACGGTGTTCATGGGTGACTTCCCGCTCATGACCGAGCGCGGCACCTTCATCATCAACGGCACCGAGCGTGTCGTCGTCTCGCAGCTCGTCCGCAGCCCGGGCGTCTACTTCGAGCGCACGCCCGACAAGACGTCCGACAAGGACATCTACACGGCGAAGATCATCCCGAGCCGCGGCGCCTGGCTCGAGTTCGAGATCGACAAGCGCGACATGGTCGGCGTCCGCGTCGACCGCAAGCGCAAGCAGTCGGTCACGGTGCTCCTCAAGGCCCTCGGCTGGACCGAGGCCCAGATCCTCGAGGAGTTCGGCGAGTTCGAGTCGATGCGCCTCACCCTGGAGAAGGACCACACCCAGGGCCAGGACGACGCGCTGCTCGACATCTACCGCAAGCTGCGCCCGGGCGAGCCGCCGACGAAGGAGGCCGCGCAGACGCTGCTCGACAACCTCTACTTCAACGGCAAGCGCTACGACCTCGCCAAGGTCGGCCGCTACAAGGTCAACAAGAAGCTCGGCCTCGACGGGTCGATCAACGAGTCGACCCTGTCGATCGACGACATCGTCAAGACCATCAAGTTCATCGTCACGCTGCACGACGGCCAGGACTCGATGAAGGGCGTCAAGAACGGCGAGGAGGTCGACGTCCGCGTCGAGGTCGACGACATCGACCACTTCGGCAACCGTCGCCTGCGCTCCGTCGGCGAGCTCATCCAGAACCAGGTCCGCACCGGTCTGTCGCGCATGGAGCGCGTCGTCCGCGAGCGCATGACCACCCAGGACGTCGAGGCGATCACCCCGCAGACCCTGATCAACATCCGCCCGGTGGTGGCGTCGATCAAGGAGTTCTTCGGCACCTCGCAGCTCTCGCAGTTCATGGACCAGAACAACCCGCTCGCGGGTCTGACGCACAAGCGTCGTCTGTCCGCGCTCGGCCCGGGTGGGATCTCCCGTGACCGTGCCCAGATGGAGGTCCGTGACGTCCACCCGTCGCACTACGGCCGCATGTGCCCGATCGAGACGCCGGAAGGCCCGAACATCGGCCTCATCGGCTCGCTCGCGTCCTACGGCCGCATCAACGCGTTCGGCTTCATCGAGACGCCGTACCGCAAGGTGACCGGCGGTCACGTGACCGACGACGTCGACTACCTGTCGGCCGACGAGGAGGACCGCTTCGTCGTCGCCCAGGCCAACGCGCCGCTCGACAAGCAGAACAACTTCACCGAGGACCGCGTGCTCGTGCGCACCAAGGGTGGAGAGGTCGAGCTCGTCCCCGGCGACGAGGTCGACTACATGGACGTCTCGCCGCGCCAGATGGTCTCGGCCGCGACCGCGATGATCCCGTTCCTCGAGCACGACGACGCCAACCGTGCGCTCATGGGCGCCAACATGCAGCGTCAGGCCGTCCCGCTCGTCAAGAGCGAGGCGCCGATCGTCGGCACCGGCATGGAGTTCCGCGCCGCCCTCGACTCGGGCGACGTCGTCCGTGCCGAGAAGGCCGGTGTCGTGCAGGAGGTGTCGGCTGACCTCGTCACCGTCGCCAACGACGACGGCACCTACCAGACCTACCGCATCGCCAAGTTCGCGCGCTCCAACCAGGGCACGAGCTACAACCAGGTCGTCATCGTCAACGAGGGCGACCGTCTCGAGGCCGGCGGCGTCATCGCCGACGGTCCCGCGACCGAGGGTGGCGAGATGGCGCTCGGGCGCAACCTGCTCGTGGCGTTCATGTCGTGGGAGGGCCACAACTACGAGGACGCGATCATCCTCAGCCAGCGCCTGGTCCAGGACGACGTCCTCTCCTCGATCCACATCGAGGAGCACGAGGTCGACGCCCGCGACACGAAGCTCGGCCCCGAGGAGATCACCCGGGACATCCCGAACGTCTCCGAGGAGGTCCTGGCCGACCTCGACGAGCGCGGCATCATCCGCGTCGGCGCCGAGGTCCGCGACGGCGACCTGCTCGTCGGCAAGGTCACGCCCAAGGGCGAGACCGAGCTGACCCCGGAGGAGCGCCTGCTGCGCGCCATCTTCGGTGAGAAGGCGCGCGAGGTGCGCGACACCTCGCTCAAGGTGCCCCACGGCGAGACCGGCACGGTCATCGGCGTCAAGGAGTTCCGCGCCGACCTGGGCGACGACCTGCCGCCCGGCGTCAACCAGCTCGTCCGCGTCTACGTGGCCAACAAGCGCAAGATCACCGACGGTGACAAGCTCGCCGGCCGCCACGGCAACAAGGGCGTCATCTCCAAGATCCTCCCGGTCGAGGACATGCCCTTCCTCGAGGACGGCACGCCGGTCGACGTCGTGCTCAACCCGCACGGTGTGCCGCGTCGCATGAACCTCGGCCAGATCCTCGAGCTGCACCTCGGCTGGGCCGCCTCGCGCGGCTGGAAGATCGAGGGCAACCCGGAGTGGGCCAAGGAGATCGCGGTCGACGCGCACGAGGCCCCCGCGGGCTCGCGTGTGGCGACGCCGGTCTTCGACGGTGCGTCGGAGGACGTCGTGACGGGTCTGCTCGACTCGACGCTCAAGACGCGCGACGGGGTCCGCCTCATCGACGCCTCGGGCAAGACGCGCCTCTTCGACGGCCGCTCCGGCGAGCCGTTCCCCGAGCCCGTCGCGGTCGGCTACATGTACATCCTCAAGCTCCACCACCTCGTCGACGACAAGATCCACGCTCGCTCGACGGGTCCGTACTCGATGATCACCCAGCAGCCGCTCGGCGGTAAGGCCCAGTTCGGTGGCCAGCGCTTCGGTGAGATGGAGGTCTGGGCCCTCGAGGCGTACGGCGCCGCCTACACGCTCCAGGAGCTGCTGACGATCAAGTCGGACGACGTTCCCGGCCGCGTGAAGGTCTACGAGGCCATCGTCAAGGGCGAGAACATCCCCGACTCGGGCATCCCGGAGTCGTTCAAGGTCCTCCTCAAGGAGATGCAGTCCCTGTGTCTCAACGTCGAGGTCCTGAGCTCCGACGGCACGACGATCGAGATGAAGGAGTCCGACGAGGAGGTCTTCCGCGCGGCGGAGGAGCTCGGCATCGACCTGAGCCGGCGTGAGCCGTCCAGCGTCGAAGAGGTCTGAGAAAAGGCCACCCCACGACGAGCGGTGCGTATGCCGCTGGGCCCGCTCAGCGGCATACGCCACCGGTTGTCAACGAATCCCACTCAGACCAAAGACTTAACGAGAGTTACGAGAGAAGGAACCACGTGCTCGACGTCAACTTCTTCGACGAGCTGCGCATCGGCCTTGCCACTGCGGAGTCCATCCGCCAGTGGAGCCACGGCGAGGTCAAGAAGCCCGAGACCATCAACTACCGCACGCTGAAGCCCGAGAAGGAGGGCCTGTTCTGCGAGCGCATCTTCGGCCCCACCCGGGACTGGGAGTGCAACTGCGGCAAGTACAAGCGTGTCCGCTTCAAGGGCATCATCTGTGAGCGCTGTGGCGTCGAGGTCACGCGCGCCAAGGTGCGCCGTGAGCGGATGGGCCACATCGAGCTCGCCGCCCCCGTCACCCACATCTGGTACTTCAAGGGTGTCCCGAGCCGCCTCGGCTACCTGCTCGACCTCGCCCCGAAGGACCTCGAGAAGGTCATCTACTTCGCGGCCTACATGATCACGTCCGTCGACGACGACCAGCGTCATGCTGACCTGCCGTCGCTCGAGGCGCAGATCCAGGTCGAGAAGAAGGAGATCGAGAACCGCCGCGACGCCGACGTCGAGTCGCGCGCGCAGCTGCTCGAGCGCAACGTCGCCGAGCTCGAGGCCGAGGGTGCCAAGGCCGACGCGAAGCGCAAGGTCCGCGACCAGGCCGAGCGCGAGATGAACAACATCCGCAAGCGCGCCGACCAGCAGGTCGAGCGCCTCGAGCAGGTCTGGGACCGCTTCAAGAACCTCAAGGTCCAGGACCTCGAGGGCGACGAGATCCTCTACCGCGAGATGCGTGACCGCTTCGGCCTGTACTTCGAGGGCGGCATGGGCGCCGCGGCGATCCAGAAGCGCCTCGAGTCCTTCGACCTCGAGGCCGAGGCCGACCTCCTCCAGGAGATCATCGCCACCGGCAAGGGCCAGAAGAAGACGCGCGCCATCAAGCGCCTCAAGGTCGTCACCGCGTTCCAGACGACGACGAACCACCCGTCGGGCATGGTCCTCGACGCGATCCCGGTCATCCCGCCGGACCTGCGCCCGATGGTGCAGCTCGACGGTGGCCGCTTCGCGACCTCGGACCTCAACGACCTCTACCGTCGCGTCATCAACCGCAACAACCGCCTGAAGCGCCTGCTCGACCTCGGTGCCCCCGAAATCATCGTCAACAACGAGAAGCGCATGCTCCAGGAGGCCGTCGACAGCCTCTTCGACAACGGCCGTCGTGGTCGCCCGGTCACGGGTCCCGGCAACCGTCCGCTCAAGTCGCTGTCCGACATGCTCAAGGGCAAGCAGGGTCGTTTCCGCCAGAACCTGCTCGGCAAGCGCGTCGACTACTCCGGCCGTTCGGTCATCGTCGTCGGCCCGCAGCTCAAGCTGCACCAGTGCGGTCTGCCCAAGCAGATGGCGCTCGAGCTGTTCAAGCCGTTCGTGATGAAGCGCCTGGTCGACCTCGACCACGCGCAGAACATCAAGTCGGCCAAGCGCATGGTCGAGCGTGCCCGTCCGGTCGTGTGGGACGTCCTCGAAGAGGTCATCACCGAGCACCCCGTGCTGCTCAACCGCGCGCCCACGCTGCACCGTCTCGGCATCCAGGCGTTCGAGCCGCAGCTCGTCGAGGGCAAGGCCATCCAGATCCACCCGCTCGTCTGCTCGGCCTTCAACGCCGACTTCGACGGTGACCAGATGGCCGTCCACGTGCCGCTGTCGGCAGAGGCGCAGGCCGAGGCCCGCATCCTCATGCTGTCGAGCAACAACATCCTCAAGCCGGCCGACGGTCGCCCCGTCACGATGCCGACGCAGGACATGATCACCGGCATCTACCACCTGACCGACGCCATCGACGGCGGCGGCACGGGTGCGGGTCGCGCGTTCACGTCCCCGTCGGAGGCGCGGATGGCCTTCGACCGTGGCGAGATCCAGATCGGTTCGGCGATCAAGCTGCGCCTCACCGACGCGGTGCCCCCGGCCGGCTTCGAGCTGCCCGAGGGTGTCGAGGCCGACGAGACCGGCATCGTCAAGAGCATCACGCTCGAGACGACGCTCGGCCGCGCGATCTTCAACGACACGCTGCCGATCGACTACCCGTTCGAGAACCGCCCGGTGGACCGCAAGCGTCTCTCGGCGATCGTCAACGACCTCGCTGAGCGCTACTCCAAGGTCCAGGTCGCCGCGTCCCTCGACGCCCTGAAGGAGGCCGGTTTCCACTGGTCGACCCGCTCGGGCTGCACCGTCGCCATCTCCGACGTCACGACGCCGGACAACAAGGCGGCGATCCTCGAGGGCTACGAGACGAAGGCCGCCAAGGTCCAGACGCAGTACGAGCGCGGTCTGATCACCGACGACGAGCGCCGCCAGGAGCTCGTCGAGATCTGGACCCAGGCGTCCAACCAGGTCGCCAAGGAGATGGAGACCAACTTCCCGCGCACGAACCCCATCTACCGGATGGTGAGCTCGGGTGCTGGTGGCAACTGGTTCCAGATCCGCCAGATCGCCGGCATGCGTGGCCTGATGGCCAACCCGAAGGGCGAGATCATCCCGCGCCCGATCAAGGCGAACTTCCGTGAGGGCCTCACGGTGCTCGAGTTCTTCATCTCGACGCACGGTGCCCGTAAGGGTCTGGCCGACACGGCGCTTCGTACCGCCGACTCGGGCTACCTCACGCGTCGTCTCGTCGACGTGTCGCAGGACGTCATCATCCGTGAGGACGACTGCGGCACCGAGCGTGGCCTCAAGCTGCCGATCGCCCAGGTCAACGAGACCACGGGCACGCGTGCGCCGAGCGAGGTCGTCGAGGCCTCGGTCTACGCCCGTACGCTCGCCGAGGACGTCACCGACAAGGACGGCACCGTCCTCGCCGTGGCCGGCATCGACCTCGGTGACGTCGTCATCGACGCGCTCTACGCCGCTGGTGTCGACGAGGTCCGGGTGCGCTCGGTCCTCACCTGCGACAGCAAGGTCGGCACGTGTGCGGCCTGCTACGGCCGCTCGCTCGCGACCGGCAAGCTCGTCGACATCGGCGAGGCCGTCGGCATCATCGCGGCCCAGTCGATCGGTGAGCCCGGCACGCAGCTGACGATGCGTACCTTCCACACCGGTGGTGCGGCTGCGGCCGACGACATCACCCAGGGTCTGCCGCGTGTCGTCGAGCTGTTCGAGGCGCGCACGCCCAAGGGTGTCGCCCCGATCGCCGAGGCCACCGGTCGCGTCGAGATCGAGGACACCGACAAGGCGCGTCGCGTCCTGCTCACGCCCGACGACGGCTCCGAGCAGCACGCCTACCCGGTGAGCAAGCGTTCGCGCCTGCTCGTCGCCGACGGTGACCACGTGACCGTGGGTGACAAGCTGGTCCAGGGCGCGATCGACCCCAAGCAGGTCCTTCGCATCCTCGGCCCGCGTGCCGCCCAGAAGCACCTCGTCGACGAGGTGCAGCGGGTCTACCGCCAGCAGGGTGTGTCGATCCACGACAAGCACATCGAGGTCATCGTGCGGCAGATGCTGCGGCGCGTGACGATCATCGAGGCCGGGGACGCGGACCTCCTCCCGGGCGAGCTCGCCGAGCGCGGCCGCTTCGAGGACGAGAACCGTCGCGTCATGGCCGAAGGTGGCCGTCCGGCCGCTGGTCGTCCCGAGCTCATGGGCATCACCAAGGCCTCGCTGGCCACCGAGTCGTGGCTGTCGGCCGCGTCCTTCCAGGAGACGACCCGCGTGCTCACGCAGGCCGCCATGGAGGCCAAGTCCGACCCGCTGCTCGGCCTCAAGGAGAACGTCATCCTCGGAAAGCTCATCCCTGCCGGCACGGGCCTGCCCCGCTACCGGAACGTCAAGGTCGAGCCCACCGAGGAGGCCAAGGCCGCGATGTACTCCCTGCCGAACTACGACGCCTACGACTACGCAGGCTTCGGTACGGGTTCGGGCGAGGCCATCCGTCTCGACGACGAGGCTCTCGGTCTCGACCAGTTCTGACCGGTGGCCCGGGGCTGACGCCCCGAGCACCACGTATGCCGATGGGCCGGCTCCCCGTCACGGGGGGGCCGGCCCTCGGCGTTGCGGGAGAGCCGAAGGCGGCCCTCCCCATAACGGACAATTCGGACTAGCCTCGGACGGCAGGTGGTCGTCGGCGGCGTCCGGGTCAGTCGGCGGCACCCGTCGGGAGGTCGTCATGGTCCGAACGCCACGAAGCCCGAGAGCACCACGAGCAGCGCGGATCGTGCGCGGCCCCCGGGGTCCACGCACAATCCGCGCTCGCTGGCCCCTCCTGCTGGCGGTCGTCATGCTCGCCGTCGCCGCAGTCCTCTCGTCGGCGCCGCAGGGCAGCGGTGCCACCGTCTACGACGCCCGTGACGCCGCGCTGCGCCGCGAGGTCACCACGGTGTTCGCGGACTCGCGGGTCACCGCGTCGTCGGCGCGGGTCGGAGCCGTCGTCAGGGACGCGTCGACCCGCTCCGACATCTACCTGCGCGGCGCCGACACGCCGCTCGCCCCGGCCTCGACCCAGAAGACCTTCACGGCCGCCGCGGCGCTGAGCCGCCTCGGGGCCGGCTACCGGTGGTCCACCGACGTCTACGCCGGTGCCCCGGTGGGTCGTGGGGGAGTCGTCGCAGGGCGCCTCTACCTCCGAGGGGCCGGCGACCCGACGCTGCTCGAGAGGGACCTCACCGCGCTCGTGTCCGCCCTCAGGGCCAAGGGCGTCACGCGCATCACCGGAGACGTCGTCGCCGACGCCTCCGCCTTCGACGACGTGCGCTACAACCCGTACTGGTCCACGTCGTACGCCTCCGCCTACTACGCGGCCCAGGTGTCGGCCCTGACGCTGTCACCCGACACCGACTACGACGCCGGCACCATCATCGTCACCGCCACCCCGGCGACCTCGACGGCGTTCTTGCCGCGCCTGACGGTGACGCCGGCCTCCGCGGCATCGCACGTGCGCCTCGTCAACCGGATGCGCACCGCGGCGGCCGGCACGGCGGCGACGATCGCGGTCAGCCGCGCGGCGGGCACCAACACGGTCACGGTGAGTGGCCAGGTGCCGGTGCGGCACGCGGCCACCCGCAAGTGGGTGACGGTGAACGACCCCGCGCTCATGGTCGGGCGCGCGCTGCGGGCCCGACTCGTCGCCGCCGGCATCCGGGTCGACGGCGGCGCGGTGCGGGGCGTGACGCCCAGGGCCCGCACCCTGCTGGCGCGGCACTCTTCCATGACGCTGGGACAGCTGCTCGTGCCCTTCCTCAAGCTGAGCAACAACTCGCACGCCGAGGCCATCACCAAGACCTTGGGCGCGAGGACCGGCCGGCCGGGAAGCTGGGCCGACGGCACCGCCGCGCTCCGGGCGTATGCCGTCTCCGCCGGCATCCCGGTGACCGAGCTGCGCTTCGTCGACGGCTCGGGCCTGGCCCGCGCCAACCGGCTCACGCCGAACCAGCTCGCCCTGCTGCTCGACAAGGCACAGCGCGCGTCGTGGTGGCCCACCTTCCGGGCCGCGCTGCCGGTGGCCGGGGTCGACCCCGTGCGGTGGCAGGGCGGCACCCTCGCCTCGCGCCTGCGTGGCACGCCGGCGGCCGGCAACCTGCGCGCCAAGAACGGCAGCCTCACGGGCGTCAGCTCCCTCGCCGGCTACGTCTCCGGCGCCGACGGCCGCCGCTACGTCTTCGTCATGATGAGCAACTTCTCCGGCACCTCGCCGCGTCCTGTCGAGGATCGCCTCGGGGTGCTGCTCGCCCGCTGGCGCATGACCAACCGGTGACCCGCCGGGGGAGCCCGCCTCGATAGGGTGGTCGCATGACCGAGCCGACAGCCGACGCGCCGCACTCACCCGAGCCCGACGACCAGAGCACGTCGGCCGGGGCGTCCGGCGGCGAGGGCCCCGCGCCCACGATCATCGTGCTCACGGAAGAGGCGCTCAAGGCCGTCGACGTGGCCAAGATCGTCGGTCTGCACGAGGACGACCGGCCCACCTACCGGGTGCTCGTGCCGGCCGACACGCAGCGCAACCTGCTCAGCTCGTTCCTCAACCACCTGAGCCTCTTCGAGATGCGCGAGGCGCTCGAGGCGCTGCGTCCCGTCAACCGCACCGGTGCGCACGCCGACGCCGACACGGCGCTGGCCACCACCCTCGCCGAGTTCGAGCGCCACGACGTCGACGCCACCGGCGAGATCACCTCCGACGACCCGATGCCCGCCCTCGTCGAGGAGGTCGCCAGGCTCGGGGCGCGCGAGGTCGTCGTGGTCACCGAGCCGCACGCCGTCGAGGACACCTTCCACCGCGACTGGGCCTCGCGGGCCCGCGAGTCGCTGGGTGTCCCCGTGCTGCACATGTACGCCGGCGACTGGCGGCTCGGCTGAGCCCAGGCCGGCCCGCCGGACGCCACCGGGCGGCATACCCCATCGCGAGGTCGGGGCCCGGTCCAACCGATTTGGTCGGCGTGCCGCACCCCGGTACGCTTGAACACTGTGTCTGAGGCGTGACCTCAGGCATGCGCGATGACGGCCTCGGTGCCCTGTCCAACCGCACGCTGCGGATGGCACACCACTTCGGTCCAGAGCAGACCTTCCGCCGGGCAACCCAACCCTTCCCCACGCCGTGAGGCCGTGGCAGGAGCGGGAAGTGCAGGGGGGAGAACCGGTTCCGACACACCCGACCTCGGGGGTCGACGAACCGAACAGCCAAGGAGTCGTCCTCCCGGACGACTGACAACGAGCAACGTTATGGAGTAACCAGGTTGCCTACTATCAACCAGCTGGTCCGCAAGGGCCGCCAGGACAAGGCCACAAAGGCCAAGACCCCGGCGCTCAAGGGCTCGCCCCAGCGCCGCGGCGTGTGCACCCGCGTGTACACCACCACCCCCAAGAAGCCGAACTCTGCCCTGCGCAAGGTCGCCCGTGTGCGCCTCTCCAGCGGCATCGAGGTCACGGCGTACATCCCCGGCGTCGGCCACAACCTGCAGGAGCACTCGATCGTGCTCGTGCGCGGTGGTCGTGTGAAGGACCTCCCGGGTGTGCGCTACAAGATCGTCCGCGGCACGCTCGACACCCAGGGTGTCAAGAACCGCAAGCAGGCTCGTAGCCGTTACGGCGCGAAGAAGGAGAAGAGCTGATGCCTCGCAAGGGACCCGCTCCGAAGCGCCCGCTCGTCGTCGACCCGGTCTACCAGAGCCCGCTCGTCACGCAGCTCGTCAACAAGATCCTGCTCGACGGCAAGAAGTCGATCGCCGAGATGATCGTCTACGGCGCACTCGAGGGCGTCCGCGCCAAGACCGGCACCGACCCCGTCGCCACGCTCAAGCGTGCGCTCGACAACGTCAAGCCGGCCATGGAGGTCAAGAGCCGTCGCGTCGGCGGCGCGACCTACCAGGTGCCGATCGAGGTCAAGCCCGGTCGCTCGACCACGCTCGCCCTGCGCTGGCTCGTCGGCTACTCGCGCCAGCGTCGTGAGAAGACCATGACCGAGCGCCTGATGAACGAGATCCTCGACGCGAGCAACGGCCTCGGTGCCGCTGTCAAGCGCCGCGAGGACACCCACAAGATGGCCGAGTCCAACAAGGCCTTCGCGCACTACCGCTGGTGACCCAGCGGTCCGGTCGGTATGCCGGGGAGCCCGCTCCACGGCATACCGCCGGGCACGCGCCCGCCCGTCCTGCGACGCGGCCCACGGCGCCCCACGATTTCACCCCACGACGAATGAGACGAGAAACCTGACGTGGCACTCGACGTCCTGACGGACCTCAACAAGGTCCGCAACATCGGCATCATGGCGCACATCGACGCTGGCAAGACCACGGTGACGGAGCGCATCCTCTTCTACACCGGTGTCAACCACAAGATCGGTGAGACCCACGACGGTGCGTCGACGACCGACTGGATGGAGCAGGAGAAGGAGCGCGGCATCACGATCACGTCTGCCGCCGTGACCTCCTTCTGGGAAGGCACCCAGGTCAACATCATCGACACCCCCGGGCACGTCGACTTCACGGTCGAGGTGGAGCGATCGCTGCGCGTCCTCGACGGTGCCGTCGCGGTGTTCGACGGCAAGGAGGGCGTCGAGCCCCAGTCCGAGACGGTGTGGCGCCAGGCCGATAAGTACGACGTGCCGCGCATCTGCTTCGTCAACAAGATGGACAAGCTCGGCGCGGACTTCTACTTCACCGTGCAGACCATCAAGGACCGCCTCGGCGCGGAGCCGCTGGTCATGCAGCTCCCGATCGGTGCCGAGAACGACTTCCTCGGTGTCATCGACCTCGTCTACATGCGTGCCCTCGTGTGGCCCGGCGACGCCAAGGGCGACGTGACCATGGGTGCCAAGTACGAGATCGCCGAGATCCCGGCGGACCTCCAGGCCAAGGCCGAGGAGTACCGCATGGCCCTCGTCGAGCGCGTCGCCGAGTCCGACGACGAGCTGATGGAGAAGTACCTCGGTGGCGAGGAGCTGACCCCGGAGGAGATCAAGGGCGGCATCCGCAAGCTCACGGTCAACTCCGAGCTCTACCCGGTGTTCTGTGGCTCCGCGTTCAAGAACCGCGGCGTGCAGCCCATGCTCGACGCCGTCGTCGACTACCTCCCGTCGCCGCTCGACGTCCCCCCGATGATCGGCCACAAGCCGGGCGACGAGAGCGTCGAGCTGACGCGTGCACCGAGCAAGGACGAGCCGTTCTCGGCTCTCGCCTTCAAGGTCGCCACGCACCCGTTCTTCGGCACGCTGACCTTCATCCGCGTCTACTCGGGCCACATCAGCTCGGGCACGAGCGTCGTGAACTCGACCAAGGGCCGCAAGGAGCGCATCGGGAAGCTCTTCCAGATGCACGCCAACAAGGAGAACCCCGTCGAGGAGGCCATGGCCGGCCACATCTACGCGGCCATCGGCCTCAAGGACACGACGACCGGCGACACGCTCTCGGACGTCAACGAGCAGATCGTGCTCGAGTCGATGACCTTCCCCGACCCCGTCATCCAGGTCGCCATCGAGCCCAAGACCAAGGGTGACCAGGAGAAGCTCGGCACGGCCATCCAGAAGCTCTCGGCGGAGGACCCCACCTTCCAGGTCCACCACGACGAGGACACCGGCCAGACGATCATCGCCGGCATGGGCGAGCTGCACCTCGACATCCTCGTCGACCGCATGAAGCGCGAGTTCAAGGTCGAGGCCAACGTCGGCAAGCCGCAGGTGGCCTACCGCGAGACGATCCGTCGCCCCGTGCTCAAGTACGACTACACGCACAAGAAGCAGACCGGTGGCTCCGGCCAGTTCGCCAAGGTCCAGGTCAGCTTCGAGCCGCTGGGCGAGACCGAGGACGGCTCGATGTACGAGTTCGTCAACGGTGTCTCCGGTGGTCGCGTCCCGCGTGAGTACATCCCGTCGGTCGACGCCGGCATCCAGGACGCCATGCAGTACGGCGTTCTCGCCGGATACCCCCTCGTGGGCATCCGCGCGACCCTGAACGACGGTGCGTACCACGACGTCGACTCCTCGGAGATGGCGTTCAAGATCGCCGGCTCGATGGTCCTCAAGGAGGCCATCAAGAAGGCGGACCCGGTCCTGCTCGAGCCGATGATGGCTGTCGAGGTGCGCACGCCCGAGGACTACATGGGCGAGGTCATCGGCGACATCAACTCTCGACGTGGCCAGATCCAGGGCATGGAGGACATCAGCGGCGCCAAGGTCGTCAAGGGCCTCGTCCCGCTGTCCGAGATGTTCGGCTACGTCGGCGACCTGCGCTCCAAGACGCAGGGCCGTGCGAGCTTCTCCATGGAGTTCGACTCCTACGCAGAGGTCCCCAAGGCTGTTGCCGAGGAGATCATCAAGAAGACCCGCGGAGAGTGACTGAGGGCCATCCCGTAGTCTCTTTCATCGGAAACCACCCCACAGCGCCACGTCCTGCCCTGGTCGTACGGCGTAACACGAGAAAGTCCTGAGGAGGACCACAGTGGCGAAGGCAAAGTTCGAGCGGACCAAGCCGCACGTCAACATCGGCACCATCGGTCACATCGACCACGGCAAGACGACGCTGACGGCTGCGATTTCCAAGGTTCTGCACGACAAGTACCCCGACCTGAACCCCCAGTTCGCGTTCGAGGACATCGACAAGGCTCCCGAGGAGCGCCAGCGCGGTATCACGATCTCGATCGCGCACATCGAGTACCAGACGGAGGGTCGTCACTACGCCCACGTCGACTGCCCCGGCCACGCCGACTACGTGAAGAACATGATCACGGGTGCGGCCCAGATGGACGGCGCGATCCTCGTGGTCGCCGCCACCGACGGCCCGATGCCGCAGACGAAGGAGCACGTCCTGCTCGCCAAGCAGGTCGGCGTCCCCTACATCGTCGTGGCGCTCAACAAGGCCGACATGGTCGACGACGAGGAGATCCTCGAGCTCGTCGAGATGGAGGTCCGTGAGCTGCTCTCGGGCTACGAGTTCCCCGGCGACGACCTTCCTGTCATCAAGGTCTCGGCGCTCAAGGCGCTCGAGGGCGACGCGGAGTGGGGCCAGACGGTCCTCGACCTGATGGACGCCGTGGACACCTATATCCCGGAGCCCGAGCGCGACATCGACAAGCCGTTCCTGATGCCCGTCGAGGACGTCTTCACGATCACCGGTCGTGGCACCGTCGTCACCGGTCGTATCGAGCGCGGCATCCTCAAGGTCAACGAGGAGGTCGAGATCGTCGGCATCCACACCGGCCCGCCGGCCAAGACCACCGTCACCGGTGTCGAGATGTTCCGCAAGCTGCTCGACGAGGGTCGCGCCGGTGAGAACGTCGGCCTCCTGCTTCGTGGCACGAAGCGCGAGGACGTCGAGCGCGGTCAGGTCGTCGTCAAGCCCGGCTCGATCACGCCGCACACCGAGTTCGAGGCTCAGGTCTACATCCTGGGCAAGGACGAGGGTGGCCGTCACACGCCGTTCTACGACAACTACCGTCCGCAGTTCTACTTCCGCACCACGGACGTCACGGGTGTCGTGCACCTGCCCGAGGGCACCGAGATGGTCATGCCCGGCGACAACACCGACATGACGGTCGAGCTCATCCAGCCGATCGCCATGGAGGAGGGCCTCAACTTCGCCATCCGCGAGGGTGGCCGCACGGTTGGCGCCGGCAAGGTCACCAAGATCAACAAGTGAACTGACGCTGCACCTGCAGCACCAGCTTCACAGCAGTACGCGTAGGGCCCGTTCCGCTTCGGCGGGGCGGGCCCTTCCGCTTGCCCGGCTCGGCCGGGTCGACGGTTTGGGGGCCGTGGCACGCGTCAGGTCGTGAACGCGTACGCCCGCTCGACGGCTTGGGGGCCATGGCACGCGTCTGGTCGTGAGCGCGTACGCCCGCTCGACGGTTTGGGGGCCATGGCACGCGTCTGGTCGTGAGCGCGTACGCCCGGTCGACGGTTTGGGGGCCGTGGCACGCGTCTGGTCGTGAGCGCGTACGCCCGGTCGACGGTTTGGGGGCCATGGCGCGGTTTCGTGAGACATCGGGCCTGATCCGCCGCTCGAAACTTCGCCGTGGCGGACTTCGAGCCACGCCCGGGCTCGGTTGGCGGGGTGGTTCGGGGCGCTGCCTACTGGCCGAGGGCGACGAGGACGTCGGTGGCGGAGTCGGCCGCGAGGTAGGCGCTTGGACAGCGGCTCGAGGTCGGTGCGGACCTCGCCGGTGCCCGTCCTGGTCCCGGGGGCCGGCGGTGGTCGGCGCCCGTCGGTGGATAGGGTCGGGCACCATGGCGCACTCGTTCGACACCGACACCGAAGCCCAGGGGCTCATCGACTACGTCGACGCCAGCCCCACCCCGTTCCACGCGTGCGAGCAGGCCGCCCGGCGGCTCGGGGCGGAGGGCTTCACCGAGGTCGACGAGCGGGCACCGTGGCCGACCGAGCCGGGTCGCCACTACCTCGTGCGCGGGGGCTCCCTCATCGCCTGGGACACGACCGGCGCGCACGGCGCCGGTGCAGGTCCGTCCGCCGGGTTCCGCGTCGTCGGGGCGCACACCGACAGCCCCAACCTGCGCATCAAGCCGAACCCCGACCACAGCCGTGCCGGCTGGCAGATGCTCGGGGTCGAGCCCTACGGAGGCCTCCTCCTCAGCTCGTGGCTCGACCGTGACCTCGGCCTCGCGGGCCGCGTCGCCGTGCGGGGACGCGAGGGCGTCGAGGCCCGCACCTTCCACGGCCGCGAGGCGCTGCTCCGGGTCGCGCAGCTCGCGATCCACCTCGACCGCACCCAGAACGAGGCCCTCAGCCTCAACAAGCAGGCGCACATGGAGCCGCTCTGGGGCGTCGGCGACGAGCCCGGCGACTTCGTCGGCTACCTCGCCGAGCAGGTCGGCGTCGACCGCGAGGACGTCCTGTCGTGGGACGTCATGACGCACCCGGTCCAGCCGTCGACACGTCTCGGGCGCGCCCGCGAGCTCATCGCGGCCCCGCGCCTCGACAACCTCGCGACCTCGTACGCGGGCGTGCGTGCCCTGCTCGACGCCGTGGCAACCGAGCCGACGCACGTGCCGGTGCTCGTCCTCTTCGACCACGAGGAGATCGGCAGCACGTCCGAGCGAGGTGCCACCTCGACCCTCCTGCCGTCCGTCCTCGAGCGGATCGTCACCGCCGGAGGGGGCGGTCGCGACGACTACTGGCGTGCGCTCGCCTCCACCGTCATCGCCTCCGGTGACATGGGGCACGCCACCCACCCCAACTACGCCGACCGGCACGAGCCGATGCACGCCATCAGGGTCAACGGCGGTCCGGTGCTCAAGGTCAACACCAACCTGCGCTACGCCACCGACTCGGTCGGGGCCGCCGCGTTCCGGCTCGCCTGCGAGCAGGCCGGCGTGCCGATGCAGACCTTCGTCACCCGCAGCGACCTCCCGTGCGGCTCGACCGTCGGACCCGTCACGTCCTCCCTGACCGGGGCGACCACCGTCGACTTCGGCGCTGCCGCGCTGTCGATGCACAGCACCCGCGAGCTGATGGGTGCCGACGACCCGGCCATGTATGCCGGCGCGCTGAGCGCCTTCCTCGCCCCGGCCTGAGCGCAGGCCTGGGCGCCGGCCGGGCTCCACGCGGACTGCAGGCGAGCCAGCCTCCCAGCCGGGCGGCATACGTCCGCGGGCGTGGGAGGATGGGCCCGTGGAGGCCCCAGCGCTCGACGTGCCCGACCGGCCGACGCTCGTCTACGACGCTGACTGTGGGTTCTGCACGCGCAGTGCCCTCTTCGCCAAGCGGTGGGTCGATCGCCGTGACCGGTTCGCGGTGCGCCCTTGGCAGGAGCTCGACCTCGCGGCCGTCGGGCTCTCGGCCGCCGACTGCGACGAGGCCGCCCAGTTCGTGACCGCCGACGGCTCGATCCGCTCCGGTCACCGGGCGATCGCGAGCGCGGCCACCCACGGGGCACCGGCCTGGCGGCCCGTCGGCTACCTGCTGATGGCCCCCGGCGTCTCCCGGGTGGCGTCTCGCGCGTACGGCTGGGTCGCCGAGCACCGCTACCAGCTGCCGGGCGGCACCCCGGCGTGCGCGCGCCCGTCGGCGACGGCGGGGGAGTGACTCCGACGAGTCCGGTGGCTCCGGTGGCTGCGGGAACTCCGGTGACTCTGTGGACGACCGCAGCCGGCGTCACGACGCGCCACCGCCGCTGGCCTTCGGCGACGTCCCGGCTCGATTTGATAGTGCGTCGCCGCCTCTGGCACACTGTTCAGGTTGCTTGACGCGCGTTGCTGACCCATGTCGGTGCCGCCGCCCCTTGAGAGCCTCCTGACGGGGACTCGCCCGGACTCCTCTCGGAGGCCCTAGGGAAGCGCAAGCCACCCGGTTCGGCCGGGCAATCCACACCGGAAGTAGCACGAAAGTGCGTCACTTTCGCCGCGAAGCGGGCGCGACACGCCCGACCTCGGGGGTCGGATGGCCAAGGGAACCGGAAGTCAGAAGCGAGAGAGAGACGTTCATCAGATGGCGGGACAGAAGATCCGCATCCGGCTGAAGTCGTACGACCACGAGGTCATCGACAACTCGGCCCGGAAGATCGTTGACACAGTGACGCGCGCCGGCGCGACCGTGGTGGGCCCCGTCCCGCTGCCGACGGAGAAGAACGTCTTCGTCGTGATCCGGTCGCCGCACAAGTACAAGGACAGCCGCGAGCACTTCGAGATGCGCACGCACAAGCGCCTCATCGACATCATCGACCCGACGCCCAAGGCCGTCGACTCGCTGATGCGTCTCGACCTGCCGGCGGACGTCAACATCGAGATCAAGCTCTGAGGCGGTTGCTGACATGACTGTTGCTCAGAAGAACGTCAAGGGCGTGCTCGGCGAGAAGCTCGGCATGACCCAGGTGTGGGACGCCGACAACAAGCTCGTCCCCGTGACCGTCGTCAAGGCCGGCCCCTGCGTCGTCACGCAGGTGCGCGCCGACGAGACCGACGGCTACGCCGCGGTCCAGATCGCCTTCGGTGCGATCGACCCGCGCAAGGTGAACAAGCCCATGAGCGGCCACTTCGAGAAGGCCGGCGTCACCCCGCGCCGTCACCTCGTCGAGCTCCGCACGGCTGACGCCGGCGCCTACGAGCTCGGCCAGGAGATCACGGCCGAGTCCTTCGAGGCCGGCCAGCGCGTCGACGCGACGGGCACGACCAAGGGCAAGGGCTTCGCGGGTGTCATGAAGCGCCACGGCTTCGCCGGCGTCTCGTCCTCCCACGGTGCCCACCGCAACCACCGCAAGCCGGGCTCCATCGGCGGCTGCTCGACCCCGGGCCGTGTCTTCAAGGGCATGCGCATGGCCGGTCGCATGGGTGGCGTCCGCCAGACGACCCAGAACCTCCAGATCCACGCCGTTGACGCCGAGAAGGGCCTGCTGCTCATCAAGGGTGCCGTTCCCGGCCCCCGCGGTGGCATCGTCCTGATCCGCACGGCTGCGAAGGGTGCATGATCGACATGGCAACCAAGACCCCGAACCTGCCCGCCGAGATCTTCGACGTGCAGACGAACGTCCCGCTGATTCACCAGGTCGTGGTGGCCCAGCTCGCGGCGGCTCGTCAGGGCACGCACTCGACCAAGACCCGCGGCGAGGTCCGCGGCGGTGGGCGCAAGCCGTACCGCCAGAAGGGCACCGGCCGTGCGCGTCAGGGCTCGACCCGCGCGCCTCAGTTCGCCGGCGGTGGCGTCGTCCACGGCCCGCAGCCGCGTGACTACTCGCAGCGCACGCCCAAGAAGATGAAGGCCGCCGCCCTGCGTGGCGCCCTCTCCGACCGGGCCCGCTTCGACCGCATCCACGTCGTCGACTCCATCGTCTCGGGCGAGCTGCCCTCGGCGAAGGACGCTGCCGTGCTGCTCGCCGGCCTGACCGCGCGTCCCAACCTGCTCGTCGTGCTCGAGCGCGGTGACGAGGTGGCGTTCAAGTCGGTCCGCAACCTGCAGAACGTCCACGTGCTGGTCGCCGACCAGCTCAACACGTACGACGTCCTGTGCGCCGACGACATCGTCTTCACCCAGGCCGCCCTCGACGCGTTCGTCGCCGGTCCCGTGAAGGCTGACAAGGCCGACAAGGAGGCCTCCAAGTGAGCATCCACGCCAAGGACCCCCGCGACATCCTGATCGCGCCGGTCGTCTCCGAGAAGTCATACGGGTTGCTCGACGAGGGCAAGTACACCTTCATCGTCGACCCGCGTGCGAACAAGACGGAGATCAAGATCGCCATCGAGGCGATCTTCAACGTCAAGGTCGACAAGGTCCACACCCTGAACCGCCAGGGCAAGACCCGTCGCACCCGATTCGGCCTCGGCAAGCGCAAGGACACCAAGCGTGCGATCGTCTCCCTCCGCGAGGGCTCGATCGACATCTTCGGTGCGGGCGCCTGAGATAGACGAAGAGAGACTTAACGAACATGGGTATCCGCAAGTACAAGCCGACCACGCCGGGCCGTCGTGGCTCGTCGGTCGCCGACTTCGTCGAGATCACGCGCACCACGCCGGAGAAGTCGCTGGTCCGCCCCCTGTCGAAGACGGGTGGCCGTAACAACGCCGGCCGCATCACGACGCGTCACATCGGTGGCGGTCACAAGCGCGCCTACCGCGTCATCGACTTCCGTCGCCACGACAAGGACGGCGTGCCGGCCAAGGTCGCTCACATCGAGTACGACCCCAACCGCACCGCGCGCATCGCGCTCGTCCAGTACGTCGACGGCGAGAAGCGCTACATCCTGGCCCCGAACAAGCTGAAGCAGGGCGACCCGATCGAGAACGGCCCCGCGGCCGACATCAAGCCGGGCAACTCGCTTCCGCTGCGCAACATCCCCGTCGGCACGGTCGTCCACGCGATCGAGCTCAAGCCCGGTGGTGGCGCCAAGATCGCCCGCTCAGCGGGTGCTCGCGTGCAGCTCGTCGCCAAGGACGGTCCCTACGCCCAGCTGCGTATGCCGTCCGGCGAGATCCGCAACGTCGACGCGCGCTGCCGCGCGACGGTCGGCGAGGTCGGCAACGCCGAGCAGAGCAACATCAACTGGGGCAAGGCAGGCCGCATGCGCTGGAAGGGCAAGCGCCCGACCGTCCGTGGTGTCGCCATGAACCCGGTCGACCACCCGCACGGTGGTGGTGAGGGCAAGACGTCCGGTGGACGTCACCCCGTCTCCCCCTGGGGCCAGGCCGAGGGCCGCACCCGCAAGGGACACAAGGAAAGCGACAAGCTCATCGTGCGTCGCCGCCGTACTGGCAAGAAGCGCTGATAAGGAGCCTTTGGAATGCCTCGTAGCCTGAAGAAGGGCCCCTTCATCGACGACCACCTTCAGAAGAAGGTGGACGCCCAGAACGAAGCGGGCACCAAGAACGTCATCAAGACCTGGTCGCGCCGTTCGGTCATCAGCCCGGACATGCTCGGCCACACCTTCGCCGTCCACGACGGCCGCAAGCACGTCCCGGTGTTCGTCACCGAGTCGATGGTCGGCCACAAGCTCGGCGAGTTCGCGCCGACCCGCACGTTCAAGGGTCACGTGAAGGACGACAAGAAGGGTCGTCGTCGCTGATGGCCACCGAATCCAAGGAAGAAGTCATGGAAGCCAAGGCTTCGGCGCGGCACGTCCGTGTCAGCCCGCAGAAGGCTCGCCGTGTCGTGGACCTGATCCGCGGCAAGGCGGCCACCGACGCCGTCACGACGCTGACGTTCGCTCCGCAGTCGGCCTCCGACCCGGTGAAGAAGGTGCTCGAGAGCGCCATCGCCAACGCCCGTGTCAAGGCTGACCGCGAGTCGGTCGCCTTCGACGAGCGCAACCTCGTCATCACGGCCGCGTTCGTCGACGAGGGCCCGACCATGAAGCGATTCCGTCCGCGTGCCCAGGGCCGCGCCGGTCGCATCAACAAGCGCACGAGCCACATCACCGTGGTCGTCACGCAGCCGGAGAACAAGAAGGGAGCCCGCTGATGGGTCAGAAGGTCAACCCCCACGGCTTCCGTCTCGGCATCACGACGGACCACAAGAGCCGCTGGTTCGCCGACTCGACGAAGTCGGGTCAGCGCTACCGCGACTACGTCAAGGAAGATGTCGCCATCCGTCGCCTGATGGAGAAGGGCATGGAGCGCGCCGGTATCGCCTCGGTCGAGATCGAGCGCACCCGTGACCGCGTCCGCGTCGACATCCACACCGCCCGCCCGGGCATCGTCATCGGCCGCCGCGGCGCCGAGGCCGACCGCATCCGCGGCGAGCTCGAGAAGCTCACCGGCAAGCAGGTCCAGCTGAACATCCTCGAGGTCAAGAACCCCGAGATCGTGTCCCAGCTGGTCGCCCAGGGCATCGCCGAGCAGCTCTCGGCCCGCGTGGCGTTCCGCCGCGCCATGCGCAAGGGCATGCAGTCCGCCCAGCGCGCCGGCGCCAAGGGCATCCGCGTGCAGGTCTCGGGCCGCCTCAACGGCGCCGAGATGAGCCGCACCGAGTTCTACCGCGAAGGTCGCGTGCCGCTGCACACGCTGCGTGCGCAGATCGACTACGGCTTCTACGAGGCCCGCACGACCTTCGGCCGCATCGGCGTCAAGGTCTGGATCTACAAGGGCGACATGACGGCGAAGGAGCTCGCGGCCCAGCAGGCCGCCGCCCCGCGCCCGTCGCGTGGCCCGCGTCGTGACGGCGGCGACCGCCCGAACCGCGCCCGTCGTGGTGACCGCAACGAGACCGCCGCTGCTCCGGCAGTGAACGAGACCGCTGCTGCCGAGGCCCCCGCCGCGGCGAGCACCGAGAATGAGCAGGCCTGACCATGTTGATTCCCCGTCGAGTCAAGCACCGCAAGCAGCACCACCCGAACCGCCACGGTGCGGCCAAGGGTGGCACGACGATCGCCTTCGGCGACTACGGCATCCAGGCCCTCGAGCCCGCCTACGTCACCAACCGGCAGATCGAGTCCGCTCGTATCGCGATGACCCGTTACATGAAGCGTGGCGGAAAGGTGTGGATCAACATCTACCCCGACCGTCCGCTCACCAAGAAGCCCGCCGAGACCCGCATGGGTTCCGGTAAGGGTTCGCCGGAGTGGTGGATCGCCAACGTCAAGCCGGGCCGCGTCATGTTCGAGATCTCGGGCGTGACCGAGCCGGTGGCGCGCGAGGCCATGCGTCTCGCGATGCACAAGCTCCCCATGAAGTGCCGCTTCGTTCAGCGTGAGGGTGGTGACATCTGATGGCAGTCGGAACCAAGGACCTGGCTCCCGAGCAGCTGCGTGGTCTCGACGACACCAAGCTGGCGGACGAGCTGAAGAAGGCCAAGGAAGAGCTGTTCAACCTGCGTTTCCAGTCGGCCACCGGCCAGCTGGACAACCACGGTCGTCTGCGCGCGGTCAAGAAGGACATCGCACGGATCTACACCGAGATGCGTGAGCGCGAGCTCGGCATCGGCTCGGCCCCCGCCGCCCCCAAGGCGGAGGAGAAGGCCGAGAAGGCGGACAAGAAGTCCGCCAAGGCCGACAAGACCGAGAAGGCTGACAAGGCCGAGAAGAAGGCCAAGAAGGCTGACAAGGCGCAGGAGGCTGACGCATGAGCGAGCAGGAGAAGGTCGTGAGCGACCAGACGAGTGAGCGCAACCACCGCAAGACCCGTCAGGGCTACGTGGTGAGCGACAAGATGGACAAGACCGTCGTCGTCGAGGTCGAGGACCGCGTCAAGCACGCGCTCTACAGCAAGGTCATCCGTCGCACCAGCAAGGTCAAGGTGCACGACGAGCAGAACGAGGCCGGCATCGGCGACCGCGTGCTGATCATGGAGACGCGTCCGCTCTCCGCGACGAAGCGCTGGCGCATCGTCGAGATCCTCGAGAAGGCCAAGTAAGCCAACCCACCGGGGGCTCCGCCCCCTGTGTGCCCCCCATTCCGTTCGGCAAGGCTCATCCGGGCAACCGGTGAGAACCAGCACGACGACAGGAGTTAGAAGTGATTCAGCAGGAGTCGCGGCTGCGCGTCGCCGACAACACCGGTGCCAAGGAGCTCCTTTGCATCCGTGTTCTCGGTGGCTCGGGCCGTCGGTACGCCGGCATCGGCGACACGATCGTCGCCACCGTCAAGGACGCGATCCCTGGCGGCAACGTGAAGAAGGGTGACGTCGTCAAGGCCGTCATCGTCCGCACCGTCAAGGAGCGTCGCCGTGCCGACGGTTCCTACATCAAGTTCGACGAGAACGCTGCGGTGATCCTCAAGACCGACGGTGACCCCCGTGGTACCCGCATCTTCGGCCCGGTGGGCCGCGAGCTTCGCGAGAAGAAGTTCATGAAGATCATCTCGCTCGCGCCGGAGGTGCTGTGAACATGGCGAACAAGCCGACCAAGATGAAGATCAAGAAGGGTGACCTCGTCCAGGTCATCTCCGGCCGCAGCCAGAAGAACGGCGGCGACCGGGGCAAGCAGGGCAAGGTCATCGCGGTCTACCCGGAGAACCGGCGCGTGCTGGTCGAGGGCATCAACCGCGTCACCAAGCACGTCAAGGCCGGCGCGACCGCCCGTGGCACGCGCACCGGTGGCCTGACGCACACCGAGGCCGCGATCCACGTGAGCAACGTCGCGATCGTCGACCCCGAGTCGAAGAAGCCGACCCGCGTCAAGACGCGTGTCGAGACCGTCGAGCGCAACGGTCGCCAGAAGGCGGCCCGCGTCCGTGTCGCGGTCAAGTCGGACAAGGACCTCTGAGAATGACCGAAACCACCATCGAGACCACCGCTCCGTCGGCGTCGGTCAAGCCCCGCCTCAAGCAGCGCTACCAGGACGAGATCAAGGGCTCCCTGCAGGAGCAGTTCGGCCACGCCAACGTCATGCAGGTCCCCGGCGTCGTCAAGGTCGTCGTCAACATGGGTGTCGGCGACGCGGCCAAGGACAGCAAGCTGATCGAGGGCGCCGTCCGCGACCTCACGGCCATCACCGGCCAGAAGCCGGTCGTGACCAAGGCTCGCAAGTCCATCGCCCAGTTCAAGCTGCGTGAGGGCATGCCGATCGGCGCCCACACGACGCTGCGCGGCGACCGCATGTGGGAGTTCCTCGACCGTCTCGTCACGATCGCCCTCCCGCGCATCCGTGACTTCCGTGGCCTCTCGCCGAAGCAGTTCGACGGCAACGGCAACTACACGTTCGGTCTGACCGAGCAGTCGATGTTCCACGAGATCGACCAGGACCGGATCGACCGCGTGCGGGGCATGGACATCACCGTGGTCACCACGGCGACCAACGATGACGAGGGTCGCGCGCTGCTCAAGCAGCTCGGCTTCCCCTTCAAGGAGAACTGACATGGCCAAGACCGCGCTCGTTAACAAGGCGAACCGGAAGCCGAAGTTCAAGGTCCGCGCGTACACCCGCTGCCAGAAGTGCGGTCGTCCGCACTCGGTGTACCGCAAGTTCGGCCTCTGCCGCATCTGCCTTCGCGAGATGGCGCACGCGGGCGAGCTGCCGGGCGTGACCAAGAGCTCCTGGTAATCGGCTTCCCGAGCCCAGAGCACAACCCAGACCAACACACCTCTGACACCGTAGGTCGACCACACGGCGCAAGCCGGCGGCAGATGCCGCGGTCGAAACCCCGGTGAGGAAGGGCGGAGAGCCCACATGACCATGACTGACCCGATTGCGGACATGCTGACCCGCGTCCGGAACGCCAACTCGGCGCACCACGACGTCGTCTCCATGCCGTACTCGAAGCTGAAGAAGAACATCGCCGAGATCCTCCAGGCCGAGGGCTACATCGCGTCCTGGAAGATCGAGGAGGCGGAGGTCGGCCAGACGCTGACCATCGACCTCAAGTACGGCCCCAACCGCGAGCGCTCCATCGCCGGCGTGCGTCGCGTGAGCAAGCCCGGTCTGCGCGTCTACGCCAAGTCGACGAACCTGCCCAAGGTTCTCGGCGGGCTCGGTGTCGCGATCCTGTCGACCTCGACAGGTCTCCTGACCGACAAGCAGGCACACGAGAAGGGCGTGGGTGGGGAAGTCCTCGCCTACGTCTGGTAAGGAGACGCAGACATGTCGCGTATCGGACGCCTCCCCGTCTCCATCCCCTCGGGTGTGGACATCAACGTCGCCGGCCAGGACGTCACGGTCAAGGGCCCCAAGGGTGAGCTCTCCCTGACCGTCGTCCAGCCGATCACGGTCGAGCTGGCCGAGGGCAACCTCGAGGTCAAGCGCCCCGACGACGAGCGTGACTCGCGCTCGCGCCACGGCCTGACCCGCTCGCTCATCAACAACATGGTCCTCGGCGTCACCGAGGGCTACGAGAAGAAGATGGAGATCCACGGCACGGGTTACCGTGTCGCGGCGAAGGGCTCGGACCTCGAGTTCTCGCTCGGATACTCGCACCCGATCCTCATCCAGGCTCCCGCCGGCATCAGCTTCGCCGTCGAGAACCCGACCCGCTTCTCGGTGCAGGGCATCGACAAGCAGCTCGTCGGTGAGGTCGCGGCCAACATCCGCAAGCTGCGCAAGCCCGACCCGTACAAGGGCAAGGGCGTTCGCTACGCGGGCGAGCAGATCCGTCGCAAGGTCGGAAAGGCCGGTAAGTAAGCCATGGCAATGATCATCAAGCGCGGCAAGTCCAAGGCTGCCGCCCGCATCCGTCGCCAGGTCCGCGGTCGCAAGAAGATCAGCGGCACCACCGCCCGTCCCCGCCTCGTGGTGTCGCGCTCGAGCCGTCACCTCTTCGTCCAGGTCGTCGACGACACGGTCGGCAAGACCGTGGCCTCGGCCTCGACGATGGAGGCCGACCTGCGTGCGTTCGAGGGTGACAAGACCGCCAAGGCCAAGAAGGTCGGCGAGCTCGTCGCCTCGCGCGCCAAGGACGCCGGCATCGAGTCCGTCGTGTTCGACCGTGGTGGCAACAAGTACCACGGTCGGGTCGCGGCGATCGCCGAGGGCGCCCGTGAAGGTGGGCTGTCCCTGTGACCAACCACTTCGTGACCGCAATTGTTGAGATGAGGAACATCTGATGCCCGGACAGCAGCGTCGAGGCACCGGCCCCGCCGGTGGCGGCGAGCGCACCGAGCGCGGAGACCGCCGCGACAACCGCGGTGGCCGCGACAACCGCGACAGCCGTGACGACAAGAACCAGTACGTCGAGCGCGTCGTGACCATCAACCGTGTCGCCAAGGTCGTCAAGGGTGGTCGTCGCTTCAGCTTCACCGCCCTCGTCGTCGTCGGTGACGGTGACGGCACCGTGGGTGTCGGCTACGGCAAGGCCAAGGAAGTTCCCGCGGCCATCGCCAAGGGTGTCGAGGAGGCCAAGAAGAACTTCTTCAAGGTCCCGCGCATCCAGGGCACCATCCCGCACCCCGTCCAGGGTGAGGCGGCCGCTGGTGTCGTCATGCTCCGCCCCGCCGCCCCCGGTACCGGTGTCATCGCCGGTGGCCCGGTGCGTGCGGTGCTCGAGTGCGCCGGCATCCACGACGTCCTCAGCAAGTCGCTGGGCTCCGACAACGCCATCAACATCGTGCACGCCACGGCCCAGGCCCTGCGTGACCTCGAGCGCCCCGAGTCGGTCGCTGCCCGTCGTGGCAAGACCCTCGAGGAGGTCGCTCCGGCGGCCATGCTCAAGGCCCGTGCCGCCGGCATCGCCGAGGCCCAGGCCGCGAAGGCTGGTGCGTGATGGCTCGTCTCAAGGTGACCCAGACCCGTTCCGAGATCGGCGGCAAGCAGAACCAGCGTGACACGCTGCGCAGCCTCGGTCTGAAGCGCATTGGCGACGTCGTCGTCAAGGAGGACCGTCCCGAGATCCGCGGGATGGTCAAGACGGTCACGCACCTCGTGTCCGTCGAGGAGGTTGACTGACCATGGCCGACAACGCCAAGAAGTCGGGCGAGTCCGCCCTCAAGGTCCACCACCTGCGTCCGGCCCCCGGAGCCAAGACCGCCAAGACCCGCGTCGGTCGTGGTGAGGGCTCCAAGGGCAAGACCGCTGGTCGTGGCACCAAGGGCACCAAGGCCCGCTACCAGGTCCCGGAGCGTTTCGAGGGCGGCTCGATGCCGATGCACATGCGCCTTCCGAAGCTCCGTGGCTTCAAGAACCCGTTCCGCACCGAGTACCAGGTCGTGAACCTGGACCGCCTGCAGGTCCTCTTCCCCGAGGGCGGGCAGGTCTCGGTCGAGGACCTCGTCGCCAAGGGTGCCGTCCGCGACGGCTTCCCGGTGAAGGTGCTCGGGACCGGCGAGATCTCCGTCAAGGTCGAGGTCGAGGCGCACAAGTTCTCGACGTCCGCCAAGGAGAAGATCGAGGCCGCCGGCGGCACGGTCACGGCCCTCGCAGGCTGAGTGACCGGTCCAGCGTGACCCCCACACACCTCGTGTGAGCAGCGCCCCGAGCGCCAGCCGCGGGCCGACGTGACGTCGGTTACCGCGGAGGGAGGCTCGGGGCGCTGCGCCTTTGCGTTAACCTTCCACGGATTGCATGAATGACGCCGCGCCACCCCGCGGCCCCCAGGAGGACCCAGTGCTCGCCGCCTTCGTACGCGCGTTCCGTACCCCGGACCTGCGCAAGAAGCTGCTTTTCACGCTCGGCATCATCGTGCTGTTCCGCCTCGGATCACACGTGCCCACGCCCGGTATCAGCTACAGCCTCGTGCAGAACTGTCTGCAGGCCAACAAGGGCCAGTCGGGCGACCAGAGCGGGTTCCTCAACCTGGCCAACCTCTTCAGCGGCGGTGCGCTGCTGCAGCTGTCGGTGTTCGCGCTCGGGATCATGCCCTACATCACCGCGAGCATCATCATCCAGCTGCTCACCGTGGTCATCCCGCGCTTCGAGGCGCTCAAGGAGGAGGGCCAGTCGGGTCAGAGCAAGCTGACCCAGTACACCCGCTACCTGACGATCGGCCTCGCGATCCTCCAGTCGGCGACGCTCGTCACCTTCGCGCGCAACCCGTCCAGCCTGTTCGGCGGCTCGTGCACCTCGATCATGAACGACCAGTCGATGGTCACCATCCTGATCATGGTCCTCACCATGACGGCCGGCACCGGCCTGATCATGTGGTTCGGCGAGCTCATCACCGACAAGGGCGTCGGCAACGGCATGTCCCTGATGATCTTCACCTCGATCGCCGCGGGCTTCCCGGCCTCCCTGTGGGGCATCCGCGAGAACAAGGGGTGGGGCACCTTCCTCGGCATCGTCACGCTCGGCATCTTCGTCATCGCCGCAGTCGTCTTCGTCGAGCAGTCGCAGCGCCGCATCCCGGTCCAGTACGCCAAGCGCATGGTCGGGCGGCGCATGTACGGCGGCACGTCCACGTACATCCCGCTCAAGGTCAACATGGCGGGCGTCATCCCCGTCATCTTCGCCAGCTCGCTGCTGGCGCTGCCGGGTCTCATCGCGCAGTTCAACACGCGCGCCGACGGCACCAACCCCGACTGGGTGACGTGGGTGCAGTCGAACCTGGTCCGCGGTGACCACCCCATCTACATGGCGATCTACGTCGCCCTCATCCTCTTCTTCACGTTCTTCTACGTCTCGATCACGTTCAACCCGACCGAGGTCGCCGAGAACATGAAGAAGTACGGCGGCTTCATCCCGGGTATCCGGGCCGGGCGACCCACGGCCGAGTACCTCAACTACGTCCTGACCCGAATCACCGTGCCGGGTGCCATCTACCTCGCCATCGTCTCGCTGATCCCGCTCGTCGCCCTCGTGCTCGTCGGCGCCAACCAGAACTTCCCGTTCGGTGGCACCTCGATCCTCATCGTCGTCGGTGTGGGCCTCGAGACGGTCAAGCAGATCGAGGCGCAGCTGCAGCAGCGTCACTACGAAGGGTTCCTGCGTTAAATGCGACTGATCATCCTCGGCCCGCCCGGTGCCGGTAAGGGCACCCAGGCGGCGCGGATCGCCGAACGCCTCGGCATCCCGGCCATCTCGACCGGCGACATCTTCCGCGCCAACATCAAGGACCAGACCCCCCTCGGGGTCAAGGTCGACGAGATCATCAAGTCGGGTGGCTACGTCTCCGACGACATCACCAACGAGATCGTCGAGGACCGCCTCTCCTGGGACGACGCCACCCACGGCTTCCTCCTCGACGGCTACCCGCGCACCTCGGGCCAGGTCGACGCACTCGATGCGATGCTCGCGCGCCACGGCCACGCCCTCGACGCCGTCCTCGAGCTCGAGGTCGACGAGGACGCCATCGTCGAGCGCCTGCTCAAGCGGGCCGAGACGGAGGGGCGCGCCGACGACACCGAGCACGTCATCCGCGAGCGTCAGGCGATCTACCGCAAGGAGACCGCGCCGCTGTCGCACCACTACGAGCAGGTCGGCCTCCTCGTGAAGGTCGACGGCATGGGCGAGGTCGACGAGGTCACCGACCGCGTCATCGCCGCTCTGCCCCAGCACGCCTGATGTTCGGACGCCGAGGTCGGCTCCAGGGCCGCACCGACGAGCAGCTCCTCCTCATGCGTGAGGCCGGGCTGCTCGTCGGGCGCACCCTCGAGATGCTCGCCGGCGAGGTGCGGCCCGGCGTCACCACGCTCGAGCTCGACCGCCTCGCCGAGGACTTCATCCGCAGCCACGGCGGCATCCCGAACTTCCAGCTCGTGCCGGGCTACAGCCACACGCTCTGCACGAGCGTTAACGACGAGGTCGTCCACGGAATCCCCGGCCCTCGTGTGCTCGCGGCGGGCGACATCGTCTCCATCGACTGCGGCGCCGAGGTCAAGGGCTGGAACGGCGACGCGGCCTTCACCGCGGTCGTCGGCGGTCCCGAGGCCGGTCGGCCCGAGGACCTCGCGCTCATCTCCGCCACCGAGGCCAGCCTGTATGCCGGCATCGCCGCGATGCAGGTCGGTGGCAGGCTGTACGCCGTCGGTGACGCCGTCGAGTCGAGCATCGAGCGCGCCGCCGACCGTGACGGACACGCGTACGGCGTCATCGACGAGTACGTCGGCCACGGCATCGGCACCGAGATGCACATGGACCCTCAGATCCCGAACTACGCCGTTCGCGAGACCGGCCCGAAGCTCGTCGACGGGTTCACCGGGGCCATCGAGCCGATGATCACGCTGGGGTCGACCGACACCAGGGTGCTGGCCGACGACTGGACCGTCGTGACGGCCGACGGGTCGCGGGCCGCGCACGCCGAGCACTCCGTCGCCGTCCGCGAGGACGGCCTGTGGATCCTCACCGCCATCGACGGAGGCAAGGCTGCCCTCGAGGCGGTCGGGGCGGCATACGCCCCCCTCGACGTCTCGGTCTGAGACGGTCTGCAGACGCGCCGCACAGGCGCGCCCGCTGCTGCCCCCGTGCGGCGACACCGACGCGTAGCCTCACGCTGTGACCCTTCCCCGCAGCAGCCCGTCGGCCCAGGGTGTCGACGCCGCAGGCGTCCTCGACCTGGTCGACGCCGTCGAGCGTGAGCACCTCGGCCTCCACAGCATCATGGTCGTGCGCCACGGCCACGTCGTCGCCGAGGGCTGGTGGAGGCCGTATGCCGCCGACCGCGTCCACCTCGCGTACTCCCTCTCGAAGACGCTGACGGCCACGGCCGTCGGGTTCCTCGCGCAGGAGGGCCGCCTGTCGCTCGACGACCGGGTGCTCGACCACTTTCCCGACGTCGACCGCGACCACGTCGCACCCGGCTGGCAGGACGTGCGCGTGCGGCACTGCCTGTCGATGACCGTCGGGCACGAGGAGGACGCGTGGGCGCACGTCTTCGACCGGATGGGCGGCAGCGACGTCGCCGACACCGGGGACTGGGTGCCACGCGTCTTCGCGACGATGCCGACCCGAGAGCCCGGCACGGTCTTCGCCTACAACCAGGTCGCGACCTACCTTCTCGCCGTGATCGTGCGGCAGCTCACGGGGGGCGGCGTCGCCGACGTGCTGCATCCGCGGCTGCTCGTGCCGCTCGGCGTGCAGCAGGCCATCCCGTGGCACCGAGACCCGGTCGGTCGCGAGCTCGGCTTCACGGGGTCACACCTGACGACCGAGACGATCGCGTCGGTCGCCCAGCTCTACCTCGACCGGGGACGCTGGCAGGGCCGGCAGCTGCTGTCCGAGGCCTGGGTCGACGAGGCCACGCGTGCCTTCGGTCCCCTCAACGAGGACCCCGGCGCCGACGAGGACTGGCGCCGCGGCTACGGCTACTCCTTCTGGATGCAGCGCTTCGGCTTCCGCGGAGACGGCGCCTACGGGCAGTTCCTGATCGTGCTGCCCGAGCACGACACGGTCGTGGCCGTCACGGCTGAGCAGCAGCGCATGCAGTCGACCCTCGACGCCCTGTGGCGCCACCTCGTGCCCGCCCTCGGTGGGGCAGGCTCCGATGCCGCCGACGCCGCCCTGGCCGGGCGTCTGGCGGGCCTCGAGATCCCCGCCATGTCGGGGGGGGCCCTGGGCCCGGAGTACGCCGAGTTCAACCGATCGAGCTCCTCCGACCTGGCGGCGGACTACACGGCGGTCTCGGTCACCCGCGAGGGCGCCGACCTGGTGCTGGGCCTGGCACGACGCGGGCAGTGGCTGCGGGTGCCGGTGGGCGTCGGGGCCTGGCGCGAGAGCGACCTGGTCGCGGCGGGAGGCACGCTGCCCGTGGTCGCGAGCGGTGGCTGGGTCGACGAGGACACCTTCCGTGCCGAGGTCATCGCGATCGAGACACCCCACCGCTTCCGTGTCGAGGCCCGGCTGCGCAGCGCCGACGCCGACCTGACGTGGCGCATGGTCCCGCTGACCGGCTACGACCCGATGTGGCTCTCGACCCGCTGGGCCGATACCTGAGCCGATGACGCCTGTCGGTGTCCGGGTGCAGAATCGGGGAGTGCTGCGCGAGGCAGCGGAAGGGGGTCACCGTGGCCGGTGACGAGAGCAGGACAGACACGACGACGAGCAGGCCGGGCGCGCCGGCGCAGGCGCCGCCGGGCGGCGTTCCGGCCGACCACAACCCGTGGCCGGCCCTGTGGGCCATGGTCATCGGCTTCTTCATGATCCTCGTCGACTCGACGATCGTGTCGGTGGCGACCCCCGCGATCCTGCGAGGCCTCGACACCGACGTCAACAGCGTCATCTGGGTCACGAGCGCCTACCTGCTCGCCTACGCGACGCCGCTGCTCATCACCGGGCGGCTCGGCGACCGCTACGGCCCGAAGAACATCTACCTGGCCGGACTCGCCATCTTCACCCTGGCCTCGCTCTGGTGCGGCCTCACCGGCACCATCGCCGGCCTCATCGTCGCCCGGGTCGTGCAGGGCATCGGTGCCTCCATGCTCACGCCGCAGACCATGGCCGTGATCACGCGCACCTTCCCGGCCGCCTCACGCGGGCAGGCCATGGCCCTGTGGGGCGCGACGGCCGGTGTCGCGATCCTCGTCGGACCCGTCGTCGGCGGCCTGCTCGTCGACGGCCCCGGCTGGGAGTGGATCTTCTTCATCAACGTGCCGGTCGGCATCATCGCCTTCGTCCTCGCGGCCCGTCTCGTGCCGCGTCTCGGCACCCGCAGCCACGCCTTCGACTGGCTCGGCGTCGCCCTGTCGGCCGTCGGCATGTTCCTCATCGTCTTCGGGGTCCAGGAGGGTGAGACCTACGACTGGGGCACGATCACGGGACTCGTGTCGGTGCCGCTCCTGATCGGGGTCGGACTCGTCGTCTTCGCCCTGTTCCTCGTGTGGCAGTCCCGCAACACGAACGAGCCTCTCGTGCCGCTCGGGCTCTTCCGCGACCGCAACTTCTCCGTGTCCAACATCGGCATCACGACGGTCGGCTTCGCGATCACCGCGATGGCCTTCCCGTTCATGCTCTACGCGCAGGCGGTTCGAGGCCTCAGCCCGACGTCGTCGGCGCTGCTGCTCGCACCGATGGCGGTCATCTCGGGGGCGCTCGCCCCGGTCGGCGGTCGCCTCACCGACAAGGTGCACCCGAAGATGCTGGCCCCCGTCGGCCTCGGGCTCACCTCGGCCTCGCTCTTCTGGGTGGCCGCGGTCATGCGACCCGCCACGCCGATCTGGCAGCTGCTCCTGCCGATGGCGCTGATGGGCGTCGGCAGCGCCTTCATGTGGGGCCCGCTCGCGGCAACCGCCACCCGCAACCTGCCGCTGTCGTCGGCCGGCGCGGGGGCGGGGGTCTACAACACGACGCGACAGGTCGGTGCCGTTCTCGGCAGTGCCGCCATCGCCGCGGTCATCGAGGCGCGGATGGCCGCCAACCTGCCAGGGCTCGAGCTGTCGGCAGGGTCGATCCAGCAGGGCGGCGGCCGAGCGATGCCACCGCAGGTGGCCGACGGCTTCTCCTCGGCCATGTCCCAGGCGATGCTGCTGCCCGCGGCCGTGCTGCTCATCGGTGTGGTCGCGGTGCTCTTCTTCGAGAGACCCGCGCACCACGGCTGAGCCTCGCCACCCGCCGATCCCGCACGGGCCGACAGGACCGGTGTCCGGTCAGCACTCAGTCGTTGCGTCCGAGGGCGCCCGCGCGGCCGCCGACGTGCACGACCATCCGCTCGGCGACGACTCGCGCGTTGGCCTGCAGAACTTCGAACGGCACCCGTGGGAGGTTCTCCTCCCAGTCGACGAGGGGCGATCCGCGGAACTGCAGCATCCTCGCGGGCCGGCCCATGAAGAAGAGGTGCAGGTGGGCGCCGCCGTCGCCGTACTTGGCGAGCTGCACCCGGCCGACGGACGGCACGTGCTCGACCGCGTCGGAGATCGCGACGACGAGCTGGCCCATCTCCGCCGCCAGGTCGCCCGGGAGCGAAGGCAGGTCGTGGTGCTCGACGGGCATCAGCATGAGCATCACCGGTAGGCCGGTGTCGCGTGACAACGTCAGCCGCCAGCGGGCGTTCGTCCAGACGACCCGCTCGTCGGCGTCGTCGAAACCCTGGGCGCAGTGACAGTCGGCGGCCTGCTCGCCGCGGCGCGGGGGCTCCTCGTCAGCCGGGGGCCGCACCGGCTTGAGCCGCAGGCCCTCCAGCTCGTACGGGTAGATGTCCCAGCCCGGCATCTCCTCGACCGCCACCGGCAGTCGCCCGTCCTCGCCCGCCGCAGCGGCGATGCGGGCGTAGTAGTCGTCGACCGACTCCGCCTCGGTCGGGGGAGCGCTGACCGCGTCGGTGTGGTCGGCGGGTGCGGGCGGGTGGACGGCGTCGGCGCCGGGCTCGGTCACCCCGCCAGTATGCCGGGTGGCCGGGTCGCGCGTCCGCGGGTGCAGACTGCGCCCGGCCCACCGCACACGATGCCGGGAGCGGCGACTACTTCGACGGCTGGGGCGTGGAGCAGCCGATCTTCGGGTTGAGCCCGACGTAGTTGAGCGGGCCGGCGACGATCGTGACCGCGGTCGTCGACAGGAGGCATCCGGTGGTGGGCGCCCCGCAGTTCGAGGGACGCAGCGGGGCCTGACGAGCCCGTCGGGTCTGCTCGCCCTACCTACCCGACCCATACGCCCCCGCAACCACCGGTCCGATGGCACGATCGGCAGGGTGGGGACGATCGGTGACTACCTGGCGGGTCTCGAGCCCGAACAGCGCGCAGCGCTGCAGCGCGTCGTCGACGTCGCCTCGCGTCTCGCGCCGGAGGCGGAGGAGGGCACGAGCTACGGCATGCCGGCCCTGCGGCTCGACGGGCGGCCGCTCGTGGGGATCACGGCAGCCGCGAAGCACCTGTCGGTCTTCCCGTTCAGCCCCGCAGTCGTCGAGGCGGTGGCGCCCGACCTCGACGGCTTCTCCCTCAGCAAGGGCACCATCCGCTTCACGGTCGATCGTCCCGTGCCGGAGGCGGTGCTCGAGCGCATGGTCGCGCTCCGCCTGGCCGAGCTCAGGCGTTGAGGCAGGCCCTCACGCGCCGAAAGCCGGCGACGGGTCCACCGGCCCGTGGATCGCGAACGGCGCTCCGGTCAGGTGGGCCCGGTAGCGGTCACCGAAGGACCAGTGCCACCACTCGGTCGGGTAGTTGACGAGGCCGGCGCGGCCGAGCGCCCACGCGAGGACCGAGCGCAGCTCCCGGGCTTGCCGTCCGATGTCCGGCGCGTCGAAGTAGCAGGCTCCGCGGCTCTCCTCGGGGGTGGCGTCGATGGGCGTTCCGAGGTCGAGGCTGCGACCGTCGTCGTCGACGAGGGTGAGGTCGGCGGCGGCGCCGCTGACGTGGGGCGCGTTCGCCGGTGGCGCCACGAAACGGCTCGTCAGGCGGTCGAGCTCGTCGGGGCCGAGCCAGGGCTGGCTGTCCGCCAGCCGACGGCGATATGCCGTGTGGATGGCCTGCTGTGCGGGCAACGGTCGCAGCCCTTCCACGACGTGCAGGTGCAGTCCGTCGGGAAGGGTCGACTGCGCCTCGCCGAGCCGCTCGACGAGGGTGCGCCGCACGAGCCGGTGGGCTGGCGCGGGCGTGGATGTGGGTGTGGGCGTCGGTGTGGCCCAGACGAGGCCGAGGTTCGGCGGAGGCTCCGGCGGTGCCGTGGCGACGCGCACTCCGGCGTCCGCGACGTCCACGAGCCGCGACCCGTCGTCGACCACAGGGATGCCCCGGACACGTGGGTCGGAAAGCAGGGTCGGCCCGGTCGTCGTCGGCGCGCTCACCGGTGCACCCCTGCCGGCGTCGCCACCGAGGACTCGGCCGCGGTCCGCACCAGGAGGTCGACGAGATCCGGGTAGGCCACCCCGGCGGCGGCCCACATCCGTGGGAACTGGGACGCCGGCGTGAACCCGGGAAAGGTGTTGACCTCGTTGAGGACCGGTCCGTCGACGCCGACGAGGAAGTCGACGCGGGCGAGGCCCCGACAGCCGAGGGCGCCGTACGCCGCGACGGCCAGCCGCTCCAGATGTGCGGTGAGCTCCGGAGCGAGTGGGGCGGGGACGGCGAACCGGGTCGCCGCGCTCTCGTACTTGGCGGTCTCTGTGAAGAACGGCTCGTCGGGGTCGCTGCGGATGAGCAGCGAGGGGCCGCAGCGCACCTCCCCGTCCGGCAGCTCGAGCACGGGCACGTCGACCTCGGGGCCGCTGACCTCGGCCTCCACCAGCACGGAGTCCCCGCCGGCGGCGAGTGCGGTCACCAGGGCGGCGCCGAGCTCTCTCGGTGCGAGAACAGGGAGTCGGGTGACGCCGATGCTGGATCCGCCGTGCACCGGTTTGACGAAGACGGGCCCTGCCAGGCCCGAGGCGACGAGGTCAGCGGCAAGCTGGTCGAGCTCCACCGCCGAGCGGGTCGCCGCGAGTGCGCGGTGGGCCACAACGAGCTGCCCCGGTGCGACCGGTATGCCGGCGCTTCCTGCCACGAGCTTCGTCAGCTGCTTGTCGAGACACGCGGCGCTCGCCGCGACGGGCGATCCGACGTGGGGCACGCCGAGCACCTCGAGGAAGCCCTGCACCGTCCCGTCCTCACCGAACACCCCGTGCAGCGCGGGGACCGCGACGTCGCAGCCGAGCAGCGTGTCGACGGCGACGAGCCGGCCTGCGCCTGCCGGCGTGCGCCACTCGCCGGCGCGGTCGACGAGCACGGGGACGACCTCGTGACCCGCGCGGCTCAGCCCGTCCATGACTCCTTCGCCGCTGGCGACGGAGACGTCGTGCTCGCTGCTCGTTCCTCCGTGGATGACGGCCACTCTCATGCCTGCTCCCTTCGTGGGCCGGGCTGGTCGCTCGCCGCGGGGGCGTCGACGTGCCGGCGTGCCACTCGCGCGCCGATCCCGGTGTAGATCTCGTGCTCGTTCGTGCCGGACCAGGCGGCCCACTCGCGCGCCGTGGGCTCGCCGCGGTCTCCGGGCCCGAGCACGACGACCTCCGTGCCGACGGCGACCGGCTCGGGCCCGAGGTCGACGACGACCTGGTCCATGGAGATTCGCCCGATGAGGGGCGCGCGCCGGCCGGCGACCCAGACGCTCGCGTGCCCGGTCGCGGCGCGGGGGAGCCCGTCGGCATAACCGAGGGGGACCAGGGCGAGGTGGGTGTCACGCGAGGTTCGGCCGACGTGGTCGTAGCCGACGCCGCGGTCGGCTGCTACGTGTCGCACCTGGAGCACGCGCGTGCGGAGGGTGAGGGCGGGTCGGAGCCCCTCGCCGATGCCGTAGAGGCCGGCTCCGACGCGGACCAGGTCGTATGCCGTGCGTCGTGGGTTGGCCTGCACTGCAGCGGTGTTCGCGAGATGGACGACCTCGGGCCGCAGGCCTGCCACCCGCGCGAGGTCGAGGCCGACTCTGAACATGAGCAGCTGGCGGCGGGTGGCCACGGCGTCCGGCTCGCCCCCGTGTGACAGGTGTGACCACACGCCGACGACACGAAGCCGGCCGGCCGACTCGAGGGAGGCGGCTGCGGCCGCGAGGCGCGCCCAGTCCTCGCCGGGGCAGCCGCTGCGATGCAGGCCCGTGTCGAGCTTGAGGTGGATGCGGGGCGCGCGGCCGGCGCGGGCGAGGGCGGCGAGGTCGCCGGGGCTGCTCACCGACAGGTCGACGTGGGCGGCCGCCGCAGCTGCGGCACGAGCCGGGTCGAAGAGCCACGCGAGGATCGGGGCGTCGAGGCCGGCCCGCCGAAGCTCGAGGGCCTCCGACACCCGCGACACCCCGAGCCAGGTGGCACCGGCCGCCAGGCACGTGCGTGCCACCGGCACGGCTCCGTGTCCGAACGCGTCCGCCTTGACGACGGCCATCAGGGCGGCGCCCGCAGCAGCGTGCAGGGTGCGCACGTTCGCGGCCAGGGCGCGGTGGTCGACGACGGCCTCGGCGAGCCCCTCCGACACGTCGACGGGCCCACCGACGGGCCCGCCGGCGGGACTGCCGGCGGGACTGCCGGCGGGCAGGGCTGCTGATGTGCTGGCGAAGTCCCTTGGGACGGTGGCGAGCTCGCGCGTCTCGAACATGCCTCGACGCTAGGAGCGCGGCCCTTGGAGGCGCATCGAGCCACGGTCCGAGATGGGCGTCGTCCCGTGGGAGGAGGAGACGGCGGGCCGGGTGGAGACGCGCGGTCAGGGCAGGGCGACGGCGCCCGTCTGGTAGGCGAGCACGACGAGGGCGACCCGGTCGCGGACCCCGGTCTTGGCGAGGATGTGCCCGACGTGCGTCTTGACCGTCGTCTCGGAGACGAAGAGGGCTTCGGCGATCTCGGAGTTGGTCAGTCCGCCCGCGATCGCGACCCAGACCTCGCGCTCCCGGTCGGTCAGCGTGGACGTGCGGTCGAGCAGGGCACCGGCGACCGGGGCACCCCGTACGTAGGTCTCGACGAGACGGCGGGTCGTCGACGGGGCGATGACCGCGTCGCCGGCGTGGACCGTGCGGATCGCCGCGAGGAGGTCCTCGGGCGGGGCGTCCTTGAGCAGGAACCCCGACGCGCCGGCCCGGAGCGCGGTGAACGCGTACTCGTCCAGGTCGAACGTCGTGAGGACGAGCACCTTTGTCGCGCAGTCGCGTCCGGCGATGATCTTGGTGGCCTCGATGCCGTCCATCCGGGGCATGCGCACGTCCATGAGCACGACGTCCGACGGGACCGTGGCCAGGGTGTCGACGCAGTGCTGCCCGTCGGAGCACTCGGCCACGACGGTGAGGTCGGGCTGCGAGCGCACAAGCATGGCGAAGCCGGCCCGCACGAGCGCCTGGTCGTCGACGATCATCACGCGGATCACGGGGTCACCTCGATCGGTCGGGTCACCTCGGGCGTGGTCCGGGGCAACGTGGCGACCACGCGGAACCCGCCCCGTGGGTCGGGCCCGGTGACGAGCGACCCTCCGAGCATCTCGACGCGCTCGGCCATGCCCCTCAGGCCGTGCCCCGGCTCGACCCGGGTCGTCGGCGAGTCGCCGTTGCCGCCGGAGCCGTCGTCGACCACCTCGACGACGACGCCGGCCGTGTGGACCGTGAGCGTGACCCACGCCGTGGCATCGTCTCCCGCGTGCTTCATGACGTTGGTCAGCGCCTCCTGCACGATCCGGTATGCCGTAAGGCCGGTGGCGGAGCCCGGCTCGTCCTCCTGGGCGGGCGGCGGGTCGCCGGCGAAGCGCAGGTGGACCCGCCGCCCGCCGTCGACGAGTCGTGCGACGAGGCCCTCGACGTCCGCGAGGCCCGGCTGCGGGGCCCCCGGCGCCGTTGACTCCTCGTCCCGCAGCACGCCCAGCAGCCGGCGCATCTCAGCCAGGGACGAGCGCCCGGTGGCCGCGATCGTCGCCAGGGCGTTGGTCGCGACCTCCGGGTCGGCCGCCGCGGCGAACCGGGCGCCGTCGGCCTGGACGATCATCACGGACAGCCCGTGGGCGACGACGTCGTGCATCTCTCGGGCGATCCGCTGCCGGTCGGCGAGCGCGTCGGCCCTGCTCACGGCGGCGCGTTCGGCGAGCTGGTGCGCGGCGGACTCGGCCGCGTGGGCCTGCGCCTCGTGCTGGAGGGACCGTCGCTCGCGGGCGGTGCGCACCTGGTCGGCGACGGCCCAGGTCAGCAGGACCACGGCGCTGCTGTTGAAGAGGAAGACGGCCGCGCGGTCGCCGAAGAACGTCTCGAGCGGCGGCAGGAAGTAGCCGTAGCGGACGAAGAGCAGAGCGGTGGCGAGGCCGAGGGACCCGAGTGCCGCGGCGAGAGCCCAGAGCCCGCTGCCCTTGTCGGTCCACAGGGTGACGCCGAAGAGTGCGACGAGTGCCATGAGCACGGTGGGCAGGCCCAGCACCACGCCGACCGCGTAGAGCAGGAAGGCGAGGAGCCCGCAGGCGACGAACGTGGCGCGGGGGAACCGCGGAAGGAGCAGCAGCGCGGCCGATCCCAGCCCGATCCCGACGTAGCCCAGAACCGTGGGCGCCGCCCCGAGGTTGACCCACCACGCCTGCCGGCCGACGACGGCGACGACGGTGATCGACGCGACGAAGTGGGCCAGCGCGATGATCGCTCCTACCCGGTCGACGAGGGGCCGATCGCCCCAGGGTCTGGCGCCGGGCCCGGCCGCGGTGGGGACGTCAGGCCGGGCGGTCACGCGAGCACGCTACCCAAGCCGGGCGGCATACGAGATCCTCCCGTGGGAGGACCTTCCCGGCAGACCTCCCGGGAGGACGTTCCGCGGCACGTCTGTCGGGGCGTTGCCGCGCTCACCGGCCAGCCCTGCTCGATTTCGGGTAATCGCCGCCGTGGCGTAGTCTTGTGCGTTGGGTGTCGTGTGCCTCGACGCCTGAGTCTCGCCTGTGCCCCGATGAAGGACGCGGAGCACGGCACACAGGCACGTCTCAAGGCCGGTCCAGTCCGGGTCGGCCACCAACAGATAGACGGAGGATATGGCCAAGAAGGACGGTGTCATCGAGATCGAGGGCACGATCGTCGAGGCTCTCCCGAACGCGATGTTCCGGGTGGAGCTCTCCAACGGTCACAAGGTGCTCGCACACATCTCGGGCAAGATGCGACAGCACTACATCAGGATCCTCCCGGAGGACCGCGTGGTGGTCGAGCTCTCGCCCTATGACCTGACCCGCGGTCGGATCGTCTTCCGCTACCGCTGAGCACCAGGGTCGGCCCAAGCAGCGCGCGCGAGCGAGCACGCCGGGGCCGGTACGAGTGCGAGGCACCAACTCCGATTACACAACCAAGCACCCGCCGACACGAGCCCCCCGGGGCCCGCGGAGACGGGCGCGCGATCTGAAGACAGCAGGCAGATGAAGGTTCAGCCGAGCGTCAAGAAGATCTGCGACAAGTGCAAGGTGATCCGCCGCAACGGTCGGGTCATGGTGATCTGCGAGAACCTGCGCCACAAGCAGCGCCAGGGCTGAGCAGAAGCACCACCTCGCCGTCGACAGAACTTCGACAGCACGCAAGACAAGTGAATGAAAGCAGCACCCGGCCCCTGATGACCGACCGTCGTGTCGGCGCAGGACGTCACCCCCGGCACGGAGGCCGGGGACCGGTGGCCCGTCCTTCTGTGTGGCGGGCCGAGACCCCGGATCGGTGCCTTGCTCCAGACCTCCGCGTAACAGAAATCAGGAGACAACCCAACATGGCTCGTCTTGTTGGAGTCGACCTTCCGCGCGAGAAGCGCGTCGAGGTCGCACTGACCTACATCTTCGGTGTCGGTCGCACCCGTTCCAAGGAGGCGCTGGTTGCCACCGGCGTCGACCCCAACACCCGCGTCAAGGACCTCGGTGAGACCGAGCTCGTTGCGCTTCGTGACTTCCTCGAGGGCAACTACCGCCTCGAGGGTGACCTTCGCCGTGAGGTGCAGGCCGACATCCGCCGCAAGGTCGAGATCGGCTCCTACGAAGGTCTCCGTCACCGTCGTGGTCTTCCTGTGCGCGGTCAGCGCACCAAGACCAACGCTCGCACCCGCAAGGGCCCGAAGCGCACCGTGGCCGGCAAGAAGAAGGCCAAGTGACCCTGATCGAGATCGCTTCGGCGCCCTCATCTGTGGTCCTCACCGACATTCAGTTCTGACGTAGGAGAAACATGCCTCCCAAGGCTCGCGTGACGAAGGTTCGTCGCAAGGAGAAGAAGAACGTCGCCCACGGGCACGCTCACATCAAGAGCACGTTCAACAACACGATCATCTCGATCACCGACCCCACCGGCGCCGTGATCGCCTGGGCCTCTGCCGGTCAGGTCGGCTTCAAGGGCTCGCGCAAGTCCACCCCGTTCGCTGCCCAGATGGCGGCCGAGGCTGCTGCCCGCCGCGCCATGGAGCACGGCATGCGCAAGGTCGACGTCTTCGTGAAGGGCCCGGGCTCGGGCCGCGAGACGGCGATCCGTTCGCTCACCGCCACCGGCCTCGAGGTCGGCGCGATCAGCGACGTCACGCCCACGCCGCACAACGGTGTCCGCCCGCCCAAGCGCCGTCGCGTCTGATCCGGCCAGAGACCAGGAAGAGTAGATAAGTCATGGCTCGTTACACCGGCCCGATCACCAAGAAGTCCCGCCGCCTGAAGATGGACCTTGTCGGCGGCGACAAGAACTTCGAGCTCCGCCCGTTCCCGCCCGGCCAGCACGGCCGTCGCCGGATCCAGGAGAAGGAGTACCTGACGCAGCTGCAGGAGAAGCAGCGCGCCCGCTTCCAGTACGGCGTCATGGAGAAGCAGTTCGTCCGCTACTACAAGGAAGCGGCGAAGCGCCCCGGCAAGACCGGTGAGAACCTCCTCCAGATCCTCGAGTCGCGTCTCGACAACGTGGTCTACCGCGCGGGCCTGGCCCGCACGCGCCGCCACGCCCGTCAGCTCGTCACGCACGGTCACTTCGAGGTCAACGGCGTGCGCGTCGACGTCCCGAGCTACCGCGTCGAGCAGTACGACATCATCACGGTCCGCAAGCAGTCCGTCGAGAGCTTCCCGTTCGAGCTGGCTCGCCAGACGTTCGGCGAGCGTCCCGTCCCGGCCTGGATGCAGGTCGTCGACGGCTCGCTGCAGATCCTCATCCACCAGCTCCCGGTGCGTGCGCAGATCGACTCGCAGCTCACCGAGCAGCTGATCGTCGAGCTCTACTCGAAGAACTGACCAAGGCCCCCGTATGCCGTGAAGCCCGCTTCACGGCATACGGGATCCCTTGTGCCTGGGGCCGACTCGCAGACAGAGCCGAGCCGGCCCGCCCGGATCACGACCGGGCAGTTTCACGAGGCGTCATATGGCGGTCGCCCGTGGGAAGGAAATGAACAGTGCTCATCGCACAGCGTCCCGTGCTCTCCGAAGAGGTCGTGGTCGAGGACCGCAGCCGCTTCACCATCGAGCCGCTCGAGCCCGGCTTCGGCTACACGCTCGGCAACTCCCTCCGTCGCACCCTGCTCTCGAGCATCCCGGGCGCGGCGGTCACCTCCATCCGCATCGACGGCGTGCTCCACGAGTTCACGACCGTGCCGGGGGTGAAGGAGGACGTCACCGAGATGATCCTCAACATCAAGGGCCTCGTCGTCTCCTCGGAGCACGACGAGCCGGTCGTCATGTACCTGCGCAAGCAGGGCCCGGGTGCGGTCACCGCCGCCGACATCACGCCGCCGGCGGGTGTCGAGGTGCACAACCCCGACCTGCACATCGCGACGCTGAACGACAAGGGCAAGCTCGAGATGGAGCTGACCGTGGAGCGTGGCCGTGGCTACGTCTCGGCGCAGCAGAACAAGTCCGGTGACCAGGAGATCGGCCGCATCCCGGTCGACTCGATCTACAGCCCGGTGCTCACCGTGACCTACAAGGTCGAGGCGACCCGTGTCGAGCAGCGCACCGACTTCGACAAGCTCATCGTCGACGTCGAGACGAAGAACTCGATGACCCCGCGCGATGCCATGGCCTCGGCCGGCAAGACGCTGGTCGAGCTCTTCGGCCTGGCCCGTGAGCTCAACGTCGAGGCCGAGGGCATCGACATGGGCCCGTCGCCGACCGACGCCGCGCTCGCCGCAGACCTCGCGCTGCCGATCGAGGACCTGGACCTCACCGTTCGTTCCTACAACTGCCTCAAGCGCGAGGGCATCCACACCGTGGGTGAGCTCGTGGGCCGCAGCGAGGCCGACCTGCTCGACATCCGCAACTTCGGTGCGAAGTCGATCGACGAGGTCAAGGCCAAGCTCGTCGGCATGGGTCTGGCCCTCAAGGACAGCCCGCCCGGGTTCGACCCGTCGGCCCTGGTCGACGGCTACGGCGACGATGACTACAGCGACGACGACGACCAGTCGTTCGTCGAGGACGAGCGTCTCTGACCAACCGCTTCTTGACCGAGCCCTCGACGCCCTGCTCGAGAACGGCCTGGTCGGACTTCTAGGAGAAACGAAATGCCCACCCCCACCAAGGGTCCCCGCGTCGGTGGCGGCCCCGCCCACGAGCGGCTGATCCTGGCCAACCTCGCGACGTCGCTCTTCGAGCACGACAAGATCACGACGACCGAGGCCAAGGCCAAGCGCCTGCGTCCGCTCGCCGAGCGTCTCATCACGTTCGCCAAGCGCGGCGACCTGCACGCCCGCCGCCGCGTCCTCACGGTCGTGCGCGACAAGGGTGTCGTCCACCGTCTCTTCGCCGAGATCGCCCCCGACATGGCGGCTCGCGACGGTGGCTACACCCGCATCACGAAGATCGGTGCCCGCAAGGGTGACAACGCCCCCATGGTCGTCATCGAGCTCGTCCGCGAGCCGCTGTCGGCCAAGAAGGCGACGGTCAAGGAGGCCGAGGCCGCCGCGAAGCGCGCTGCCAAGCAGAGCGAGTCGAAGCAGGCTGCTGCCGACACCAAGGCCGCCGAGGACGCCGAGAAGGCCGAGGCGACCGAGGCGACCGAGTCGACCGAGTCGACCCAGGCCGGCGTCGAGCTGCCCGTGGGCGCCGTCGCCGCGAACGAGGACGGCTCGGCCCCCGAGGGCTACACCGTCAAGGGCAACGCCGACTCCGGCAAGTACCACGAGCCCGACGGCCAGTGGTACGACCAGACGATCGCGGAGTTCTGGTTCAAGTCGGCCGAGGACGCCGAGAAGGCTGGCTTCGTGAAGGCCGGCGCCGGCTCCTGAGCCACGTACCACCCATCGAGAAAGCAGTTCGTCCGATCGGACGGACTGCTTTCTCCATGTAGGGGTGCCCGGAGTGTTCTCTCGATCGGCAGACGGCGTGAGCTTTCGATCGAGAGAACACTCCGTCACGGGATGTGCGCCCCCCACGCCGTGCGCTTTCGATCGAGGGAACACTCCGTCACGGGGTCTGGGGCCCGACGGAGCGTTCTCTCGATCGGGTGTGGGTGCGTGGTCCGGTCACCAGGCATGGGCGACGTCGACGACGAGGCGGCGGCCGCCGTCGGCGTCGACGATGACGAAGGCCCGCATCGGCAGCCGGGCCCGGACGCCGAGGCCGTAGTCGGTGTAGCCCTCGAAGCTGCCGATGTTCTTCAGCTGCCGGAAGGTGCGCCAGCCGGAGAACGTGGTCGCGCTCGTGCCGAGCGTCGAGGGTGCGTTGACGGTGATCTGGATCTTCGCGCCACCGCTGACGGGCACCGGGAGCCCGCTGCCGGGGCCGGTCACCGCGCTGACGTAGCGCACCCGGTAGCCCAGCGTGCCGCCGCCCGGGTTCAGGTCGAAGACGACCCGGTCGAAGCAGGCGTGCTGCCCCGCCCTGGCCGAGGTGACCCGGCCCCTCCAGAGCAGGCTCGGGCTCGTCGCCTTGGTGCCCGAGCCCCAGGTGATGCCGCAGAACGGTGCGGCGGACGCCGACGTGGTGGCGGCGACAGCCGCCGGGACGGCCAGGGCGGCTGCGAGAGCGGCGCCCGCGACCCGGCGAGAGATGGTGTTCATTTCAGGTTCCCCCTTCCGCGAGCCCGGGCCCTGCTGCCCGGTGCTCCACACACAAGACGTGTGAAGGTCAGAGGCGGTTGACCGCCTCGTGGTACGCCGCAGGGCCGCCCGGTTAGGCTCTGTCGCGATGAGCGAGGAGAACGCGTCGGGCGAGGCGGTCGGTGCACTGCTGAGGGTGCGCATCGACCTGGCCTACGACGGCACGCACTTCGCCGGCTGGGCCGCCCAGCCCGGCCTGCGCACCGTCCAGGGGGAGCTGACGGCGGCGCTCGCCACCGTGTTGCGCAGCCCCGAGCCCGTACGCGTGACCGTGGCCGGCCGCACCGACGCCGGCGTGCACGCCCGCGGACAGGTCGTCCACGCAGACCTCGACCCGCGTGCCTGGGCGGAGCTGCCCGGCCGGTCCGACCGGGAGCCGGGCCCGTCGCTCGTGAGCCGTCTCGGCGGCATCCTGCCCCACGACATCGTCGTGCGACGGGCGGTGCCGGCGCCCAAGGGCTTCGACGCGCGCTTCGCGGCTCTCGAGCGGCGCTACGTCTACCGGATCGCCGACCCGGACGCCGTGCGCGACCCGCTGCGGCGGCACGACACGGTCTGGTGGCGCAAGCCGCTCGACGTGGGCGCGATGGACGAGGCCGCCCGGTCGCTCGTCGGGCTGCGCGACTTCGCGGCGTTCTGCAAGCAGCGCGAGGGTGCGACGACCGTGCGCACCCTGCTCGACTTCTCGTGGGTGCGTCTCGACGACGGGGTACTGGCCGCCACCGTGCGTGCCGACGCGTTCTGCCACTCGATGGTGCGCTCGCTCGTCGGCGCGGTCGTGCCGGTGGGGGAGGGGCGTCGCGAGCGCGACTGGCCGAAGGCCCTGCAGGAGCGGCGCGACCGGGCCCTCGGCATCCACGTCATGCCTGCCCACGGGCTCAGCCTCGAGGAGGTCGTCTACCCCGCGGACGACGCACTCGCCGCCCGCTCCTCGATGACGCGCGCGAGGCGTGGACCGGCCTGACGCCGTCTCGGTCACGAGACTCGATCCCGCGTACGGGCAGGCCCTGTGGTTGGATCCTCGTCATGACTGCCCGCCCGACCCGCACCCTTTCGGTCGGCCTGCTGACGTGCGCGCTGGTGCTCACCGGCTGCTCGAAGGGCCCGGCCACCTCGAGCACCGACCAGACGAGCCCCTCTGGTGCCGGCCAGGCGTCCACGTCCACGTCCACCTCCACCTCACCGTCGCCTGCCACGAGCTCGACGGGGTCTGCGTCGGGCTCTGCGTCGGGCACGGCGGCGGCGACGGGCGATGAGGTCAAGGGCAAGTCGCGCACCTTCACCGTCGTGCCGCCCGAGGGTTGGACCGAGGCCACCGCGAAGGCCAGCGGGGTCGCCAACATCGACCTCGTGCTCCTGTCGTCGAAGAAGGTCGGCTCCTTCGCCAACAACCTCGTCGTGCTGTCCTCGGCGGGTGACCAGTCGGTGCTCGACGAGGAGATGTCCAAGGGCCGCGAGCAGATGAGCGCGGCCGGTCGCACCATCACCACGGCGCCCACCAGGGCGGTGGCCGGGGCCCCCGCCGTCGGTTTCACGACGACGTTCCAGCGCGACGGCATCAAGGTGCTGGCCCGGTCCTACGGCGTGCAGCGCGACGGCAAGATCTACCTGCTCACGCTCAGCTCGTCGCAGGGAGAGGCCGATCACGCCCTCGCCGAGTTCGACGAGCTGCTCTCGACCTGGGCGTGGACGTAGCCCGATGGCGCGACTGAGCACGTCGGCGACCCTGCTCCCGGCGCTCGGCCTGGTCATGGCCTCGGCCCTGGCCGGTTGCTCCCACGACGCCGCGCCCCTGGCGCCGGCCACCCCCACCGACATCGGGGTCGTCCACCTGCCGACATCGGTCGCGCCGACGACCGACAGCGCCGGCCACCGCATCCAGCAGATACCGGCCCCGTCGAGCCGTCCGGCGCTGACCGAGCAGCGGGTGCGGGGCATCGACTACAGCTACCTCCAACCCGTCGGCTGGTCCGCGGGTGAGCGGACCCTCGATCCACCGCCCGACACGCTCATCCGACCCGACGACGCCGACGTGCCGGCCTTCATCGCCGTCGAGCGACCGATCCGCATCGGGTCGAGCTCGCTCGCGGAGGTCGTCGACCGGCTCCGCAGCGGGTTCGAGGGCAAGGGGTTCAAGCCGATGGCCGCACCGGAGCGGCAGATCGGCGGCTACGGCGCGATGGGCATCGTCGTCGACCAGTCCGACGAGATGCGCCACGTCTACTACGTCGCGGCCTACGCCGAGCAGGCCTTCGCCATCCGGCTCACCTACGACCCGAGCCACCCGGAGTCCCTCGACGTCTTCCGCGCCGTGCTCGACTCGTGGTCATGGGGGTGAGGGACGGGCGGGTGCGCGTCCTGCCCGGCGTTATCCGCGTGACGCGACCTGCCGGCATACGTCAGGCTTGACCCCCGTGGGCCACGTCGACGTCAACTCCGTCTCTTTCAGCCTGCCTGACGGCAGGCCGCTGCTCAACGACGTCTCGGTGCGGGTGGGTGAGGGCGCCAAGATCGCCCTGATCGGCCCCAACGGCACGGGCAAGACCACGCTGACGCGCATCGTCGCCGGCGACCTCGCCGCGCACGAGGGGGCCGTCACGCGTTCCGGCGGTCTCGGCGTCATGCGCCAGTTCATCGGCAAGGTCCGCGACGACACGACCGTGCGCGACCTGCTGGTCTCGGTCGCGCCGGACCGCATCCGCGAGGCGGCCGAGGAGATCGACCGCACCGAGCTGGCGATGATGGAGCGCGACTCCGAGGCCGACCAGATGGCGTACGCCCACGCCCTCGTCGAGTGGGGCGAGGCGCGCGGCTACGAGCAGGAGACCCTCTGGGACCAGTGCACCGTCGCCGCCCTCGGCGTGCCCTACGAGAAGGCGCAGTGGCGCAAGGTCAACACGCTCTCGGGCGGTGAGCAGAAGCGGCTCGTTCTCGAGGCGCTGCTCCGCGGCCCGGAGGAGGTGCTCCTGCTCGACGAGCCCGACAACTACCTCGACGTGCCCACGAAACGGTGGCTCGAGGAGGCGCTCGTCGCGAGCCCCAAGACCGTCCTGTTCATCAGCCACGACCGTGAGCTGCTCGACCGCGTGGCCACCCGCATCGCCACCCTCGAGCCGGGCGCCGCGGGCGCGAGCTTGTGGGTGCACCCGGGGCGCTTCTCGACGTATGCCGCCGCGCGGGCCGACCGCAACGCCCGGCTCGAGGAGCTGCGCCGCCGCTGGGACGAGGAGCACGTCAAGCTCAAGACCCTGGTGCAGACCCTGAAGGTCAAGGCGAAGTACAACGACGGGATGGCCTCGCGCTACCAGGCGGCGCAGACCAGGCTCGCGAAGTTCGAGCTCGCCGGGCCGCCCGAGGAGACGCCGATGACGCAGTCGGTGAAGATGCGGCTGACGGGTGGCCGCACGGCCAAGCGCGCCATCGTCGCGACGGACCTCGAGCTGACCGGCCTGATGAAGCCGTTCGACCTCGAGGTCTGGTACGGCGAGCGGGTCGCGATCCTCGGCAGCAACGGCTCGGGCAAGTCGCACTTCCTGCGCCTGCTCGCCAGCGGCGGCACCGACCCCGAGCGAGAGCACCAGCCGGTCGGCGACGTGCAGCCCGACCCCGTCGCGCACACCGGCGTCGTGCGGCTCGGGTCGCGGGTGCGTCCGGGGTGGTTCGCCCAGACCCACCAGCACCCGACGCTGCTCGGTCGCACCCTGCTCGAGATCCTGCACCGCGGCGACGAGCACCGGGCGGGCAAGCCCCGCGAGGAGGCGGCGCGCGCGCTCGACCGCTACGAGCTCGCCCGGTCGGGCGAGCAGCGCTTCGACTCGCTCTCCGGCGGCCAGCAGGCGCGCTTCCAGATCCTGCTGCTGGAGCTGTCCGGCGCGACGATGCTGCTGCTCGACGAGCCGACCGACAACCTCGACCTGCAGTCCGCGGAGGCGCTCGAGGAGGGCCTCGACCGGTTCGAGGGGACGGTCGTCGCGGTGACCCACGACCGGTGGTTCGCGCGCGGCTTCGACCGGTTCCTCGTGTTCGGCTCCGACGGCCGTGTCTACGAGTCGACCGAGCCGGTGTGGGACGAAGGCCGGGTCGTCCGGCCACGCTGACGGGAGTAGCGTCGAGGCCATGCTGCTGCGTGAGCTCGACACCGGTGTCGTCGGCGCCCCGATGGCGGGCGGGCCGACCACCCCCGAGCTCGTCGCCGCCGTGGGAGACGCCGGTGGCCTCGGCTTCCTCGCGGGCGGCTACCTCACCGCGGTGGCGCTCGCGGCGGCGATCGCCGAGGTCTGGGACGCGACGTCGCGTCCGTTCGGCGTCAACCTGTTCGTGCCAGAGCAGGCCAACGCGTATGCCGTCGCGCCCGGAGGTCTCAGCGGCGCCGACCGCGCGGCTGCCGTCGCCGCCTACCGTGAGCGACTCGTCGCCGACGCACAGGCGGTCGGTGTCGAGCCGGGCGAGGCGCGTCCGGGCGACGACGACGACTGGGAGCGCAAGGTCGACCTCGTCGTGCGCGAGCGGGTGCCCGTCGTCTCGTTCACGTTCGGGCTGCCCGACTCGGCCGTGCTCGGGGCGCTGCGCCGGTCCGGCACCGAGACCGTGGCCACCGTGACCGACCTCGAGGAGGCCCGGGCCGCGCTCGGGGCCGGCGTCGACGCACTCTGCCTGCAGGGTCCCGACGGTGGCGGTCACCGCGGCACGCTCGACCCGTCCAAGCAGCCGTCGGCCCTCGACCTCGTCGAGCTGGTGGCCGCCGTGCGCGCCGAGACCGACGCCCCCCTCGTCGCCGCCGGGGGCATCTCCACCCCCGAGCAGGCGGCGCGGGTGCGCAAGGCCGGGGCCGACGCGGTGCAGGTCGGCACGGCCCTGCTCCTGACTCCCGAGGCGGGCACCGGCCTGGCCTACCGTCGCGCCCTGGGCGATGCGGCCTACACCGGCACCGCGGTGACCCGCGCCTACTCCGGACGCTGGGCCCGCGGCCTCGAGACCGACTTCGTGCGCAGGCACGACGGCGACGCGCCGGCGGCCTACCCCGAGGTGCACCACCTGACCGTCCCGCTGCGGCGTGCCTCGGCGAAGGCCGAGCGCCCCGACCTGCTCGCGCTCTGGGCCGGCACCGGATGGCGCTCGGCACGTGCGGTGCCTGCGGCCACTGTCGTCGCCGGGCTGGCCCGTACCTGACACCTCTCCCGTATGCCGTCACGCCGGGTGACGGCATACGGTGACGTCATGCCGAGTGCCGAGGGAAACCTGACCTGGGAGCCTGCGACCGGGCGCCCCGACCTGCTCGCGCCCCCGGTGGCCGCGGCCCTCGGGCTGGTGCCCGAGGTGCGGGTGGCTGCGATCGACGCGAACCTCGCCGACACCGCGGCGTTCTGCGAGGCCTACGACATCGCACCCGAGGCGTCCGCCAACTGCGTCGTGGTCGAGGCCAGGCGTGGTGAGTCGACCACCCTCGCGGCAGTCATGGTGCTCGCCACCGACCGCGCCGACATCAACAAGGTCGTGCGGCGGCACCTGGGCGCGCGCAAGATCTCGTTCGCCGACCAGGCCAAGGCGCAGCAGCTCACCGGCATGCAGCAGGGCGGGATCACGCCGGTCGGGCTTCCGGCCGACTGGCCGGTGCTCGTGGACCGGGCGGTCGCCGAGGCGGGCCCGGTGGTGGTCGGGGCCGGCGTGCGAGGTGCGAAGCTGCTCCTCGAGGGGGCGGCCCTCGCGGCCCTGCCGACCGCCGAGGTCGTCGAGCTGGCCATCCGCGAGGACTGAGGGTCAGCCGCCCCGGCCAGTGCCCGGTGACGTGTGGGAGCAAGATCGCGCAACATCCTGAGCACAAATGCAAAAAATTGCAGTTCTGGGCTGGCGTGATGTCCGAAATGGGCGCTAGGTTCTCCGACGGTGGTCGAGCGTCCAGACGCGGGCGTGCGCGACCCCGCCCACAAAGGAGTGCGCATGCGCCGTCGCCCGGCCCTGTCCGTCGCCAGCATCTCGGCCCTCGTCGTCGCCGGACTAGCCGTCCCGCTGACGGGGGCTCCCGTCGCCCGGGCCGAGACGCCGCGCACCGCGACACTCGTCGGCTCGCTGCAGAGCGAGCTCGGGTGCGACGCCGACTGGGCGGCCGACTGCACGGCGACCGACCTGGTGCTGCAGCCCGGCACCACGACGTATGCCGCCGACTTCACCGTCCCCGCAGGCTCCTACGAGCTCAAGGTGGCGATCAACCACGACTGGGCCGAGAGCTACGGTCAGGGCAGCGCCAACCTGCCGCTCGTGCTGCAGCACGCGGCGAAGCTGCACTTCACCTACGACGACACGACGCACGCGGTGGGCATCGCCCCCACCGACCTGCCGGGCAGCGCGACCTCGGCCGACGCGAAGCTGGCCGCATCCTCCCTGCGTGAGCTCGCGACACGAGAGCGCTTCTACTTCGTCATGGCCGACCGCTTCGCCAACGGCGACTCCTCGAACGACCGCGGCGGCCTGACCGGGTCGCGTCTCGAGACCGGCTTCGACCCGAGCGACGCCGGCTTCTTCCACGGCGGCGACCTCAAGGGCATCTCCCAGCGGCTCGACTACATCAAGGGACTCGGCACCACGGCGATCTGGCTGACCCCGTCGTTCAAGAACCGTCCGGTCCAGGGCTCGGGCTCCGACGCGAGCGCCGGCTACCACGGCTACTGGGTCACCGACTTCACCAAGGTCGACCCGCACCTCGGCACGAACGCCGACATGAAGGCGCTCATCGCGGCTGCCCACGCCAAGGGGATGAAGGTCTACTTCGACATCATCACCAACCACACCGCCGACGTCCTCGACTACGACGGCGGGCAGCACGGCTACGTCTCCAAGGAGGCCTCCTCCTACAAGGACGCGAGTGGCGCGGCGTTCGACGACACGGCGGTGGCGGGCAAGCCGATGTGCGCGGGCACCGCCAAGTCCTACCCCGACTGCTTCCCGGCCGTGTCGGCCGCGTCGTCGTTCCCCTACAAGCCCGTCTTCCGCACCGAGGCCGACAAGACCGTCAAGGTGCCGGCCTGGCTCAACGACCCGACGATGTACCACAACCGCGGTGACTCGACGTTCGCCGGAGAGTCCTCGACCTACGGCGACTTCGTCGGTCTCGACGACCTCTTCACCGAGCGTGCCGATGTCGTCTCGGGCATGGCCGACATCTACAAGTCGTGGGTCGACTTCGGCATCGACGGCTTCCGCATCGACACCGTCAAGCACGTGAACATGGAGTTCTGGCAGGCCTTCTCGCCGGCGATCCTCAAGCACGCCAGGGAGATCGGCAACCCCGACTTCAACATGTTCGGCGAGGTCTTCGACGGCAACCCCGCCTACACCAGCCAGTTCACGACCAGGGGCAAGCTCCCGGCGACGCTCGACTTCGGTTTCCAGGGCGCGGCCCTCGGCTTCGCGCAGGGCAAGGCGACCACCGGCGTCCGCGACCTCTTCGCGGGCGACGACTACTACACCGACACGGACTCCAACGCCTACGAGCTGCCGACCTTCCTCGGCAACCACGACATGGGCAGGTCCGGCGCGATGCTGCTCTCGGCCGGCTACACCGGTGACGCGCTGCTGGCCCGCACCGAGCTCGCCAACTCGCTGATGTTCCTCTCGCGGGGCAACCCGGTCGTCTACTACGGCGACGAGCAGGGCTTCACCGGCCCGACGAGCGGCTTCGACGACAAGCGCGCCCGTCAGGACATGTTCGGCACGGGCACCGACATCTACAAGGACGACGTCATCGTCGGCAGCCCGGACTTGCAGGGCACGGGCGCGCACTACTCGACGAACGTCCCGCTCTACCAGCACATCCGCACGCTCGCGGCGCTGCGCCAGGCGCACCCCGCGCTCGCCGACGGTGCCCAGGTGCACCGCTACGCCTCGGACTCCGCCGGCATCTACGCGTTCAGCCGCATCGACAAGGCGGCCAAGCGCGAGTACGTCGTGGCGACGAACAACGCCACGACGTCCAAGACGGCGACCTTCGAGACCTACTCTGCGGGAAGCAAGTTCGTGCCGCTGCTGGGCGCCGGGGGTGACCTTCGCGCCGATGCTTCGGGTCGCATGACCGTGACGGTGCCGCCGCTGTCGGTCGCGGTCTACCGGGCGAACGACACGATGGCGTCCTCGCCCAGCGCGCCGACGATCATCCCGACCACGCCGGGCGCCGGCGGCGTCGTGGGTGGCCGTGCCGAGATCGGCGCGGCACTCGATGGCAGCACGTTCGCCGAGGTGACCTTCCTCCAGCGACCGGTCGGTGCCACGCAGTGGACGCCCATCGGTACCGACGACAACGCCCCCTACCGCGTTTTCCACGACGTCTCCGGCCTGGCCAAGGGCACGCTCGTCGAGTACCGCATGGTGGCCAAGGACCTCAACGGCAAGGTCTCGGCGACCTCCACGTACGGCGTGGTGGGCGAGCCCCCGTCGACGGGCGGCGGCGACACCGGTGGCGTCGGCCCCGTCACCCAGCCCGACGCCGTCAGCGTTCCCGGCAGCCACAACTCCGAGATGGGCTGCCCCGGCGACTGGCAGCCCGAGTGCGCGCAGGCGCAGCTGACGCTCGATCCCAAGGACGACATCTGGAAGGGCTCGGCGACCGTGCCCGCCGGCGACTACGAGTACAAGGCCGCGATCAACAAGAAGTGGGACGAGAACTACGGCGTCGGTGGCGCACCCGGCGGCGGCAACATCGGCTACAAGGCCCCCGGTGGCTCGGTCGACTTCTTCTACGACCACCGCACCCACTGGGTGACGAGCACGGCACAGGGCGCCATCCTCACCGCCCCGGGCAGCTTCCAGAGCGAGCTCGGCTGTCCCGGTGACTGGGCCCCCGACTGCATGCGCTCCTGGCTGCAGGACCCCGACGGCGACGGCACCTACACCTTCAGCACCGACCGCATCCCGGCCGGCAGCTACGAGTTCAAGGTCGCCGTCGGCCGAAAGTGGGACGAGTCCTACCCGGCCGCCAACGTCGCCTTCACGGTCCCGAGCGCCGGCGTCGTCACGACGATCACCTACCGGGCCTCGACGCACGAGGTCAGCGTCAAGACGTCCAAGGCAGGCGCTGCCCCCGACCTCGCGAAGTCCAAGGCCTTCGTCGTCGGTCCCGACCTCGTGGCGTGGCCGGCCTCGGCGCTGCCCCCCGACACCGACCCGGCGACGCTGCGCTGGCGACTGCACTGGTCGGCGGACGGCGGCCTCGCCGTCGACGCAGAGGCCGTCACGGGCGGGTCCGTCGCGACCCTGACCCGCGACCCGGCCGGCCTGCCCGCATCACTCGTCGCCGCCCACCCCGAGCTCAAGGGTGCCGTGGCCCTGCGGACGGACAAGGCCACCGCGCGCCGGCTGCCCGAGATCCTCAAGGGTCAGGTGGCCGTCGGCATGTACGACACGACGGGTCGCCTGCTCGACGCCACCGGTGCCCAGACCGCCATCGCGCTCGACGCCCTGTATGCCGCATCGGCACGGGGCCGCAGCTACGGGCCGAGCTTCTCGGGCGCCGGTCGGGTCGGCTTCTCGCTCTGGGCGCCCACCGCCCAGTCGGTCAGCCTGCTGACCTGGCCCGCCGGCAGCGCCGACCAGCCCGCGAGCACGGCCAGACGCACCGCGATGGCGCGAGCGACGGACGGCTCCTGGTCGGCCTCGCTGGACGGCTCGGCCCGCAACGCCCGCTACCTCTACGAGGTGAAGGTCTACGCCCCGACGACGGGCAAGGTCGAGTCCAACCTCGTCACCGACCCCGGCTCCGTTGCGCTGACACCGAACTCGACCCGGTCCGTCGCCGTCGACCTGCGCGACCCCGCGTTCATGCCTTCGGCGTGGCGCACCACCAGTGCGCCCACCCTGAAGCAGGCGGTCGACTCGACCATCTACGAGCTGCACGTGCGCGACTACTCGGCCTCCGACGCGAAGGTGGCGGCCGGCATACGCGGCAGCTACCTGGCGTTCGCTGCCGACGGTGACGGACGTGCGCACCTCAAGGCCCTCGCGAAGGCCGGGCTCAACACGGTCCACCTGCTCCCGACCTTCGACATCGCCTCGATCGAGGAGGACCGCGCGAAGCAGGAGACCCCGAAGTGCGACCTCGCCTCCTTCGCGCCGGACAGCGAGGAGCAGCAGAAGTGCACCAGCGCCGTCGCGTCGAAGGATGCCTTCAACTGGGGCTACGACCCGTTCCACTACAACGTGCCCGACGGCTCGTACGCGTCGAGCGCCAAGGCTGCTGACGGCGGCGCGCGTGTCGCCGAGTTCCGCACCATGGTCGGGGCGCTGCACCAGGACGGCCTGCGCGTCGTGCTCGACCAGGTCTTCAACCACACGAACGCCTCGGGCCAGGCCGACAAGTCGGTGCTCGACAAGGTCGTGCCCGGCTACTACCAGCGGCTCAACGCGCGCGGCGCGGTCGAGACGTCCACGTGCTGCCAGAACGTCGCCACCGAGCACGCGCTGGCCGAGAAGCTCATGGTCGACTCCGTCGTCTCGTGGGCGCGCAACTACAAGGTCGACGGCTTCCGCTTCGACCTGATGGGCCACCACAGCAGGGCGAACATGCTCGCGGTGCGTGCCGCCCTCGATGCCCTCACCCCGTCCAAGGACGGCGTGGACGGCAAGGCGATCTACCTCTACGGCGAGGGCTGGAACTTCGGCGAGGTCGCCGACAACGCGCTGTTCGTCCAGGCGACGCAGGGCCAGCTCGGCGGCACCGGCATCGGCACCTTCTCCGACCGGCTCCGCGACGCGGTCCGCGGCGGCGGTCCGTTCGACGAGGACCCCCGCAGGCAGGGCTTCGGCTCGGGCGAGGCCACCGACGACAACGGCGCCGTCGACAAGGACGGAAAGCCTGTCAACGCCGACGCCGCCGGTCGGCTCGCCCATGACACCGACCTCGTCCAGCTCGGGCTCGCGGGCAACCTCAAGACGTTCACCTTCAGCAGCCAGAAGAGCGGTCAGGCGGTGAACGGCACGCAGGTCGACTACAACGGCTCGCCGGCCGGCTACGCAGACCAGCCCGACGAAGTCGTCAGCTACGTCGACGCCCACGACAACGAGACGCTCTTCGACTCGCTCACCTACAAGCTGCCCGTCGCGACGTCGATGCGGGACCGGGTGCGGATGAACACGTTGTCGCTCGCGACGACCGCACTCGCGCAGACCCCGTCGTTCTGGCACGCCGGTGCCGACCTGCTCCGCAGCAAGTCGCTCAACCGCGACTCCTACGACAGCGGAGACTGGTTCAACCGGCTCGACTGGACCGGGGCCGACAACGGCTTCGGGCACGGCCTCCCGCCGCAGGAGCAGAACTCCGCGAAGTGGCCGTACATGAAGCCGCTGCTCGCCAACAGCGCGCTCAAGCCGGCCCCGGCCGACGTGCGCGCAGCCGACGCGATGGCCCAGGACCTGCTGCGACTTCGCTTCAGCACCAAGCTGTTCCGTCTCGGGAACGCTGATGCGATCAACACCAAGGTGAGCTTCCCGGTCTCTGGCACTGCGGACGCGAAGCAGGGAGTGATCGTCATGCGGGTCGACGACACCAAGGGTGCCGACGTCGACCCGGCGCTGCGCGGCCTCGTCGTCGTGTTCAACGCGACGCCGAGCACGATCACGCAGAAGGTGCCCGGTCTCACCGGGTCAGTGGCCCTCAGCCCGGTGCAGGCCGGGGGCGCAGACAGAGTCGTCAAGCAGGCGGCCTACGACGCCGGCAGCGGCACGTTCTCCGTGCCCGCGCGCACCGTGGCCGTCTTCGTGCAGCCGAGCTGACCGGTCCGACCACGCGAGCGCCGCCCCCTGCACCCGCAGGCGGCCGGCGCTCGCGCGTGCGGGCGTGCTCACGAGCCCGCGGGCCGGGGCATAGGTTGGGCGGGTGACGACTCCTGACATGACCTACCGGCAGCTCGGCGACAGCGGGCTGACCGTCTCCACGGTCGGCATCGGCTGCAACAACTTCGGTCGACGCGTCGACCAGGACGGCACCAACGCGGTCGTGCGGCAGGCGATCGACAGCGGCATCACGCTGTTCGACACGGCCGACATCTACGGTCAGGGCGCCAGCGAGGAGATGCTCGGTCTGGCCCTCGGGTCTGAGCGTGAGCACGTCGTCGTGGCAACGAAGTTCGGCATGGACATGCAGGGCAGCAACGGCCCCGACTGGGGCGTGCGCGGCTCCCGCCGCTACATCCGCAAGGCCGTCGAGGCGAGCCTGCGCCGGCTCGGCACCGACTGGATCGACCTCTACCAGCTGCACCGGCCCGACCCCCGGACGCCGATCGACGAGACGCTCGCGGCTCTCGACGAGCTCGTCAGGGAGGGCAAGGTCCGCTACATCGGCAGCAGCAACTTCACCGGCTGGCAGGTCGTCGACGCGGACTGGACGGCGCGCGCCGAGGGCTCGGCCCGGTTCGTCTCCGCCCAGAACGAGTACTCGCTGCTCGAGCGCGACGTCGAGGACGAGCTCGTGCCGGCCTGCGAGCACGTCGGGGTCGGCCTGCTGCCGTTCTTCCCGCTCGCCTCGGGGCTGCTGACCGGGAAGTACCGCCGTGGCGAGTCGGCGCCGACCGGCACGCGGCTCGCAGGGCTGCCCGACCGGCTCGCGGCCGCCGACTGGGACACCATCGAGCGCCTCGAGGCGTATGCCGTCCAGCGCGACCTGCGCCCCATCGACGTCGCCATCGGCGGGCTGGCGGCCCAGCCGGCCGTCGCCTCCGTCATCGCCGGCGCGACGCGTCCCGAGCAGGTCGTCGAGAACGTGCGTGCCGGGTTGTGGGAGCCGACGGCCGAGGACCTCGTCGAGCTCGACGAGATCACGTCGCCGCCGGTGTGACCTCCGGCGTCGAGATCGTCGCGGTGGCGCGTGCCTTCTCTGCTCGCCGGGCGCTGCGGTAGAACCAGGCCCCGAGCACGCTGAACGCGCCCGCGCACACCATCGCCACCTGCGTCGACGCGCGCTCGGCGAGCAGGCCGAAGAGCGGGGCCGAGACGCCGAACGCCACCGACGCCACCATCGAGTTGATCGACAGGACGGTCGCCCGGTTGCGGGCCTTGGCCTCGCGGTGCAGCAGCGCAGAGTGGGCGGGACCCGCAGACCCGTGGAGCAGGTAGGTGACGCCGTAGGCGGCGATGAGCGCAGCCGGGCCGGCCACGAGACCCATGACGACGGCGCCGAGACCGTTGAGGATGCGCGCGAGGATCGCGGTGCGGGCCACGCCGACGCGCCTGCTCGTCCACCCGGACAGGGCGGCGCCCAGGGCGAACACGCCCCAGCCGGCGGCGGCGACGGGGCCCATGATGGCGCCGGCGCGCTCCTCGCCGCCGACGAGCTCGGCGAGCCTGATCGGCTGGAAGGTCTCGAACACGAGCATGCCCACCGACCAGAAGATCTCCACGCAGACGATTCCGCGCAGCGCTGCGTTGGTGCGGAGCATCCCGAGGCCCTCGCGCACGACGACCGGTGACTCCTTGGCCGAGGCGAGGGCGCGACGGACGCCCGAGGAGTCGACGTGCTCGGCGGCCCGGGGCTCGCGGAGCAGCACGAGGACCGCGAGCAGGTGGACGACGTTGAGGGCCACGAAGACCGCCACGGGCAGCACGAGCGCCGACGCGCCGTCGAACGGGTGCCACCAGACGAGGGCGCCGGACAGGAGGGCTCCGGTGGCGATGCCGCCGCCGAGCACGGTGCCCTGCGCGGCCAGCGACCCGTCGACGTCGGCGCCGGGGTCGGAGGCGTGCACGGTGTCGACGAACCACGCCTCGAGCGGCCCGGAGTCCAGCGCCCGGAAGATGCCGGTGAGCACCGCGGCCGCCAGGAACATCCAGAACGCGTGCGCGAGAAGCAGCACGAGGCTGGCGACGACGTTGACGACGGCCGACACGACGAAGACCGGCCGGCGGCCGAACGCGTCGGCGAAGCCGCTCGTGGGCAGCTCGAGGGCGAAGATCGTGAGGCCGGCTGCCGACGACACGGTCATCGCCTGGGCGATGGTGAGTCCACGCTCGAGCTGCCACAGCGTGAGCAGCCCGACGACCAGGCCGACGGGGAACCAGCGCGTGAAGGTCAGCGCGAGGAAGACGCGGCGGGCCGCGGCGGGGGAGAGGACGGCATACGGCTTCGGGGCGGCCTCGCGGCCGGTCGGGTGGCTCATCGTCGTGCTCCGGTTGTCGGTGGACGGTCGAGGTCGAGGGGGTAGGCGAAGGCGTAGACGGCGATGCGCCGGGCCTGGGGGTTGCCCTGCCCGACGCGTCGGTAGCGCTCGATGAGCTGCCACATCTCCTCGCGCATGGCCTCGAGGGACTCGGCGTCGACGAGCACCGAGGCATCGCTCGAGCCGCAGGCGTCCTGCCACGCGGTGGGCCAGGTCGTGGAGACGTCGAGCCACTTGTCGTACTGCTCGCTGAAGTGGCGCGCGTAGTCACGCGTGAGCCAGTTGAGGGCGGTCTCGGAGTCCTCGTCGCCCTCGAAGTCGCTGGGGTGCCACGAGTGGTACTCCGAGCTGGCCTGCCAGAGGCGGCGCTTGCCCTCACCCTCCTCGGTGTCGTGGACGAGGCCGACGGACTCGAGCTTGCGCAGGTGGTAGCTGGTGGCGCCCGAGTTGGTGCCCAGCAGGGTCGCCAGGTGGGTGGCGGTCGACGGACCGTGCCGGCGCAGGGCCCCGAGGAGGCGTGATCGCAGGGGATGGGCGAGCACCCGCAGGCTCTCGGCCGTGAGCCAGAGGTTGTCGGGGTCGGGAGCCCCCGCGCCGGAGGACGAGGGTTGGGGGGTGGGTGCGGTGCGTTCCTGTGCAGCCATAGTGTGCACAATACCTTTGCACAGTTCGTTTGCACAAGAGTTGTGCACTCTTCGGGCCGGAGGGCGTCTTCGCAGGTCAGAGGCTGTTTTGGGCGAGTGACAGCACGATTTGGGTGCGACGGCACCAACCCGTAACATTGGTGAGGTTGTGCACCGGGCCGTCAGGCGAACCACGCTCCGCACCATCGGCGCGAAGCGGGCGACGCGGACCGAGCCCAGCGTCACACCAGTGGCTCCACCATTTCAGAAGCGAAGGCAGACTCCATTGCGCACCTACACCCCGAAGCCCGGCGAGGTCACTCGCACGTGGCACGTCATCGACGCGTCCGACGTCGTCCTCGGCCGCCTCGCGAGCCAGGCCGCTGTGCTCCTCCGGGGCAAGCACAAGCCGCAGTTCGCGCCGCACGTCGACACCGGTGACTTCGTCATCATCGTCAACGCCGAGAAGGTGGCCCTCACCGGCGCCAAGCTCGAGCAGAAGAAGGCCTACCGCCACTCCGGCTTCCCGGGCGGCCTGCGTGCCACCTCCTACACCGAGCTGCTCGCCAAGAGCCCCGAGAAGGCCATCGAGAAGGCCATTCGCGGCATGCTCCCGAAGAACTCGCTGGCCCGCCAGCAGCTCTCCAAGCTCAAGGTCTACCGCGGCTCCGAGCACCCCCACGCGGCGCAGAAGCCCGTTCCCTTCGAGATCACCCAGGTTGCGCAGTAAGCCCCGGCTGCTGCGTAGAAAGCGACTAGACACGTGACTGACATCGTGAACGAGGACGTCCTCGACACCGAAGAGCCCGAGCTGACCGAGTACACCAGCGAGTCCTCGGCCTCCGACTCCGCCCTGGGCGAGCCCAAGCGCGCCCGGCAGGTCTCGACCCCCGGCGCCGCCACCGGTCGCCGCAAGCAGGCCATCGCCCGCGTGCGCATCGTCCCGGGCACCGGCGAGTGGAAGATCAACGGCCGTACGCTCGACGGCTACTTCCCGAACAAGGTGCACCAGCAGATCGTCAAGGAGCCTCTGACGCTCCTCGAGCTCGACGGCTCCTACGACGTGCTCGTGCGCGTGCACGGCGGTGGCCCCTCCGGCCAGGCCGGTGCCGTCCGTCTCGGCGTCGCCCGCTCGCTCAACGAGGTCGACTCCGAGCTGAACCGTCCCGCCCTCAAGAAGGCCGGCTTCCTCTCTCGCGACGCCCGCGTCCCCGAGCGCAAGAAGGCCGGTCTCAAGAAGGCCCGCAAGGCTCCTCAGTACTCCAAGCGCTGACGGCGAACCCGGCGACGAGCCCACCTGCCCGTCCCGGCCGTCCCAGCGTGGCTGCAGAGCAGCCGCCCACAGGCCCCCGAGCAACGCTCGGGGGCCTGTGCCGTCCACGGGGCTCGACGGCCGCCTACGCGTCCCGTCGGTCACCGGCAGGGGCGGGACAGCTGTCCCTTCCTGAGACGTGACCGCGCGCGACCTGTCAGATTGCCTCCAAGAGCGACGAGAAAGGCACCCCTTGAGGCAATCTCCCCGGCCGGCATGGCACCCTCGTGCCATGCGCTACAGGGGGCTGGGTGAGGTCGGGCTGCTCGTCGTGTCGGGAGCCGGCCTCCTGCTGGCCCTGACCCAGACGGGCTCCGACCCGACCATGACGCTGTGGTGGCTCGCCGTCGTGCTCGTCGGTGTGCTGCTGCCCGGCTGGACGCTCGTGCGCGCGGTCCGGGCGGGTCGCGTCGCCGCCACGGACCTCGGCTGGGCCGGTCCTACCGGACTCGCGCTGGCCCTGGTGACCTGGCTCGTCGCCCACCTCGTGGGGCACTCGCTGCCGACGCTGGTCGTCGGACCCGTCGTCGCTGCCGGGCTGCTCGCGGTCCCGGCGACCCGCAACCGCGTGCTCGGGCGCGTCGGCACCGAGGGCGACGCCGCAGCGTCCTGGCCAGCGGTGGCCTGGGCGTCTCTGGCGGTGCTCGTGCTCGCGGCCGTGCGCTGGCTCTGGGTTGGAGGTCTCGCGCTCGCGCCACCGAAGCCGACCCCGACCTATGAGCTGTGGAACACCGATGTGCTCTACCAGACGGCGCTGACCGGCGAGCTGCGGCGCCAGCTGGTCCCCGGCTACCCCATGGTCGACGGCGAGCCCCTCGGCTACCACTGGTTCTTCCACGCCGTCGCCGCCCAGCTGAGCGGCACCGGCATCGACGACCTCGACATCGCGACGCGGGTGCTCCCGGCCACGCTGGTGGTGCTCCTGCTGCTGCTCGCGGCGGCCGTCGGGCAGCAGGTGGTCGGGCACTGGTCCGGTGCCGTCGGCGCCGCCGCAGCCCTCGCCGTGGTGCGCCCCATCTCGGTCGACACGTGGGTGCAGCCCGCGATCACCGCCGTGCCCAACTACTGGCAGCTGAGTCCGACCGCGACGTTGGGCTGGGTGTTCGGTCTGGCCCTCGTGGGGTGCCTCGTGGCCGCGCTGCGCCGTGCGCCGTCCGACCGCTCGGCTCCGGCGGTCCTGCTGCCGGTCTTCGCCCTCGGGGCGGCGGGGGCGAAGTCGGCCCAGCTGCCGGTCATCATCTGTGGGCTCGGCCTGGCGGGTGTCGTCGTCCTCGCCGGCGAGTGGCGGCGCCGCGGTCACGGGCAGCTCTCCTCGGTGGCGCGCACCTACCTGCTCCAGCTCGGCACCCTCGTCGTCATCACCGTGCTGGCGGTGCTCTTCCTCTACCCCGGGTCCTACGGTCTGCGGTTCGACCCCGCCTTCTGGCCGCGGTTCGAGAAGTCGTTGGTCCTCGGCCGTGCGAACGGCAGCACCGCCGCCGAGGTCGCCGCCGTGGTCGTCGCCTTCATCCGCCGGTGGACGCCGACCCTGCTCCCGGCCTTCGGCCTGCTCGTGCTGGTGCGGCGACGTCCCAGCGAGCCCGCCGGCTGGCTCGGCATCGGGACCCTGGTCGGGGGGATCCTCGCCGCGCTGACCTTCCGGCACCCGAGCGGGAGCCAGTACTACTTCGTGATCGCGGCCCTGCCGATCGGCTACGCCCTGTCCGGCGCCGCCGTCGGCGGTTGGGTGCGAGACGAGCTGGCGGCCCGCCGGGCCGGCGCCATGACGGAGTCGAACGAGCCCGCCCCCCCACCCGTCCGGGCCACGCTGACGGCTCGGTGGCGAGACGTCCGGGGCCGCGCCCTGATCTCGCTCGCGGTCGCCGCGGGCGGCCTTGCGGTCGTCCTGGTCGTCCGCCGGCTGCTCCGGTCCGGGGGGCGTCGCCCGGCGGCGCTCGCGCAGCCGCACAGCGACGGCCGCGCCCTCACGGCATGGTTCCTTCCCACGGCGGGCCTGTTGGTCGGGCTGGTGCTGGTGGTGACTCTCGCCTGGCTGATCCGGCGACGTTCGGGCGTTCCGGTGCTTCGCGGGACGTGGATCGCCCTGCTCGTCCTGGCAGCCGCCGCGGGTGGGGTGCGGGCCCTTGCCCCGGCCCTCTCGCCGACCAAGAACCCCCGCGTCGCCACGAGCCCCGCTGCGACGACCGACGCCGGGCGGCGCCCTGCCGTCACGCCCGCGCTCTTCGAGGCCGGGCAGTACCTCAGGCTGCACGCCGACCCGAGCGACGTGGTGGCCACCAACAGGATCTACAACGGGGTGTCAGCAGCCGGCAAGCCGGACAACCGTGACTTCTCGGTCTCTGCGCTGTCGGGGCTGCGCACCGACGTCGGCGGCTACGGCTACGCGCCTCGCATGCTCCAGCAGGACCGGCCGGGCCAGGGCTACGTCGTCGCGCCGTTCTGGGACCAGCCGCGCCTCCACGCCGAGCTGGCCCTCATCACCAAGCCGACCGCAGAAGCCCTCTCAGCGGCCTACCGCACCCGGGGTGTGCGCTGGATCGTGGCCGACGAGCGCTCGGGGCCGGTCTCGCCGCAGCTCGCGACCTTGACCGAGCTCGTCAGCCACTCCGACGGCGTGTGGCTCGCGCGCCTACGAGCACCGAGCAGCTGACCCGCTGCACCGGCTCGCCCCTGTTGTCCGTTTCGTCCCGCACGGGGAAGATCGGAGCGGCTGGTCGGGCGGTTCCCTGCTCGGGCGGTATCGTCTTCCGAGCACGTGGTCAGCACATGGCCAGCACATGAACTCGGGAGGCCAGGGGGCCACCCCGACCGGAAGGCACACAGCGTGGCTCGACTCTTCGGCACGGACGGCGTCCGTGGTGTGGCGAACAAGGACATCACCGCCGAGCTGGCGCTCGACCTCTCGGTCGCGGCAGCGCACGTGCTCGCCGAGGTGGGTGCCTTCAACGGCCACCGGCCCGTGGCGGTCGTGGGACGCGACCCGCGGGCATCGGGCGAGTTCCTCACCGCTGCCACGACGGCAGGCCTCGCCTCCGCCGGCGTCGACGTGCGTGACGCAGGCGTGCTCCCCACCCCGGCGATCGCGTACCTCGTGGCCGAGCAGGACGCCGACCTCGGGGCGATGCTCTCGGCCTCCCACAACCCGATGCCCGACAACGGGATCAAGTTCTTCGCCCGCGGCGGTCACAAGCTCGCCGACGACCTCGAGGACCGCATCGAGAAGCGGCTGCGCGCCGACTGGGAGCGCCCCACGGGAGGAGCCGTAGGCCGCATCACGCCTCTCGTCGACGGCGCGGACCGCTATGTGGCGCACCTGCTCTCCGTGCTCCCGCACCGCCTCGACGGCCTGCACGTCGTCGTCGACGCTGCCCACGGGGCCGCGTTCGAGGTCGCGCCCCGCGCGTTCCGTGAAGCGGGGGCCCGGGTCACGCTGATCGGCGGCGAGCCCGACGGCCTCAACATCAACGACGGCTACGGTTCCACCCACATCGACCACCTCAAGCAGTCCGTCCTCGAGGTGGGCGCCGACCTCGGCATCGCTCTCGACGGTGACGCCGACCGCTGCCTCGCCGTCGACGCCGCGGGCCGTGAGGTCGACGGCGACCAGATCATGGCGATCCTCGCGCTGGCCATGAAGGAGCAGGGCGTCCTGCGCGGCGACACGCTCGTCGCGACCGTGATGTCCAACCTCGGCATGATCCAGGCCCTCGGCAGCGCCGGCATCAAGGTGCTCCAGACGGCGGTGGGTGACCGCTACGTGCTCGAGGGCATGAAGGACGGCGGCTACTCCCTCGGTGGCGAGCAGTCCGGCCACGTCGTCATGCTCGACCACGGCACCACGGGCGACGGCACGCTGACCGGGCTCATGCTCGCCTCGCGGGTCGCCGCCACGGGCCGCACGCTGTCCGACCTCGCCTCGATCATGACCCACTTCCCGCAGGTGCTCGTCAACGTCAAGGACGTCGACAAGTCCGCCCTCGAGGCCAACACCGCCGTCGCCGATGCAGTGCGCGCCGCCGAGGGCGAGCTGGGCGAGTCGGGGCGCGTGCTGCTGCGCAAGTCCGGAACCGAGCCCGTCGTGCGCGTCATGGTCGAGGCAGCCGACGGTGACCAGGCGCGCACGCTGGCCGACCGCCTCGTCGGGGTCGTCAAGGCCGAGCTGTCACTCTGAGGCACTGACAGCCGCGCCGTGACGCACTTCCGGGTGCTCCACGCGTACGCAGGCGGCTGGAACCGCGCCGTGGCGCACTTCCGGGTGCGTGACGGCGTACCCGGCCAAACTCCGTGGAGCAAGCCCGCTCGCCCTGCGTAGGGTTCCGTCATGCCCAACCCGCTGCTCACACCCAGCCCGCTCCCGTTCTCGCTGCCGCCCTTCGCCCTCGTGCGCGACGAGCACTACCCCGAGGCGTTCGACCGCGGCATGGCCGAGCACCTCGCCGAGGTCGAGGCCATCGCCACGAACCCCGAGGCGGCGACGTTCGAGAACACGCTCGCGGCGCTCGAGCGGTCGGGACGCACGCTGAGCCGCGTCAGCCTGGCGTTCTTCGGCACGTCCAGCTCGCTCGCGACGGACGCCGTGCAGGCCATCGAGGAGGAGTACGCGCCGAAGCTGACCGCGCACTGGGACGCCGTCCGGCTCGACCCGCGCCTCTATGCCCGCATCGAGGCCGTTCACGGCGATGCGGACTCGATGGCCGCTCTCGACCCCGAGTCCCGTCGGCTCGTCGAGCGGCACCTCACCGAGATGACCGTCGCCGGGGCGGGTCTCGACGACGACGCGAACGCGGCCCTACGTGACCTCAACAGCCGCCTCGCGACGCTCAGCACGCGTTTCGAGAAGCGGCTGCTCGCCGACTCCAACGACCTCGCGGTGGTGGTCGATGACGTCGCCGAGCTCGACGGCCTCACCGCAGGTGAGGTCTCGGCGGCGGCCGAGGCCGCGAGCGAGCACGGCCACGACGGCAAGTGGCTCATCACGCTCGTCCTGCCCACTGGTCACCCCCACCTCGCATCGCTGACGAACCGCGACCTGCGCCGCCGCGTCCACGAGGCTCAGGGCGCTCGCGGCCACCGCGGCAACGCCCACGACACCAAGGCCCTGGTGCTCGAGATCGTGCGGCTGCGCGCCGAGCGGGCGCGTCTGCTCGGCTACCCGACGCACGCCGGTGCGGCACTGGCGGACTCGACGGCCCGCACGCCCGAGCGCGTCATGGAGCTGCTCGGGCGGATGGCGCCCGCGGCGGCCCGCAACATCGAGGCCGAGCGTGCCCTCCTCGAGGAGGAGGCCGGCCAGCCGATCGAGGCCCACGACTGGGCGTTCTGGTCCGAGCGCGTGCGCGCGTCCAGGTTTGCCGTCGACCTTGCCGAGATGCGGCCCTACTTCGAGGCCGAGCGGGTGCTCCGGGACGGCATCTTCTTCGCGGCGGAGAAGCTCTACGGCCTCACCTTCCACGAACGTGACGACCTCGTCGGCTACCACCCCGACGTCCGTGTCTTCGAGGTGCACGACGGCGACGGGTCGCCCTTCGGGCTCTACCTGCTCGACCTCTACACCCGCGACACGAAGAAGGGCGGGGCATGGATGAACAGCCTCGTCCACCAGAACGAGCTGCTCGAGCAGCCGCACGCCGTCGTCGTGAACAACCTCAACGTGCCCAAGCCCGGCGCGGGCGAGCCCACGCTCTTGACGTACGACGAGACGCGCACCTTCTTCCACGAGTTCGGGCACGCCCTGCACGGCCTCCTGGCGCGGGTCACCTACCCGCACTTCGCCGGCACCCGGGTCTTCCGCGACTTCGTCGAGTACCCGAGCCAGGTCAACGAGATGTGGATGCTCTGGCCCGAGGTCCTCTCGAACTACGCCGTGCACCACGAGACGGGCGAGCGACTTCCGGGGGAGCTCGTCGAGCGACTGGTCTCGGCCCAGTCCTGGGGTGAGGGGTTCGCCACGGGGGAGTACCTCGCCGCGTCGCTCCTCGATCAGGCGTGGCACGCGCTCGGTGTCGACGAGGCCGCCGCGGTGCCCGACGTCGAGGCGTTCGAGGCAGGGGCGCTGGAGAAGGTGGGCCTCGCGAACCCGCTCGTGCCCCCGCGCTACCGCTCGACGTACTTCGCGCACACCTTCTCGTACTCCTACGACGCGCAGTACTACGCGTACATCTGGAGCGAGGTGCTCGACGCCGACACGGTCGCGTGGTTCCGCGAGAACGGCGGCCTCACCCGGTCGAACGGCGACCGCTACCGCCGGCACGTCGTCGGCATCGGCGGCGCGGCCGACCCGCTCGAGTCCTATCGTGAGTTCCGGGGCTCCGACGCCGACATCAGGCACCTGCTGAAGCGGCGCGGACTCGACTGACCCGTCGGTCGAGAGTGCGGGCTGCTGGCAGACTCGGCTCGTGAGCCACGTCAGAGCCGTGCCGCTCTCGCGACGCATGCAGCCTCGTGACCCCCACGAAGCGCACCGCGTCGCGACGCCGCTCGAGCTGTTCTTCGACCTCGTCTTCGTCGTCGCCATCGCGAGCGCGGCCGCTCAGTGGCACCACGGCCTCGCCGAGGGGCACCTGGACGACCTCGTCCGCTTCGTGATGGCCTTCTTCGCCATCTGGTGGGCGTGGATGAACTACACGTGGTTCGCGTCGTCGTACGACTGTGACGACGTGCCGTACCGGCTGTTGACCTTCGCGATCATGGTTGGCTCGCTCATGTTGGCGGCGGGCATCCCCGACCTCTTCGACGACGGGCAATCGGGGCTCGTCGTGGCCGGCTATGCGCTGATGCGCTTCGCGATGGTCGCGATGTGGCTGCGCGCCGCGCGGGGGCACGCGGAGGGCAGGCCCACCGCCTTGACGTACGCCGTCGGCATCAGTGCCGTGCAGGCGCTCTGGATCGCGCGGCTGCTGCTCGAGGGTGTCGCCGTGCTGATGCTCTCGTTCTTCGCCCTCGTGGTCCTCGAGCTGCTCGTGCCCGTCGTCGCCGAGCGCCGCGGCTTCACGCCGTTCCACCCCCACCACATCGCCGAGCGCTACGCGCTGCTGACGCTGATCGTGCTCGGCGAGGTGGTGCTGGCCGCGGTCCAGGCCGTGCAGGGAGCCCTGGGCACCGGCGCGCGGACAGGCCTGCTCACGCTGGTGGTCGGCGGCCTGCTCATCGTCTTCTCGATGTGGTGGCTCTACTTCAAGCGCGAGCACGCCGGGCTCTTCGAGGGCTCCATCGGCAGCATCTTCCTCACCGGCTACGGGCACTACCTCGTGTTCGCGTCGGTCGCGGCGACGGGCGCCGGGCTCGCAGCAGCGGTCGACCTCGTGCAGGGGGAGGCGCACACGTCGTCGCGCGTCGTCGGCCTGGCGCTCGCGGGCGCCGTGGCCGTCTACGTCTGGTGCCTGACGGCCATGCACTCGCTGGCGGGTGCCCCGGTGGCCGAGCGCCGCGTCGGGGTGGCCGTCGGCGTCGTCGCACTCGTGGTCGCGGCAGCAGGGCCCCCGGTGGGTGTGACGGTGCTCGCCATCGGACTGGTGCTCGCAGCCGCCGTGGCGCACCACGTGTGGACCGACCGAGAGAACAGTCCGTCCCCTTCCGGCGTCGGGTGACCCTCACGCGGTGGAGGACGAACTGTTCTCTCGATTGAGGAGGTGGGGTCAGGCGACCTGGCGCAGGAGGCCCGTGTCGACGTCGTAGACGAACCCGGCGACCTCCGTGCCCTTGGCGATGAGCGGGTGCGACCGCACCCGGGCGAGGTCCTCGCGCAGTGCCCGCTCCTGGTCGGTGATCGCGTGGAAGGTCATCCAGGAGGCGTCCTCACCCGCGCTCTCGCCGATGCGCTCACGCAGCTCGGCCTCCGAGTTCGAGGCCATCGCGCAGCGCGTGTGCGGCACGACGAGGATGCGCTCGACGCCGAGCAGGTGGGTGGCGAGCACCAGGGCCTCGAGCGCCTCGGAGTCAACCCGGCCCCCGGGGTTGCGGAAGATCTTCGCGTCGCCGGGCCGCAGACCCACGAGGCCCAGAGGGTCGATGCGGGAGTCCATGCACGTCACGATGGCGACGCCGGCTTGCGCGATGCCGTCGAAGCCGGCCATGTCGAAGCTGTCGGCGTAGGCGCGGTTGGCTGCGAGCAGGTCGTCGAAACCCTTTGCAGCAGAGGCGTTCTCAGTCACGTGCTCACTCCAGTCCGGGTCGCTTGGAAATGGTGAAGGCCATCGGCTTGCTGACCTCTGCGAAGAAGTCGTTGCCCTTGTCGTCGACGACGATGAAGGCGGGGAAGTCCTCGACGTCGATCTTCCACACCGCCTCCATGCCGAGCTCCTCGTACTCCAGCACCTCGACGTGCTTGATGCAGTCCTGCGCGAGGCGCGCCGCGGGACCACCGATCGAGCCGAGGTAGAAGCCGCCGTGGGTGCCGCAGGCGTCGGTGACCTGCTTGCTCCGGTTGCCCTTGGCGAGCATCACCTTCGAGCCCCCGGCGGCCTGGAACTGGTCGACGTAGGAGTCCATCCGGCCGGCCGTGGTGGGCCCGAACGAACCGGACGGCATACCTTCGGGGGTCTTGGCCGGCCCGGCGTAGTAGACGGGGTGGTCCTTGAGGTACTGCGGCATCTGCTCACCCGCGTCGAGGCGCTCCTTGATCTTCGCGTGCGCGATGTCGCGTGCGACGACCAGGGGGCCGGTGAGCGAGAGGCGCGTCTTGACGGGGTGCCTGCTCAGCTCGGAGAGGATGTCGTCCATCGGCTGGTTGAGGTCGACCTTGACCACGACGTTGCGGCTGGTCGAGCTCACACCGATGGCGTCGTCCTCGTGCTCGCCGAGGTCGACCGCGCCCGCGTCGGGCAGGAAGCGCGCAGGGTCGGTCTCGAGCTGCTCGATGAAGACCCCCTCGGCCGTGATCTTGCCGAGGCACTGGCGGTCGGCGGAGCACGAGACGGCAATGGCCACAGGCAGGCTCGCGCCGTGGCGGGGGAGACGGACGACGCGCACGTCGTGGCAGAAGTACTTGCCGCCGAACTGGGCGCCGATGCCGAACTGTCGGGTCAGCTCGAGAACCTTCTCCTCCAGCTCGGTGTCGCGGAAGCCGTGCGCGGTGATCGAGCCCGAGGTGGGCAGCGAGTCGAGGTACTTCGCCGAGGCGTACTTGGCTGTCTTCAGGGCGAACTCGGCGCTCGTGCCGCCGATGACGATCGCGAGGTGGTAGGGCGGACAGGCCGCCGTGCCGAGTGAGCGCAGCTTCTCGTCGAGGAAGCGCATCATGGCGTCCTCGTTCAGGATCGCCTTCGTCTCCTGGTAGAGGTAGCTCTTGTTGGCCGAGCCGCCTCCCTTGGCCATGAAGAGGAACTTGTACTGCGCCTCGTGGCCCGGCGTGGTGTCGGCGTAGAGCTCGACCTGGGCGGGGAGGTTGGAGCCGGTGTTCTTCTCCTCCCACGTGGTGATCGGCGCCATCTGGGAGTAGCGCAGGTTGAGCCGCGTGTACGCGTCGTAGACGCCCTCGCTGACGGCCTGCTCGTCGGTGCCCGCCGTCAGCACGTGCTGGCCACGCTTGCCCATGACGATCGCGGTGCCGGTGTCCTGGCACATCGGCAGCACGCCGCCGGCGGCGATGTTGGCGTTCTTGAGCAGGTCGAGCGCGACGAACTTGTCGTTGTTGCTCGCCTCGGGGTCGTCGAGGATGGTGCGCAGCTGCTGCAGGTGCGCCGGGCGCAGGTAGTGGGCGACGTCGTGCATCGCCGTCTCGGTGAGCAGCCGCAGTGCCTCGGGGTCGACCTCGAGGAAGGTGCGACCCCCGGGGCCGTCGACCGCGCGCACGCCCTCGGTCGTGAGCAGCCGGTAGGGCGTCTCGTCGGCGCCGATCGGCAGCAGGTCCTCGTAGCTGAATTCCGCCATGTTCGTCGTTCGTCCTTCCGGCGCTCCGAGGTCACGCCGTCGCGAACCTGACGCCGCACCGAGCCTATTCGGTCGGCGCGGGTCGCCGCGAAGCGGCCCGCGACGTGGGCTGTTCGAGAACCGGGTCGCGCCGGGTAGTGGACGGATACGGACATCCCGACCGCAAAGGACGCGTGCGAGCGGACCTGTGGCACAACCGTGGACAGGTCCGGTCACAACTCCGCAAATATTTGCACCACTATGGCGGAGGTCACACTTCTGGTGTTGGGTGAGAGTGACGGAACAGGACGAGGCCCCAGGGGCCCCGTCTGCACGACACCCGGCTCCCGAGTCGGGCTCCTGTGGAAGCCGGTCACCCGGTGTGACTGGTCAGCTTGGGGCCAACGCAGCCCCCAACCCTCTGAGGAGGAGCAGGAATGTTGAACCGCAAAGCGGGGCTCACCGCCCTGATCGGCATCACCGTCGCGGGACTCGCGTCAGGCTGTTTGTCGTCCAACTCGGGGACCTCGACCAACGCCGGAGCCGCGAGTGGTCCTGGAAAGAGCACCGTCGAGGTCATGTACGGCCTCGGACCGGACACCGAGCCGGGCTTCAAGGTCGACGTCCAGAACTGGGCCAAGCAGAACAACGTCACGGTGAAGTTCACGAAAGCCGGTTCCTGGGACACCGAGATCCGCACGCGCGTCCAGGGCGGCAACCCGCCGGACGTGGGACTCTTCCCGCAGCCGGGACTCATGTGCGACCTGGCCAAGCAGAAGAAGCTGATCCCCTACGACGACGCAACCGTCGCCACCGACAAGGCGACGCTCGTCCCGGGCCTCGTCGACGCCGGCACGTGCGCCGACAGCAAGGTCTACGGCCTGCCGAACGAGGTGAGCGTCAAGAGCATCCTGTGGACCGACGCGCCCGCGTTCAAGGCAGCCGGCTACCAGGACCCCAAGACGCTCGACGAGCTGCTCACCCTGACGCAGACCATCAAGTCGCAGGGCAAGACGCCGTGGTGCATCGCGGCCGAGTCCGGGGCGGCCACCGGTTGGCCGATCACCGACTGGATCGAGGACCTCGTCCTGCGCTTCGCCGGTCCCGAGAACTACGACAAGTGGGTCAAGGGCCAGCTGAAGTTCAACAGCCCCGAGATCAAGCCGGCGTGGGAGTACTTCCAGAAGATCGCCTTCGGTGACGGCTACGTCCGCGGCGGCACGAAGTCCATCGTGGCCACCGCGTTCGGCACCGGCGGCAACGCCCTGTTCACCCAGCCCCCCGGCTGCTACCTGTTCAAGCAGGCGACGTTCGTGGCCAACAAGGGTGGCTTCCCCGACGCCGTCATCGCCAAGGTCGACACCGAGACCAAGCCGCTCGCCTTCCCGGCCAAGACCGAGGGCGACAACCCCGTGCTGGTGGCCGGCGACCTTGCGGCCGCCTTCAACAACGACCCAAACACTCTGAAGCTGCGCAACTTCATCGCCAGCAAGGAGAACGGCACCCAGCAGGCCAAGAACGGCGCGTTCTCGCCGCACAAGACGTCTGACGTCTCGCTGCTGCCCAACAAGACGCTCCAGACCGTCGCCACCGACGTGCTCTACAAGGCGACGGCCGCCCGCTTCGACGGATCCGACGCCATGCCCGCCAAGGTTGGTGCGGGAACCTTCTGGACCGAGCCGGTCAAGTGGCTCTCGGGCCAGCAGGACCTCGACACGACACTCAACAACATCGACGACAGCTTCCCGAAGACCAGCAGCTGACGCCGCCTGGCCGCGGGGGGACCAGCTCGGTCCCCCCGCGGTCGACAGCGCGTTCTCCCATTCGAGAGAGGAAGTGCCATGGCCATCAAGGTCCTCAACGCGGTGATCGCGATCCTCGGGGGCATCGGCGGCGCCATCATCATCTTCTGGATCCTCAACAAGCTCGCTGAGTCGCTGAAGGGCCGCTGGGAAGACCGGGTCAAGCCGTGGATGTTCGCCGGTCCGGCGATCCTCGCCATCGCTGTGTACCTCATCTACCCGGCGATCGTCACGATCCAGTACAGCTTCGCCAACGAGGACTCCACGGCGTACGTCGGTTTCAAGAACTACACGGACGTCCTGACCGACAAGACGTTCCTGCAGGTGCTGTTCAACAACGTGCTGTGGATCGTCATCGTGCCGGCTCTGACGGTGGTGCTCGGACTCGGCGTCGCCGTGCTGGCCGACCGGCTCCGGCCACGGGGCGAGAAGTCGGCGAAGACGTTCATCTTCCTGCCGATGGCGATCAGCATGGTCGGTGCGGCGACCATCTGGCGGACCATCTACGACTTCCAACCCGAAGGCAGCCCCCAGACTGGCCTGCTCAACGCCGTGCTGGGTTTCTTCAACAAGTCACCCGTGTTCTGGTTCGGCACGGACACCCTGCACCTCAACAGCCTGCTGCTCATGGTGATCCTGATCTGGACCCAGGTCGGCTACTCGATGGTGCTGCTCTCGGCCGCGATCAAGGGCGTGCCCGAGGACACGGTCGAGGCGGGACGCATCGACGGCGCCGGTGAACGCCGGATCTTCTTCAGCATCATCATTCCCCAGATCTGGCCCACTGTGATCACCGTCTTCATCACGGTGCTCATCGGTGTCATGAAGGTGTTCGACGTCGTCTACGTGACGACCAACGGCGCCTACAACACCGACGTCATCGCACGGCGCTTCTACGACGAGCTCTACACCCAGGGCAACAACGGCTACGCCGCCGCGATCGTCGTGATCCTGCTCATCGCGGTCATCCCGATCCTGATCTACCAGGTCCGCCACTTCAAGGCCGAGGAGGCAGCACGATGACCACCACGCTCCAGCCGGGCACCGGCACCCCCGCCGACGAGCCCCAGATCATCAAGCAGAGCAAGCCGGGCAGCGGCGCCGGTTCGGCCACGTGGCCGGTGCGCGTCGGGCTCCTCATCCTCTGCATCGCGTGGATGATTCCCGCTCTCGGCATGCTCATCAACTCGTTCCGCCCGCGTGACGAGCAGTTCGGCTCGGGCTGGTGGACCGCGTTCTTCAACCCCTTCGGGTCGTCGTGGACCCTCCAGAACTACAGCGACGTGCTGACCAACGACGCCGCCGGCATCCCGATGTCCCAGGCGTTCATCAACAGCCTGATCGTGGCGCTGCCGGCGACGGTCATCCCGATCCTCATCGCGGCGTTCGCCGCCTACTCCTTCACCTTCATGCAGTGGAAGGGCCGCGACGTCGTCTTCGTCATCATCGTCGGGCTGCTCGTCGTGCCCAACCAGGTGGCCTTCGTGCCCCTGGTCAAGCTCTACGGGTCGCTGGGCCTCAACGGCACGTTCCTCGCCGTGTGGCTGGCCCACATCGGCTTCGGCATGCCGCTCGCGGTCTACATCCTCCGCAGCTACATGTCGGGTCTGCCGAACGCCGTCATCGAGTCGGCCAAGATCGACGGAGCCAGCCACTTCACGACGTTCTGGCGCCTCATCATGCCGATGTCGACACCGGCCCTGGCGTCGTTCGCGATCTTCCAGTTCCTCTGGGTCTGGAACGACCTGCTCGTCGCGCTGATCTTCCTCGGCCGTGGCGACAACACCGTGGCCACGGTGGCCCTGCAAGGCCTGCAAGGGCAGACCGGCCAGGGCAAGGAGCTCATACCCGCGGCCGGCTACATCACGATCATCGTCCCGATCCTCGTGTTCCTGGCCCTGCAGCGGTACTTCATCCGCGGCATGACCTCGGGCGCGGTCAAGGGCTGAGCCCCGGCCGACCCCACCCCGAACGACCGAAGGCCGTGGCTCCCCGAGGGGTCACGGCCTTCAGTCATCGGCGGACGTGCCAGCGAGGTCAGACGCAGCGACCGTTCTGGCACTGGTGGTCGAACAGGGCCCGGGCCAGCACCGTCGTCATGTCGGCGGGCGACGGCGCTGCGTAGAAGTCGGAGTAGGTCATCTTCGAGATCTGGGTCAGCGCGTTCGGGTCGACGTCGGGACCGATGCCGATCGTGGTGATGGCGATCGGCTTGTTCGGGTCGCTCGCGGCACGCAGGTTGGCCTTGAGCTGCTCGAGCGAGATGCCGTTCGGGTCGTCGTTGCGCCCGTCGGTGAGGATGACGACGGCGTTGACGCGATCGGGGTCGTACTGCGACTTCACCTTCTGGTACGCCGCCCAGATCGTGTCGTAGAGGCCGGTGCCTCCGCCGACGTTCTGGGCCAGGGACGCGACCGCGGTGGCCGCCTGCGCCCGGTGGCTGTCGTCGTCGAGTCGGCCGATGGGTGCCAGCTCCTTGTAGTCCACGCTGCCGCCGAGGCCGATGGAGAAGGCCCACAGACCGAGCTTCGTCGTCTTGGGCAGGGCGGCGAGCGCGATCCCCGCCGCCTCCTGGGTGATGGCGACGCGGGTCGTGTTGCCGACCTTGTCCTTCATCGAGCCGGACACGTCGAAGACCGAGAGGATCGAGAAGTCGGTCGTGGCCGACTGCCAGACGTTGGTGGCGGCGGTCACGGCGGCCGCGTCGGGCGTGTCGCCGATCTTCACCTCGCCGACGCTGCCCTGCGGGGTGGGCATCGTCACCGGCACGGCGGTCGAGCGGATGCCGTACGCGGCGAAGATGCTCGCCGCCCGGGGCGTCATGAGGTACGCGCGGAGCAGCTCGACCGCCTGGTCGCGCACCGGGTCGGTCGCGACGTTGACGAGCGAGAACTCGAAGGCCGGCGTGCCCTCGCTCGGGGTGACCGAGACCATCTTGTGGTCGGGGAAGATCCGGTTGTGGTCGATGAGGTCGGCCTCGGCCACCGGGAAGGCAGGGGCCTTGTCGGGCGTGGCGTCGTAGATGCCGAAGAGGTCGTCGATCGAGGGGGCGGCGCCCTTGGCGAGCTTGGGGATGACGACACGGCCCTGCTCGGCCGACAGCTTCGGGAGCGCGGACGCGAGGGTCAGCATGCCGGCGGTCGTCGAGCGGGGGTCGCTCATCCGGATCGGGTTGTCGGACGCGACCAGGTCGAGCCACTTGGGCTGCCCGTCGAGCGTGCTGGCCTGCTTCGGGTCCATCGCGATGACCAGGGGGCTCTTCGCGAAGGCGCTCGCGGGCTTGGCGTTGAGCTTCGCCGTCTCGTTGACCCGCTCCACCCAGCGCGGTGAGTCGGGGATCCAGCCGTCGGGGCGATCGGGCTGGCCCTGCCCGAGACCGATCATGGCCTCGATGGGTGCCTTGCCACGCACGACGTAGTCGACGCACGGCGACGCCGGGTCGGCCTGGTACTCCTTCGCCAGCGCGAGCACCGCGGGCTGTGCGGCCTCGGACACCCACAGCGACACGGGCGTGCGGTCGGGGCAGCTCTTGCTCGGGGCCGCGGTGAGGGCGGCCACCGGCGTGGACTCGCGCCCCCTCCACCAGATGAAACCGCCGAGACCGGCGCCGGCGAGCAGCACGACGCCGAGCACGGCCGCGATGATGCGGTTGCGCCGTGCTGCGGCGATCTTGGCCTCGAGCGCCTTACGGTTGGCCCGACTCTCGACCAGGCTCTTCTCGTACGGGCCCACCGGGCGTTGTGGAGGGGTGGGGTTGGACACGAGGTTTCCTCACATGAGGACGCCCCGGCACCGGGGCGTCAGGGTGAACCACCGGCCAAAACTACCCGGCGGCTCGCGCAGAATGGTGCCTGACCCCGAGGCATCTTGTCGAATGTCCGAGTTGTCCCCCAGGAGCCGTCCTCGGGGCGTTTCGGTGGCCCCCGTCAGGCCAGGTCGGAGCGGGTGGGAGCGTGCGCGCCGGCCCGTTGCACGGTGAGGGCGCCGGTGGCCAGCGCGCGCTCGACGGCGGGCACGACGTCGGCGAGACGGGCCCGCTGCAGGCGGGTGCGCGCGTCGGGTCCGCCGAGCAGGCCGGCGTCGATGAGGCCCGAGACGAGGCCCGCCATGAACGAGTCGCCGGCACCGACGGTGTCGACCACCTCGACGCGTGGCGCGGGGAGCGCCTGCTGCTCGCCGGTGCGGCTGACCCGGACGACGGCGCCCTCGGCGCCGCGGGTCATGACGATCACCGCCGGGCCGAGCTCGCTCCAGGCACGCAGGACGTCCTCCTCCGGCTCGCCCGGGCAGAGCCAGGCGATGTCCTCGTCGCTGACCTTGACGAGGTCGGAGAGCCGGATGGAGTCCTCGATGGTGCGCCGGGCCTGCTCGGGCAGGCCCATCAGGGAGGGCCTGGCGTTGGGGTCGTAGGAGACGGTGGCCCCGAGGTCGCGGGCGACCGTGAGGATCTCGCGGGCCTGGCCGCCACCGGGCTCCAGCACGGCGGCGATGCTGCCGGTGTGCACGTGGCCGTATGCCGTCAGGCCGGGGACCGAGGCCACCTGCCACTCGAGGTCGAAGACGTACGTCGCCGCCCCCGTGGCGTCGACGGTCGCGTGGGCCACGGACGTGAAGGGAGCGCCCTGGGAGCCCGCGGTCAGGGTCACCCCGCGCTCACGGCATACGTCCTCGATGCGCCGGCCGCGCTCGTCGGTGGCGATCCAGGTGGCGAGGTCGACGGGGTGCTCGAGGGCGGCCAGGCCGAACGCGACGTTGGCCGGGCTGCCGCCGACGTGCTCCTCGGTATCACCGCCGGGTCTGGTGACCGCGTCGACGAGAGCCTCGCCGATGACGAGGGTGCGCACGGTGGTCGGCTCGCTCATGGGGTGGTCAGTCCTCGATCATGTCGGCGCTGCCGAACCAGCCGGGCCGGTCGAAGCGGTGCTCGCTGTCGATGGTGCGGATCGTGCCGCTGCGGGAGCGCATGACGAGGGAGTTGGTGCGCGCGGACTTGGCGCCGTAGCGCACGCCGCGCAGCAGCTCGCCGTCGGTGATGCCGGTCGCGACGAAGAAGCACTCGCCGGTGACGAGGTCGTCGGTGGACAGCACCCGCTCGAGGTCGTGGCCGGCGTCGAGGGCCTTCTGCCGCTCGTCGTCGTCCTTGGGCCAGAGGCGACCCTGGATGACCCCGCCCGTGCACTTGATGGCGCACGCGGCGATGATGCCCTCGGGGGTGCCGCCGATGCCGAGCAGCAGGTCGACACCGGTGCCGGGACGGGCCGCCATGACGGCGCCTGCGACGTCGCCGTCGACGATGTAGCGGATGCGGGCGCCGGTGTCGCGGATCTCCTGGGCCAGGCCGTCGTGCCGGGGCCGGTCGAGCATGACGACCGTGACGTCGGCGGGCGTCTCGTTCTTCGCCTTGGCCACGCGCCGGATGTTCTCGGAGACGGGGAGGCGGATGTCGACGACGTCGGCCGCCTCGGGACCGGTCGCGAGCTTGTCCATGTAGAACACTGCGGACGGGTCGTACATGGCGCCGCGGTTGGCGACGGCCATGACGGCGACGGCGTTGTTCATGCCCTTGGCGGTGAGCGTCGTGCCGTCGATCGGGTCGACGGCGACGTCGACCTCGGGACCGGTGCCGTCACCGACCTGCTCGCCGTTGAAGAGCATCGGGGCGTTGTCCTTCTCGCCCTCGCCGATGACGACGACCCCGCGCATGCTGACGGTCGAGATCATGGCGCGCATCGCCTCGACGGCGGCGCCGTCGGCCTTGTTCTTCTCACCCCGACCCACCCAGCGGCCGCCGGCCATGGCGGCTGCCTCTGTCACACGAACCAGCTCGAGAGCGAGGTTGCGATCCGGCTGGCTGTGCTTCATCAAGGTCCTCCGTCGGCGCAGAACGAGTCGGCGCCAGCCTAGCGGTGGGCCCACCCGGGTTTGGACGGCGTCCGCAGGTCGGGGACCATTGAGGCATGAGCACCCCGTCGACGCCGTCGACACCACCGACGTCCGCGGCACCTTCGACGCCCCCGGAGCCCGAGTCCGCCGCCACCGAGGCGGCCGATGCGGCCACCGGCGCGCCCTCGGCGCAGGGGAGCGACGCGGCGCCGGCGCCGGCGAAGAGCCGCTACTCGATGGGGACCCTGCCCAACATGCTGCGCTCGATGCTCGTCATCGGGCTCTTCGTCCTCGCGCTCGTGGCCATCGTGCCGCGCATCACCTCGGTGCAGCGGCCGGCCGTCGACGCCGCCGGCAAGGCCGGCCAGGTCGCGGCCCAGACGACGTGGCCGATCCAGCTGCCCAAGGGCCTGGGCGAGGGTTGGGTCTCCACGGTCGCGACGTACGCCCCCGGCACCGAGGGCGTGCCGACCTTCACCACGGTCTGGGCGACGCCCAGCGGCAAGGACATCGCGCTGAAGCAGGCCGTCGGTGTCCCCGACGGCTGGGTGCGCCGCTCGGTCAACGACGGTGCGCCCTCCGGCTCCGTGCAGGTGTCGGGACGTGCCTTCGAGCGCTTCGTCGCCCGGGACGCGGGGCAGATCGCCTACGTCGCCCGCGGCGCCGGCGCGAAGGGACTCACCCTGGTGGCGAGCGGAACGGCGCCCGAGGACGAGCTCAAGTCCTTCGTCGCGGCGCTGGCTCCCGTGTCACCTGCTCCGGGCGTCAGCCCGGCGCCGCCGCCCACGAGCTGAGCCGGTCGGTCAGGAGTCGTCGTCGTCGAAGACGGCGTCGTCGGCGTGGACCTGCGTGGCGGCATCGGCTGCCGGGGCCGGCCTCGTCGCCCGCTCGATCTCGGCCTGGGCGCCGTCGAGCCAGGTGCCGCAGTGCGCCGCCAGCGCCTCGCCGCGCCGCCACAGGTGCATGGAGTCCTCGAGCGGAGCCTGTCCGGCCTCGAGCTTGGCGACGATGCCGATGAGCTCCTCGCGGGCGTCCTCGTAGCGCATCGCCGCGATGTCAGGGAACGTGCCGTCGGTCGAGGTCGCGTCAGCCATGGGCGTCACCCTACGACGTCCCGTCACTGCGGTCGGCGTCGCCGGCATCGCTGCCAGGATCGAGGGGGAGGGGCTCCACCGGCGGGGTGACCGCTGCCTCCGCCGCCGTCTTCGCCGCAGCCTTGCTGGCGCCCTTGCTCGCGCCCTTGGACGTCGCCCTGGCGGCTTTTCTCACGCCCTGCTTGACGGCGGCCTCCGTCGCGCTCCGGGACGCCGCCGTCTTCCGGGGGGTCGTCGCCCTGGTGGTGGTGCGCGCCGTCGTCCGCGCCGCCGATGTGCCGTCGCCCGCCGGTCGCGTACGCGTCGTGCCACGCTCCGAGGTCTCGTCGGCGCCGTCGCCGACCGGCCGCACCCCGAAGTCGCCGTGCGCGACGCGGACGCGCAGCAGCTCGCCCACGCCGACGTCGTCCTGGTCCATGACGATGCGTCCGTCGCGATGCTGCACCACGGCATACCCACGTTCGAGGGTCGACTGCGGCGACAGTGCGACGACCTGCCGGCGCAGGTGCTCGGTCTGGTCGGCGGCGCGGTGCAGGCGGGCCTCGACGCGCGTTGCAGCCCTCACCCGGAGCGAGGAGATCTCCTGACGTCGCGCCCGCACGAGCGCGACGGGGTCGGCCATGACCGGGCGCGACACCAGCGCGCGCAGTCCCGACCGCTCGGACTCGACGCGGCGCGCGAGGGCGCGTCGCAGCCGGTCGCGTGCCCCGTCGACGGTGCTGCGTTCGCGCGCCGCGTCGGGCACGACCTTCTTGCCGGCGTCGGTCGGGGTCGAGGCACGCCAGTCGGCCACGAAGTCGAGCAGCGGCTGGTCGACGTCGTGGCCGATGGCGCTGATCACGGGGGTGCGGGCCTGCGCCACGGCGCGGATCATCGCCTCGTTGGAGAAGGGGAGCAGCTCCTCGAGGGCACCGCCGCCGCGGGCGATGACGATGACGTCGACCATCGGCAGCGCGTCGAGCTCGCGCAGGGCCGCGACCACCTCGGTGACGGCGGACGTTCCCTGGACGGCCACCTCGCGGATCTCGAAGACGACTGCGGGCCAACGGCGCCGAGCGTTCTCGACGACGTCCTTCTCGGCTGCCGAGCTGCGCCCCGTGATGAGCCCGACGCGGTGCGGCAGGAACGGGATCGGTCGCTTGCGCTCGGCGTCGAAGACCCCTTCGGCGGCCAGGGTGCGCTTGAGGATCTCGACGCGCGCGAGCAGGTCGCCTATGCCGACTGGACGGATCTGACGGGCCTCGAGCTGCAGGGTGCCGCGCTTGGTCCAGAAGGTCGGCTTGGCCTGCAGCACGACCCGGGCGCCCTGCGCGAGCGGGATGGGCATCGCGTTGACGGCGTTCATCGGCACCGACACCGACAGCGACATGTCGACGTCGGGGTCGCGGAGCGTGAGGAACGCCGTGCCTCCGCGCGGATTGAACTGCACGACCTGGCCCTCGACCCAGAGCTGGCTCATCCGCTCGACGTAGTCGGAGATCTTGAGGCTGAGCACCCGCACCGGCCATGGCTGCTCGGCCGTGGTGTCGGCGGCCTTGTCGGGCAGCGGGCTCGTCATGCTCACCCGCGCCACCCTAAGGGTGTCGTGGCCCCCGGGCCGTGAATCGGGTGCGCGAGGCACCGCCCCTTACGATGGGGCCATGAGCCAGCCCGCCGACCAGACGTCCGCCAAGAAGGTCCTCCTCGCGGCGCCGCGTGGCTACTGCGCCGGTGTCGACCGGGCGGTCGTGACCGTCGAGAAGGCCCTGGAGCTCTACGGCCCGCCGGTCTACGTGCGCAAGCAGATCGTGCACAACAAGCACGTCGTCAACACCCTCGAGAAGCGCGGTGCGATCTTCGTCGACGAGACCGACGAGGTGCCCGAGGGTGCGACGGTCATCTTCTCGGCGCACGGCGTCGCACCCGTCGTGCACGAGGAGGCGAAGGCGCGCAGCCTCAAGACGATCGACGCCACCTGCCCGCTCGTGACGAAGGTGCACCGCGAGGCGGTGCGCTTCGCCGATGACGACTTCGACATCCTGCTTATCGGCCACGAGGGCCACGAGGAGGTCGTCGGCACCGCCGGGGAGGCCCCCGAGCACATCACCCTCGTCGACGGCCCCGACGACGTCGACAACGTCACGGTCCGCGAGCCCGAGAAGGTCGTCTGGCTCTCGCAGACGACCCTGTCGGTCGACGAGACGATGCAGACGGTCGCGCGCCTCAAGGAGAAGTTCCCGGCGCTGCAGAGCCCGCCGTCCGACGACATCTGCTACGCCACCCAGAACCGTCAGCTCGCCGTCAAGCAGATGGCGCAGGACACCGATCTCATGATCGTCGTGGGGTCACGCAACTCGTCGAACTCGGTCCGGCTGGTCGAGGTCGCGCTCGAGCACGGCGCGCGCGACGGCCATCTCGTCGACTTCGCCGACGAGATCGAGGAGGCCTGGCTCGAGGGCGTGACCACCGTCGGCGTGACGTCCGGAGCCAGCGTGCCCGAGGTGCTGGTGCGCGACGTGCTGACCTGGCTCGCCGAGCGCGGCTACGGTGAGGTCGAGGCGGTCATCGCCGCCGAGGAGTCCCTGCTCTTCTCGCTGCCCAACGAGCTGCGTCGCGACCTCAAGGCCCGCAAGGGCGAGGAGTCCGGCACGGTGCGCCACGACGCGGCCTTCGAGGACGCCGGCTCGCTGCACTGAGGGGCGCGGCTCGCGCCCGGGTCGTTCAGCCGCCGAGGGCGGCCACGAGGGCGGGTTGCAGGCGGTCGAGCGACGGGCCGGCGACGTACTGCCCACCCGTGATCGCCACGACCTGGCGCATCGCCGCCGCGTCGACCCGGGCGCCCAGGCCGAGCACGACGACCTGAACGGGGCGCGCGGCGTCCTTGGTCGCGGCGAGACGCTGCTTGAGCAGGTCGAGCGTGAGGCCGTAGTCGTCCTCGTTCGGGCCGTCGGCGACGATGACCACGGTGTTGGTGTAGCCGGCTCGCCAGGCGCTCTGGGCGCGGTCGTAGGTCGACGCGATGGTGTCGTACAGGCCGCTGCCGCCGCCGACGAACGAGTCGAGGCCCGCCACCGCCTTGTCGAACCCGGCGACCCGCTTGGCGTCCCCGAGCGGTGTGAAGTCGATGAGCTGGCGGAAGTCGTCGCCGCGCGACCCGATGTGCTGCGAGTAGATCCACAGCGACGCGAGCGTGCCGGGGTTCGCGCCCCCGACGGCGCGCACGGTGGCTCGCTGGAGGACGTCGAGTCGCTTGCCCTCCTTGTCGCGCTCGAGCATCGACCCGGAGACGTCGACGGCCAGCAGCGCCTGCGTGCGCTTCGACGCAGTGGCCCACAGGCCTGTGGCCTTCGCGAGCGGGGCACCGCCTGCCTTGCCCGCGACCGAGATGGTGCCGTAGAGGGGTGAGGGATCAGCGGGATCACCACCCGAGGTGCGGAACCCGCTGTCCTGCAAGAGCTTTCGTGACGAGTCGGATGTGAGGTGCTTCTCGAGCGCTGCCACCAGGGGCTTCTTGGCGGCATCGGTGGTCAGAGAGACGACCGAGTAGTCCACGGCGGGCGCGCCCTCGGCTGGTGCCACGGCAGCGAGGGACTGGTCTGGATGCTCGGCGTTCCAGGCGAGGAGCTGGGCCTGGGTGACCACAGCGCCCGCGCGGCCGTCCGACGCCGCCACCTGGTCGAGCGACGCGTCGCCGGCGGCCGCGACGGTGCGCAGCCGTGCCTCCAGCACGAGCGGGGTCGCCACCGAGAGGGCTGCCTCGCCGACGGCGGATCGGCGCGGGTCGGGGATCCGCACCGCGACCGGCCCACCGAGCAGGTCGGCCCAGCCCAGACGGGTGCCGAGGGTGGATGCCCGTGAGTCCTTCATCGCGATGACGACCGCGCTGGAGGCGAAGGGCGCGCCGGCCTCGACCGGTGTGCCCGAGACGTTGCCCGCACGGCTCGTCCATGAGCCGGAGTCGGTCACCCAGGCGTCCGGCCGTGCAGTTCCGATGAGCGAGCCGGAGACGGCGTAGGGCTCCTCGGAGTCGATCGTGTAGGCGGCGCACGGGCCGTCGGTCTGCTTGGCGAGGTCCTCGGCCGCGGCGGCGACCGCAGGAGCGATGGCCGGCGCGGCCGAGACCCGGACCTTCACGGGGTCGGTGCACGACGTGGGCTGGGCGGCTGTCGTCGGCAGGGCGGTCGGGACGTCCGTCGCGCCGAGGTAGCGGTAGGCGCCGAAGCCCAGGGCTGCGGCGACGACGACGATCGCGGCGGCGCCGCCCAGTCGAGTGCGCCGGCGACGCCGGGCTCGCTGGCGTGCAGCAGCCTCGACCCGCTCGCGCGACTCACGCAGGCTCTGCTCGTAGGGGCCGACGCGTCGACCCGGTCCGCCGGACTCTCCAGAACCCGGGCCCCCCGCCCCGGTCATGCTCTACCTGTTCCCACGCGCGTATTTTCCGGTGCAGCCCAACGGGTGTCCATTTTCTGGACAAAGCGGACACCGCGACGGGTCTGACCCTCAGGCGGAGCGTTCGCTCGCGCCGGTGTCGCGTGCGGACCCTGCGGCGTCCCGGCTGCCGGGCTCGCCGGTCGCGCGCCCGAGGAAGGCGTCGTCGCGCGCGTCGCGTCCGAGGTCGTCGGTGAGCTCGGTCGCACTGAGCGAGCGGGGCGCCACCTCGAGGGGCTCGAGGGCGGGCGGGCGGTCGCTCGTCAGGTGCAGCTCGTGCATGCGTCGTGCGGTGACGAGCACCCGCGACTCGAGCGTGCCGACGAACTTGTTGTACTGCTCCACCGAGCGCGCCAGCGACTGGCCCATCGTGGTCACGTGCCCGCCGAGAGTGGAGAGGCGGGAGTAGAGGTCCTGCCCGATGGCGAGCAGCTCGCGGGCGTTCTGCTCGAGGGCGTCCTGCTGCCAGATGGCCCCGATGGTGCGCAGCACCGCGAAGAGGGTGCCCGGCGAGGCCAGGACGACCTTGCGCGATAGCGCGTGCTCGTAGAGGCCGGGGTCATCCGCGAGCGCCGTGGCGAGGATGGCCTCACCGGGGACGAAGCAGATGACGACCTCGGGGGAGCGGGTGAAGGCGGTCCAGTAGGCCTTGGCAGCCAGGCTCTCGACGTGGCGGCGCACGGAGGTGGCGTGGGCGGCCAGCAGCTCGGCCCTCTCGATCTCGGAGACGGTGTCGCCGTGCGCCTGGAGGAAGTGCGCCATGGGCGCCTTGGAGTCGACCACGACGTGGCGCGACCCCGGGAGGTTGATGACGGCGTCGGGTCTCACGGTGGCGCCGTGCCGGCTGGTGCGCGTGACCTGCTCGTCGAAGTCGCAGCGGGCGATGAGGCCCGACAGCTCGAGCACCCGGCGAAGCTGCACCTCGCCCCACGCGCCGCGCACCGTCGAGGCGTTGAGGGCGCTCGCGAGCGTGGCCGTCTCGGTGCGCAGCGACTCGGTGGAGCGGCTCACGTCGGTGAGTCGCTCGCCCAGCTGCCCGAACTGGAGGGAACGGTCGCGCTCGAGCGCCCCGACCTGGCGCTCGACCCTGCCGATGGTGTCGCGCAGCGGGGCGAGCAGGGCGGCCGTCGCGTCGTCGACCTCACGAGCCGCCTCGAGGTCGCCGACCCGCTCGCGCAGGACGTCGCGCTCGGCCTCGGCCGCGGCGGAGCGGGCGAGCAGGGCCGATCGCGCCGAGAGCCAGGCGACGACAGCGCCGACCAGTCCTCCGACGAGGAGCCCGACGAGCAGCGCGGTGGTGTCCATGGCCACACCGTCGCAGAGGGCGCCGACAGTGACGGAGGCGACACCCCGGCATACCCCGTCGGGGGCTTCTGTTAGACCTTGGACGGTGAGCGAGTACGACGACGCGACCCGGCTCGAGGCCGGCGACGACCCGGCGCGCAGGCGCGGGACCTTCCACGACGAGTGGATGATCGGCAACGCCGTCAACGGGGGGCTGGTCATGGCGACGGCTCTGCGCGCGCTGGGCGAGCACCTCGCGGGCGACCCGACCGAGACCACAGAGCACGTCGACCCGGTGGTGCTGTCCGCGTACTTCATGACCGCCTCACGGCCCGGGCCGTTCACGGTGACCACCGAGGTGATGCGCTGCGGCCGCAAGCTCTCGACCGGGCAGATGGCGATCCACCAGGTCGGTGACGACGGGCAGCCGGTCGAGCGCATGCGCGCCATCGGATCCTTCGGCAACCTCACCGACCTCGAGGTGCAACGCCAGGCCGGGCCGCCCGACCTGCCGCCGCCCGACCAGTGCCTCTCGGCCGAGCAGGCGCCCCCCGACTTCCTCGCCAACGCGAAGTTCCTCGAGCGGCTCGACCTGCGGCTCGACCCCTCGACCGCCGGCTGGGCCCTCGGCAAGCCCTCGATGCGCGGTGTCATGCGGGGGTGGCTGCGACTGCGCGATGGTCGTGAACCCGACACGACGATGCTGATGATGGCGCTCGACGCACTGCCGCCGGTCGCGTTCGACCTCGGCCTCCTCGGCTGGACGCCGACGCTCGAGTTCACCGGCCACATCCGCCGCCGGCCGGCGCCGGGCTGGCTGCGGGTCTCGCTGTCGAGCGAGACCCTCGGCGGCGGGATGATGGAGGAGGACGCCATGATCTGGGACTCCGCCGGCGACCTCGTGGCCCAGTCGCGCCAGCTGTGCGGCGTGCGGATGCCGCGGTGACGGGTCTGGTCATGACGTGACCGTCCGGCTCGTCTACGAGACCCACTCCACCACCGAGGACAACGAGGCCGGCATCGCCACGGGGTGGCTGCCCGGCCGGCTGTCCGAGGAGGGCCGGCACCAGGCATCCGCCCTCGGTGAGCGGCGCCGCGACGACGGCCTCGCCGCCGTCTACGTCTCCGACCTGGGCCGCGCTGTCGACACGGCCCGGATCGCCTTCGGCGAGGGCGACTCCCGGGTCCGGTTCGACGACCGGCTGCGCGAGTGCGACTACGGCACGCTCAACGGTGCGCCGGTCTCGGCGCTGGCGAAGGTGCGTGCCCACCACGTCGACGAGCCGTTCCCCGGGGGCGGCCAGAGCTACCGCGACGTCGTCGTGGCCACCGCAGGCCTGCTCGCGGACCTGCGCCGCGACCACGAGGGCGAGCGCGTCCTGCTCATCGCCCACTCGGCCAACCGCTGGGCGATCCAGCACCTGCTCGACGCGACTCCGCTCGAGCAGCTCGTCGACGCGCCGTTCGACTGGCGGCCGGGCTGGGAGTGGACGCTCGAGTGAGCCCGGCGTGACGGCATACGTGATCGTGGTCGGGAGCCCGCCCGAGCGCCGTTAGACTCTTGTCCCCGTGGCACTCACCATCGGAATCGTCGGTCTCCCCAACGTCGGCAAGTCGACGCTCTTCAACGCGCTGACCAAGAACAACGTGCTCGCAGCGAACTACCCGTTCGCGACGATCGAGCCCAACGTCGGCGTCGTGCCGCTGCCCGACCCGAGGCTCGGCGCGCTCGCCGAGATCTTCAGCTCGGAGAAGATCCTGCCGGCGACCGTGAGCTTCGTCGACATCGCCGGCATCGTCCGCGGCGCGAGCGAGGGCGAGGGCCTCGGCAACAAGTTCCTCGCCAACATCCGCGAGGCCGACGCGATCTGCCAGGTCGTGCGTGCGTTCGAGGACGGCGACGTCGTGCACGTCGACGGCAAGGTCAGCCCGGCCAGCGACATCGAGACGATCCACACCGAGCTCATCCTCGCCGACCTCCAGACGCTCGAGAAGGCCGTGCCGCGCCTCGAGAAGGAGGCGCGGATCAACAAGGACAAGAAGGCCGCGCTCGAGCTCGCGCAGGCCGCGCAGAAGGTCCTCGAGGAGGGCCACACCCTGTATGCCGCGGGGCCGGCCGCCGGGGTCGACCTCGCCGAGGCGAAGCAGCTGGGTCTGCTGACCACCAAGCCGTTCATCTACGTGTTCAACCTCGACGAGGACCAGCTCGCTGACGCGTCCCTCCAGCAGTCGCTGCGAGAGCTCGCGGCTCCCGCTGACGCCGTCTTCCTCAACGCGAAGCTCGAGATGGACCTCATGGAGATGGAGCCCGACGAGGCGCTCGAGCTGCTGCAGAGCTTCGGGGCCGAGGAGTCCGGCCTCGACCAGCTGGCGCGCACCGGCTTCCACACGCTCGGCCTGCAGACCTACCTCACCGCGGGCCCCAAGGAGTCGCGGGCCTGGACGATCGGCAAGGGCTGGACCGCCCCGCAGGCTGCCGGCGTGATCCACACCGACTTCCAGCGCGGCTTCATCAAGGCGGAGGTCGTCGGCTTCGACGACCTCGTCGCAGCGGGGTCGATGAACGCCGCCAAGTCGGCCGGCAAGGTCCGCATCGAGGGCAAGGAATACGTCATGGCCGACGGCGACGTGGTGGAGTTCCGCTTCAACGTGTAACCGCCGCCGGGGGTCCTCGTCCGAGCGGCAGCGCGACCGCTGTGCGTTCCGCAGGGCGCGTCCCAGCCGTCACTCCCGTCACCCACCGCCACAGGGCCGTCTCGCCCACGGCGCTCGTCCCGGGAGCGGGAGCCGCAAGGCGGTAATCTGAGCGCCGCCGACAGACGTCGGTGCGGCCCCACGAGCCGACACCAGCCCCCTCAGCCGACACCCACCGCCGACCGACAAGGAGCACCGTGTCCCAGCAGGTCCACATGCCGCCCCGTCAGCGGCAGGAGTCCGCGGAGGCGGCCACGGGCGCCCCGCGCGCGCAGCGACGGGGTGACATCCAGGGCATGCGTGCGGTGGCCGTTCTCTCGGTCATGCTCAGCCACGCCGAGATCGTCGGCTTCGCCGGCGGCTACGTCGGCGTCGACGTCTTCTTCGTCATCTCCGGCTTCCTCATCACCGGGATCCTCGCGCGCGAGGTCACCAAGAGCGGTCGGGTCTCGATCACCGGGTTCTACTCCCGGCGTGCCCTGCGCATCCTTCCTGCCGCCACGGTGGCGCTGCTCGTCGTCTGCCTCGTCTCCCTGCTCGTGTACACGACGAACAACCTGCACCTGGTCCTCCAGGACATCGGGGCGGCCGCCCTCTTCTCGGCCAACATCGACTTCGCCCTCGCCGGCACCGACTACTTCTCTACGAGCGCGTTCGTCTCGCCGGTGCAGCACTTCTGGTCGCTCGCCGTGGAGGAGCAGTTCTACCTCGTGTGGCCCGCGGTCATCGGCCTCATCATGTACCTCGGTGCCCGGGCCCGAGGGGCGTCGGGCTCGTCTCGGCCGGCCACCCGCGCCGTCGCCCTCCGTCGTTCGGCGGCCCTCGTGCTGCTGCTCGCGCTGCTCTCCTTCTGGTGGTCGGTCCACCGCACCGGAACCAACCCGCAGATGGCCTACTACTCGACCTTCACGCGCACGTGGGAGCTCAGCGTGGGCGCGCTGCTGGCGCTCTCGGCCGGCCGCATCGCCCGCCTCCCGGCCGCGGTGAAGGGGGTGGCCTCCTGGGCCGGCCTGCTCGCCATCGCCGTGGCCGTGCTCACGTTCAGCTCGGCGACGCCGTTCCCCGGATGGCACGCGGCGCTGCCCGTCGTCGGCGCGGCCCTCGTGCTCGGCGGCGGCATCGACGGTCCCCGCGCCGGAGCGCGCCTGCTGCTCGACACGCGTCCGATGCGCTTCGTCGGCAACATCTCCTACTCGCTCTACCTCTGGCACTGGCCGCTGCTGATCCTCCCCGGCGCCTACCTCGTGCGTGACCTCGGGCTCCTCGAGCGGCTGCTCGCCCTGGCTGCGTCCGTCCTGCTCGCCTGGGCCAGCTACCGATGGGTCGAGACGCCGTTCCACCACCCGGCGAAGGCGAGCGCCGCCGCGCAGCCGGAGGGCGGCGCCGCGTCGCGGGCCGACGTCCGCGGCACCGCCCGGGCCCGCCGCCGCTCCGTCAACCGCTCGCTGCTGCTGTGGCCGGCGGCCGTGGCCATGGTGCTGGCCGGCGTGGCCGGCGTCTGGGCGTACGACGCGAGCCGGACCGGAGGGTCCGCGGCCGCTCTCCCCGCGTCGAACAGCGCACCCGAGACGCCCCAGCAGCTGATCGCCGACGTGGCCCGGGCATCGGCCCTCGCTCGCCAGAACGCGCCCCTGGCCACACCGCTCGTTCCGGCCCTGCCCGACCTCTTCGGCGACATCACCCACCCGATGGGCACCTGCTCGGCCTCACGAGAGGCCCTCACTGTCGACATCTGCCCGAGCGGCGACACCAAGGCGTCGCGGACGATCGTGCTGTGGGGCGACTCCCACATCGGTATGTGGATGCGTCCCCTCGAGCAGCTCGCCAAGGAGCGCGGCTACAGGATCGTCCCCTTCACCAAGGCCAGCTGCGTGCCCCTCGACGAGGTGGAGTGGTACCGGGGGAAGGCCTATCCCGAGTGCCGGAAGTTCGGTCAGTGGGCTCTCGACCAGATCGCCCGCCTCAAGCCGGACCACATCCTCATCAGCGGCTTCCTCGGCACACCTCTCGTCAACGAGGCCGGCACCGGGCCGCTGCAGGTCGGCCAGGACACCGAGCGGTTCACGGCGGGCGCGCAGCGGATGCTCTCCAAGGTGCACTCCCGTCTCCCCGGCACCACGGTGACCGTGTTCAGCGACGTGTCGATCCTCGATCAGGACGCCGGCAAGTGCCTGGGCTCCAAGCGAGCGACCATGGGCACGTGCGTCAAGCCGATGTCCTCCGCCGTCGCCTCGCGCAACAGCGGCTGGAAGTCGGCGACCGCGGCCACGGGAGCGCGCTACCTCGACCTGCTGCCCTACTTCTGCGCCGAGACCTGCCCGATCGTGGTCGGCAACACGATCGTCTACCGCGACAGCAACCACATCACGAGCACGTACGCCCAGCGACTCAAGCCGGTCCTCGGCAAGGAGCTCGGCCTCTGACCGTCCTGCGTGGGTGAGCGGGCCGGTGGCCGGTGTCGGCGGCCTGTGCCATCGTCTGACCATGGACGAGGGGCGGCGCGACGACCACGGCGGGCTCGACGCCTTGGTGGGTGGTGGCAGCGCTGACGGTGGCAGTGCCGACAGTGCCGACAGCGCCGACGGTGCCGACAGCGCCGACGGTGGCAGGCTGGTTCGCGGGCGACGCTTGCGTGGCACGAGGTTCGTCGGCTGCGACCTGAGCGACGTCGTCGTGCGCGGCTGCGACGTCGCCGGCATGGAGATCGACTCACCGTGGCTGATGGAGGGCGGGAGTCGGCTGCTGGTCAACGGCGTGGACGTGGTGCCTCTCGTCGACGCCGAGCTGAACCGGCGTTTTCCCGGACGAGAGCTGCGCTCGGCGACGAGCCCGTCGGGCCTGCGTGAGGCCTGGGCGGCGGTGGAGCAGGCGTGGGCAGCCACCCTCGAGCGCGCCACGAGCATGCCGGACGGCACGGTCGACGCGTCGGTGGGCGGCGAGTGGTCGCTCGCCCAGACGCTGCGTCACCTCGTGATGGCGACCGACGTGTGGCTGGGCAGGGCGGTCCTCCGGGTGGAGCAGCCCCATCATCCCTTGGGGCTGCCCAACGACGACCACGACACCGAGGCATACGACGAGTCCGCCTTCACCGCCCCCGCGCCGCCCTTCGAGCAGGTGCTCGAGGCGCGGGCGGGTCGCCAGGCCATGGTGCGTGACTTCCTGGGCCGGGTCTCGGCTCGTGAGCTCGAGGAGGGCCGGAGCAACCCCCACGCCCCCGAGCACGGCGAGACCGTCCTGTCGTGCCTGCACACCATCCTCGAGGAGGAGTGGGAGCACCACCGGTATGCCGTGCGCGACCTCGACTCCGTGGCGCGCGCCGGCCGCTGACCTCGCCGCCGGGGTCAGAGCGGCACGAGGCGCAGCGAGTCCAGGGTGGCCTGCTGGGCTGCCAGGACCTTCCGGCTGGTGTCGGGGAACCAGGACCGCTCGACGACGACCCGTTCGCCGTGCACGACGACGACCCACAGCTCGACGAGCTCCTGCTGGGCCGCCATGGGGCGGTAGGTCATCACGCCGCCGTTGTCGCAGAGGCCTGCCTCGGGGTCGTCGAGCTGCGCGGTCAGGTGCACGCCGGATCCGCCGAACCGTGCCGTCGCCGTGATCGGCTCGATCACCTTGAAGGGATACCGCGACAGCACCTCGCGGGCGAGGTCGCCGGGGGTGGGCCCGGGGTCCGTCGGCACGCTGGTCTGCGCCCGGCAGGGTCCGAACGGCAGCCCGTCCAGCTCCATCACGCGGATGCCTGCGTCCTCCCTGACGAAGGTCGGTGTCTCGACGACGATCCCCTGCTCGAAGAGCCACCACGCGTCATCGGAGGGCGTGATCTCCACGGTCAGGGCCGACCCAGGGAACGTCGCGAAGAGGTTGCCGGGCATGCGCAGGCGGTAGGTCGCCCCGGCGCGGAGGGCACGAGGGGTGCGGAAGGCGTACGCGTCGCGGTCGACGACGTGCGGGGCCTCGGGAACCGCCGCGGGCGGGGGACTGGGCTGGGCATCCGTCGTCGGCGCGGCGCCGCTGCTGGCGACCGGCGCGCCGGTCGGCGTGGCCGTCGAGCCCGCACCTGCGCCCGGCGCCCCGGTGCAGGCGCTCAGCCCCACGACGACTCCCACGGCCAGCCCGACGATCGCTCTGCCTGCCACCGCGCCTCCTGCCCAGGTCCTGCGGCCCCGTGGCGTCGGAACCGCCTGCTCCCAGTGTCCCCCCGAACCCAGCGGGGACACAGCGACGCCGACGGCTCCGACGCCCGGCGCGCGAGCGCGCGGGCCTCACTAGAGTCGGCTCATGAGCGACGACCTGACGATCCTGCACAACAACCGCTGCTCGACCTCACGAGCCGCGCTGGAGCGCATCGACGAGGCGCACGTGCAGGCTGAGGTCGTCGACTACCTGCGCCAGCCGCTCGACGCGGCCGCCCTCGGCGAGCTGCTCGACAAGCTCGAGGACGCGCCGAGCGACCTCGTCCGGCGCGATCCCCACTTCGCCGAGCTGGGCCTGACCGAGGCCGACGTCGCGACGCGCGAACAGGTCATCGAGGTGCTCGTCGAGCACCCGCGGCTCATGCAGCGACCCGTCCTCGTCAAGGGCGACCGGGCGATCATCGGCCGACCCAAGGAGCGGGTCGCCGCCTTCCTCGCGGACTGACCCGCTTCGTCGGGCGGGTCAATCCGCGTGCAGCACAACGGAACTCGTCAGATGAGGCCGAGGCCGCGGCGACCGGTGTCGTTGAGCTGAGCCGGCGTGAACCGGTCGGGCCAGCTGCGCTCGTAGTGCTCCTCCGGGAAGTCGCTCGGGCTGGAACCGCTGACGAAGGCCTCACGCACCTCCGTGGCATACCTCTCGTTGCGCTCGCACCACGGGGCGGCCGGGACGTACATGACGTTGCCCCAGCCCTGCTGGTCCTGCACGGGTGCGACGCTGTGGATCATGTCGCAGTGCCACCAGACCGAGTCGCCGGCCTGGACGTCCGGGATGCCGCTCAGCGCCTCGAGCAGCAGTGGGTGCCACTTCTCGCTCACGGGGAAGACCTGGTTGGTGGTGACGCCGCACATGTCGTCCTCGGCGACGTCGTCGAGGAGCGGGCGCAGCATGAGGTAGGCCATCGCCTCTGGGATCGGCACCGTGTGCAGCACGCCCTGGTCGTGCGCCATGTCCGACAGGGCAGTCCAGCCCTGGAAGGTGCGGAACGCCGAGCACATGGTCGTGCCCGGGTACTGCGGGCCGGACGTGCGGTGGGCTGCGTCCCAGGGGTCGTACTCCTCGACGCTGCCGTCGAAGAGGTGCCGGAAGGCCTGCTGGTAGCCCTCGGTCATCCACAGGTCGAGGGTGCCGGGGTCGCAGTGGGCGCCGAGGCCGTTGGAGTCCGCGCCCGGCGGCCGTCGACGGATGCGGTCGGGGTAGAGCGAGTCGCGGTCCGGGTCGAACCAGGTGATCCCGTCGGACTCGTGCTTCCACTGGCTGTTGAGGAAGGACTGGACGGTCGCCATGCGCTCGCTCTGACGGGCCTCCATCTGGGCCGGTGACCAGTAGATGGGATAGATCTCGGGCTTGGAGCCGACGCTGCCGAAGAAGTCGTCGCCGGGCCCACGGTAGCTCTCGAAAAACCCGTTGCCCTCGACGTAGTCGACGATGCCGGAGTCCCACCCGAGCGCCTGCTCGCGAGGGAAGTGGCCTCGGACGACGAGGCAGCCGCGCCGCTGCAGCTTCGCGAGCTGCTCGCGCGTCACGGTGCCGTCGGCGATGTCGGCGTAGGCGATGACCGGCCAGACGTCCTCGCCGCGCTCCCTGGCCGTCCTGATCTCGGCGACGCGCTCGGTGACCCGGCGCGCCACGACGGCGAAGGCCTCCTCGACGGTGCGGCCGGAGGCCTCGATGCGCGCGCGGATCGCCTGCTTGATCTCGCGGACCGCGCGAGGCAGGTCGTCGGGCGTGCTCTCCCATTGGGGCAGGGCGGAGACGGACGGGCTGACGGGTGCTGCGGTCATGGCTCTTCCTTTGGTGAGGACTCCTTACGAACAAGAACGGTAGCGCGTCGCGAGCATTTGGGCAAGAGTCCTAACTAGAGTGGTGGCATGTCGTCCGCGAAGCCGAGCCTCGAGCTGCTGAGGTCCCTCACCGACGAGCACGTGCTCCGCGCCCTGATGGCGCATCGGAAGCTGACCAGGGCCGAGGTCGCCGGGTTGACAGGCATCTCCAAGCCGACGATCTCCGAGGCGTTCCGCCGACTGGAGCACGCGGGCGTCGTCGTCGACACGGGGGAGCGCAGCCGGGGACGCGGTCGAGCCGGTTCGTACTACTCGCTCTCGCCGGCGTGCGGCGCCGCCCTCGTCGTCGGCATCACCGCCCAGGGCGTCGTCGCCGAGACCGTGGACGCGTACGGTGACCGCACCGGCACGGCCGAGGTGGCGCTCGACCGGGACGCCGACGCCGGCGGGGCGGCACGGGCGGTGGCCCAGGCGGTCGCTGCCGTGGCCGGCGTTCCGGGGGCGCTGCCCATCCGGACGGCCGCCGTCAGCGCCGCCGACCCCGTCGACCGCGCATCCGGGCGCCTCGTCCACCTCCCCGACTCGCCCTTCCTCGTGGGCGACCTCGACCCCGCGTCGCTGCTCGCCGAAGCGGTGGACGGGCCGGTTCTCGTCGACAACGACGTCAACTGGGCCGCGCGCGCCGAGCAGTCTGCGGCAGCCGGCGGCGCCGCAGGATGCCGCGACTTCGTCTACCTCTACCTCGACGAGGGTCTCGGGTGTGCGGTCGTCGCGGACGGCGAGGTGAGGCGCGGTCACTCGGGCCTGGCCGGCGAGATCGCCCACCTCGTCACGACGGGCCCGGGCGATCGGGCCATGCCGTTGACCCGGGTGTTCGCCGAGCTCGGTCTGCGGCGAGCGGGGTCCACCGCGGTCGACCTCGAGCTCGTCCGGACGGCCGACCGGGCGACCTGCGTGTCCCTCGGCACTGCGCTCTGCGGAGTCCTTGCTGCGGTCGTCGCGCTCACCGACCCCGAGATCGTCGTCGTGGGCGGAGGGTGGGGGCGCGACACGGACTTCCTCGCCGAGCTGTCCCGTCAGGCTGCCCGGCTGCCGCGTCCGGTGCCCGTGGCCCCCGCCGGCGTGGTCGAGCGCCCGCCGCTCGCAGGTGCCCGCTCGGCAGCGCTCGAGCAGCTGCGTGACCTCATCGTGCTGGCCGCTCGCGAGCCGAGCGCGCCCTAGCCGCAAGGGTGCCGGGCGTCGTCAGCTGGCGGTCTCGGTCAGGCCCGGACCTGTCGTCGCGATGAAGTCGCGCACGAGGTCGGCGAAACGGTCGGGGTCGTCGAGGTGCGGGAAGTGGCCGGCACCGTCGAACAGCTCGATCCGGCAGCCCGGGATGGCCTCCTTGGCGCGTGCGGCGTGACGGGACGGGATGACCATGTCGTTCGTGCCCCAGATGACGAGCACCGGCAGGCCCACGAGGTCGGGCAGGTACTCGCGCGCCGTCACGGTCTGACCACGGGCGTCCAGCACGGCCCGCGTCGTCGTGAGGAACGCCCGACGGCTCTCGGCGTCGCTCAGCCGGGCGAAGCCGTCCCAGGCGGCCCGCATGTCATGACTCGCGCGCCAGCCGACGCGCGCCATCGTGCGGCCGATCGTCTCGACGCGGCCCCGGACCCACCCCGACGCGAGGGCGGGCAGCACCCACTCGGCGCCGGGCAGGGTCACGGCCCGGAGGGCCGGGTTGACCTCCCTGCCGAGGCCCCCGCTGCCGACGAGCACGAGACGCTCGACGCGCTCCGGGAAGAGGTAGCAGAACTCGAGGGAGATGCCGCCCCCGAGGGAGTGCCCGACGAGTGTCACCCGGTCGATCCCCAGGCGGTCGATGAGGTCGCGCAGCGTCGCGGCGTGGGTGGCGAGCGAGTAGTCCCCGTTCGTGTTCGCCGAGGCGCCGTGGCCGAAGAGGTCGGGCACGACGACACGGTGGCGGTCGTCGAGGCGGTCGATCAGGTGCCCCCAGCTCGAGTGCGACCCGAGCAGCCCGTGGACGAACAGGACCGTCTCACCGGCCCCGCTGTCGACGAACGACAGGGCATGGCCGTGCAGCGAGATCACCTGCGGCTGTAGCACGCTCACGACACCCCCTCGCGTCCGCGAACCCCTGCTTCGAGGTTAGACCCGCCGGGCGACTCGCATGACCCGAATCGTGCACGGCGCCCCGTGCGCCGGTCGACGCACCAGCGGGCTGCGACCACTCAAACCGCCGGAGGCAGCACGACGCCGAAACCGGCGACGGCGAGGCGCAGGAGCACCTGCCCCGGCGCCAGCAGGTCGGCGATGCGAGCGGCGCTCAGCAGCTCGAGCTCTGCGAGCCGGACGGCATACGCCCCAGGTCCCTCGAGTCGGGTGCGTTGGAGCTCGATCGCGTTGTGCCACACCTTGTTCCGTGCCTCCCGCAGGAACCGCGCAGATGCCCGCCGGTTGAGGGGCCTGAGGGCGCGGTCGAGGGTCCGCCTGGCCGACTGCTGCGACAGCACGTCCTCCTCCGCCGCGACCCGCCCGGAGAGCACGCCGTCGATCCGCTCGTGATCCCGGCGCCGCCGGTCCAGGAGCACCGGGTCGGCGAAGTCAGCATCACTGATGACCGCGAGGAGGGCCTGCGGGAGGTCGTAGTTGATGTGCGCGTTGATGCCGAGCAGCACCTGGCGGAGCGGCGGCAGCTCGGCGGGCGCCGCGAAGGCGAGCGCCCACGGCCGAGGTGCGCGTCGGCCGGCCGACAGGTCGGCTTCCAGGGCGTCGAGATAGAGGTCCGCGAAGACGACGTCCCAGGCCTCGACCCACGCCGGGTCCTCGAACGAGGCATCGTCGATCGCCTGGGCGACCGCCTGCGTGGTGCGCAGGTAGGTGGCGAGGAACGCCCGACGAGCCGCGAGTTGCGGCGGCAGGTCGTCGAGCAGCCGCGTCATCCGGTCGACGACGTCGCCGATGCCCCGCTGGCCCGTCTGGGTCATCGCGTTCTCCTCACCCGGGTCGGCCCCTGTCCCTAGTCTGGAACGAGAGTCGAGCGGCGTCAGGGGATTCGGTGCGTGGGCAGCCGCTGCCGACGAGGTCACCCAGTGTCGAGGAGGCCGGATGGGACGCAGGCACGGCCCGCGGTCCTTCGACGCGGTCGAGGTCGGGCAGCGGGAGACCGACGCCTGGGCCGCCTACTACCGCCATGAGTGGGCGAGCTTCCTCAGGGCATCGGTCGGCATGGTGGCCGCCGGGTTCGGCATGAACCGTCGCGACACCCTGCGCGGCGCCTGGCTGGTGCTGCGTGCCAACCAGGCGTGGGCTCCCTTCCCCGACAACGAGCCCGATCGGGCGCGCGAGCTCATGCGCGACTTCTACGCACTCGTCGTGAGCTCCAGCGACCTCGACCTCGACCCGGTTCAGGCCTCGACCCTCGAGGTCGAGTGGTGGCGGGTCCACCGCGAGCACCAGCACGACGGGGCGGTCACGACGGATGACCTCGTCGGAGCGCTCGTCGACCTCTACGCGTACGTCTACGGCGCGGAGGCAGACCTGGTGTGGCCCGCCGCCCAGCACCGGGTCGAGGCCATGGACCTCTCCGACCGCTGGGTGCGCGCCGGGTGCGTGCTCGACGACCCCCTGCTCGCGGCCGAGCGGCGCGCCCTCGTCGCGTCGTATGCCGCGTTGCTCGCCGCCATCGGCCGGGTCGGCTCGTGACGCCGCATGTCCGCGCGGCCGTTCGAGACTGACCCAGCGTCCCCGTCGGCGCGTGACGACCGCGTGCTGCCGACGACGAGGGTCCTCTCGGGCGTGCTCGTGCCGATCCTCGTCACCGCCTTCGTCATCCTCTACGGCTTCCCGTCGGACACGGAGCGGCTCTTCGCGTGGACGATCCGCCCGGACCTGACCCCCATGGTCCTCGCCTCGGCCTACCTCGGCGGCGCCTGGTTCTTCGTGCGAGTGCTGCGCGAGCGTCGCTGGGCCCGGGTGGGCGCCGGGCTGGTCGCCGTGACGCTCTTCGCGGGGCTGCTCGGCGTCGCGACGATGCTGCACTGGGACCGCTTCAACCACCGCCACGTCGCCTTCTGGCTGTGGGCGGCGCTCTACTTCACGGCCCCGGTGCTCGTCCTCGCAGCCTGGCTGGCCAACCAGCGCACTGCGTCACCGCCTCGCCCCGCTGAGCTCCGTCTCGGAGGGCTCGCTCGCACTGTCGTGGCCGTCGGCGCCGGGCTCGCCCTCGCCACGGGGCTCGTCATGGAGGTGACGCCGGCGACGGTGATCCCGGTCTGGCCGTGGGTGCTCACCCCCTTGACGTGTCGCGTCGTCGGGGCGGTGTTCTGTCTGGGCAGCGCCGGGCTCGTCGTCGTGAGGGACCCGCGGTGGGTGCGTGTGCGGCTCATGGTCGAGGTGGAGACCGTGATGCTGGCCCTGATGCTCGTCGCCCTGGCCCGGGCCCGCACGGACCTGCGCACCGACCGCGTGCTCACCTGGCTGCTCGTCGGAGGATTCGTCGCCACGCTCGCCGCCTCGGTGGCGCTCTGGGCGCGGATGGGCCGGCGCGAGCGCGCCCCGTGACCCAGACGACCGGACGAGGTCCTCAGAGCGGCGTCAGCACGAGGAACGGCAGGCCGGTGCAGTGCGTGGCGCTCCAGTCCGGGTGCGGGGCGGCCCGGCCCGCCAGCCAGGCCTCGACCGGCAGGCCACGCAGCAGGTCGCCGGTCACCCAGGTCGGGTCGGACGACGTCACGACGCGTCCGGACGCGTTGACGAGCACGCACGTGCGGTCGAGCGTGCCCATGACGTCGAGGAGGTGCTCCTCGAACCACGCGACGAGCACGTCGACCCCGACCACACCCGCGAACACGCCGTCGACGAGGAACGGCTGCGTGAACGTCAGGGTGTACTGGTCGGTGCACAGGTAGTCGACGTAAGGTCCCGTGACCTGTCGCTGTCCGGATTCGAGCGGCTTTGCGTACCAAGGCAGCTCGGTGTAGTCGCGGAAGCCGACTGCACGTGGGTCGGTCTCCGCGGCGAGCTTGGCGATGGTGGTGGAGCCTCCCCGGCTCTCGGTGGTCCACCACTCGAGCCAGTAGGGGGCGTCTGCGAGCGTGCCGGGGGCCATCACGGCCCCTGCGCCGGCGACAGGAGTCTGCGGGTCGGCGAGCATGGCGCGGCAGCGCTCCTCGATGTCGAGGTCGGCGCGACGTGGTGCTGCGCCCGAGAGTCGTCCGGTGAGCAGGTCGCCGAGGTCGTCGAGCTGGCCGAAGACCCACTGCCCGAAGTCGGACACCCATCGGGCCACGTCGGTGTCGGTCGTGGTGGTCGTCATGCTCGTCACCGGGTCCTTCGTGATCGGGTGAGGCGGTGCAGGGCCTTCACGGCCTCGAAGAGCTGCCTGACATGATCCTCCGCGCGGTCCCGGGCCGTGCCGGGATCGCCGGCAGCCACCGCATCGACGATGGCGCCGTGGGCGGCTGCGGTCGCAGCCCCCAGCTCGACGTCGGCCAGCCACAGCACGGGTCCGATCTCGCGCTGGAGCACCATCTCTTCTCGGGTCAGGCGGGCTGACTGGGCCGCCGCGGCCAGCTCGAGGTGGAAGCTGCCCTCGAGACGAGGTATGCCGCTGGGCTCGTCCGGGTCGGCACGCGCGCTCGCGAGCCGCCGGAGGCGCGCGACGTCGTCGGGATCGGACCGCTCCGCCGCCAGCGCCGCGCAGTGCCCGCTGATGGCGCAGTAGTGGTCGGCCAGGTCGCGCAGCTCTCCCAGTCCCACATGGGCCAGGCGAGCCAGCAGGGCGGCCCTGCCTCCGTCGTGGGGTGCCTTGACGAACGAACCGCCGCCCCGGCCGCGCCGCGTGACGATGAGGTCGTCGTCACGCAGCGTGCCGAGCGCCTCGCGCACGGTCACGGTGGCGACACCGAAGCGGTCGGCGAGGTCGCTCTCGGCCGGCAGCATGCTCCCGTCGGGCAGCAGGCCCATCGCGATGGCCTCTCCGAGGCGACGGCGTACGGCTTCCGCACGGCCCGCGGCGGGCAGCGGGGCGAACACGGCGGCATACGGGCCGAGGGGCATCGACCGATCCGCCATGGAGCCTCCGCAACAGTTTGGGCACACCGCTTGCGCATAAACATATGGACCCATACGTTTTCCGTCCAGAGGCAGAAGTGCGTTCGACGACGGGCGCCCCGACGACCCGAGGAGTCACCATGGCGGCCGACCAGGCGCCCGGTGTGCCGGCGATCCGGCTGAGCAGGCTGCGCAAGGAGTTCCCCGGCAGCCCTCCGGTCGTCGCGGTCGACGACATCGACCTCGACGTGCGGTCGGGGGAGTTCTTCTCGATGCTCGGGCCCTCCGGGTCCGGCAAGACGACCGTGCTGCGCATGATCGCCGGCTTCGAGGAGCCGACGGCCGGTGCCATCGAGCTCGCCGGCACGGACGTCACGCGGCGTCAGGCGTACGAGCGCGACGTCAACACGGTGTTCCAGGACTACGCGCTCTTCCCGCACATGAGCGTGGCCGAGAACGTCGCCTACGGCCTGCTCGTCAAGAAGGTGGGCCGGGCGGAGCGGCGCACCCGCGTGGCGGAGGCGCTAGAGCAGGTGCGCCTGGGCGACCACGGCTCGCGACGCCCGTCGCAGCTCTCGGGCGGCCAGCGGCAGCGCGTCGCCCTCGCCCGGGCCCTCGTCAACCGGCCGACCGTGCTCCTGCTCGACGAGCCCCTCGGCGCCCTCGACCTCAAGCTGCGCGAGCAGATGCAGGTCGAGCTCAAGGCCATCCAGCGCGACGTCGGCATCACCTTCCTCTTCGTCACCCACGACCAGGAGGAGGCACTCACCCTCTCCGACCGCATCGCGGTCTTCAGCGCCGGCCGCATCGAGCAGGTCGGTACGGCCCAGGAGGTCTACGAGAGCCCGGCATCCGCGTTCGTCGCGGGCTTCGTCGGCACCTCCAACCTGCTCACCGGGGAGGCGGCGCGCTCGGTCCTGGGCCGCGCCGGTTCCGTCGCGATCCGACCGGAGAAGCTCCTCGTCGTGCCGGCCGGGGGCCGGGCCGGCGATGGGCACCAGAGCGCCGAGGGCTCTCTCGAGGAGGTCGTCTACGGCGGGCCCGTCACCCGCTACGTCGTCGCGCTCGACGCGGGGGGCCGGCTGACGGCCCTCGAACAGAACACCGGAGTCCGGGCGGACGGCGCGACCCTGCGCCGGGGCGACCGAGTCGCCCTCCGGTGGCGGTCCGAGCACGTCATCGACGTGCCTGGCTCACCCACGCCCGAGCTGCAGGGGCAGGGCGCCTCATCACACGAATTCCCAACCACATGAAGGAGATCGGCGTGCGTACGTCAAGGAAGTCCCTCCTCGGGACCGTCGCGGCCGTGGCCGTCCTGGCCCTGACCGGGTGCGGCAGCTCGTCCCCGAGCAGCCCTGGCGGCAGCGCCGCCCCGGGCGGGATGCAGGTGCCGAACCTCAAGGCGCTCGACAAGCTCGGCACGCCCGAGGGCCAGGTCAACGTGCTCGCCTGGCCCGGCTACGTCGAGGACGGCAGCAACGACCCCAAGGCCGACTGGGTCACCGACTTCGAGAAGACGTCCGGCTGCAAGGTCAACATCAAGACCTTCGGCACGTCGGACGAGGCCGTCCAGCTCATGCGCACTGGCCAGTACGACGCCGTGTCCGCCTCTGGCGACGCGACGCTGCGCCTCATCGCTGCCGGTGACGTCGAGCCGGTCAACACCTCGCTCATCAAGAACTACCCCGACATCTTCGATGCGCTCAAGATGAAGCCGTGGAACTCGGTCAACGGCGTCGCCTACGGCATCCCGCACGGTCGCGGCGCCAACCTGCTGATGTACCGCACCGACATGGTCAAGCCCGCCCCTGACTCGTGGGGGGCCGTCTTCGACCAGGTAGGCGCGCAGAAGGGCAAGGTCACCGCCTACGACTCGCCGATCTACATCGCCGACGCCGCGCTCTACCTCATGTCGACCAAGCCCGACCTCGGCATCAAGGATCCGTACGCCCTCGACGAGACCCAGCTCGCCGCGGCCGTCGACCTGCTCAAGGCGCAGAAGGCGAACGTCAGCGAGTACTGGACCGATTACCTCAAGGAGGTGCAGGCCTTCAAGACCGGCACCGCGACGGTGGGCACCACGTGGCAGGTCATCGCGAACACTGCCCAGGGCGAGAAGGCCCCGGTCGAGGCCGTGCTGCCCAAGGAGGGCTCGACCGGTTGGTCGGACACCTGGATGGTGTCGGCCAAGTCGAAGAACAAGACGTGCGCGTACCTGCTCATCGACCACCTCGTCTCACCGAAGGTCAACGCGCAGATCGCCGAGTTCTTCGGTGAGGCACCCGGCAACAGGAAGGCGTGCGCCGAGACGGCGGACCCCAACCACTGCAAGGTGTTCCACGCCGACGACGAGCAGTACTTCTCCAAGGTCCACTACTGGAACACGCCCATCAGCGCGTGCCTCGACGGTCGCACCGACGTCAAGTGCACGGACTACGCGGCCTGGACCAAGGCCTGGACCGAGATCCGCAACAGCTGACCCCACCGCCCGACCGAGGAGGCGACGATGAGACGACGCAGAGGCCTGGCCGCCCTGCTCGGCCCACCCATGCTCTGGCTCGTCGTCGCCTACCTCGGGGCGCTCGCCGTCATCTTCGCGACGGCGTTCTGGACCACCGACCCGTTCACGAACCTCGTCGTGCGCACCTTCACGCTCGAGAACTTCCGCGAGCTGCTCAGTGGGACCTACGCCGGCATCATCGGGCGCACCCTGCTCATCGCCGTGCTCGTGACCGTGCTGTGCGTGCTCATCGCGGTGCCGTTCGCGTTCTTCATGGCACGCGTCGCGTCGCGCCGCCTGCGAGGTCTCCTCCTTGCCGGGATCCTCGTGCCGCTGTGGGCGAGCTACCTCGTCAAGGCGTACGCATGGCGCGCCATGGTGCAGCCCGAAGGCGTCATCGACAGCACCTTCGGGGCCACGCCGGGCTACGGGCTCGCGGCCGTGGTGATGACCCTGACCTACCTCTGGTTCCCCTACATGGTGCTGCCCGTCTACGCAGCCTTCGAACGCCTGCCGGAGAGCCACCTCGAAGCCAGCGCCGACCTGGGGGGCCGCGCGTTCGCGACGTTCCGGCGCGTCGTCGTGCCGTCACTGCTGCCGGCGATCGCCGCAGGGTCGGTCTTCACGTTCTCGCTGTCGCTCGGCGACTACATCGCGGTGCAGATCGTCGGCGGCAAGCTCCAGGTGCTCGGCACCGCGGTGCTGCAGAACATCACGCTCGACCTGCCCTTCGCGGCCGCGCTCGGCACGGCGTCGGTCGTGATCATGGTCCTCTACCTGCTCGCCGTGCGTCGCACCGGCGCGCTCGACAACCTGTGAGGCCTGCGATGGACCGTATGACGTCGAGGAGGAGCCTCCGATGAGGCTCGGACGCGGCGCGAGGGTGGCCCTGACGGCGTTCGCGACCATCGTGCTCGCCTTCGTCTACGTGCCGCTCGTCGTGGTGGCCCTCAACTCCTTCAACAGCGACCGCACCTTCGGGTGGCCGCCACCCGGCTTCACGACACAGTGGTGGCGAGCGGCCCTGCAGGCACAGGGTCCTCGCGACGCGCTACTCACCTCGGTGCAAGCGGGTCTGGGCGCCACGGCGATCGCCATCGTGCTCGGCACCCTGCTTGCCTTGGCCCTGAGCCGCTACGACTTCTTCGGCAAGCACGCCATCTCGATCCTCGTCGTGCTGCCGATCGCGCTGCCCGGCATCGTCACCGGCATCGCCCTCCAGTCGGTGATCCAGAACGTCCTGCGCCCCGTGTTCGGCATCGACGCCGGCCTGTTCACGATCATCGTCGGCCACGCGACCTTCTGCATCGTCATCGTCTTCAACAACGTCACGGCCCGCCTGCGCAGGCTCGGTGGCTCACTCGAGCAGGCATCGGCCGACCTCGGCGCCAAGCCACTCACGACCTTTCGCCGAGTGACGTTCCCACTGCTGCGTTCGAGCCTGCTGGCCGGAGCACTGCTCGCCTTCGCGCTCAGCTTCGACGAGATCGTGGTGACGACCTTCACGGCCGGCCCCCAGAGCCAGACCCTGCCGATCTGGATCTTCGACAACCTCTTCCGGCCCAACCAGGCGCCCGTCGTCAACGTCGTCGCCGTCGTGCTCATCGTCCTCTCGATCGTGCCGGTGTGGCTCGCGCAGCGCCTCGGTGGCGCGGACGCCGCCGAGAGCCGCCTATGAGCTCGCCCGCCGAGCGGTGACGAGGAGGTACTCCCACCGCATCGGGCCGCCGTCGGCGAGCGACTCCGACCCGAGGTCGGCGAGCGCGGCGTCGAGCGCGGCGACCTTGCCGGGGTCGTCGGCGATGAGCCGGTAGGTCGCGATCGTCGGGCCGTAGGTCCGCTTGAAGAAGTCGCGGAACTCCTCGCCGCTCGAGAAGGGCACGGCAACCGTTCGCTTCTCGGCGGTCAGTGACTCGACTCGGTCACGGAACAGCTCACGCACGTGCGCCTCGCTGCCCCACAGGGGTGGCGGCTGGGCACCGGGAGGCGGCGGTGCGGCATACGGCTTCATGGCGGCGAACATCCGCCCGATGAAACCCTCCGGCGTCCAGCTCACGAGCCCGATGGTCGCGCCCGGCCTCGCGACCCGCACGAGCTCCGCCGACGAGCGGTCGTGGTGCGGCGCGAACATCACGCCCACGCACGACATCACGACGTCGAAGGACGCGTCCGCGTACGGCAGCGCCTCGGCGTCGGCCCGCTCCCACCTGATGGTCACGCCGGCGGCCTCGGCGAGCCCCCGGCCCGCGTCGAGCAGCTCGGGCGCGAGGTCGCTGGCCGTCACGTGAGCCCCTTGCCGTGCGGCGGGGACCGCCGCGTTGCCCGAACCGGCGGCGACGTCGAGGACGTCCTGACCGGACGTGATGCGGCACGCCTCGACGAGGACCCGGCCGAGATCCGGGATGACCTCCCTGGCCACGGCTGGGTAGTCGCCGAGCGCCCACATCGCTGCGTGCCGAGCCTTCAGGGCGGTATCGGCGGCGGCTGCCTCCGACACGGCGGTGTGCGTTGTCATGCGTCTTCCCTCCATCGCGGTAGGCCCGGTGCTTCCCCCTCGGCCGGACGGCATCGGTGCCGTCCTCACCAGAGTCGGACGTCGAGGCGCCGTGCCCCAGTACACGTTGTGGACTGACGCGGTGCAGGATCAGGACCGATACTGGAGCGGGCGCCCCCGCAGGACCGGTGGCGACCGGCTCGTCCAGCACGACCGGAGGTGGGCATGGGACGACACGACCCCGGAGCCGGGCAGTACTGCCCCATCTCGCGCACGCTCGACGTCGTGGGGGAGCGCTGGTCGCTGCTCATCCTGCGCGACATGATGACCGGCACGACCCGCTTCAACGACCCGCGCGTGGACTGCCCGGCCTGTCACGCACCCTGCTGACGAAGCGGCTGCGCCACCTCGAGCGCTTCGGCGTCGTCGAGCGCTCGGGCTCGCGCTACGTGCTGTCGCCCTCGGGACGGGCGCTCGAGCCGATCGTCTTCGGCATGGCTCAGTGGGGCGCCGAGTGGATGTTCGGCGACGACCCCGAACCCGAGGAGCTCGACGCCCAGCTGCTCGTCTGGTGGATGCACACCCGCGTGGACACATCGGGGCTCGACGGCGACCGGCACGTGCTGCACCTCAGGTTCGCCGACGACCCCCGCCGCTTCTGGATCCTCGTCGAGCACGGCACCCCTTCGGTGTGCATGGCCGACCCCGGCTTCCCCGTCGACGTGACCATCAGCTCGGACGTCGCGTCGCTGTATGCCGTGTGGCTCGGCCGTATGCCGCTGGGTATCGCCGTTCGCTCGGGTCGCGTCACGCTCGAGGGTCCGACACGGGTGACGCGACGTCTCGACGAGGTGCTGCAGCTGAGTCCCGTAGCGCCGTTCGTGGCGGCGGCGAGCGCCTGACCGCGAGGTGCGGAGGCGCGCAGGCGCGCTCAGCAGCCGGCGGGACCGCAGGCTGCGGCATCCGTCGCGTCGACTGTGACACCGCTTGCCGCGGGCTGGAGCATGACGAGCGGGTGCGACTCGCGCCACGCCTGCTCGAGCGCCTGCGCGAAGAGCTCGGTGGGCTGGGCCCCGGAGACGCCGTACTTCTCGTCGAGCACGAAGAAGGGCACGCCGCGGATGCCGATCTGCTGCGCTGCCGTGATGTCGGCGACGACGTCCGCGCGCCATGTGTGGCTCTCGAGGTCGCGCCTGATCTCGTCGGCCTCCAGGCCGGCCTCGACACCGATGCGCACGAGCACGTCGCGGTCGCCGATGTCCTCGCCGTGCTCGAAGTGCGCCGAGAGGAGCGCCTCCTTGACGGCGTCGCCGACGCCGCGGGCCGTGGCCAGGTGCAGCAGCTCGTGACCGGCGAAGCTGTTGGCGACGACGACCGAGCCGAAGTCGTAGGCGAGACCCTCGTCGGCGGCGATGGCGGTCACCTGGTCGAACATCTGGCTGACCTGGGCGCGTGACATGCCCTTGCGGTCGACGAGGTAGTCGAGCTCGCTGCCGTCGTGGTGGTCGGGGAGCGTGGGGTCGAGCTGGTAGCTGCGCCAGTGCACCTCGACGTCGGCGCGGTGGGGGAACGCGGCGAGCGCCTTCTCGAAGCGGCGCTTGCCGATGTAGCACCACGGGCAGGCGATGTCAGACCAGATCTCGACCTTCATGGAATCTTCAACCAGCGTCGTGGACGATTGCTTCCCCACCGTCCGGTCCCATCGTGGCGCGGGCCCCCGTCAGCTGTTGTCGAGGGTCCCGTCCCCAGGCGTGTGCGAACCGCCTCCGTGGTCGGTCGCCGGCGTGGCGTCCGACGCCGCGGGCGAGCTGCCCCTGCCCGAGTCGCCGGCGACGGTGTCGACGTTCTCGGGGAAGTGGCAGGCGACCCCGTGGCCCGGGGCGAGCTGGACCAGCGGCGGCTCCTGGGTCTTGCAGATCTCCTGCGCCTTCCAGCACCGCGTGTGGAAGCGGCAGGCCGGCGGTGGGTTGACCGGGCTCGGCACGTCGCCCTCGAGACGGATGCGCTCGCGCTTGGTGCGGCGCTCGGTGTCAGGCACAGGAACTGCCGAGAGCAGGGCGGTCGTGTAGGGGTGCATCGGACGGGTGTAGAGGTCGTCGCAGTCAGCGATCTCGACGAGCTTGCCGAGGTACATCACGGCCACGCGGTCGGACATGTGACGCACCACGGACAGGTCGTGCGCGATGACGACATAGGTCAGACCCAGCTCGTCCTGCAGGTCCTCGAGGAGGTTGATGACCTGTGCCTGGATCGACACGTCGAGGGCTGACACCGGCTCGTCGGCCACGATGAGCTTGGGCCTCAGGGCGAGCGACCGGGCGATTCCGATGCGCTGGCGCTGGCCACCGGAGAACTCGTGCGGGTAGCGGTTGTAGTGCTCGGGGCTCAGGCCGACGACCTCGAGCAGCTCCTGCACCGTGGCCTTGATGCCCTTCTCGGTCTTGATGTTCTGCAGGTGGAACGGCGCCCCGACGATGGTGCCGACCGTGTGGCGCGGGTTGAGCGAGCCGTAGGGGTCCTGGAAGATCATCTGCACGTCACGGCGCAGCGGTCGCAGCTTCGACGTGGACCAGTGGGTGATGTCCTCGCCCTCGAGGAGCAGCTGGCCGTCCGTCGGCTCGATGAGGCGGGTCAGCATGCGCCCCGTCGTCGTCTTGCCGCAGCCGGACTCGCCGACGAGCGCGAGCGTCTCGCCACGACGGACGTCGAAGTTCAGGCCGTCGACGGCTTGGACCGCGCCGACCTGGCGCTGCAGCAGTCCGCGCCGGATCGGGAAGTGCTTCGTCAGGCCCCGGACCTGCAGCAGGGCCTCGCCCGCCTGCTTCGACGCGGTCGGCTCGACGTGGGTGCTGGTCACGATGTGGCTCCTGTGCTGAGGTCACGTGCCACGCGACCGGACGTGGCGTGGATGGACGGTGCGGTGGTCACAGCGTCGGCCGGATCTCGTTCTCCCAGATGGACCTCTTGTCCTCCTGGGAGAGGTGGCAGGCGGAGTAGTGCCCCTTGATCCCCTCCGCGAAGGGGGGGCGCTCGCTCTGGCTCAGGCCACCCGTACGGTCGGCGTAGGCGCACCGCGGGTGGAACGGACAGCCCGACGGCACGTTGATGAGGCTGGGCGGGGCGCCCTTGATCGGCATGAGGCGCTCGGTGCGTTCACGGTCGAGGCGCGGCATGGAGCTGAGCAGGCCCCAGGTATAGGGGTGCTGCGGCTCGCGGAAGACGGCATCGGCGGTGCTGTACTCGACGCCTCGACCGGCATACATCACCATGATGTCGTCGGACAGCTCGGCGACCACCCCCAGGTCGTGCGTGATGATGATGACGGCCGAGTTGAACTCGGACTGCAGGTCGCGGATCAGGTCGAGGATCTGGGCCTGGACGGTCACGTCGAGGGCCGTCGTCGGCTCGTCGGCGATGAGCAGGTCGGGGTCGCACGACAAGGCCATCGCGATCATGGCGCGCTGACGCATCCCACCGGAGAACTGGTGCGGGTAGTCGTCGACGCGGGTCTTCGGCTGCGGGATGCCGACGCGGTCGAGCATGTCGACAGCGTGCTTGCGGGCGACCTGGTTGCTGACCTGGTGGTGCACCTTGTAGGCCTCGACGATCTGGTGGCCCACCGTGTAGAAGGGGTGCATCGCCGACAGGGGGTCCTGGAAGATCATCGCCATGCGCTTGCCGCGCAGCGAGCGCACCTTCTCGCTGCCGGCGCCGATGAGCTCCTCGCCGCCCAGCCGGATCGAGCCGGTCATCCGCACCGAGCCCGGCTTGTGCAGGCCCATGATCGACATGCTCGTGACGCTCTTGCCCGAGCCGGACTCGCCGACGATGCCGAGGGTCTTGCCCCTGGCGAGGTCGAACGAGAGCCCGTCGACGGACTTCACCACACCGTCGTCCGTTGGGAAGTGGACGCGCAGGTCGCGCACCGACAGGAAGGCATCGGGCGCCGGCGCGCCCAAGCCGCCGATGCCGTCGGAGCTGACCGTCGTGCCGGCCCTCCGGTTGCGCCGGCGGTCCAGCTTGTCGGGAGCAGGAGAGGCCTCGCCGGCCATGACAGGCGAGCTGTCGGCTGACGGGGCGGTCTGCTCGGTGGGCTCGCTCATGCGGTGCGCACTCTCGGGTCGACGACGGCGTACAGGAGGTCCACGACCAGGTTGGCCAGGATGATGAACGTGGCACCGATGAGGGTCACACCCAGCACCTTGGGGAGGTCGTTGTTGTTGATGGCATCGACGGCGTACTTGCCGATGCCGTTGAGGGAGAACGTGGTCTCGGTGAGGATCGCGCCGCCGAGCAGCAGACCGAGGTCGAGACCGAAGATCGTGAGGATCGGGGTCAGCGCCGCGCGGAGACCGTGCTTGACCACGACGTCGCGCTCGCGCAGGCCCTTGGCGCGGGCCGTTCGGATGTAGTCCTCGTTCATGGTCTCCAGCATGCCCGCGCGGGTCAGGCGGGCGTATGCGGCGGCGTACAGGAAGGAGAGGGTGATCCAGGGCAGGAGCAGGTCGTAGGCCCACTTGGCAGGGTTCTCCTGCAGGGGCGTGTAGCTGCCGCCCTGGGCGGTCCACCCGAGGCCGTAGCTGAAGATCGACAGCGAGAGCAGTCCGGTGAAGAAGATCGGGAGCGAGACGCCCGCGAGGGCGACGCCCATCGCGGAGCGGTCGAGCGCGCTGCCGCGGCGAAGCGCGGACACGACCCCGGTGGCGACGCCGCCGAAGAGCCACAGGAGGGCGGCTCCGCTGGCGAGCGAGAGCGTCACCGGCAGCCGGTCGAGCAGATCGGGCAGCACAGGGTTCTGCGTGATGAAGGAGTAGCCGAGGCACGGCGCCGGGCACTGGTCGATGCCGGCGCCGGTGTTGTACTCGGAGCCCGCCACGAGCCCCTTGGCGAAACGGCCGTACTGCACCCAGATCGGGTCGGTGAAGCCGAGGCGGACGGCGGCCTCGTGGACCTGCGCCGGACCTGCGCTCTTGCCGACGTAGCGTGAGGCCAGGTCGTCGGCGGTCGCACCGCCGATGCGCGGCACGAGGAAGAAGATCGCGAAGGTGACCGCGCTCACGACGAAGAGCAGGACGATGGCGCCGAGGATGCGCCGGATCATGTACGTCAGCAAGGGGAGCGGCCGGACGCGGTGGCGGTGGACTGCTGTGAGCCCACCGCCACCGGGTCTGCGCCTTCACCTACTTTCAGGTGGGTCGGGCGTGTTGCGGTGACTGGCGAGAAGGCGTGTTACTGCTTGACGCCCATCGCGGCGTAGTCGTACATCGTGAAGCCGTCGTTGACGAAGACGTTCGTGATCGTGTCGGGACGGAAGAGCAGACCCTTCGACCACACACCGGGGATGACGGCGGCGGCCTCCATGACCGACTTGTCGACGGTGCCCCAGATCTCCTCGCGCTTCGTCTGGTCGTTCTCGGCCATCGCCTTGTCGATGCCGGCGTCGACCGCCGGAACCTTGATGCCGAGGTTCGTGTTGCCGGACGGGCGGATGACGCGGCTGTCGACGATCTGGCTCAGGAAGCCGAAGCCGTCGGGCCAGTCAGCACCCCAGCCGTAGACGATGATGCCGAGCTTGTTGGCCTTCGCGTAGTCCGGCTTGCCGGCATACAGCTTGGTGTAGTCGGCGGTCGGGTACGGCTTGATGGTCAGCTTGATGCCGACCTTGGCCAGCGACTGCTGGAGCGACTCGGCCGTCGCCTTCTCCTTGGGACGCTCGGTGCGGTAGGAGATGTTCGTCTCGAAACCGTTCGGCTGACCACACTTCGCGAGCTCGGCCTTGGCGGCGTCGACATCGCCCTGCGGCTTGCTGGCGAAGTTGTAGAGGTCCATGTCCAGGTGACCGGGGACGTTCGGCGGCATCAGGCTCGTGGCGATGTCACCGCCGGTCTTGCCGCCGTAGGCGCGCTGGTAGCCGGTCTTGTCGTAGGCGAGCACGACGGCCTTGCGGCAGTCGATGTTGTCGAGCGGGGCGACGTCGCTGTTGAGCACCGAGAACCAGGTGCGGGCCGCCGACGCGTTGTCGGTCTTGGCCTTGAGGGTCGGGTCGGCGAGGATCTTGCCCTGCGACTCCGCCTGGACGCCGGTGCCGGCGATGTCGACGTCGAGGCCACCGCTCTGAAGGCGGTTGTCGATGTCGGGTGCGTTGAGGCCGAGCTCGACGGTGATCTTGTCGGGCAGCGCCTTGCGGCCGGACTCGGGGTCGGTCGCCGGGTCGTAGTTGGTGTTGCGCTCGAGCTCGATGCGCTTGCCCTGCTGGTAGACCGAGAACTTGTACGGGCCGCTCGAGATCACGTGCTCCTTGTACTTCGTGCCGGTGTCCTTGGCCTGCGGCACGGGGGCCGTGGAGGGCAGCTGGGCGAAGTAGTCGAAGCCGGAGAATGCCGTCTTCAGCTTGAAGACGATGGTCTTGTCGTCGGGCGTCTCGATCGACTTCAGGTTGTCGAGGTTCTTGTCCTTGAAGACCGAGTAGCCGGCGGGCACGTCGGCCAGGAAGTCGTTGAAGTACGTCGGGCCGTTCGGGAACGTGTCCTTGTCGAGCGAGCGCGCCACGCCGTACTTGACGTCCTTGCTCGTGATCGGCGTGCCGTCCTCGTACTTGAGGCCGTCACGCAGCGTGTAGGTCCACGTCTTGTTGCCGTCGCTCGGCTTGCCGAGGGAGGTGGCGAGGTCGGGAACGAGCTTGGCGCCCTCGGCCCCAGGAGCAGCCTTGAAGACGACGAGCGTGCGCGCGTAGTTGCGCAGGAAGTTCCAGGACAGGCCGTAGTAGGTGTCGCCCGGGTCCACGGAGTCCCAGTCGCCCGCCATGCCGAAGCGGAGCGTGCCGCCCTTCTTGTCGGAGGCGTTGAAGATCTTGCCGATCGCGGCATCGGCGGCGGGTTGCGCAGAGCTGCCTCCACCGCTGCCGCCAGTGCCGGAGCCTGTGCCCGTGTTGCTGGCGCCGCCGCCACAGGCGGACAACCCCAGGGCCAGGGCGGCCGCCGCGGCGACTGCCATGATGCGTGTGTTCTTCATCTGTGTTTGCGCTCCTTGCTTTCGGTACAGCGGAAGTGCGGGTCGCGGAGGTTACCGGGACCGTGGGTCGAGGGCGTCACGCAAGCCGTCCCCGAAGAGGTTGAAGGCGAGGACCGTCACGAAGATGGCCAGGCCCGGCGGGAGCATGAACCAGGGGTCCACCTGGTACCAGCGCGCCGCGTCGGCGAGCATGCCTCCCCACGTCGCGCGGGGCGGCTGGACGCCGACTCCGAGGTAGGACAGCGCCGCCTCGAAGAGGATGTTGCTCGGGATGAGCAGGGTCGCGTAGACGAGGATCGGCGCGACGAGGTTGGGCAGCAGCTCCTTGACGAGGATGTATGGAGTGCGCGCCCCCAGGCTGCGGGCGGCGTCGACGAACTCGCGCTCGCGCAGCGACAGCGTCTGGCCGCGGACGATGCGCCCGATGTAGGGCCAGTTGAAGAACCCGATGATGAAGACGATGACCGCGATGCGGAGCGAGTCGCCGTGCAGCCCGAAGGCCGAGTCGGGGATGACACCGACGAGGGCGAGCGCGAAGACGATGAGCGGGAACGCCAGGAAGATGTCCATCAGGCGGCTGATGAGGCCGTCGACGGCGCCGCCGACGAAGCCGGCGATGACACCCATGGCGGTGCCGATGACGACGGACAGCAGGGTGGCGAGGAACGCGATGAGCAGCGAGATCTGCGAGCCGTAGAGCACGCGGCTGAAGAGGTCGCGCCCGTTGACCGGCTCGACACCGAAGAGGAAGTCCCACGAGACGCCGCCGAAGCGGGCCGTCGGCACCTGGAGGTCGGGGTCGACGAGCTCCTGGTGGAACTCGTTCGGGTCGTGGCCGAGGAGGCCCACGATGAGCGGGGCCAAGATGGCGACCAGGATGAGGAACAGGACGAAGAAGCCGCCGCCGAGTGCGACCTTGTCGCGCTTGAGCCGCGCCCAGGCGATCTGGCCGAGCGAGCGTCCCTCGATCCGCTTCTCGCCCACGAGCACCGACTCTGGTGCCGCTGTCGCGGCTCCGGGCTCGGTCTCCAGGGGAGTGCTCACGTGCCGTCACCTCCGGGTCGTGATCGGTGCCGGGGACCGGTCGGCCGCCAACATGCTGATGTGCAGCCGAAACCTACCGTCCCCCATGACCGCGCGCCCCATCTTTCAACGGCGCGCCACCGGCAGCAACCGACGTGGCCGAATCGTGACGCGGTGGATATCTTCCGGCGATCTGGCCCCCGTGGCCGGAAGATTGCCGCCGCCGGGACGCGTGCTGCGTCCCGGCGGCGGTCTGTCCCGGTTGTCCGCGTACGCGTGCGGCTAGGACTCGGCCGACGGGTCCGTCTCGTCCTCGAAGGTGCCCAGCACGCGTTCGAGGAGGTCCTCCATCGTGACCAGGCCGACGGGACCGGTGGGCCCGTCGACGATGACGAGCTGGGCGCGCGCGGCCCGCATCAGCGACACCGTGTCGAGCAGGGAGAGCCCCTGGTCGACGTGCAGCGCCGGTGCCGTGACCGTGGTGACGGGGGCCTGCCTGGGCGCGCGGACGATGTCGCGCACGTGGGCGATGCCGACCGGTCGACCACCCTCGCGCACGACGAGCCGCGAACGGCCGGTGTCGCGCGACAGGGCCTCGGCCTCGGCGCAGGTGGCGGAGGTGGGGACCCCGATCGCCCGGTCCATCGGCACGACGACCTCGGTGAGGGACGTCGTGTCGAGGTCGATCGCACCGGCCAGCACGCGGTGCTCGGGCTCGGCGAGCATGCCGTGGTCCTTGGAGCTCGCGATGAGCAGCTGCAGCTCCTTGGGCCCGTGCACCTGCCCGAGCTCGTTCTGGGGCGTGACCCCCACGAGCCGGAGGCACCCGTTGGCCAGTGCGTTGAGCAGGCTCAGGGCCGGCCGGGCCACCCACGCGAATCCGCGGAACGGAAGTGCGAGCAGGACCGCCGACCGCTCCGGGTGCGCGATGGCCCACGACTTGGGGGCCATCTCGCCGACGACCATGTGCAGGAAGACGACGATGCCGACGGCCAGCACGACGGAGACGACGTATGCCGCCGCGTCGGGCAGGCGCGCGAACGTGAAGACGGGCGTCAGCAGCTCGGCAACCGCGGGCTTGGCGAGAGAGCCGAGCCCCAGCGTGCACAGGGTTATGCCGAGCTGGGCTCCGGCCAGCATGAGCGACAGCTCGCGGTTGGCTCGGACGGCGGCTCGCGCCGCCACGGAGCCGCGCTCGGCGAGGGTCTCGAGGCGGTGGCGCTTGCTCGCGACCACTGCGAACTCGGCCGCGACGAAGAAGGCGTTGAGCACCAGCAGGAGGAGGGAGACGAGCAGGGCGGTGATCATCGGCCGGCCTCCGTCCGCTCGTCGGTGGCGGGGGGCCGCACGGCATCACCCTGGTCGTCGCCTTCGGCGTCGAGGGCCTCGAGGTCGGACATGAGGTCGAGCACCTCCACCCGCACGGAAGAGGGCACGTGCCGTTCGACCCCCTCGACCGTGAGGCGCACCGACACGGGCAGGCGCCGGGGCTCGTCGTCACCGCTGGAGGCGGATGCCGGGTCGTCGCCGTCGGCGTAGTCGGTGTCGTCGGCGGCCTCGGTGCCGGTCCGGCCGTCGACGTCCTGGTGACGGTCCGTGACGACCTCGCGACTCGCCTCGACGAGGACGCCGTCGCCGACGACCGCGGTGCGCCCGAGGTGCTCGAGGATGAGACCGCTGACAGTGGAGTACTCGTCGCCGCTCTGCAGCGTCAGGTCGCTGGCGCTGTCGAGCTCGTCGAGGCGCAGATGGCCGGGCACCACCCAGGTGTCGGGCCCGGCCTCGACGACGCCCGGCTGGGGCGTGTCGTCCTCGTCGAGGATGTCGCCGACGACCTCCTCGGCGATGTCCTCGAAGGTGACGATGCCGGCAAAGCCGCCGTGCTCGTCGACGACGACGGCCAGCTGCCGGTGGTCGGCGCGGATCTGCTCGAGCACGCGGGGGAGCGGGGCGCTCGTGGGCACGACCGTCGGGTCGGAGGCGACCGACCCCACCGTCGTGCTGGGCCGTTGTCCCGGCTCGACCGAGAGCACCTCGGCGATGCCGGCCACGCCCACGATGTCGTCGCCGTCGCGGCCCGTGACCGGGAAGCGCGACCAGCCGGTGTCGAGCAGCTCGACGAGCTGCGACACCGAGGCGTCGGCGCGAACGGTCGTGACGCGTACGCGGGGGGTCATCACGTCGCCGGCGTCGAGCTCGCGGAACCGCAGTCCGCCCTCGAGCACCTCGGACAGGTCGTCGTCGAGCAGGCCGCCGGCGTGGGACTCGTCGATGATGCGGGTGAGGTCCTCGGCGGTGGCGCCGTGCTCGAGCTCCTCGACGGGCTCGATGCCCACCTTGCGCAGCAGGGCCGTCGACGCGCGGTCGAAGAGGCGCACGAGCGGGCCTGACACCGTGAGGTAGGCGAGGGTCGAGCGGCTGAGGGCCCGGGCGAGCGGCACGGTGCGCGCGATCGCGAGGTTCTTCGGAGCGAGCTCGCCGAAGACCATCTGCACGATGGTGGAGAAGACGAGGACGGCGGTGACCGACAGGCTGAGCCGGGCGGCGTACGACATCGAGGGGTCGAGCAGCTCGGCGAGCCCCTCGCCCACGAGGGGTTCGGACACGTAGCCGACGAGCAGCGCGGTCACGGTGATGCCGAACTGGGCGGCCGACAGGGTGAAGGAGAGCTGCGAGGTCACCTTCATGGCCCGCTGGGCGGCGGCGTCGCCGTCGTCGGCGAGCTGCCTGAGCGCGTTGCGGTCGACGGCCACGTAGGCGAACTCCTGCGCCACGAAGTAGCCGGTCGCCGCGGTGAGGGCGAGGATCAGCAGGATGCCCAGGCCGATGCCGAGGGCGGTGCTCATGCGATCACCACCCGCACGAGCAGGTGGTGGGGCGGGGACGGCCGGACGGGGTCCGGCCAGGGACTATGGCCCTCCTGGGACTCGGCGCGCGAGCCGGAGCGTGAGTGCGATCGCATGAGGTGATCCTAAGTTACGCGGCCGCCCCGTTCCGTCTGGTCGCGCCGTCACCCGGAGGCGGTGGCGCCCTTGCGCGCGGCCTCCTGGCTGATCTGGTGGGCCAGCTCGACGTCCAGCTGCGTGAGGCCGCCCTCGGAGTGCGTCGACAGCGCGAAGCTGACGGTGCGCCAGCGGATGTCGATGTCGGGGTGGTGGTCCATCGCCTCGGCGGCCGCGCCCACCTCCTGCACCAGGGAGATGCCGGTGAGGAACTCCGGCGCCTCGTAGGAGGCACGGATCGTGTCGCCGTCGCGCGTCCAGCCGGGCAGGTCGCCGAGCTGCCGCTCGATCTCCTCGTCGGTGAGCAGTCGTGTCATGCCCTCCAGTAAACCCCGGACGTATGCCGGGTGGCCTCCTACCGCTCACCGATGCGCACCGGTGCGATGCCTCCGTGTGGCACCATCGACGTCGCCATGAGCAGCAGGAGCACCTCGGACCGCCAGCCAGTCCGCCTCGTCGTCGGGGCGGCAATCGTCGACGACCTCGTGCGGCCCACCCGGCTGCTCTCCGCCCGGCGCACCGAGCCCGCCGCGCTCGCCGGGGGGTGGGAGCTGCCAGGGGGCAAGGTCGACGAGGGCGAGTCGCCGCTGTCGGCGCTGCACCGCGAGGTGCTCGAGGAGCTCGGCGTCCGCGTGCAGCTCGGGTCGCACGTGCCCGGGCCGCTGCCGGGCAGCACCTGGCCACTTGGCGACCGCTACGAGATGCTCGTGTGGCTCGCCGAGGTCGTCGAGGGCACGCCGGCTCCCATCGAGGACCACGACGAGCTGCGGTGGCTGGCGCTCGACGACCTGCGCGCCGTGGCCTGGCTACCGGCCGACCTGCCCATCGTCGAGCAGCTCGAGGCCGTCCTCCGCCCCAGCAGCCCCTGACGTCCCCTCACACACCGCTGGCACCACCCACAGCCGTGGTCCGGACCACCCCCGAAACCCTGAGAGACTGTTCCTCATGCCCATGAAGACCCGCGCGGACATCCGCAACGTCGCCATCGTCGCCCACGTCGACCACGGCAAGACCACCCTCGTCGACAAGATGCTCTGGCAGTCCGGTGCCTTCGGTGAGCACCAGCACGTCGACGAGCGCGCGATGGACTCCGGTGACCTCGAGCGCGAGAAGGGCATCACGATCCTCGCGAAGAACACCGCGGTGCACTACACGGGCAAGGCGGCCTCCGACCGCGGTCTGGCCGACGGCGTGACGATCAACATCATCGACACCCCCGGCCACGCCGACTTCGGTGGCGAGGTCGAGCGCGGCCTGTCCATGGTCGACGGTGTCGTGCTCCTCGTCGACGCGTCCGAGGGCCCGCTGCCCCAGACCCGCTTCGTGCTGCGCAAGGCGCTCGCCGCGAAGATGCCGGTCATCCTCTGCATCAACAAGGTCGACCGTCCCGACTCGCGCATCGCCGAGGTCGTCGACGAGGCCTACGAGCTCTTCCTCGACCTCGACGCGACGGAGGAGCAGATCGACTTCCCGATCGTCTACGCGTCGGCCAAGGCCGGCCGCGCCTCCCTGGAGCGCCCCGACAACGGTGGCCTGCCGGAGGGCGAGGACCTCGAGGCCCTCTTCGAGACCATCCTCCAGACGATCCCGGCGCCGACGTACGACGACGAGGCGCCCCTGCAGGCGCACGTGACCAACCTCGACGCCTCCAACTTCCTCGGCCGCCTCGCCCTGCTCCGTGTCTTCAACGGCACGATCAAGAAGGGCCAGCAGGTCATGTGGTGCCGCCACGACGGCTCGCAGCAGCGCGTCAAGATCACCGAGCTGCTCATGACCGAGGCCCTCGAGCGCAAGCCAGCCGAGAGCGCCGGCCCCGGCGACATCATCGCCGTCGCCGGCATCCCCGAGATCACGATCGGCGAGACGCTCGCCGACGCCGAGAACCCGATCCCGCTGCCGCTCATCACGGTCGACGAGCCGGCCATCTCGATGACCATCGGCACGAACACGAGCCCGATGGTCGGCCAGGTCCGCGGCTCGAAGGTCACCGCCCGCATGGTCAAGGACCGCCTCGACAAGGAGCTCATCGGCAACGTCTCGCTGCGCATCCTCAACACCGAGCGCCCCGATGCCTGGGAGGTCCAGGGCCGTGGTGAGCTCGCGCTCGCCATCCTCGTCGAGCAGATGCGCCGCGAGGGCTACGAGCTGACCGTCGGCAAGCCGCAGGTCGTGACGCGCGAGGTCGACGGCAAGGTCCACGAGCCCGTCGAGCGACTCACCATCGACACCCCCGAGGAGTTCCTCGGCGCCATCACGCAGATCATGGCGGCCCGCAAGGGCCGCATGGAGCAGATGACCAACCACGGGACAGGCTGGATCCGCATGGAGTTCCTCGTGCCCAGCCGTGGCCTCATCGGCTTCCGCACGGAGTTCCTCACCGAGACGCGCGGCACGGGCATCGCCCACCACGTCTTCGAGGACTACGAGCCGTGGTTCGGCACCATCACGACCCGCACGAGCGGTTCGCTGGTCTCCGACCGCAAGGGCGTCGTCACCTCCTACGCCATGGTCAACCTCCAGGAGCGCGGCACGCTCTTCGTCGACCCGACGACCGAGGTCTACGAGGGCATGATCGTCGGCGAGAACTCCCGCGCCGACGACATGGACGTCAACATCACCAAGGAGAAGAAGCTCACCAACGTGCGCGCCTCCTCCTCCGACAACTTCGAGAAGATCGTCCCGCCGCGCAAGCTGAGCCTCGAGCAGAGCCTCGAGTTCTGCCGCGAGGACGAGTGCGTCGAGGTCACGCCCGAGTCGGTTCGCATCCGCAAGGTCGTCCTCGACGCCGGCGAGCGCGCCCGAACCGCGTCACGCGCGCGTTCGGCGGCGAAGGCCGAAGGCTGACCGACCCGTGCCTGTGGTGGGGCGCGTGGTACTCGGGCTGAGCAGGTCCCTGGGCCGGTCCTTGAGTCGGTCTCTGGGCCGGTGCGTGGCCGTCGGGGTCGGGGCTGCCGTCCTGGCTTCGGGTGCCGCGGCGTGCACCGGCGCGCCCGACACGTCGGCGCAGAGCGCCGCCGTGCCCGCCACGTCGGCGTCGGCCGCCGGGCAGCCCGGCGGCACCCTGCAGGTGCTCGTCGCGGGCACCGTCGCGACGTGGGACCCGCAGCTGATGTACGTCGGTCCCGAGGCGTTCTTCGCCCAGCGCACCTTCGTGCGCGGGCTCACGGCATACGGCACCGGGGCACACCAGCGCGACGTGCAGGGAGACCTCGCGACCGACGCGGGCACCCCGTCCGACGGCGCGCGGTCGTGGAGCTTCACCCTCCGCGACGGCCTCACGTGGCAGGACGGCTCGCCTATCAGCTGTGAGGACGTGCGCCACGGCGTCGCGCGCACGTTCGACCGACGCACCCACGTGGGCGGCACCAACTACGCCAGCTACCTGCTCGACATGCCGACGCAGGTCACGGCCGAGGGCCTGGAGAAGCCCGTCTACGCGGGGCCCTCCGACACCGCCCACCAGGCCGACTTCGACCGCGCCGTCTCCTGCCAGGGCCGCACGGTCACCTTCAAGCTGCGCGACGCCGAGCCGGACTTCCCGCACATCGTCGCGCTGCCCGAGTTCGCCCCCCGCAAGGCGTCGGCCGACACGAAGACCGACAAGGCGTCGTACGCCGTCATGTCGAGCGGGCCCTACCGCCTCAAGGCGCCGTGGGTGGTCGGCAAGGGCGGCACCTTCGTGCGCAACGAGCACTGGGACCCACGCACCGACCCGATCCGGCACGCGTACCCCGACGAGATCCAGGTGTCCTCCGGGCTCGGCGAGTCCACGGTCATCCAGCGGCTGCTCAACCAGCAGGCCGACGACGCGTACGCCGTGTCGTGGGTGCAGGCGAGCCCGACCCTGCGCAACCAGGCGGGCACCGACCTCCAGGCGCGGCTGACCTTCCCCTTCACGGGCAACGTCGACTACCTGGCCATCAACATGCGCAGCAAGGCGATGGCCAACCCTGCGGTGCGGAGGGCGCTGGCCACGTCGACCAACCGGGCGACCTACGTCGCCGCCACCGGTGGCGAGGGCGCGGGCACCCCGACGTGGTCGGTCCTGTCGCCGACGGTCTACCCCGACTCGGTCAGGCCGCCGTCCGCCAACGGCGTCGAGGGCGACCCCGAGGCAGCCCGCCGGATGCTCCAGCAGGCCGGCGTCAAGCTGCCGGTCAAGCTGCGCGTCGTCTACGCCCGCTCGGTGCTGGCCGACAAGGCGTATGCCGCCCTGGCCGCCGGGTGGGAGCGCGCGGGCTTCGACGTCGAGCTCAAGGGCGTGGCCCCCGAGGAGTACTACGTGGAGATCGAGAAGCCCACGTCGGTCGACTCGTACGACGTCTTCCGTGGGGTGTGGACGCCCGACTGGCCGTCCGCGGGTGGCGTGCTGCCGGCGCTCTTCGACTCGCGCATCAACATCGACTCCTCCGGTCCCGGCCAGGACGTCGGCTACTTCTCGAGCAACGCCCTCAACGCCCTCATCGACGAGGCCGACGCGACCGCCGACCCGGCCGCCCGGGCCAAGGTGTGGGAACAGGCCGACAGCACCATCCGCGGCGAGGTCGGCTACATCGGCTTGTCCGCGACCAAGGCCCTCTACCTGCACGGCGCCGGCGTCAAGTCCTACGAGGACCACAGCGTCGGTGGCATCGTCGACCTCGCCACCGCGTCCGTGCGCTGACGTGGCCTGACCGACGCGACCGAGCCGGCCAAGCCGGCCAAGCCGACAGAGCCGACCAAGCCGACAGAGCCGACAGAGCCGACCGAGCCGACCGAGCCGACCGAGCCGACAGAGCCGACAGAACGAGAGGGGACCCGTGCCGCGCCTGTTGTTCGTCCACGCCCATCCTGACGACGAGACGCTCACCTGCGGCGTTACGATGGCCCACCACGTCGAGCGCGGTGACGACGTCCACGTGCTGACGTGCACGCTCGGCGAGGAGGGTGAGGTCATCCCGCCGTCGCTCGCGCACCTCGAGGGCGACCCGTCCGACCGCCTGGGCCCCCACCGTCACGGCGAGCTGGTCCGCGCGCTGTCACGCATCGGCGCGACGATGCACGTCCTCGGGGCCGACGCGTCGGCGGGCAGGCTCTCCCGCTACCGCGACTCGGGCATGGCCGGCTCGCCCGCGGCTGCCCGCGCCGAGGCCTTCGCGCGGGCCGACCTCGACGAGGCCGGTGGCCTCGTGACCGACCTGTTGCGCGAGGTCCGTCCGGACGTCGTCGTCACCTACGACGAGCACGGCGGCTACGGACATCCCGACCACATCCAGGCGCACCGGGTCACCCGTCGCGCGCTCCAGCTGCTCGAGGCCGCGGAGCTGCCCGGGCGCACCTACGAGATCGTCACGCCGGTCGGGTGGGTGCGCGAGGACCGAGCGTGGCTGGCCGCTGCCGACCCGGCCCTGCTCGCCACCGATGGGTGGTGGCGTGACCCCGAGCTCGGAGGAGTCGTGGCTGCGGGAGGTCCGGACGCCCCACGGCTGACCGTGCCTGCAGGGGACCACCCCTTCCCACCGTCGGTCGTCGACGACGAGGCCGTGAGCCACGTCGTGCACGACGACGCCGCGCGGTCCGTGAAGAACGACGCGCTGCGCGCCCACGCGACGCAGGTGCTCGTCGCGAGCGACGACGTGCACGCGCTCTCGAACCTCATCGCCGTGCGCACGACCGGTCGCGAAGGGTTCCGCCGGGTCGACCCGCTCACGTGGCGGCCGACCGGCCACCACGGCACCGACCTTCTCGCCTGACGATCGAAAGAACACTTCGTCACCTCGTCCCCCGATCGAAAGAACACTCCGTCACGTCGTCCCCGATCGAGAGAGCGCTCCGTCACCGGGGGATACGTGACGGAGCGTTCTCTCGATTTTGGGGGGAGGAGCGGGCAGGGATCGCGTCACGAGGGCGAGTCGGTGACGCGCCTCGCCGAAAAGACGGGCCGCTGGCACTACGGTCGTGCCACCCTGATCCGCTGACCGGAGAGCCGATGTCCGACGACCCGTACGTGCCGAACCGTGACCACGGCCGCGACCGCCGCTCCACCACGCTTCGCCTCCTCGTCGCGGTCGTCGTGCTCGGCGGCGGCTATGCCGGGCTCTGCACCTGGTCGGCCGAGCACGTGCCCGCCTCGGTGTCGGTGGGCGACATCCAGGTCGGCGGCATGACGCCCGAGGCCGCACGGGCCGCCATCGACAAGGGCTCGCGCTCCCTGCTCGCAACGCCCATCGCCCTCACCGTCCCGGGGCGCGCCGACCCGGTCGAGGTCGTGCCCAGCGAGGCCGGCCTGAGCGTCGACGCCGACCGGTCCCTCGACGGTCTCACCGGTTTCACGCTCGACCCGAGGCGGGTGTGGGACAAGCTGACCGGGTCGGTCGAGGCGCCCCTGCTCACGAGCGGCGACGACGACCGCCTGACCGCCTATCTCGAGAAGCTCGCCCCCAGCGTCGCCGTGACGCCCGTGGAGGGCCGCGTGACGTTTCCCGGCGGGACCGTCGCCGTCGACCTGCCCGTGCCAGGCCGCACGCTCGACATCGCGGCCACGAAGCTCGCGCTGCGCAAGGCGTTCCCCGACGCGACCGAGGCGACCGCGGCGGTCCGCGACACCGACCCCCAGGTCAGCTCCGAGACGGTCCAGCAGGTTGCCGACCAGTTCGGCAGCACCGCGATGTCGGGGCCCCTGACGCTCGTCAGCGGCACCACCCGGGCCGTGCTCGCCCCGGCAGAGTACGCCTCCATGGTGTCGGTGGTGTCCGACGGCGCCGGCGGTCTCAAGCCGGCCTTCGACCAGACGGCGCTCACGCGGCTGGTCGCGACGAAGGTCCGGGCGACCACCCGCGCGGCGAGCAGTGCGCGCTGGGTCTTCGAGGCAGGCAACGGCAAGCCCCGCCTCGTGCCGTCGGTCGACGGGCTCGCCGTCGACGAGGACGCCATCGGCAAGCGCGTCGTGGCGGCGATCTCGGGCACCAACCGCACGGTCGACGTGAGCGCCACGGTCGCCCGTCCACCGTTCACCACGCAGGACGCCCAGAAGGCCGGCGTGACGACCGTGGTCGTCGACTTCAAGAGCCCGTTCCCGACCAACGACCCGACCCGCACCAACAACCTCGTCGTGGCGACGAAGCGGATCAACGGCACCTACGTCCCCCCGGGAGGCACCTTCAGCCTCAACGGGATCCTCGGCGAGCGCACCACCGACAAGGGGTATGCCGACGGCACCGTCATCATCAACGGCCGGCTGACGCGGGGCACGGGCGGCGGCATCAGCCAGGTCTCGACGGTCATCTACAACATGGCCTACTTCGCCGGGGCCGACATCCAGGAGTTCACCGCGCACGCCTTCTTCATCCCCCGCTACCCCGAGGGGCGCGAGGCGACGGTGTACTGGCCGACCGTCGACAACCGGTGGAAGAACGACACCTCCTACGGAATGCTCCTCCAGACCTGGGTCGAGGGCGGCTTCGTCCACGGCCGCATCTGGAGCACCAAGACGTGGGACATCAAGTCGGTCAAGGGTCCGCGGCGAAACATCGTGCCTGCCAAGACGATTCGCACCAACAGCCTCAAGTGCTACCCGCAGCAGCCCAACCCGGGGTTCGACGTGACGGTCACCCGCCAGTGGTTCCGTCACGCCACGACCACGCTCGTCAAGAGCGAGTCCGTGCGGACCCACTACGTCCCCGAGGACCACATCGTCTGCACCAACCCGGCGGCCACCCCGCCGTGACGGCCTGTCAGGCGGACGTCTTCGCGAGGTAGGTGTACTCGTGGTGCACCGTGAAGCCGAGGTCCGTCCAGAACGCGACGCCCGCGGCGTTGTCGCCCGACACCTGGATGTACATCGCCGGCATGTTGTTCTCGCGGGCGACCATCGCGGCCGCCGACACGATGGTCGTGGCCACGCCCGTACGCCGGTGGTCGGGGTGCACCCAGAGGCCGAAGATCCCCGCCCAGCCGGGGTGGATCGCCAGACGGGCGAGCCCGATGATCGCCGCGCTCTCGGGATCGCGCACCGAGAGGAAGAGCTGCCCGTCGCTGCCGGTGAGCACCGCCTCGGTGGCCCCGGGCACGATGGAGCGCTGCTGGCCGTAGGTCGTCAGCCAGTCGAGCTGCAGCTCGGCGTCCGCGGTGACGGGAGCCGACTGCTCGGTGAGCGGGGGGACCGCCGCGGACGGGCCGGTCATGACGAGCACCCGCTGCCAGCTCTCCTGGCCCCCGCCGATCTCGTAGCCGCGGTCGAGCAGGGCCGCGACGGTGGGCTGCTCGGCCGGGTCGAAGCCGGCTTCACCGTGCACCTGGAAGATCGCGGGGCGCCCCCGGTCGGAGTACCACTTCTCGGCGAAGTCGATCGCCTTGTCGACCGGGAGGGACGGGTCGCCCACCACCAGCGCCGAGTTGGCGCGGCCGGTGAATCCGTCGGAGGCGCGCAGCACCCAGTCGCCCACGCCGCCGCGGTCGACCGGTTGCCACCCCTTCGCCATCAGCTTCTCGAGGTCGTCGGCCGACACCCGCTCGTGCGGCCTGCCGGGGCGGCTCGCGGGCGGCGGAACCGCCTTGGCGGCGAGGATGTCGGCGCGGATCAGCTTCACCCGCTCGGTCTTGGTGTCGACGATGAGGAAGTCGGCATCCCGCGCGACGAGCTCGCCGACGAAGTCGGTCGCGGCGGCCTCCGCTCCTTCCGCGAGGCGGTAGCGCACGACGACGCGGCCGCCGATGGCCAGGCCCGCGCTGAGGCGGTGGCCGTGGGTGTCGCTGGCGCCGAGAGCGATCGCCTCCGAGCCCGTCCCCGAGCCAGGCTCCGAGCCCGTCTCCGAGCCGGTCTCCGAGCCTGTGTCGGAGTGGGTCTCATCGGTGGGGCCGTGCGTGGGGTCGCCGTTCATGTCCGGCATACTAGGCGGTGCAGCATCCGCTCCCGAACGCTCCACAGGAGGTCCCGCTCCCCATGACCTACGTCATCGCCCAGCCCTGCGTCGACCTGAAGGACCGTGCCTGCATCGAGGAGTGTCCGGTCGACTGCATCTACGAGGGCAAGCGGTCGCTCTACATCCACCCCGACGAGTGCGTCGACTGCGGCGCCTGCGAGCCCGTGTGCCCCGTCGAGGCGATCTACTACGAGGACGACGTGCCCGAGCAGTGGGCCGACTACTACAACGCCAACGTCGAGTTCTTCAACGACCTGGGCAGCCCCGGCGGCGCGGCGAAGCTCGGCGTCATCGACAAGGACCACCCGCTCATCGAGGCCCTGCCCCCGCAGGAGCACGACGAGTGACCCTCACCGTCAGAGGGCTCGACCTTCCTGACTTCCCCTGGGACTCGCTCGCGCCCCACAAGGCGCGAGCGGTCGCGCATCCGGGGGGCATCGTCGACCTGTCAGTCGGCACCCCCGTCGACCGCACCCCCGAGGTCGTACGCCGTGCGCTGGCCGAGGCGGCTGACGCCCCCGGCTACCCGCTGACCGTCGGCACCACCGACGTGCGTGAGGCCGTCGTCGAGTGGTTCGCGCGTCGGCGCGGCGTCGCCGGCCTCACGACCGACGGCGTGCTCCCGACCATCGGCAGCAAGGAGCTCGTCGCCTGGCTGCCGACGCTGCTCGGCCTGCGCGCAGGAGACGTCGTCGGCATCCCGGCCGTGGCCTACCCGACCTACGACATCGGCGCCCGCATCGCCGGTGCGACGAGCGTCGTCGCGCAGTCGCTGACGAGCCTGGGCCCCCTCACGGCGTCCACGACGCCAAAGCTGCTGTGGCTCAACAGTCCGGGCAACCCCAACGGCCAGGTCCTCGGCGTCGACCACCTGCGCAAGGTCGTCGACTGGGCCCGCGAGCACGGCGTCGTCGTCGCGAGCGACGAGTGCTACGCCGAGCTCGACTGGCGCGAGGGCCAGTCCGGCACCGCGACGCCGAGCATCCTGCATCCCGACGTCTGCGGCGGCGACCACACGAGCCTGCTCGCCGTCTACTCCCTCTCGAAGCAGTCCAACCTCGCCGGCTACCGAGCAGGTTTCGTCGCCGGTGACCCCGCGATCGTCGCGACGATCCTCGAGGTGCGCAAGCACGCCGGCATGATCATGCCCACACCGGTGCAGCACGCGATGGCGGTCGCCCTGCGCGACGACGCGCACGTGCAGTCGCAGCGGGCGGCATACGCCAGCAGGCGTGAGCAGCTGGTCGCGGCAGTCACCCGTGCAGGCCTGCGCATCGACCACTCCGAGGCCGGGCTCTACCTGTGGGCGACCCGCGAGGAGGACTGCTGGACAACGGTTTCCGAGTTCGCCGACCGAGGCATCCTCGTGGCCCCGGGTGCCTTCTACGGCGCTGCGGGCGCCCGCCACGTGCGCATCGCGCTGACCGCCACGGACGAGCGCATCGCGGCGGCCTGCGAGCGCCTCTGACCCCGTGCGTCACGCCCGTCACGGCAGGTGGGCGTGCAGTGGCCCGGGGATGGACCTGTGTTCTCGGCCACGAGCACGCTGGGGTAACGTCGCTCGCGGATACGTCCGGCGTCTTTGGGCCGGAGTGACAGGAGGCGAGGAACAGTGACGAAGGCAGTGGACGCGACACTCAAGGTCGCAGACAAGGAACTCACGTTCCCGGGCGTCGACGCGGTGGAGGGCAACGACGGGCTCGGTGTGGGCTCCCTGCTGAAGGAGACCGGCCTCGTCACCTACGACGTCGGTTTCGTCAACACCGCATCGTGCAAGAGCGCGATCACCTACATCGACGGCGACGAGGGGATCCTGCGCTACCGCGGCTACCCCATCGCCGAGCTGGCGGAGAAGTCGACGTTCGTCGAGGTCGCCTACCTGCTCATCTACGGCGAGCTGCCGACCCCCGAGGAGCTGACGCGCTTCGAGGACTCCATCCGCCGGCACACGATGCTGCACGAGGACCTCCGCGCCTTCTTCAACGGCTTCCCGCGCGACGCCCACCCGATGCCGGTGCTCAGCTCGGCCGTCTCGGCGCTGGGCACGTTCTACCAGGACAGCCTCGACCCGTTCGACCAGGAGCAGGTCGAGATCTCGACCGTCCGTCTCCTCGCGAAGCTGCCGACCATCGCGGCCATGGCCCACAAGAAGAGCGTCGGCCAGCCGTACATGTACCCCGACAACTCGCTGTCGTTCGTCGAGAACTTCCTGCGCATGACGTTCGGCTACCCGGTCGAGCCCTACGAGGTCGACCCGACGGTCGCCAAGGCGCTCGACCTGCTCTTCATCCTGCACGCCGACCACGAGCAGAACTGCTCGACCTCGACGGTGCGCCTCGTCGGCTCGGCCCACGCGAACCTCTTCAACTCGGTCTCGGCCGGCATCCACGCCCTGTCCGGCCCGCTCCACGGCGGCGCCAACCAGGCCGTCCTCGAGATGCTCGGCAAGCTGCATGCCTCGGGCGACGACCCGAAGAAGTTCATGGAGAAGGTCAAGGCCAAGGAGGACGGTGTCCGCCTCATGGGCTTCGGGCACCGCGTCTACAAGAACTACGACCCGCGCGCCGCCATCATCAAGAAGGCGGCCGACGACATCCTCGAGAAGCTCGGCCAGAACGACCCGCTGCTCGAGATCGCCAAGGGCCTCGAGGAGATCGCGCTGGCCGACGACTACTTCGTCGAGCGCAAGCTCTACCCGAACGTCGACTTCTACACCGGCCTCATCTACAAGGCCATGGGCTTCGAGTCGAAGATGTTCACGGTGCTCTTCGCCATCGGCCGCCTCCCGGGCTGGATCGCCCAGTGGCGCGAGATGATGAACGACCCCGAGACGAAGATCGGCCGCCCGCGCCAGATCTACACCGGCGAGGCCGAGCGCAGCTACCCGGCCTGATCGTCCCGGTCGTCCGACCCGAGATCCACCCGAGATCCACCCGATGCCCCCGCCCCTCAGGGACGGGGGCATCGGCATGATGGGTCGATGGCCACGTACCTCGTCAACGATGCGGCGGTCGCCCGGTGCCGCGAGCTCATCGACAAGCGGCTGTACGTCCTCGACAGCGACTGGGGGCGGTCCCAGCCCGACGCCGAGGCCCAGAACGCCTACCTCGAACGGCACTCGTGGGACGACTACGCCGCGTGGCACCTGGGGCTCACCGAGGGCGCGAACGACGAGACGAAGGCGCGCTACGCCTTCGTCTACGGCGACCTGCGGCGGGTTCACCGCACGGCGCTCATCGCCTGCGTCTACCGCGCGTCGGAGTGGCGGCACAAGGACGTCGAGCTCGCGGCCCACGACCTCCTGCAGCACCTCGACAGGGCGACCGGCTGACCGGTTCACCCGGGGCGTATGCCGTCAGCCGAGCTTCACGGTGACCGTGGTGCCGGCCGTGCCCGCCGACCAGCCCTCGTCGCCGTGGTTGCGGTCCCAGGTGCGCCCGCCGATCGAGACGGACGTGACGCCGTACATCTCGGCGCGCGCGACCGCCCAGTGGGCGACGGCCCAGGCTGTCGTGGCGTCCGCGGCGCTGACGGTCACGCCGCCGCTGCCCGAACGGGCCTCGGTCACGCCCATCTGCTGCGACAGGTCGCCGATCACACGGGAGGGGGAGACCGCCTGCTTCACGGCGTCCAAACGGCAGGTGAGCCCCGCGGGGGAGTGCCCGGTGAGTGTCGAGGCAAGCACGCGGCCCTGACCCTCGTGGTCGCGGTAGGCCTCGGGGAAGCCGCTCTTCTGCACGCGCTGGGCGATCTTGGTGATGTCGGCCGTCTCGTAGCCCTTGAACTTCTCCAGGGCGTCGTAAAACCGGTTCGTCGCGTAGACGGGGTCGAGGATCTGCGACTCGGTACCCCAGCCCTGGCTGGGTCGCTGCTGGAAGAGCCCGACCGAGTCGCGGTCGCCGTAGCGCAGGTTGCGGATCTTCGACTCCTGGAAGGCGGTCGTCAGCGCGATCGTCGCGGCGCGCGGCGGCATCTGGCGCTTGACCGACAGCGCCGAGATGAGGGCCGCGTTCGCCGTCTGGTCGGGGTCGAACGTCTCGGTCATGCCCGACGCCTTGATGGTGCACTGGGGGTTGACCACGCTGGAGATGAGGAAGCGGGCACCGAACCAGCCGCCCGCCCCGACGAGTGCCAGCACGACCAGCAGGGTCACCCACCGTCGCCGACGGCGCACAGGGGCACGCCCGCGTGGACCTCCGCGGTCGCGGGATTCAGCGAGGGCGGGGCCCGGTCGGGTTGTCGGCATGGGGTCCTCAGGTGGTCCGGCTCTGGTCTGAACCGGTGGTCGGGTCGGGTTCCGGTTCGGTCAGTCGTTGGCGTGGAGGGCGGCGTTCAGGGTGATGCCCGTTCCCTTGCGGTCGCGGGCCTCGACGGCACCGCTGACGCTGTTGCGGATGAACAGGATGTTGCTGGATCCCGACAGCTCCTTGGCCTTGACCACGGACCCGTCGGGCAGCGTCACCTTGGTCCCCGCCGTGACGTAGAGCCCGGCCTCGACGACGCAGTCGTCGCCCAGGGCGATGCCGATGCCTCCGTTGGCTCCGACCAGACAACGCTCGCCGATGCTCACGCGTTCCGTGCCGCCGCCCGAGAGGGTGCCCATGATCGAGGCGCCCGCGCCGATGTCGGAGCCGTCGCCGACGACGACGCCCTGCACGATGCGGCCCTCGACCATCGAGGTGCCGAGCGTGCCGGCGTTGAAGTTGCAGAAGCCCTCGTGCATGACCGTGGTGCCGGCGGAGAGGTGCGCGCCGAGGCGCACGCGGTCGGCGTCGGCGATGCGTACGCCCTGGGGGACCACGAAGTCGGTCATCCTCGGGAACTTGTCGACGCCGTAGACGGCGACGTGCTGCCCGCGGGCGCGCAGCCGCAGCCGGGTCTGCTCGAAGCCCTCGACGGCGCAGGCGCCGGCACTGGTCCACGCGATGTTCGGCAGCGCGCCGAAGACGCCGTCCAGGTTGATCGTGTTGGGTGCGACGAGGCAGTGCGAGAGCAGGTGCAGGCGCAGGTACGCGTCGGGCGCGTCGGCCGGGGGAGCGTCGAGGTCGATCTCGACGAGCCGCACCTCGGTGCGCACGCGGCGGGCCCCGTCGGTGCCGGCCAGGACCTCGAGGCCCTCGGGTGCCACCGCGTCCGCGGGCGCCGTGCCCAGCGCCGGCTGCGGGAACCAGGTGTCGAGCACCTGCCCGTCGTCCGTGATCGTCGTCAGTCCGTGACCCCATGCGCTGCGCTCCGACATGGCGGCAAGGATATGGGGCAGCGTGCCGGGTCGGCACACGCACCCGCGGAGCGGACCCCGGGGGCCTGCGCAGGGTGTGGCCGCTAGCCTTCCCGTATGCCGTCGACCCCGCTGCCCGCAGACCCGACCTCCGCGACCGGCCCCGTCCTCGACCTCGGCGCCGACGTCACGGCGCTCACCGCGGCGATCTGCGACATCGAGTCCGTGAGCCAGCACGAGGAGGCGCTCGCCGACGCCATCGAGGCCGCGCTGCGTCCGCTCGCCCACCTCGAGGTGACCCGCGACGGCAACACCGTCGTCGCCCGCACCTCCCTCGGCCGCGACGAGCGGGTCGTGCTCGCGGGCCACATCGACACGGTCCCGCTGACCGACGTGCCCAACCTGCCCACCCGCCGCGTCGACGACGAGCTGTGGGGCCGGGGCACCGTCGACATGAAGGGCGGTGTCGCCGTCATGCTCCGCATCGCGGCCGAGGTCACCGAGCCGGCTCGCGACCTCACCTTCCTCTTCTACGAGTGCGAGGAGATCGACGGCACGTTCAACGGTCTCGCCCGTCTCGCCGACACCTCGCCCGACCAGCTCGCCGGCGACTTCGCCGTGCTGCTCGAGCCGACCAACGGCGCCATCGAGGGGGGCTGCAAGGGAACGCTGCGGGTCGAGATCACGACCAAGGGCATCGCCGCGCACTCGGCTCGCCCGTGGAAGGGGCACAACGCCATACACGACGCCGGTGCCGTCCTCGCGCGACTGTCCGCCTACGAGGCCGAGACGATCACCGTCGACGGGCTCGACTACCACGAGGCCCTCCAGGCCGTCGGCATCACGGGCGGCATCGCCGGCAACGTCATCCCCGACCGGTGCGTCGTCACCGTGAACTACCGCTACGCCCCCGACAAGGACACCGACGCGGCGCTGGCGCACGTCCGGCAGGTCTTCGACGGGTTCGACGTCGAGCTCACCGACGCCGCCGACGGTGCCCGCCCGGGGCTGCTCCTGCCCGCGGCCAAGGCCTTCATCGACGCGCTCGGCGTGCCGGTGAGCGCCAAGGAGGGCTGGACCGACGTGGCCCGGTTCTCCGGGCTGGGCATCCCGGCCGTCAACTACGGACCGGGTGACCCCAACCTCGCCCACATGGACGACGAGCGCTGCCCGGTCGGGCAGTACGGCGACGCGGAGGCCGCCCTGCTGCGCTGGCTCGCATAGCCGCGCCGCATAGGGTTGTCGGTGTGACCGACGAACAACCCGCCACCCGCAAACCGGGAAAGCCGCGCGAGGACCGCCGCCAGACCGGCCCGGTGACCCTGCGGCGTCACAAGGTCCCCCTGACCACCAGCGACCAGCGCCTGCTCGAGGGCCACCAGCGCGCCGACTGGCTGCACGCCGACCCGTGGCGCGTCATGCGCATCCAGTCGGAGTTCGTCGAGGGCTTCGGCGCCCTGTCGGAGCTCGGGCCGGCGGTCGCCGTGTTCGGCTCCGCGCGCACGCGACCCGACGACCCGGCATACGCCATCGGTGTCGAGGTGGGGCGCCTGCTCGTCGAGGAGGGCTACGCCGTCATCACCGGTGGCGGCCCGGGTGCCATGGAGGCGGCCAACAAGGGGGCCTTCGAGGCGAAGGGCACCTCGGTGGGGCTCGGCATCGAGCTGCCCTTCGAGACCGGGCTCAACGAGTACGTCGACCTCGGCATCAACTTCCGCTACTTCTTCGCCCGCAAGGTCATGTTCCTCAAGTACTCCCGCGGGTTCATCGTGCTGCCCGGCGGGTTCGGCACCCTCGACGAGCTCTTCGAGGCGCTGACGCTGGCGCAGACCCGCAAGGTCACCGAGTTCCCCGTGGTGCTCATGGGGGTCGACTACTGGCAGGGACTGCTCGACTGGCTGCGCTCCACGGTGCTCGACCACGGCATGATCAGCCCCGCCGACCTCGACCGGCTCATCGTCACCGACGACCCCCAGGAGGCCGTCAAGCTGATCCGCACCTACGAGGAGCCGCGCACGTGAAGTGGTTCATCCTCTTCGTCGGGATCATCGTGCTGTGCCTGGTCGTCGCGCTCCTGCTGGGGCTCGCCGGCGGTGGCCTCGGGCGCGCCAGTGCGAGCCTGAGCCACGAGCCGCTGCCCGACGAGCCGCTGGCCGACACCGACTTCGACGACCTCGTCTTCGACGTCGGGGCGCGGGGCTACCGCATGAGCCAGGTCGACGGTGTCGTCGACCGGCTGCGTCGCGAGCTGCGGGAGAAGGACGAGCAGATCGCCGTGCTGCGGGGCGAGCCCGCCCCGGGAGTCGCCGAGACCGCGACCGACGACGGGCCCGACCCCGAGCTGCACCCCGCGGCGACCCCCGAGGCGGACCCTGGGTCCGAAATCGTGGCGAGTCGCGGCACCCCTGCCGAACCCGACGGCGTCGACGAGCACGATGATCCGGGCGTCGAGGAGGGCGAGGCACGTACGCCGTCCGCACCGTCGGTCGGTCACGAACGCACCCCATGACCGAGGTCCACCCGCTGCGCCCTCTGGCCTCACGGCGCGTCTTCATCGCCTGGGTGCTCGCCGCATACGCCTTCGCCCGTGTCGTGTCGACGACGATCCTGCTGCTCGTGCTGCCGCACCAGGTGCCGAGCAGCATGACCGGCGGAGACGGGGTGCCGGTCACCTACTTCTCGTTCACGGCCCTGTGGGACGGCGAGTGGTACGGCATCATCGCCCACACCGGCTACCCCGACGTCCTGCCGGTCGGTGACTCCGGGCGGGTCGGACAGAACCCGTGGGCCTTCTACCCGCTCTTCCCGCTGCTGTCGCGCCTGTTCATGGCCCTCACCGGCCTCGGCTTCCCGACCGTCGCCTCCACCATCGCGCTGCTCTGCGGCGTCGGCGCCGCAGTCCTCATGGGGCTGCTGCTCCGCGAGCGCATCGGCGACCCAGCGGCATACCTCGTCGTCGCTCTCTGGGCGAGCTTCCCGGCCTCCGTGACGCTCCAGCTCGCCTACACCGAGTCGCTCGCCATGCTGCTGCTGCTCGGCTACCTCTACGCGCTCTCCCGGGAGCGGTGGCTGGTCGCGACGGCCGTCGCCCTGCTCATCGGCCTGTCACGGCCCATCGCGGTGCCGTTGGGTCTCGTGACCCTCGTGGTCGTCGTGATGCGGTGGCGGAGGCGACGCGAGCGCGCGATCTCGAGGGGGACGTACGCGTCCATGCTCGCCTCGCTCGTCGGCTGCGGTGTGGCGGGCCTGCTGTGGCCGGCGATCGCGTGGTGGCGCACCGGGTCGAGCTCGGCCTACACCGACACGATGGCCTCGTGGCGCAGCTACGACACCGTCGAGCTGTTCGTGCCGTGGATCGACCGGGTGCAGGACCCGACCTGGGGACCGTGGCTCGTCGGCGGCCCGATCGTCATCCTGCTCATGGTCGTCGGCCCGTGGGCGCGCAACCTCGGTGCCGACCTGCGCACCTGGACGCTCGGCTACACCTTCTACCTCATCGCGACGCTCGACCCGTTCACCAGCATCTTCCGTTACCTGCTGCCCCTGTTCCCGCTGCTCGTGGTCGTGCTGGGCGCGGGGTGGGCCGACCGGCGCGGCAACACCTGGAGGCGCCTGCTGTGGCGGTTCGTGCCGCTTCTCGTCGTCTTCGTGGCGGGCCAGTACTGGTGGACCGACGTGCTCTGGCGCTACGTCCCCTCGCCCACGGGCGACTACCCCCCGTGACCTGACGCGTCTGGCCACCCGCGTGGGGGTCCGGGCCGAATGACTCGCGGGGTGATCGTGCGGCACGTGGGGTGAACACCACCAGAACCGGCGGACGATCTGGCGGGCGATCGAGCTGTCCACACCTGACGCCGGGGATGCCGCGCTGTCCACAGCTGCGCGGGTCTGTCATGCCCGTGTGCTCCGACGCGCCAGGCTGATCGTATGGGCCTGACAGACGCCGCGACCGCCGTCGCCGAGTCGCAGTGCGGGATCGTGACACGTCGTCAGCTGCTGGCGGCCGGTGTCACCCGCGAGACCATGCGCTGGCGGGTGGGCCGGGACTGGAGGTTGCTGCTGCCCGGTGTCTACGCCCTGCAGACCGGCCTGCCGACCGACCAGCAGCGTCTCGTCGCCGCACAGCTCGTCGCCGGGGACGGGGCGTGGCTCGCCGGGTCGACGGCAGCAGCGCTTCACGGCATCACGGGCTGCCGGCTGGGGATGCCGGTCAAGGTGCTGGTGCCTACGCCCAGACGGTCTCGTCGCATCGCCTGGGTCGACGTCCGGAGCACGACCCTCGTCGGGGAGCCGGTCCTGACACGAGGACCCTTGCGGCTGGGGTGCTTGGCGCGGGCGGTCGTGGATGCCGCGGCCGAGACCGCTGACGAACGAGGCGCCCGGGCGATCGTGATCGAGGCGGTGCAGCGCCGACTCGTCCGGCTCGACGACCTGGAGCACTGGGTCGACGCCAGGGGGCGCCCGGGCTCAATCCGCCTGCGGCGCGTGCTGGCCGAGGTGGCCGCCGGCGCCTGGTCGGTGCCCGAGTCCGACCTTCTCGCGCTGATCCGGACCTCGACCCGCTTGCCCAGACCGATGGCGAACCCGCTCCTGACGGGTCCTTCGGGCGAGGCGCTGACGTCCCCCGACGTCTGGTTCGACGAGGTCGGGATGGCCGTCATGGTCCAGTCGCGGCGGTATCACGCCGACGGCCTCGACTGGGAGGCCACCGTCGTGCAGGGCTCCGACCTGTCGGCGGTGCGCGTCGTGGTCGTCGGTGTCACCCCGGCGGCACTCGCTCGCGACCCCGGGGCGCAGCTGCGCCGCATCGAACGGGCCCACGAGGCAGCGGTGCGCACCGGTGTGCGAGCGCCCGTCACCGCCCAGGAGCGCGGCGCCGACGGCCTGCGTGAGGTTGGGTGAGACGGAGATACACGGTGGTACGGCCGATGGTCCGGCCCCTGGTGGGGTGATCACCCCACCGGGCGCAGCTCCATCGGCCGGCTCATCGCCCCGAAGGGCCGGCAGCGTCTGCGCGACCCGGGCGCCCGCGCCTGCTCAGGTGCCGGTGTAGGCCGGCGGCCTCTTGGCGAGGAAGGCGTCGACGGCCGCCCGGTGGTCGTTGCTCGCACCGGTGAGGGCCATCAGCTCGGCCTCGTTGGCCAGGGCGTCTGCCAGGTCGGCGCTCGCCGAGTAGGCGACGGCTCGACGGATCGAGCCGTACGCGAGGGTCGGGCCGTCGGCGAGCTGACGCGCGAGCTCGCCCACGGCGGTCTCGAGCTCGTCGGCCGGCACCACCTTCGTCACCAGGCCCAGGGCAAGCGCCTCGTCGGCGGGGACGGTGCGCGGCAGCAGGAGCAGCTCCTTCGCCTTCGCCGGGCCCACGAGCCGGGGGAGCGACCAGGAGGCGCCCGAGTCGCACGAGAGCGCGATCCCGGCGAACGAGGTGTTGAGACCGGCCCGGTCGGACGCGATGCGGAAGTCGCAGGCGAGCGCGAAGCTGAGCCCGGCGCCTGCTGCCACGCCGTTGAGGGCGGCGACGACGGGCTTGTTCATCGTCGAGAGCGCCGTGACGATCGGGTTGTAGTGGTCGGTCACCGTCGTCGCGAGGGTCGAGCTGGGGTCGGCGAGGCTGCGTACGTGCTCCTTGAGGTCCTGCCCGACGCAGAATGCCCGCCCCGAGCCGGTGAGCACGACGCAGCGCACCGCCGGGTCGTCGGCAACCTCCGTCAACGCGCCCACGAGGGCGTCCTTGAGCGCGTTGTCGAGGCTGTTCATGGCCTCCGGCCGGTTGAGCCGCAGCCACGCGATCCCGTGGGTCACCTCGACGAGCAGGGGGGCGGGGGAGTCGGGCGTCACGGTGGGGTCGACGGTCTCGGTCATGGGCGTCACTCTGTCCCAATCCGTCCCGTCGGGGAAGCGGGAAGGGCTCTTCGCGGTCCTGACGTGCGGACTCTCACATCCCGGATTAGGTCTCGCAAACGAGACACGGAATAATGGGGCCAAAGACCGAGGATTCCTAGGGAAGGGGAACCATGGCAGCAATGAAGCCGAGGACCGGCGATGGCCCGCTCGAGGTCGTCAAGGAGGGCCGCGGCATCGTGCTGCGGATGCCCCTTGAGGGCGGTGGCCGGCTCGTTGTCGAGATGACTCCCGACGAGGCTGCGGCTCTGCGTGACGCGATCCAGGGTTGTGACGGCGTCAACTGACCCTTCGCCTGATCCAGGTTCGACGGCCCCTGACCAACCCGGTCGGGGGCCGTTTCGCGTCCCTGCCCGCATCACCGATCACGTATGCCGCCCGGCCGGCCGGGCGGCATACGTGATCTAACGCTTGACGGCGACGAGCAGGCCCTCGCCGACGGGCAGGAGCGACACGGCGAACTGGTCGTGGTCGCGGATGCTGCGGCCGACGTCACGCAGGGTGCGGGTCTCGGCGTCGCGGTTGGCCGGGTCGGACTCCTTGTCGCTCCACGTCATGACGAGGGTTCCGCCGGGACGCAGCAGGCGCGTGGCCTGGGCCAGGTAGTCGGGGTACTCCTGCTTGTCGGCGTCGACGACGACGAGGTCGTAGGCCGCGTCGGTCATGCGGGGGAGCACCTCGAGGGCGCGGCCGGCGATGACTCGGGTGCGCTGGTGGGCGATGCCGGCGGCCGCGAACGCCTCGCGGGCGGCGCGCTGGTGCTCGGTGTCGAGGTCGATCGTCGTGAGGATGCCGTCGGCCGGCATGCCGCCGAGCAGCCACAGGCCCGACGCCCCGGCGCCGGTGCCGATCTCCATGACCGCCTTGGCGCCGATGGCCGCCGCGAGCACCTGCAGCACCGAGCCGACGCCGTTGCCGACCGACTCGGCGCCGAGCTCCTCACCGCGGCGGCGGGCCTCGTCGACGTGCTCGCTCGCGGCGACGAACTCCTCGGCGTGCGACCAGGCTGCGACCTTCTGCGTGCTCATGTCCGTCACCCTACTGTGACCGGATGGGCGGGTTCGGCCACCTGTCAGGCCGGATCGGGTAAGGATCAGGTCATGGACGAAGCAGATCGCCCACTGCCCGAACACACGCGCCCGGAGGGCGTCGACGACGCAACGGTCGAGGCCCTCGGCAAGCTCTCCGAGGCCCTCGAGGTGGTCGAGGACGCCCGGGGGCACCTCTACGGCTTCCACCGGCTCACCGGCATGGCCGACCTGGCCCTCGGCGAGGCCGTGGACCTGCTGCGCGACTCGGGCCACGCAGAGCTCGCCGACACCGTCTCGACCGAGCTCGTCGGGCGCAACGTCGTCGAGGGCAGGTGGACCTTCCAGATCGTCGAGGAGTACGACGACGGCTACTACGCGACCTTCAAGCGGCTGGAGCAGCTCGCCAGGGACGAACTCGTCGACGGACGGCGCCACCTCTTCGAGGCGGAGATGAAGGAGGAGCGCCGCACGCACGGTCGCCGCCACCACGAGGCCGTACCGCGCGACGGCGGCGAGCAGTCGCCGTGACCAGCCGGCGACTGTCGGTGGCCGCCCGGTGACCCGCCCGAGCTCGCCCCCACAGCCGATCCACAGGTTCCGGCTGGCGCCCGGACAGCCTGACTCGGGACGATCAGTGGGAACGAATCGACCATCGACGGCGTTCTTGTCGTTGAACCGTCCCCGTGAAAGGCCCCGTTCCCCCGTGAGCACCAGCGTGACGTCCACCTCTCCCGCCCCCGGGGAGCAGGCCGACTCGACATGGACGCCTCCCACCTGGGAGGAGATCGTGGAGCAGCACTCGGCCCGCGTCTACCGCCTCGCGTACCGCCTGACGGGCAACCCCCACGACGCCGAGGACCTGACGCACGACGTTTTCGTGCGCGTATTCCGGTCACTGCACTCCTACCAGCCCGGCACCTTCGAGGGCTGGCTGCACCGCATCACCACGAACGTCTTCCTCGACAAGATGCGCCGCAAGCAGCGCATCCGCTTCGACGCACTGCCCGACGACGCCGCCGGTCGCCTCCCGAGCTACGAGAAGGGCCCGGAGCAGACCTACCACGACGCCCGTTTCGACGACGACGTGCAGCGGGCCCTCGACGCGCTCGCCCCGGAGTTCCGCGCCGCGGTCGTGCTCTGCGACATCGAGGGCCTCTCCTACGAGGAGATCAGCGCCACGCTCGGCGTCAAGCTCGGCACGGTGCGCTCCCGCATCCACCGCGGCCGCGCCCAGCTGCGTGAGGCGCTGGCCCACCGCGCACCCGAGGTCGCTGCTGCGGCCCGTCCTGCCAAGCCCGGCACGCGCACCGGCCGCGCCGGCCTGCGCCTTCCCGGTCGTCGAGTCGCGGCGAGCACGCGCTGATGGGGCCGGGGGTGATGTCGTGACGCCGCACCTCAAGGGACACGTGCGGGCCTACGTCGACCACGCGCTCCCGCCTGCGCTCATGCACCTCTACGACAAGCACGTCGTGTGCTGCACGACGTGTCGCGCCGCCGCCGACCAGGAGCGGCGCATCGTCGCGTCACTGCGTGCCGACACCGGCGTGCCGATGAGCCTGCGCACCTCGCTCATGGGCCTCGCCTCGGCGGTCCCCGCCCAGGCAGCCCCGGCGCCCGGTGCGCCGCGAGTCCCGATGCCACCTCTCGGCTTCCGTATGCCGTCAGCGCCGTCCTACGACCCGGTGCCCACGGTGCGCCCGACGGCCCCGGCCCTGCACCGCTCGCCGATGCGTGCCGCCGTCGTCGCCTCGATCGCCGCGGGCGCCTCCGTCGCCGCGGCGTGGGGCCTGGCCATCACCCCGGTCCCGGGCACCCGCACCGCCGTGGTGCGTGGACCGGCGGCGAGCTTCGGTGCCAACCCGGCGGGCTCCTCGAACCTCGGTGGCACGGCCCTTCCGGTGAGCCGGGTGACCACGCGCGACTCGCAGCGCACCGACCTCGGCGGCCGACCCGCCTACTGGGTCGTCACGACCCGGGTCGTCAACCGCGCACCCACGTCCTCCGGGGCCAAGGCCCTCTTGCGTGGTGCCGATGTCGGTTCGGCACAATCAGGCCCATGACCGACGAGTCGACGACGCCGGACCGCGAGCCGACCCCGGGCGTGCAGGCCCCCGAGCCCGCTGGGCCTGCACGACCGGAGGGCGAGGGAGGGCCGAACGCCTGGGCGCCGGCCCCCGAGCGCGAGCAGACCGGCATCATCGACCTGCACGACACCCGCGCCATCCCCGCGGCCCCTCCGCCTACGTCGGCGGCACCCACGTCCGAGCCCCGGGTGTCGGTCGCCCCGGTCTCGAGCAGTGCCTCGACGGGTGGCTCGGTCGGTGGCTCGGTCGGTGGCTCGGTCGGTGCGGGTGACACGGGCTCTGAGCGCGACGACAGTGGCGACGACGCCTGGTTCGACGTCTTCGGCGGCGAGCACCCGGGCGAGGGCGCCGGCGTTCCGGCCAAGGCCGACAGCCCCTGGGGCAGCGACCGTGCCGACGCGCGCGCCGACGAGGCGCACCGCTCTGCGTACGCTCCGCCGGTGCCCGACGCGGCGACCGGCCGCCCGACATCCGGTCCCGCGGCCGACTCCGGCAGCCCTGCAGGCGGCCCAGACGGCGGCGGGGCGGGCGCAGGCCTCGGCACGGCAGCGGCAGCCGGCGCGACGGCATACGCGAGCGCAGGCCCGGAGGGGCCGGCCCACGGCCAGACGGTGCCCGACGCGCCTGCCGGGGGCGGCGTCCTGCTGACCGACGAGCCCACTCCTCCTGCGCGTCGACGCCGGGGCGGTCTCGTTGCAGCCGTGGCAGGCCTGTGCCTGCTGTCCGGTGTCGTCGGCGGGGTGGCGGGGCAGCTTGCCGAGGGCCGCATCAACAGCGGCGTCTCGACCCTTCCCGAGCCGGGGCCGGGCGCCACCGCGCGACCGCCGGGGTCCGTCGCCAACATCGCCGCGGTGGCGCTGCCCAGCGTCGTCACCATCAAGGTCGACGGCGGCAGCGAGGGCTCGGCCACGGGGTCCGGCTTCGTCATCGACAACAAGGGACACGTGCTGACGAACAACCACGTCGTCGCTGCGGCTCCAGACGGTGACATCGAGGTCGTGCTCAGCAACGGCGACGCCCAGAAGGCCACGATCGTCGGGCGCGACACGAGCTACGACCTCGCCGTCCTCAAGATCGCCCGCACCGACCTGACGCCGCTGCGGCTCGGGCCCTCCGACAAGGTCGTCGTCGGCGACCAGGTGATCGCCGTCGGGGCGCCCCTCGGGCTCGACCAGACGGTGACCACCGGCATCGTGAGCGCGCTGAACCGACCGGTCACCGCCGGCGAGGGCTCCGAGTCCTCGTACATCAACGCGATCCAGACCGACACGGCCATCAACCCCGGCAACTCGGGCGGTCCGCTGCTCGACATGAGCGGCGAGGTCATCGGCATCAACAGCGCCATCGCCCGCGTCCCGGGCACGACCGGTTCCACCGGCGGCAGCATCGGTCTCGGCTTCGCCATCCCCAGCGACCAGGCCCGGCGCACCGCCGACCAGCTCATCGCCACAGGCAAGGCCACCCACCCGGTCATCGGTGTCTCGCTCGACCGCACCTTCTCCGGCGACGGCGCCCAGGTGCTCGCCACCCCGGGTGCGGTGACGGCCGGCGGGCCCGCCGCCAAGGCCGGCGTCAAGGGCGGCGACATCGTCGTCGGCTTCGAGGGCAAGCGCATCCGCACGCCCGACCAGCTCATCGTCGCGATCCGCGCGCGGGCCGTCGGCGACACCGTGAAGCTCAAGGTCGAGCGCGGCGGCAAGGAGATCGAGCTGAGCATGACGCTCGAGGCGGAGCCTCCCAAGTAGCTCCCGGCCTGCCGACGTACGATGGCGCAGCCGAGACGCGCTGGAAGCGAGGGACTGTGTTCGACATCAACGGGTGGGAGCTGCTCCTGCTCGGTCTGCTCGCCATCGTCATCCTGGGGCCTGAGCGACTACCGGAGTACGCCGCCAAGTTCGGCAAGTTCGTGCGACAGGCCCGCACGATGGCCGACCGGGCCAAGCAGCAGCTCAAGGACGAGATGGGTCCGGAGTTCTCCGACGTCGACTGGCGGGCCTACGACCCGCGCCAGTACGACCCGCGCAAGATCGTGCGCGATGCCCTGTCCTCCCCGCCGGAGGAGGCCGAGCCTGATCCCGTCGTCGACAAGCCGGTCAGCGCCCCGCGCTGGCACGATCCGACGGTGCCGACGCCCTGGGACACAGAGGCGACCTGACGGCCTGGGCCCGGTCCGATGTGGCGGATCGAGGCGGATCGCGGCGGCCTGACGCGAAAGATCTGACCCAGAGGTATCGCTGTCGGTGCTCGGGGATATCGTCAACCCTTGATGCCTGAACGACCAGCCTCGCAGCCACCCGCCTCCGTCCACTCGCTATGGCGCCTGCGCGGCTACCTGCGCCCGCACCGGTGGGCGCTCGTCGTCATGTTCGCCGCGTCCCTGGCCGGGGTCGGGTTGTCCATCGCGATCCCGCTCGTCACGAGGGCCCTCATCGACGGGCCCATCACGCGGCACGAGCTCGCCCCGGTGCTGCCGCTCGGCCTGCTGGCGCTGGCCCTCGGGGTGCTCGAGGCGGTGCTGATCTTCGTGCGCCGATGGGTGCAGTCCAACGCCGTGCTCGGCCTCGAGACCCACCTGCGCCGCGACCTCTACGAACGGCTGCAGAGCCTTCCGATGAGCTTCCACTCCCGGTGGCAGTCGGGCCAGCTGCTCTCCCGCGCCACGACCGACCTCTCGGCGATCCGGCGCTTCAGCGGGTTCGGCCTGCTCTTCCTCGTCGTCAACGTGCTGCAGCTCGTCGCCGTCACCATCGTGCTGCTCACGATGTACTGGCCGCTCGGCCTCGTCGTGGTCGCTGTTGCCGTGCCGATCATCTGGCTCTCGATGCGATTCGAGAAGGCCTACGTCGTCGTGTCACGCCGGGTCCAGGACCAGCAGGGCGACCTCGCGACCCAGGCCGAGGAGGGGGCCGTCGGCATCCGCGTCATCAAGTCGTTCGGTCGCAGCGACCACGTCGCCGAGCGCTACGACCGCGCCGCCCTCGAGCTGCGTGCGACGAGCATCGACAAGGTGCGCCTGTCGGCGAAGTTCTGGACCTTCCTCGAGGTCATCCCCAACCTCGCCGTCGTCGTCGTGCTGCTCCTCGGGGCGATCGGTGTCGGGCGCGGCGCGCTGACCCCGGGCGAGCTCGTCGCCTTCATCACCCTGATGCTCTCGCTCGTCTGGCCGGTCTCCTCACTCGGCGTCATCCTCGCCATGTCGCAGGAGGCGATGACCGCGGCCGCTCGCGTGCTCGAGATCTTCGACACGCCACCCGACATCGTCTCGGGCGAGCTCCCGGCCGCGGCCCGCCGTGGGCACCTGAGGTTCGACCACGTCGACTTCGCGTTCCCCGACGCGCCCGACCAGCTGGTGCTGCGCGATGTGAACCTCGACCTCGCCCCGGGCGAGACGCTCGCGCTCGTCGGCGCCACCGGCACGGGCAAGACGGCGCTGACGGCGCTCGTGCCCAGGCTGTTCGACGTCACGCGGGGGCGCATCACCATCGACGACGTCGACGTGCGCGACCTCGAGCTCGGCGAGCTGCGCAGCCTCGTGGCGACCGCGTTCGAGGAGCCGACGCTCTTCTCGATGAGCGCCCGCGAGAACGTCACCCTGGGCCGCGCAGACGCACCCGACGACGACGTGCTTGCGGCACTCGAGATCGCGCAGGCCGGCTTCGTGCACGAGCTGCCGTGGGGGCTCGACACCCGCATCGGCGAGCAGGGCATGTCGCTCTCCGGAGGGCAGCGCCAGCGGCTGGCGCTCGCCCGGGCGGTCCTCTCGCGGCCTGCCGTGCTCGTTCTCGACGACACCCTCTCCGCCCTCGACGTCCACACGGAGAAGCTGGTCGAGGAGGCCCTCTCCCGAGTGCTCTCCGACACGACCGGGCTGATCGTCGCCCACCGGGCCTCGACCGTGCTGCTCGCCGACCGGGTGGCGCTGCTCCAGGGCGGCACGATCACGCACGTGGGCACCCACCGCGAGCTGCTCGACACGGTGCCCGCCTACCGCGAGCTGCTCGCCGCCGACCCCGTCCCGGAGGGCGATCTCCACCCCGACACCGAACACGACTGCGACCACGACACCGAACACGAGTCCGACACCGCGCACGACACGGAGCACGACTCGTCCGAGGAGGTGCGGGCATGAGCGCGCCTGCCCAGCCGACCAACGAGGCGCAGCGCTGGCGCGGCGTGGCCGCCGACGAGATCGAGGGCGAGCTGACCGCCGAGACCTCTGCACGGCTCGCCACCCGCTCGCGCCGGCTCCTGCGCGACCTGCTGCGGCCGTGGCGCAAGGCCCTGTGGCTGCTCATGGTCGTCGTCGTCGTCGAGAACGCCGCGCGTCTCTCGATCCCCTACCTCGTCAAGGAGGGCATCGACGTCGGCATCCCGCCGATCCGTGAGTCGGGCGACCTCGAGCCGCTCCTGCTCGTCGTCGGCATCGTCCTGTTCGCCACGGTCACGCAGGCCGTCGCCCGCAACCTGTTCCTCGTCCGCTCCGGCACCATCGGACAGGACATCCTGCTCTCCATCCGCCGGCGGGTCTTCCGCCACTTCCAGCACCTGAGCCCGGCGTTCCACGACCGCTACACCTCCGGTCGGGTCATCTCGCGCCAGACCTCCGACGTCGATGCCATCTACGAGATGCTCGAGACCGGCTTCGACGGGCTCGTCACCGCCGCACTCACCCTCGCGGGCACGTCGGCGCTGCTCCTCGTGCTCGACCTCAAGCTCGGCCTCGTGGCACTGCTCTGCGGCCCGTTCCTGGCCTGGCTCACCAACTGGTTCCGCAAGGCGTCGGCGCGCAGCTACAGGTCGACCCGCGAGAAGGTCGCCCTCGTCATCGTCCACTTCGTCGAGTCCATGAACGGCATCCGCGCCGTGCAGGCGTTCCGCCGCGAGCCGCGCAACCAGCAGATCTTCGACGACGTCAACGACCAGTACCGCCAAGCCAACCTCGGGGCCTTCCGCCTGGTGGCCTGGTTCATGCCAGGCATCCGCCTCATCGGCAACGTCACCATCGCCATCGTGCTGCTCTACGGCGGCTACCTCGCCTTCAACGGAGAGGTCACCGTCGGCGTGCTCGCCGCGTTCCTGCTCTACCTGCGCCAGTTCTTCGAGCCGATGATGGAGATCTCGCAGTTCTACAACACCTTCCAGTCGGCGTCGGCGGCGCTGGAGAAGCTGTCCGGGGTGCTCGAGGAGTCCCCCGACGTGCCCGAGCCGACGGCGCCCGCGGCTCTGACCGACGCGCGGGGCGAGGTGCGGTTCGACCACGTGAGCTTCGAGTACGTCGCCGGCACGGCGGTGCTGCCCGACCTCGACCTCTCCGTCCCGGCCGGCCAGACGCTCGCCCTCGTCGGCACCACGGGGGCCGGCAAGACGACCGTCGCCAAGCTCGCGACGCGCTTCTACGACCCCACCGGCGGGGCCGTGCTGCTCGACGGCATCGACCTGCGCAGCGTGCGGTCGGACGACCTCCACCGGGCCGTCGTCATGGTCACCCAGGAGAACTACCTCTTCTCGGGCACGGTCGCCGACAACATCCGGTTCGGCCGACCCGACGCGACCGACGAGCAGGTGGAGCGCGCCGCTCGAGCCCTCGGCGCACACGGCTTCATCACCGCGCTCCCCGAGGGCTACGCCACCGAGGTGTCCAACCGCGGCGGCCTGCTCAGCGCCGGCCAGCGGCAGCTCGTCGCCTTCGCACGAGCCTTCCTCGCCGACCCGGCCGTGCTCATCCTCGACGAGGCCACGTCGTCTCTCGACATCCCGTCCGAGCGGCTGGTGCAGCAGGCCCTGCACACCATCCTCGCCGGCCGCACGGCGATCGTCATCGCCCACCGGCTCTCGACCGTCGAGATCGCCGACCGGGTGCTCGTCATGGAGCACGGGCGCATCGTCGAGGACGGCGCCCCGCAGGAGCTCATCGAGGGCGGCGAAGGCAGGTTCTCCGACCTGCACCGCGCCTGGGTCGACTCCCTCGCCTGAGTCGAGTGCGCAGTTTCCGACGTCGGAAACTGCGCACTCGATGGGTTGGGGCTGGAGGTGTCTCTGGGTCAGCGACCGGCGGGGGTGAGGCCGAGAGAGCGGCCTGCGAGACCCCGGGCGCGGGCGCCGAGACCGCGGGCGATGCCGCGCAGCGCCACTCCGGCGGGGGTGTCGGGCTCGCCCAGCACGACGGGAGTCCCCGTGTCGCCACCTTCGCGCAGTCGAGTGTCGAGCGGGATCTGGCCGAGCAGCTCGACCGGGGCGCCGATGCTCTTGCTCAGCGAGTCGGCGACGGCCTGGCCGCCACCGGAGCCGAAGATCTCCTGGCGGGTGCCGTCGGGCAGCTCGAGCCAGCTCATGTTCTCGATGACACCCGCGACGCGCTGGTGGGTCTGCAGCGCGATCGAGCCAGCCCGCTCGGCCACCTCGGCGGCTGCCTGCTGCGGCGTGGTCACGACGAGGATCTCAGCCGTCGGGATGAGCTGCGCGACGGAGATCGCGATGTCACCGGTGCCGGGCGGCAGGTCGAGCAGCAGCACGTCGAGGTCGCCCCAGAAGACATCGCCCAGGAACTGCTGGAGCGCCCGGTGCAGCATCGGGCCGCGCCACACGACCGGCTGGTTGCCGGGCACGAACATGCCGATCGAGATGACCTTCACGTCGTGGCTGATCGGCGGCAGGATCATGTCGTCGACCTGCGTCGGGCGCTGCTCGACACCGAGCATCCGCGGCACCGAGAAGCCGTAGACGTCGGCGTCGACGACGCCCACCCGCAGGCCCTGCTCGGCCATCGCGGCCGCGAGGTTCACGGTCACCGAGGACTTGCCGACGCCGCCCTTGCCGGAGGCGACGGCATACACCCGCGTGAGGCTGTTGGGCTTGGCGAACGGGATCTCCTTCTCGGGAGCCCCGCCACGCAGCTGCGAGCGCAGCTCGGCCCGCTGCTCGTCGCTCATGACGTCGAGCTCGATCTCGACGGACGTGACGCCCTCGAGTGCGAGGAGCGCGTTGCTGGAGTCCTTGGTGAGCGTCTCCTTCATCGGGCAGCCGGAGACCGTGAGGAAGATCGCGAGGGCCACCCGGCCGGCGTCGTCGATCTCGACCGACTTGACCATGCCGAGCTCGGTGATCGGCTTGCGGATCTCGGGGTCGTTGACCTTCGACAGCGCCGTGAGCATGGCGTCACGGCTGGGCAGCTCGGGGACAGACATGTCCTCCATCGTATGCCGCGGCGCCGGGCCTCCCGACCACGCCCGCTGTCTACCGCGACACACCGATGTTGCCCCGCCGAGCGACGTGACGGTCTGGTACGCCGTGAGCCTGGGCTAGTCCGCCCGTCGTGGGGCTGGGGAGTCGTCGGCGTTCCGGATGAGGGCGCGGTCCTCGAGCTCGTCGAGCAGGCCGCGCAGCTCGCTGCGGACGAAGTCGCGGGTCGCCTGCTCACGCAGGGCGAGGCGGAGCGAGGCGACCTCCCGGGTGAGGAACTCGGTATCGGCGAGGTTGCGTTCGTCGCGCGCCCGGTCCTGCTCGAGCGCGACGCGGTCGCGGTCGGCCTGGCGGTTCTGTGCGAGGAGGATGAGCGGGGCGGCGTAGGAGGCCTGCAGGCTGAGCATCAGCGTCAGGAAGATGAACGGGAACTCGTCGAAGATCAGGCGAGCCGGCGCCAGCACGTTCCAGAGGATCCAGGCGGCGACGAACACAGTCATGCCGATGAGGAAGCCGGCCGTACCCATGAGGCGGGCGAACCTCTCGGACAGGACCCCGAACGCCTCCTGGGAGAAGGTGAGCCGCGGGAGCACGCGGGCCCGCTGCTCCTGCGGCTGGTCGAGCTTGTCGCCGCGCACGGCCCGGGGGCCGGTACGCCGCTCGGTGCGCTCGCTCACGGGCGCACCTCCAGCTCGTGCCGCTCCTCACGCCAGTCCTCGGGCAGGATGTGGTCGAGCACGTCGTCGACGGTGACCGCCCCGATGAGGCGCCCGTCGGCGTCGACGACGGGCAGCGACACGAGGTTGTAGGTCGCGAGTGTGCGGGTCACGGTCTCGAGCGAGGCGCCGGCGGCGAGGGGCTCGATCTCCTTGTCGATGATCGACCCGACGGCGCCGTGGGGCGGCTCGCGGAGCAGGCGCTGGATGTGGACGAGCCCGAGGTAGCGGCCGGTCGGGGCCTCGAGCGGCGGGCGGCAGACGTAGACCATCGAGGCGAGCGCGGGGGCCAGCTCCTCGCGGCGCACGGTCGCGAGCGCCTCTGCGATGGTCGCCTCGGGTCCGAGCACGACCGGCTCGGTGGTCATCATGCCGCCGGCGGTGTTCTCGTCGTAGGAGAGCAGCCGACGCAGCGGCGCCGCCTCGTCGGGCTCCATGAGCTGGAGCAGCTGCTCGGCCTGCTCGGGCGGCAGGTCGGCGAGCAGGTCGGCCGCATCATCGGGCTCCATGGCTTCGAGGACGTCGGCGGCGCGCTCGTTGGCGAGGCCGGCGAGGATCTCGACCTGGTCGTCCTCGGGGAGCTCCTCGAGGACGTCGGCGAGGCGCTCGTCGTCGAGGGCGGCGGCGACCTCGGCGCGTCGCTTCGGGTTGAGGTCGTGGATGACCTCGGCGAGGTCGGCGACCTTGAGGTCGTCGTAGGTCTCGAGGAGGCGCTCGGCGCTCTGCGCGCCGGCCTGCTGGTGCAGCCCCACCACGTCGCGGATGTCGACGAGCATGGTCTTGCCGGAGCGGCGTCGGGTCAGGCGTGACATGGCCTTGGAGGCGGGGGAGATCCCGGTCGGCGCCTGGCGCACGAAGACCCGGGTGCCCAGCCAGTCGCGACGGGGCCCCTGCTCGATGGCGATGTCCTCGACGAGGGCGTCGGCGATGCCGGCCTCGATGGCGTCAGCAGTCGTGACCCGCACCGCGCGGTCGAAGAGCTCGGCGGCGACGAGCACCTCGTTGGTGCGCTGCTCGAACCGGCGCATGTTGACGAGGCCGGTGGTGATGACGGCACCCGCGTCGATGGAGGTGACTCGCGTCATCGGCACGAAGACGCGACGCCGGCCCGGCACCTCGACGACGAGACCGATGACGCGCGGCTCGGGCCGGTTTGCCGAGAACATCACGACGACGTCGCGCACCCGACCGACCTGGTCGCCGAGCGGGTCGAAGACGCTCAGCCCGGTCAGGCGTGCGACGAAGACTCGGGTGCTCGCACTCATGGGCCAAGGCTATGGGTTCAGCGGGCCCGACGTCGGCCGCCACGTCGCTGGCGCTTCTTGCGCAGCTTGGCGCGCTCCTTGGCGGCCTGACGTGCGGCCTTCTGCTCGTCGCGCAGTCGCTTGCGCTCGGCCTTCTCCTCGCCGCGACCGCCCCAGTGCCACGGGCGCCACGACGTGGTGGTCGCCGCGGTGCGCGCCGGTGGTTCGCGGTGGTCGTGGGCGGCATACGCCCCCGGTGACTCGAGCGGGCTGTCGAAGGGGACGAGCGCCGTCACGGTGCACTCGGCGGCCCACCGGGTCACCGAGTCGTCGACGGCGTTGAGGCGTGAGGCGCGCAGCAGCTCGGTGGCGCGCTGCCACTCCGGCGTGCCGGGCTCGAGCACGTGCACGTGGGCCCGCACGGTCAGCAGTCGGCCGCCGGTGTCCTTGCTGCGAAGGATGACCCGGACCTCCTTGGGCAGCCACGGCAGCGGCTGCTCACCGGGGCCGCTGACGACGAGGGCGGCCCCGTCGTCCCAGACGTGCCACGCCGGCCAGGTGCGGTCGTCGGACACCTCGATCCAGAGCAGGCCGGACTTCGTCATGGCCTCGCCCAGCAGCGCCGACGCGTTGGCCTGCCGCGGCCCGGCCTCCTGACCCACCTGCCGATCGCTCGGTGCACCGTGCGGGTCTGTCGGGCGGCCGGTCGGGTCGCCGGTCGGGGCGCCCGTCGTGTCGCCGGTCGTGGGCGGGGTCGCCGGCGGGGTTGCTGGCTCGGTCGCACGCTCGGTCACACCGCCACCATAGTGATGCCGGACTCTTCGGCGGTGGGCGTGACTGTCGTCATAACGCGGGTCTCGGGGCCGTTGCTACGTTGGCGCCCATGCGCAGCGCCAAGGACTTCTTCCGGCCGCTCGCGGTGGGGGCGCCGACGCCCCTGGCGCAGGTGCCAGCCCGCCCGTCCCGGGTCATCCACTTCTTCGACCCGAGCAACCCGAAGATGGCAGCCAAGGTGCCAGACCTCGTCGGCACCGTCGACGTGCTGCTCGGCAACCTCGAGGACGCCGTCAAGGCCGACCGCAAGGAGGCTGCGCGCGCCGGGCTCGTGGAGATCGCGAAGGCCACCGACTTCGGCGAGAACACCCAGCTCTGGACCCGCGTCAACGCCCTCGACAGCCCCTGGGCGCTCGACGACCTCACGACGCTCGTCACCGAGGTCGGCGAGAAGCTCGACGTCGTGATGGTGCCGAAGGTGCAGGGCGCCGAGGACATCCACTACGTCGACCGACTGCTCGCCCAGCTCGAGGCGAAGGCCGGCCTGACCCGGCCGATCCTCGTGCACGCCATCCTCGAGACCGCGCGCGGCATGGTGAACGTCGAGGAGATCTGCGGCGCCTCACCTCGCATGCAAGGCCTCTCGCTCGGCCCGGCCGACCTCGCTGCCGACCGCCGCATGAAGACGACGCGCGTCGGCGGCGGCCACCCCGGCTACCTCGTGCGCACCGACCCGGTCGACGGCGCCATCCAGGGGTCACGCGCCACAGCGCAGCAGGACCTCTGGCACTACACGATCGCCCGCATGGTCGACGCCTGCGCGATGCACGGTATCTACCCGTACTACGGGCCCTTCGGCGACATCCAGGACGTCGTGGCGTGCGAGGACCAGTTCCGCAACGCCTTCCTGCTCGGCTGCGTCGGCACGTGGTCGCTGCACCCGGTGCAGATCGAGATCGCGAAGCGCGTCTTCAGCCCGTCGGCCGAGGACGTCGCCCATGCACGCCGTGTCGTCGCCGCGATGGGCGACGGCACCGGCGCCGTGATGCTCGACGGCAAGATGGAGGACGACGCGAGCCTCAAGCAGTGCCTCGTCATCGTCGAGCTTGCCGAGCGCCTCTCCAGCACCGACCCCGCGCTCGCCGAGCTGTATGCCGCCGAGCCTGCCACGCAGGAAGGCTGACTCCGTGCCCGAGCAGACGGCGTATGCCGCCGGTGCCGACGCGTACCGCCCCCGCCGTTCCGTCCTCTACATGCCGAGCTCCAACGAGCGCGCGCTCGAGAAGGCCAAGTCGCTTCCGGTCGACGCACTCATCTTGGACCTCGAGGATGCCGTCGCTCCCGACGCCAAGGAAGCGGCTCGTGAGAATGCTTGTGCCGCAGCGCGATCCGGTGACTACGGGCGTCGGGAGGTGACGATCCGCGTCAATGGCATCGGCTCGCAGTGGCACGATGCCGACATCGCCGCGGCAGCTGCCGCCGGACCCGACGCGATCGTCGTGCCGAAGGTGAACTCCGCAGACGAGGTCCGCGGGCTCGTGGCTGCCATCGAGGCGGCCGGGGCACCCGAGCGCACGCGACTCTGGGCGATGGTCGAGACGCCCGTGGCCGTGCTGCACGCCGAGGAGATCGCCCGTGCGTCAAGGCGCCTCGCCTGCCTAGTGCTCGGCACCAACGACCTCTACAAGGAGCTCGGCGCAACCTTCGTGCCCGGTCGTGCAGCGATCTCGGCGAGCCTGCAGCTCGCCCTGCTCGCGGCCCGGGCGGCCGGCGTCGCGATCGTCGACGGGGTCTTCAACGACGTCAAGGACACCGAGGGCTTCCTCGCGGAGGCCCGGCAGGGGCGCGAGCTCGGCTTCGACGGCAAGACGCTCATCCACCCCGGCCAGGTCGAGCCGGCCAACGAGGTCTTCGCGCCGAGCGAGGCGCAGGTCGACGACGCTCGTGCAGTCATCGCCGCGTTCGAGCGGGCCCAGGCCGAGGGGCGCGGCGTCGCCACCCTCAACGGTCGCCTCATCGAGAACCTCCACGTCGACACGGCGCAGAAGGTGCTCGCCACGGCGGAGGCCATCGCCGCCCTGTCCTGACCCGACGCTCAGGAGCGGGCCGAGAAGATGACCCTTGCCGCGGCATCGCGCAGGTCGTAGCCGACGTTCGTTGCTGCGGTGACGGGGGCGTAGGGCACGAAGCCGGTGGACAGCGCACCCTCGACGCCTGGCAGCGTGAGCCGGTGGGTGAGCCGGGTCGTCCGGAGGTCCATGTCAACCTCGCTCCGCGAGCCAGCCCATCTCGGCCGCGGCGTGGCCGCTCCACCACGCGTCGTCATGGCCGCCCGGCTCGAAGTGGGTCTCGACCTCGACGAGGCGTCCCGCGAGAGTGCGGTTGGCGGCGATGAACGGGTCGGACAGGCCACAGTCGAGCCGGACCGGGACATCGGCGAGCCGGTCGAGCCGGTTGAAGATGGAGTGCCGGTCGAAGTCGGCCTTGCCGTCGTAGGCGCGGGCGGGCGTCTGGGAGCCGCGGAGCCAGAGCGCCGCGCTCGCCGCGACGACCCCCGTCACGCGCCGAGGCCCGAGATCGCTCGCGATGAGCAACGCGCCGAACCCGCCCATGGACCACCCGAGAAGTCCGATGCGCGTCGACTGTGGCAGCCCGGATCGACTGAGGGCCAAGGGAATCAGCTCGTCACGGACCATCGCTCCCGTGTCGGTGCCGTCTGAGCGCGCGTGCCAGTAGCTGCGTTCTCCGTCGACGGACACCAGGGCCAGGCCGGTGGTTGCCACCGCGTCGGCGTAGCCCAGGCCGAACGCGTTGTCGGCATCACCGCCGGCTCCGTGGAGCGCGACGACGAGCCCGCGCGCGGGCCTGCCGACGGGCACGGCGAGCCGCCACCGAGGCCGGTCGGGGCTGTACCGCGAGTCGAGCACGCCGTCCGACAGTGTCGCCCCGTCAGGTGCGCCACCGCAGCCGGTGACCCCAGCCAGGACTGCTGTGGATCCGATGCCGAGAGCGGCACGCACCACCGTGCGGCGTCGCGGCGTCGCTGCAGTCGACATGGAGGGAGCGTAGGCCTCGCGCATGCCGCCCCGCGGGAGGCTTGCTCAGTCGCCCCGACCCCGGCGGCGAGCAGCCCGGACCCGCTCCAGCCAGCCGGCGGTGAGGATGCCCGACCCGAGCTGTTCGCTCGTCGATGCGTCGGCCCCCGCCGCGATGATGCCGGCCGCCGTTCCGAGGAGGCGGTCGTTGCACGGGCGGCACAGCCGGCGACCGGTCGCGGTCGTCACGAGGCCCCCCGTCACGCCGCCCAGCCCACCCACCTGCTTGCCGCACTGCGCACACCTGGCCATGGCTCTCCGTCCCTGTCGTCCGCCCGGGCGGGCAGCGCGTTCGTGCCGGTCGGAGGGCCGGCCGCCCGTTGCGGTTCCACGCCGGGATCGGACACGTGCCGTCGGACGTTGGAGCAGTCATGGATTCCGACACGACGGAGCGCGGACGGGCGACCTCGCCCGACCCGGACGCTCGGGCGACCCGGTCGGGGGTGACGCGCCGCCGCCTCCTGACGATCGGAGCGGTCGGGGCCGTGGCCGTCGGTGGGGCGTATGCCGTCTCGCGCGGTCCCGGTCTCCCGTCCCTCCCGCAGCTCTCCGGCTTCGCCGAGCCGGCGCCACCCGAGCTGCGGATCGACCCGCAGCCCGTGGACTACCGTGCCCTCGAGGCGCGGCGTCGCATCGGGCCGGCGACGTACGCGTACGAGGTCACGGGGCGGCCGGCCACCTACTACGTGACCGAGACGTTCGGCGCCCGACTCGACCAGTGGCTCGCCCTCCACCGCCAGCACGTCGGCCAGGCGCCCGACGAGATCCGGTCGTACGGCGCGTGGGTCCGCGGGTCGTCGACGTCGTGGCACAGCTCCGGTGAGGCGATCGACATCGCCCGGCTGCGTGCCGGTGGCCGCGACCTCACCTCCCTGCGACACGACCAGTGGCGCGACGCGCCGGCGAGCGAGCTGCGCCGTCGGCTGTCGCTCTACTGGCGCACGGCCGCCGGCCTCCACCACGAGTTCGCCGACGTGCTGACCTACCTCTTCGACGACGCCCATGTGAACCACATCCACGTCGACATCGGCCGGTTCGGCCCCGAGCTGCCGCGGCTGATCCGCCGCTCGAACGCACAGGTGCAGGCAGTGCAGGCGATGTGCCGCCACGTCTGGGGCCGCACCGACGTCGAGACGACCGGCGACTTCGACGACGTCACGAGGGACGCCACGTCCCGCATCCTCGAGCAGGCCGGTGGCCCGGGTGAGCTGGCCGACTCACGAGAGGCGTGGCAGGCCTTCATGGTCGCCACGATGGAGCACGCCTGAGCGGGCTGGCCCCCTGACGGGCTCGACTGCCCTGCGGACCCGCTCACGGGTCGCCTGATTTGGTGCCGTCCGTAGAATCGGCCCCATGCCCAAGACCGTGCTCACTCCTCAGTCAGAGGACTTTCCCCGCTGGTACCAGGACGTCGTCGCCAAGGCGGAGCTGGCCGACAACGGGCCGGTGCGCGGCACCATGGTCATCCGACCGTACGGCTATGCGATCTGGGAGCGCATGCAGGCCGACATGGACCGGCGCATCAAGGAGGCCGGCGCCAAGAACGCGTACTTCCCGCTCTTCATCCCCGAGTCCTACCTCACCCGCGAGGCCGAGCACGTCGAGGGCTTCAGTCCCGAGCTCGCGGTCGTCACGCACGCCGGCGGCAAGGAGCTCGAGGAGAAGGTCGTCGTGCGCCCGACGTCCGAGACGGTCATCGGCGAGTACATGGCGAAGTGGACCCAGAGCTACCGTGACCTGCCGCTGCTGCTCAACCAGTGGGCCAACGTCGTGCGCTGGGAGATGCGGCCGCGAGTCTTCTTGCGCACCAGCGAGTTCCTCTGGCAGGAGGGTCACACGGCACACGCGACCGAGGCGGAAGCTCGCGCGTACGCGAGGCGCATCCACGCCGACGTCTACGCCGTGTTCATGCGCGAGATCCTTGCGATGCCAGTGGTTCTCGGTAGCAAGACCGCTCGCGAGCGCTTCGCCGGGGCGACGAACACCCTTGCGCTGGAAGCGATGATGCGCGACGGCAAGGCCCTCCAGATGGGCACGAGCCATGAGCTCGGGCAGAACTTCGCCAAGGCGTTCGACATCACCTACCTCTCCGAGCAGTCGCGCCAGGAGACCTGCTGGACGACGTCGTGGGGAACCTCGACCCGTATGCTCGGTGGCCTGATCATGTGCCACGGCGACGACGCCGGCCTGCGTGTGCCTCCGCGACTCGCGCCCGTCCAGGCGTTGGTCCTCGTCGTCAAGGACGGTGAAGGCGTCGTCGCGGCGGCCGAGCAGCTCGTCTCGGACCTGCTCGCCCGAGGCGTGCGGGCCGAGCTCGACGCTCGTGTCGACACCCCCTTCGGGCGACGGGCGGTCGACGCGGCGCTCAAGGGCATCCCGGTGCGCGTCGAGGTCGGTCCCCGTGACCTCGCCGAGGGCAGCGTCACCGTGGCCCGGCGCGTGGCCGGCGACAAGACCGCCGTCCCGCTCGGAGGCGTCGTCGACTCCGTGACGAGTGCGCTCGACGAGGACCACGGCACGTTGTATGCCGCCGCGCTGGCTCACCAGCAGGCCAACACCTCCGCGGTCACGACCCTCGGCGAGGCCGCCGAGGCGGCCCGCACCGGCTGGGCCACGATCCCGTGGTCGACGCTCGGGACCGAGGGCGAGGCCACCCTCGCCGAGTCGGCCGTGACGGTCCGCTGTCTGACGATGCCCGACGGGTCCGTGCCCGGGTCCGAGGACGACGAGGGCGTGCTCGCCGTCGTCGGCCGCGCGTACTGACCGCGGCAGACGGACCGCCACGAACGCGGCGTTCCTGCACGCGCACGCCTCCGTATGCCGTGTCGTGGCGGTCCGTCGGCCGGCGCCGGGCGTGACGGAGTGTTCTCTCGATTGGTCGGGGGAGTGGCGCTGGGCACAGGTGGCGGGGGAAGAGAGCGGCGTCGGGCATCGTTGACCGTGGGTGAGAAGGCCGGCGACCGGGTCAGGAAGGTGAGCGCGACGTGAGTGACACCACGGTGCCGAACGGACGGCACACGCCTGCGGGACCGACGGCGCAGCCGGAGACGCTGACGCCCCTGTTGCGCGACCGCGAGAGCGTCCTCGTCTACGACCGCTCCCACACGCTGTCGCCGGACGCGTTGCGCGCGATCCTCGAGGCGGCGCGCTGGTCGCCCTCGGCCGGCAACTCGCAGCCCTGGGGCTTCATCGTCGGGCTGCGCGGAGACGACACCCACGCCGCGATGGTCGAGCTGCTGTCGTCGGCCAACCAGGTCTGGGCCCCGTCGGCCTCGGCCATCATCCTGACCCTGCACCAGGTCGCGACCGACGAGGACCACGAGATCGCCTACAGCGACTACGCGATGTTCGACCTCGGCCAGGCGGTCGCGCACATCACCGTGCAGGCCCGATCGATGGGGCTGCAGGTGCGCCAGTTCGGCGGCTTCGACCACCGGGCGGCCGCCGAGGCCTTCGCGGTGCCGGCGCACTGGGCGGTGACGACGGGCATCGCGCTCGGCCTGCCCGCGGGGCCGGACGGCGACGCCGAGATGCCGGACTGGGTTCGCTCCCGGGCGCGCCTACCACGCTCGCGCCTGCCGCTCGAGGCGTTCGTGCACTCGGGCAAGTTCGGCCACCCTGCCGACTTCCTGGACGAGTGAGCACCACCGGCACATTCCGTCGTGACCGAAATGTGCTGCGTGTCAGGCTGTTTCCCCTCGAAGAGCACTCTCGGCTCGCCGGAGAGCCGAGCCCGTGTTCGACGAGAACGCCAGATCACTTCCCACCACCACCCTGTGCGGCCTACCGTTCTGACTGGGCGTGACCCATGTCACAGTCGCCGGCCCGAATGCGTGGAGGCATGGAGGCGTCATGAAATGGAAGCTCTTCAGAAGTAGCCCGCTCGTGGGCGCGACAGTTGCCGCGCTCGCACTGGCCGGTGGCGTGGTCGCCCTGGCTCCGCAGCAGGCCGTCGCCAGCGGCACTGGTCTCACACGGCTCATCTCGAGCAGTGGCTCCGCTCAGTTCGGCCGGGTGTCGACCGGCGCAGACGGACTCCAGTTCCCCGAGATCCGGGCGGGCGGTTCCGACGCAGGTGCACAACCTTCGGACAAGGTCATCACGAACCGATCCAACAGCCGGCCCGGCCGGAGCGGGTCACACGCTGCGAGCTCGACAGTCACCAAGTCGCACACCGACCTGGCGCTGAGCTTCGCGGGACTGAACCACCGGAATCAGCGTCTCGCCAACGGCGGCAACCAGTTCTCGCTCGAACCACCCGACCAAGGCCTGTGCGTCGGTAACGGCAGGGTTCTCGAGGCCACCAACGACGTGCTGCGAGTCTTCGACACGAGCGGCATCGCGGTCACCGGCGTCGTGGACCTCAACACGTTCCTGGGCTACCCCGCGGCGATCAACCGCACGACGAACGTTCAGGGCCCGTTCGTGACCGACCCGAGCTGCCTGTTCGACGCGGCGTCCCAGCGCTGGTTCCTCACCGTGCTGACGCTGGACGTTGACCCCGGGACAGGTGACTTCACCGGCACCAACCACCTCGACACCGCTGTGAGCACCACGGCCGACCCGACGGGCTCGTGGAAGGTCTACCGGCTGGCCGCGCAGGACAACGGGACCGCTGGCACGCCCGACCACCAGTGCGCCGGCGGCTTCTGCCTGGGCGACTACCCGCACATCGGCGCCGACGCGAACGGCTTCTACATCACGACGAACGAGTACCCGTTCTTCGCCGACGGCTTCCATGGTGCGCAGGTCTACGCCTTCTCCAAGGCAGCTCTCGCCGCGAACTCGGCGACCGTCGCGGTGACGCAGGTCGACACTGCGGGGATGGACAACGGGAACGCGGGCTTCACTGTCTGGCCGGCAGTGTCCTCGCCCGGCCAGTTCGCGACCGGCGCGGGAGGCACGGAGTACTTCCTCAGCTCGAACGCAGCGGACGAGGCCAACGGTGGCGGTTCGTCGACCCAGCTCCTCGTGTGGGCGCTGACGAACACCTCCAGCCTCGGTGGCACGCCGGCCGTCGCCCTCAGCCACGTCGTGCTCCCGGTGAACGGATATGCGGTGCCGCCGAAGGCCGACCAGAAGGTGGGCCCCGTGCCGCTCGTCGAGTGCCTCAACTCGGACCCGTGCGCGACGAGCTTCCTTCTCGGAGTGCCGGACCCGTTCAAGCCGGAGGCCGAGTCGCCGCTCGACAGCAATGACACCCGCATGCAGCAGGTGACGCTGGCGAACGGCAAGCTCTGGGGCGCTCTCGACACCGCGATCACGGTGGGCGGGGAGAACAAGGCAGGCATCGAGTACTTCGTCGTCAAGCCCTCAGTCTCGGGCGGCCTCAGCGCATCGCTCGCCAAGAGCGGCTACGTGGCCGTCGCCGGCAACAACGTCACCTATCCGGCGATCGGCGTGACCCCGAGCGGACGCGGCGTCATGGCGTTCACCCTGGTCGGTGCGGACCACTTCCCGAGCGCGGCCTACACGAGCATGGACGCGCTCGCGGGGGCCGGCGACGTGACGGTGGCGGCCGAAGGCGTCGGCCCCCAGGACGGCTTCAGCGGGACGAAGGTCTTCAACGACCCGGCGCCGGCACGTCCCCGCTGGGGTGACTACGGTGCGGCCGCCGTCGACGGCAAGTCGATCTGGATCGCGTCGGAGTACATCGGGCAGTCGTGCACGCTGGCGCAGTACACGACCGCGCCCGTCGGGTCCTGCGGCGGCACACGGACGTCGCTGGCCAACTGGGGCACCCGGATCAGCAAGGTCAACGTGAGCTGACCCCGAGCCGCGCCCGACTGCATGCGGACGGGCCTGACAGCCGGTGGAGGTCACCCCACGAACGGGTGGCCTCCACCGGGCTGTTCTCTGCGGTCCTCGCCTCGGTCACCAGCGGGACGTCGCCGCGGCGATCAGGTCACCGAAGAGCAGACCTTCGTCGACCGCATACCCACGACGAGTGAACCAGTCGCACATGTTGTGCGTGTCCCGTTCGAGGAACTCCGGCCCGTGCGGGTTGCCGATGACGTCGACGACCTGTGGCCAGTCGATGAGGACCAGCCGCGACTCGTCGCCCTGGCCGTCGAGCAGCACGTTGTAGGGCGACAGGTCGCCGTGCGCCCAGCCGAGCTCGGCGAGCCCGAGCATCGCCTCGCGCAGCTGTTCGAACAGCACCGGCAGCAGGACCGGGTCGGGCCTCGTCTGGGCGAGCCGCGGTGCGGCCTGCCCGTCGGGAGAGCCGATGAACTCCATCAGCATCTCGTCGTCGGACATCTGCACGGGGTAGGGCACGGGCAGCCCCTCGTGCCACAGCCTGACCAGCGTCTCGAACTCGGCGAAGGCCCAGAGGCCACTGATCAGCTCCTTGCCGAACGAGGTGCGGGTCCGGATGGCCCGTGTCTCGCGCGACTTGCGCACGCGCCGTCCCTCGAGATAGCCCGAGTCGCGGTGGAAGAGGCGGTTCTTGCTCGACCGGTAGCGCTTGCCGGCCATGATGACGTCTCGGTCAGGGGAGCCCGGCACCCACCTGCGCACCAGGTGGACGTCGGCCTCCTTGCCCGTCTTCAGCACGCCGAGGTCGGTCTCGACCGCGCCCAGGTCGGTGATGACCCAGTCGGGCCGCGGCTTGGGACCGTGGGTCGCGCCGTCCCAGCTCGACCACCGCTCGCCCTCCGGCGGCGCATCGGGCAGCGAGTCGTACGCGAAGTCTTCGACGTCGAGGTCGGCGGGCCGCCTGCCAGTCAGGCGGGCGTCGAAGACCTCGTGCTCGTCTTCGTGAAAAGCGTGGAATGACAAGAGAACTCCAAGGAAGAAGGGGTGTGGGCAGGCGTGCCCGGAGCCGTGATGGACATGTCACCCTCCTTGGGTCCTGGTGCGCGGCCGTGTGCCGCAGCGCTCGGGTAGAGACTGGCGCAGCGGCACACGGAGTGCAACCGGTTTTCGCCGGTGGTTCAGCCGGCGATCTTGTTGTACCGGTAGGGCAGGAACGTGCCGTAGCCGGAGAAGTACGGGTAGGGGACCGTGCGGGCGATGGCACCGTGCGAGCCGGACTCCTCGCTCGCGTAGTACGACGTGTGGGCCGAGTTGGCCCAGCCGCGGAAGAGCACGACGTGGCCCGAGGCGCCTGCCGACCCGGGGCCGCCCTTGAGCAGCACGTCACCGGGGCGCAGCTCACTCTTGGTGATGCGGTGCGAGACCCTCGGCAGCGTCACCGTCGAGAGCGACGACGAGAGGTGCCACGCCATCGAGACGAATCCCGAACAGTCAGTGCGGTACTGGCGTCCGTGCGGGTCGCCGGTGTAGCGGTTCATGCTGTACGGCACCCGCTGGTCGGTCCAGTACTTCGCCCGGGCCAGGACCTCGGTGCGCAAGATGGTGCCGCCGACGGTCGAGCCCCCGGTCGGCGGCTTGGGGGCGCAGCTGAGCACCGGGGTGATCCCCATCGCACGCATCGTCTGCGGGCCGGCCTGTCCGCCCGTCGGTATGCCGTGCGCCTTCTGGTACGCCTTGACCCTGCTCGTCGTGACCGGGCCGTAGATGCCGTCAGCCGTCGTGGCCGCCTTCGCCTGGACCGCCTTGACCTTGGCGATGACCTTGGGCTGTGTGGCCGGCCCCGCGACGCCGTCCTGGCCGAGGCAGTTGTCCTTCTGGAAGGCCTTGACGGCCGCCTTGGTGCCCGAGCCGTTGACCCCGTCGATGGGGCCCGCGTAGTAGAGCAGGCCCCAGAGGTCCTGCTGCAGCTGGCGGGTGGTGAGCGACGTGACGGCCTGCGCGGGCGCCTCGTGCCCGATGACGGTGACTGCCGCAACGGCCAGGGCCGCCAGGATCGTGCTGACGGCGCGCGCCGCTCGAGAGGCACCCGGACGGCGCCGCAGGGTTGTGGAACCCATGTCTTGTCCCTTCGTCGTCGGGGTTCCCCTGTGGCGCCCCGCGGGACCGACCGTAGGAGCGCGGCGACCGGCGCGGAATGGGGAGCGCTACCCATCGCGACGGGTTCCGGCGTTGTATCACCAAGCCCCTCGTCCGCCTCTACGGTGTCAGCAGGAGGAGCGTCAGGGAGGGAGCCCAGGTATGCCGTCCGCGTCCTTCGGTGGGGGAGCGGTGCGCGTGCGCGCCCCCCGCGACTACGACGTGTCCGCTGCCGGTGCTCCGGACCGTGCGGACCGAGATCTTCCGCTTCCCGGTCCACGCGCGGCCGAACGGGCTGCGCTGGTCGGCCTCCTCGGCGACAGCGACTTCGTCGTCGTCGACCGCATCGACCTGGCACCCCGTCGCGGGCGCGACCTCGACGCGCCACCTGCCCCGAACCGACGGGGCACCGTGCACATCGACGTCGACGTGCACGCCGGGGACGACGCCGTCGTGCTGCTCGAACGCGACGGGGTCTACTCGTGGCACCTGCCGGTGCGTGGGGGCGCCGGGGAGCGGACCCGGTCGGTCGACCCCGGAGGGCGAACCGTCTCGTTCGCCCTGCCGACGCAGCCGCGGCCACCGACGCGTCCCAAGACGCGCGAAGGCGTTCGTGCGGGAGTGATGCACCGTTCCGACCGTGGCCTGCTCGGCCACCTCGCACACGGCGCGCTGCAGGCCGTCGTCCTGCGCTTCGCCGTGCCGGCCGTCGTCGACGAGGTCATCGAGCACCTCGAGTCCGGCGTGCGCACCGGGCTCGTGCACGTGACCGGCGGTTCGCTGGACGCGTGGAAGCCGGTCGAGTCGATCGGTGCGGTGGGGCTCCCGACCGAATACCCCGCCCGGGTGCTGCTCCTCGTGCACGGCACCTTCTCCTCGACGGCCGGTGCCTTCGGCGCGCTCGCGGTCACGCCGGGGGCCGAGGGCTTCGTCGACACGCTGGTGTCGGCATACGACGCCGTTCTCGGCTTCGACCACCGCACGCTCAGCGTCGACCCGGAGCGCAACGCCCGTGACCTGCTGGCGCTTCTCGAGCCGTTCGGCGGCGAGCTCGTCATCGACGTCATCACGCACAGTCGCGGGGGGCTCGTGACGCGCTCGTTCGTCGAGGCGGTGCTGCCGGCCTCGGGGCTGCGCGCCACGGTCGGCTCGGTCGTGCTCGTCGCAGCGACGAACGCCGGAACGCACCTTGCGGACCCGGAACGCTGGCACGACCTCGTCGACCTCTACACGAACCTCGTCATGGTGACGGCGGGCGCTCTCGCTCTCGTGCCCGGTGGCGCCCCGTTCAGCGCGATCGTCGGTGGTGTGGTGCGCGGCGTCGGGGCGCTCGTGAAGCTCCTCGCGTCGAGCGCGGCCGGGGACGACGGCGTGCCGGGCCTGGCCGCGATGCGCCCGGGAGGGGCCTTCGTGACCGCCCTCGACGCGGTGCGGGCCGCTCGGCGGCGCGACGAGCCGAGGTGGTACGCCGTGACCTCCGACTTCCACGTGTCGCTCTTCGACGACCACCACAACCCGCCGGAGTTCCCCCGGGAGCTCGCGGTCCGGTTGGCCGAGGGCTTCGTCGACGGGCTCTTCGAGGGGCGCAACGACCTCGTCGTCGACACCGACTCGATGTCGACGGTCGGTGGCTCCGGGCTCCACGTGACCGAGACGTGCGCGCTCGGCACCAACGACGTCGTCCACCACGTCAACTACTTCGCCCAGCTCCAGGTGATCGGCCAGATCTCACAGTGGCTGCCGCTCGGCCTCGGCGCCTCTGACGACGAGTCGCACCTGCCGGACTGGATGACGGCGGCGCTGCCACCCGACGACCGGGGTCTCGAGCTCCCCGACGCGGCCGAGCCGGTGGGAGCGGAAGCCGAACCGCCTCCGGCGCCGGCGGCCGAGCCCCCACCAGGGCCCGGGCCGACTCTGGACACGCGTGCCGAGCTGGCCGCCGAGATGCCGTCCACGGTGACATCCGGGTCGGAGTTCACCGTGCGGATCCGCCTGTCCCGCGTGGCACTCACGCCCACCGCCGGAACGGTCCACGTCGCCGAGTCGGTCCAGGTCGATGCGACGCAGGCCGTGAGCGTGCAGGTCTACGCCAAGGACAACGCCCAGGTGCTGGAGCCCGCGCCCAAGCCGTTCGGCCTGCCCGCCAGCGACGACTGGGCCGCCGAGCTCACGTTCCGTGTGCGGGCCCTCGCCGTCGGGCCGGTGCGGGTCACGATCGTGCTCCGGCAGGGCAGCGTGATCATCGCCACGCTGTCGCTCGAGGCCGCTGCCGCGGGCTCGACGCTGCTCGAACCGCAACCGGTGACGGCGGTGGTCCACACGGGGGTCGATGCCCCCGAGCTCCAGGGTGTGCCCTGTCTCGACATCGTCGAGAGCCGCCGGGTGACGGGGGAGCGGGTCTACAGCTACGCGCTCCGCCTCGTGCCGGGCGAGCCCGTCCGCACGTTCGAGTCGGCGCCCATCATCGGGTCGGACGACTTCGTGCAGCAACGCATCACGGAGGTCGAGCGGGTCATCAAGGACCCGGATCTCACTGCGCGCCAGAGGATGTCACAGCTGCAGAACACCGGCACGCTGCTCTTCGACCAGTTCTTCCCGGAGGACCTGCAGGCCTGTCTCTGGGAGCACCGGGACCGGGTGCACGACCTCATCGTCTACACCGACGAGCCCTCCGTCCCGTGGGAGCTCGTTCACCTCAAGCCGCCACGCGGCAAACGGGGCACGACGCCGCGCTTCCTCGCCTCCGGTGGACTGGTGCGGTGGCAGCTCGGCAGCTTCCCCCCGCAGCGCATGCGGGTGCGTCGCGGTCGGGCCCGCTCGATCTGCCCCGTCTACGCGAACCCGATGTTCAAGAACGACGTCGGGGTCGCCGAGGCCGGTTACCTCAAGGAGCGGTTCGGTGCCAAGCCCGTGACTGCGACGCCCGACGGCGTCGAACGGCTGCTGCGCGGGGGTGGGTTCGACCTGCTGCACTTCTCCGGCCACGGAGCCGCGCGCTCCGACGACATCGCCGATGCCAAGGTCCTGCTCCGCGGGCAGAGGCGCGGCGCGACCGTGCACGAGCAGTACCTCAGCTCCAACGACGTCAAGCAGAACGCCGACTGGACCGACCCACAGGTCGCCGGCCCGCTCGTGGTGCTGAACGCCTGCCAGACCGGGCGCTCGGGCGAGCTGCTCACCACCGTCGGCGGTTTCGCCAAGGCGTTCCTCGACGCCGGGGCCTCGGCCTTCGTCTCGTGCCTCTGGTCGGTCCGGGAGGAGCCGGCGAGGGTCTTCGTCGAGACGCTCTACGACGAGCTGCTCAAGGGCACCCAGATGTCACGCGCCAGCGCCGTCGCCCGCGAGGCCGCACGCGACGCGGGCGACCCGACCTGGCTCGCGTACGTCGTCTACGCGAGACCCGACGCCGTGCTCGAGACGGTCTGAGACGGCATACGCCCCAGTCGATCCCACCCTCTGGTGGGCTCAGGAGAAGGAAGGAACGACCATGGCACGCAGGGCTCTGTGCGTGGGGATCAACGAGTTCGCGTCGCTGCCGCAGACGAGCTGGCTCGCCGGCTGCGCCAACGACGCCAACGACATCGCGAAGGCGTTGCGGCCACTGGGCTTCACCGCCAGGTCGACGACCGTGCTCACCGACGCGGCCGCGACGAAGAAGGCCGTGATGGCGGCCTTGACCCAGCTCGTGACGACGGCCAAGGCGGGCGACCACCTCGTCCTCACGATCTCCAGCCACGGCACCCAGGTGCCCAACGAGCCGGGCGGCGACGACGAGCCCGACGGGCTCGACGAGGCCTTCGCGTGCTACGACATCCGCCAGAAGGGCGACCAGTGGGACCGCGACACCGTCATCGTCGACGACGAGCTGCGCGACCTCTTCGCCCGGGTCCCGTCCGGGGTGCTGCTCGAGGTGCTGCTCGACACCTGCCACAGCGGCACGGGCCTCAAGGACCTCGACGAGGTCATGCAGGCCCAGCTGCTCGGCCGCAAGCCACGGTTCCTCCCCGCGCCGACCCGCCGCGGCCTGGAGCAGACCCGGGCGCTGCGGGCCGTCGTGCCGGTGCGCACCGTGGACCGCAAGGCCCTCGTCGAGCTGACGAGGAGCCGCGGCACGGCCAGCAAGCCCGTGCTGTTCGCCGCCTGCAGACCCGACCAGACGGCGTCCGACGCGACCTTCGACGGCCGCTCCAACGGCGCCTTCACCTACCTCTTCCTCAAGGCCATGAGGGAGGTGCCCGGGGCCACGCGCACCGAGCTGCTGCGCACGGTCACCGCAGGACTCAAGGCCGGCGACTTCAGCCAGCGCTCGACCCTCGAGGGCCCGGTCAAGTCGAAGAAGGTCGGCTTCGGACAGCTCTGGTAGGACGGCCTGCGGTGACCCACGACACAGGTGTCGGTACTCACACGCGAGCGCGCTGACCGGGCAGCCGGCGCGGCGGCATACTCGGTCGGAGTTGTCCCAGCCCGACGCACTCGCAAGGTGGCGATCCCCGCATGTCCCGACTCCAGCAGACCGAAGGCCTCACCGAGGAGCAGCACGAGCTCGTCAAGCTCGTGCGCGAGTTCGTCGAGGAGCAGATCATCCCCGTCGCCACGGAGCTCGAGCACAAGGACGAGTACCCGCAGGCCATCGTCGACGGCATGAAGGAGATGGGCATCTTCGGCCTGATGATCCCCGAGGAGTACGGCGGTCTCGGCGAGTCGCTGCTGACCTACGCCCTCTGTGTCGAGGAGATCGCGCGCGGCTGGATGAGCGTCAGCGGCATCATCAACACGCACTTCATCGTCGCCTACATGGTGCTCCAGCACGGCACCGAGGAGCAGAAGCAGCACTACCTGCCGAAGATGGCGACCGGAGAGATCCGCGGCGCCTTCTCGATGAGCGAGCCGGGCTGCGGCTCGGACGTGTCCGCCATCAAGACCAAGGCCGTCAAGGGCGACGACGGCGACTGGACCATCAACGGCCAGAAGATGTGGCTCACCAACGGTGGCTCGGCCAACCTCGTGGCCGTGCTCGTCAAGACCGACACCGGTGCCGACTCGGTCTACCGGAACATGACGACCTTCCTCGTCGACAAGGAGTCGGGCTTCGGCGAGACCGCCCAGGGCGTCACGGTGCCCGGCAAGATCGACAAGATGGGCTACAAGGGCGTCGACACGACCGAGCTCATCTTCGAGGGGCACCGCACGACCGACGCGCAGATCCTCGGCGGCGAGCCGGGCAAGGGCTTCTACCAGATGATGGACGGCGTCGAGGTGGGCCGCGTCAACGTCGCCGCCCGCGGATGCGGTGTCGCGAGAAGGGCTTTCGAGCTCGGGGTCTCCTACGCGCAGCAGCGCGAGACGTTCGGCAAGAAGATCGTCGACCACCAGGCCGTGCTCTTCCGCCTCGCCGACATGGCCGTCAAGGTCGAGGCCGCGCACGAGATGATGGTCAAAGCCGCCCGCAAGAAGGACTCGGGTCAGCGCAACGACCTCGAGGCTGGCATGGCGAAGTACCTTGCGTCCGAGTACTGCTCGCAGGTCGTCGAGGACAGCTTCCGCATCCACGGTGGTTACGGCTACTCCAAGGAGTACGAGATCGAGCGCCTCTACCGCGAGGCCCCGATGCTGCTCATCGGCGAGGGCACCGCCGACATCCAGCGGATGATCATCGGCCGGCGGCTCGTCGAGGACTACAAGCTCAAGGCCTGACGAACCCGATACCCGGCCCGCCGGATGCGAGGATGGTGACATGAGCCTGCAACCGAAGGGTCCGGGGGGACGCCAGGGATTCGCGACGCTGTCCTTGGAGTACCCCATGTCGCTCGGCGTCTTCGAGAAGTACGAGGACGCCCAGAAGGCCGTCGACACGTTGTCCGACAACCAGTTCCCGGTCGAGAACTGCCTCATCGTCGGCACCGACCTCAAGCAGCTGGAGCGGGTCACCGCCCGGCTGACGTGGGGTCGGGTCGCGCTCGGGGGCCTGCTCTCCGGCGTCTGGCTAGGCCTCTTCGTCGGGCTCATCCTGTCGCTGTTCTCGAAGCCCACCAGCGCCCTCACCCTGCTGCTGTCGACCGCTCTGTACGGGGCGGTGTTCGGCCTCATCTGGTCGCTGGTCGGCTACGCCTTCACGCGTGGTGCGCGCGACTTCTCGTCGGTGAGCCAGGTCGTGGCCACCCGCTACGAGGTCTTCGCCGAGCACAAGGTGGCCCAGCAGGGGCGCGACATCCTCGCCAAGGCCGGCATCGCCGTCGGTGGCCAGTCGAGCATCGGCAGCGCGCCCGTGACGCCGCACCCGGGCACGACGGCTGACCCTTCCGCGGCGCCGAGCGTGCCCACCCGGTCGGGCGACGCGCCCCCGCCGCCTGCCGGCTGACGCGTCGAGCTCAGCCACCGCTCACCGGCTGCAACGAACCGGCGCCGCCAGGTGTCCTACCGGGTGACGGATCCCGACGAAGGAGCACGCGATGTCGGCTCGCAGACCCCTCCCGTATGCCGTGCGCCCGGTTCTCGCGGCCGTGGCGCTGGCTCCCGTCGTGGCGCTCGCGCTGGCGGCCTGCGGCAGCAGCACCGTCGAGGACCCCGGTGCCGCGCCGACGGCCGCGGTGCGCCCGCTGACGACCCAGCCCTTCGCGCCCGACGGGGCTCTCCAGTGCCCGGCCTCCCTCCAGCACGCCGAGGGCATGACCGTGCCCGAGAAGCCGCAGGGCGTCGACGGAGCGGCGCGCCTGCTCCCGCAACGCCCCCCGGTGTCGCTCGTCGTCTGTGCCTACCCCGTCATGGACATCATGGCGACCACGCCGCTCACGGCTCCGTTCCCGCTGAAGCGGCGCACGGTCGCAACCGAGGCGCAGCGCACCTCCGTCGTCGAGACCCTGACGTGGGCGCCACGCTCCGACCTCCGGCCCCGGGCGTGCACGGCCATGGCAGGCAACGAGACGGCATACCTCGTCGGGGCCGCCTACGGCGACGCGATCGTGTGGGTCGCTGCCAAGGCCGACGCCAACGCGTGCTCGGCCACGACGAACGGTGACTTCGTCTCGGGGGCGCCGCTCGGTATCGCCCTGGACGAGACCTTCGGCACGACGCGCCGCCCGACGGTGGCCGACGAGTCGTGCCGCGTGCGGTCGTGGGGACGGCTCGGCGACGACCGCCTGCTCGCGCCCGGCGGGGGGCCGACGGTGGTCGTGTGTCGCCGGGGCGTCGACGGCTGGACCCACGCCACCGCCCTCGACGCCGGCCGGTCGGCCGAGGTGGTGGCTGCCCTCCGCGCTCTCAGCACCAAACCGACCGGCCAGACGTGCCGGCCTTCGGGCAAGACGTCCGATCGCCGGTTCACTCTCGTGCTCCGGTATGCCGTCGGGCCGAGCGTGCAGGTCACTGTGGACCCGGACTGCGACCCGGCGGTGCTGGGCTCCGGTCTCGACAGCCAGGACGCCGGCGGGCTGGTCGCCCTCGTGGAGCAGTGGAGCCCGCCGATCCCCGGGCCCGACCCGAACGGCTCGGTGTCGTCGGACGGCTCGGTGTCGTCGAACGGCTCGGTCGGTCCGCCACCGCTCCCGGCGCCGGCACCCGGAGGGGTGACCGAGGTCCCCGGCTCGCCCGGCGGCGGCGTCCAGCCGACTCCGCCGAACCAACCGACCGAGACCCCGCCGACGCGCTAGCTCCGGTTGCCCCAGATGCCGGCGATCCAGGCCTCGACGTCGGCGCTGCTGCGCGGCATCGCGGCCGAGAGGTTCTCGCAACCGTCGTCGGTGATGAGGATGTCGTCCTCGATGCGCACGCCGTTGCCGCGGAACTCGTCGGGAACCAGCTCGTCGTCGGCCTTGAAGTAGAGGCCCGGCTCGACGGTGAGGACCATGCCCGGCTTCAGCTCGGCGTCGGAGTACTCCTCGCGGGTTGCGAGCGCGCAGTCGTGCACGTCGAGGCCGAGGTGGTGGCTGGTGCCGTGCACCATCCAACGGCGGTGGTACTGGCCGTGGTCGGCGTCGAGGGTGCCGTCGACGTCGACGCCCTCCGGGAGCAGCCCCCACGCGTGGAGGTGCTCGGCGATGACGCGGATCGCGGCGGCATGGACGTCGCTGAACTTGTTGCCCGGCTTGCAGGCCGCGATGCCGGCCTCCTGGGCGGCGTACACGGCGTCGTAGATGCGGCGCTGCGCGTCGGTGAACGTGCCGCTGACGGGCAGCGTGCGGGTGATGTCGGCGGTGAAGAGCGAGTCGACCTCGACGCCGGCGTCGAGGAGCAGCAGGTCGCCGTTCTTGACGTCGCCGGTGTTCTTGATCCAGTGCAGCGTGTTGGCGTGGTCGCCGCTCGCGCAGATCGAGTCGTAGCCGACGCCGTTGCCGTGGTGGCGGGCGTGGAGTCCGAAGACGCCCTCGACCCAGCGCTCACCGCGCCCGCGGCGCACGGCCTCGGGCAGGTCGGCTATGACGGCGTCGAAGCCCTTGTGGGTGCCGTCGACGGCGTCGCGCATCTGCTCGACCTCCCACTCGTCCTTGACGAGTCGCAGCGTCGAGAGGAAGTGGGCGAGCTGCTCGTCGGCCTCGCGCTGCCGGTCGGCGCGGGTCTCGGCCTCGGTGGCGTCCTGCGTCTCGGCGACGGCCGCGCGGGCCCGGTCGACGCGGGCGGCGATCTCGGCGTCGGCATCACGCACGACGCGGACGGTCACCTCGCCGGCGTCCTTGCCGACGGCGTCGGGGAACTCGTCGATGTGGCGTGCGGTCACGCCGAGCTCGGCCTCGATGTCGGCGAGGGTCGGGCGGGCGCCGACCCAGAACTCGCCGTAGCGGGAGTCGCCGAAGAACTCCTCGGTGTCGCGGTCGGCGAGCGGGCGGAAGTAGAGGATGGCCTCATGGCCGAGCGCGCCGTCGTCGGCCCCGTCGCCTCGGCGCGGCTCGAGGACGAGCACGGCGTCGGGCTCGCGGTCGCTCCCGAGACCGGTGAGGTGCGCGAAGGCGCTGTGCGGGCGGAAGACGTAGTCGGTGTCGTTGCTGCGGACTTTGAGCCCGCCGGCCGGAACGACGAGGCGCTCACCCGGGAAGGCCACGCTGACGGCCTCACGGCGTCGGGCTGCGTGGTCGGCGACCTCGGCCCGAGGGGTCACCTCGGTGCTGCGGGGCGCCCAGCTGGTCGCGACGAACGCCCGGAACTCGTCGGTCGTCGGGCGCTTGCGGCTCGGAGAGGTCTTCTGCTCTTCACTCATCACCGGGCCATGGTGTCACGAAGCGGTGGGCCCGCCGAACCCGGTTTGCGGGCGTGCGTGGTCTCGCAGCAGGCTCCCGCCCCGATCCCCGACCCGGTGCCGGCGGTGCCTCGGGACACCCCTGCGGGGTACCTGGGACCGAGCCTTCGCGGCATACAGTCTGGGGGTGGCCCCCACCGAGCGAACGTCCCGGCCGACCACTTCGCACCGCACGCTTCCCTCGCTGCGCGCGAGCACCCGGCGGGCGATGAGACCGAGCGGGCCACCGACCGACGAGATCCCGATCTGGACCACCCCTGACGGGGTCGACTCGCACACGGCCCTCGCCGTCATCGACCTCGCGATGCGGGCCGGGGTGGCGATGGTCGCGACGGGCGCTGCCGCGGCCGACGTCACGGCGACCGTGCTCACGCTGACGAAGGCGTACGGACTCTCCTCCGTGCACGTGGACGTCACCTACACCTCGGTGTCGGTCTCCTACCACCGTGGCCCGAACGCCGACCCGATCACGGTGCTGCGCATCGTGCGGTTCCGGGTCCAGGACTACACGCGGCTCGAGCGGCTGCGTGGGCTCATCGTCGACCTGTCGCAGGACCCCGTGCCCGTCGAGGAGGCGCGGGTGCGCTTCGACGCGGTGATCACCGCCCCGCACCCGTACCGCCGCTGGCTCGTGGCCGTGGCCGGCGGTGCCCTGGCGGCCGGCGCGGCAGCGCTCGTCGGGGCCGGCGTCTTCATCGTCGCGATCAGCTTCGTCACCGCCACGATCGTCGGCCGCGTCCTGAACTGGCTCACGGGTGCCGGGGTCGCCGCGTTCTTCGCCCAGATCGTGGCCGCCGCCATCCCGACGGCCGTCGCGACCCTCGTCGTCGTCGCCCAGTCGAAGGGCGTCACGTTCTTCGGCGACGTCTCCCCTTCGCTCGTCGTGGCGTCCGGCATCGTGCTCCTGCTGTCGGGGCTCTCGGTCGTGGGTGCGGCCGAAGACGCCCTCGAGGGCTACTACGTCACTGCCGGTGCGCGCGCGTTCGAGGTGGTCGTGCTCTCGCTCGGCATCGCCGTCGGCATCTCGATCGTGCTCTCGCTCGGCAAGCGCCTCGACTACCCGATCGCGATCAGCTCGCAGACCCTGCTCACCGACAACGTGGCCCTGCAGGTCGTGTGCGCCGTCGTCATCTCCGTCGCCTTCGCGGTCATGTCGTACGCGAGCGGCCGGGCGGTCGCCGTCGCCGGCGTCGCGGGTGGGCTCGGGTGGGCGATCCTCGCAGTCGGCGAGCGGGCGCTCCAGCTCGGCGCCGTCACCGGTTCTGCCATGGCGGCGCTCGTCGTGGGTTTCGCGTCACGGCTCGTCGCCAAACGGCTGACCATCTCGGCGCTCGCCGTCACCACCGCGGCGATCGTGCCGCTGCTGCCGGGTCGCATGGCCTACGAGGGCATCTCGCAACTGGTCACGAACCCCGACGGCAACGGGTTCGCCGTCGGTGTGCCCACCCTCGTGCAGGCGTTCGGCCTCGGCCTCGGGCTCGCGGCCGGGGTGTCGCTCGGCACGTACTTCGCCGGCCTGCTCGTGGCCCGGTCCCAGGGCGTGCGGCCCCGTCCCGCCGCCGGCGCGACCCTGCCGGTCGACCCCGTGCCCGACGGGAGTCTCTCTTCGGCGCCCGTCCTGTCCGACACGGGCGAGCTCGGCGCGGTGACGGCGCCGGCCGAGCGCGTCGAGCCGGTCGAGCCGGCCGAGCCGGCCGAGCCGATGGAGCGCACCGAGCCGGTCGAGCCCGACGCGGAGGCCACGCAGCGACCGTGAGCAAGCACACGGCATACGCCCGTGGTCGTATGCCGTGTGCTCCGGCAGGCTGGGAGCCGTTGGCTTTTCGCGTGTCGTCGGTCAGAGGAGTTGGGATGCAGTTCGGGCGCAGCTACGAGGAGTTCGAGGTCGGGGCGGTCTACAAGCACTGGCCCGGAAAGACTGTCACGGAGTACGACGACCACCTCTTCTGCCTGCTGACGATGAACCACCACCCGCTGCACCTCGACACCCACTTCGCGGGGGAGACGACGCAGTTCGGCCAGAACGTCGTCGTCGGCAACTACGTCTACTCGATCCTGCTCGGCATGTCGGTGCCCGACGTCAGCGGCAAGGCCATCGCCAACCTCGAGATCGAGTCGCTGCGCCACGTCGCGCCGACCTTCCACGGCGACACCCTCTACGGCGAGACGCGCGTGCTCGACAAGTGGGAGTCGACCTCGAAGGACGACCGCGGCGTCGTGCACGTCGAGACGATCGGCTACAAGCAGGACGGCACGGTCGTGTGCATCTTCCGCCGCAAGGTGATGGTGCCGAAGGGGAGCTACCTCGAGGCGCGGGGCGGGGAGCAGCCCGGTCGGCCGACCCCCGTGCCCGACCGCAACTGGCCCGGGCCCGACCCCGCCTCCCCGGCCTGACCAGGAGGCTCAGGACGGGTCCCAGGCCGTCAGGGTCTGCGTCTCGCCGCCGCCGGTGACGGTGACCTTTCCCTTGACGTCGGGGTTGGTCGAGCGAGCGACGAACGGGGTGCGCCCGTCCACCGACGCGCCATAGGTGACGGTGAACGCGTCGGCCGGGTCGGTCGAGGTGAGCGTGACCGACGTGCTCGCGACCCAGCCCACGGCGAGGTCGTGCTCCCGGCCGGCTGCTCCCTTGCGCTGCGGCTGGGTGGTCACCTGCAGGGTGCCGGGGTCGGTCACCGCAAGGGGGCCCGACCGCACCCCTGAGGAGAAGCGGTCGCCGTCGCGCCACAGGAGCACGGACGTGCGCGGGCTCACCGTCACGATCGCCACCTGCGGGTCGCCGGTGCCGCGCTCGGTCCTCAGTGCGGCCCCGTCGGCCAGCCACCGCACGGACGTGCCCGAGACCGTGGTGCGGTTCCACGTCACGCCGATGACGTCCTTCGCCGTCGGGTCTCCGGTGAGCTCCTGCAGGAAGAGCGTGCCGGCGACCCTGCCGGTGGCGGCGTCGTGAAGACTGCCGAACGTGCCCTGGCCCGGATGCGCCCCCGGGGCCGTGGCGACCTCGACCATGACCGTGCCCTCCACCGTTCCGGTGACGAGGTAGCCGTAGACGACCCCGGCCTGACCCGACTGGTCGGGAGTGATGAGGCTGACCTGCCCCACCGCGGTGGCGGCGGTGGTCCGGGTGACGGCGTCCACCTTCGTGCTGCCCTGGTAGAACGTCCAGGTCTCGCGGACTCGGCCGTCGGCCTGGGCAGTGGCGGTCAGGTCGAAGCTCTTTCCCTGCCGGATGCCGTCACTCGCCGTGGTGCCGGTCAGTGGCCCCGTCGGCGCCGGGGGCGCTGGGGGCGTCGTCAAGGAGGCGGTCGGCGGCGCGGCCGGCACGGGGTCGGTGCGACCTGCGCCGACCTGCACCGCCACGGCGGCGACGACGGCCGTCACCGCGACGCCAAGCGCTGTCGCGGTGGCTCGGCGACGTCGGACGGCGCGGTGCCCGTCGACCAGCACGGACTCGGGGTTGAACGTGAGACCGGCGACACGGCTCGCGTCGTCGAGGGCCGCACGGACGTCTGCGTCGGGAGTGGGGGTCGTCGTCATCGGGCAGTCCTCTCTCGGGGCGTGGGTCGGCCGGACTCAGCCGGGCTCAACGGCTGCGCCTCGTCGCCAGCGTCGGCTCCCGGACCTCGGGCGAGGGCGGCACGCAGGGCGGCCAGCCCGCGGGAACCGGCGCTCTTGACGGCGCCGACGGAGATGCCGAGTGCGTCGGCGGTGGCCTGCTCGGAGAGGTCGGCGTAGTAGCGCAGCACGACGACCTTGCGCTGCTGCTCGGGCAGTGCGCGCAGCAGCCGGACGACCTGGTCGCGGTCATCGGTCGCCGCCGTCTCGTCGCGACGAGATGGCGGTGCGGCAGTGTCGGGTGGGGCGTCGGTCGTCACCTCGCGACGCGTCGAGCGCCACGTGTCGGTGCGGTGGTTGACGAGGATGCGTCGCGCGTACGCCAGAGCCTCGCCCTCGCGCACCCGCGGCCAGGCGACGTACGTCTTGACGAGTGACGCCTGGGCCAGCTCCTGCGCGCGGTGGTGGTCGCCGGTCAGGAGCCAGGCCGTTCGCAGCAGCGCGGGGCCGGCCTGCTCCATGAACGCCGAGAAGTCGGCGTCGCGGGCGTTGATGCGGCGGCTCACGTCGTTCCCCTGTCCGTGATGGTCATGCCCGTACTACGGCGGTGGTCCGGGAAAGGTTGCCACGGTTGCCCGGAGCGGCGGCGGAGGTGGGCGTCACGCGGCCCTAGTCTTGGGGCGTGACGTCGACAGGGGCAGGAGCGGGGCCGGTCATCGACCTGCACACGCACTCCTCCGTCAGCGACGGCACCGAGACGCCACGCGAGCTCGTGGCGGCTGCCGCCGCCGCCGGCGTCGACGTCCTCGCGATCACCGACCACGACACCGTCGCCGGCTGGGACGACGCCGCCGACGCCGCACGGCGCCACGGCGTCTCGCTGGTGCGAGGGATCGAGATCTCCTGTGCCTGGCGCTACTCCTCGATCCACCTGCTCGGCTACCTCACCGACCCCGACGACCTGCCGCTCGCTCACGAGCTCGCACGAGCCCGCGACTCACGGTCCACGCGCCTGCAGCGCATGGTCGAGCTGATGGCCGCCGACGGCATACCCCTGACGTACGCCGAGGTGGAGACCCAGGTCGCGCCCGGGGCCACGGCAGGGCGGCCGCACATCGCCGACGCCCTCATCGCGAACGGCACGATCCGCCACCGCGACGAGGCGTTCCGCCAGTGGCTCGGCGACGACTCTCCGTACTACGTCGGCCACTACGCACCCGACCCCGTGCGGGCGGTCGAGCTCGTGCGCGCGGCGGGCGGCGTACCCGTCGTCGCCCACCCGTTCACGCGCACGCGCTCCGGTGGCCTGGACGAAGCCCTCGTCGAGAGGATGTATGCCGCCGGCCTGGTCGGGCTCGAGGCCTACCATCGCGACCACGGACGGGCAGAGGTCGAGCGAGCCACGGCGCTCGCCGACCGCCTGGGGCTCGTGCTCACGGGGTCGAGCGACTACCACGGCGAGGGCAAGCGCAACCGCCTCGGCGAGAACACCACGGCCCCAGAGGTGCTCGACGCGATCGAGGCCGCCTCGAGCGGGGTCACCGAGGTGGTGCGGCCGTGAACCTCTTCGACCTGACCATCTTCACCAGCACCTTCATCACCCTCGTCGTGATCCTCGACCCGCCCGGGGCCGTGCCGATCTTCCTCGCACTGACCGGCTCGCTCACCAAGGTCCAGCGCAACGTCGCTGCCCGACGCGCCTCTCTCGTGGCCGTCTTCGTCATCGGCATGTTCGCGCTGTTCGGTCGCAGCATCCTCGACTACCTTCACATCTCGATCGCCGCGCTGCAGGGTGCCGGCGGGCTCCTGCTGCTCCTCGTCGCCCTCGAGCTGCTGACCGGCAAGGAGTCCGACTCGCTCGCCGACGCCGGGGTGAACGTGGCGCTCGTGCCCCTCGGCACGCCGCTGCTCGCGGGGCCGGGTGCGATCGTCGCGACGATGCTCGCCGTCCAGCGCTCCGACACGGCGGGGGAGTACGTCGCCGTCGGTGCCGCGCTCGTGGCGGCCATGCTGGTCGTCTACCTCGTGCTGCGCTTCGCCGGCCAGGTGCGCGGTCTGCTCCGCGAGAGCGGCACGATGCTGCTGACCCGGATCGCCGGACTGCTGCTGTCGGCGATCGCCGTGCAGATGGTGGCCGACTCGGTGCGCGCCTTCGTCAGCGGTGAGGGCTGACCTGCACCGAGGGCGCGCTTCTGTCGATGGCCGATGGTCGCGGGGTGCTGTGCACGGCTCCCGCGTCGTGTCGCCGCGTGGTCGTAGGGTGTCGACGTGACGACCGGAGCGGCTGAGCAGACGACCTTCGCCGGCATGCCCACGCCCCTCTACTCCGGGTCGCCGTCGCGCCTGCTGGCCTATCTCGACTGCCCGCGCCGCTACCGCATGCAGTACCTCGACCGCCCGCGGCCGCAGGCGCGCTCGCAGCGCGCGCACACCTCGGTGGGCATCGCCACCCACAACGTGCTGCGTGACTTCTGGGACCTCCCGGTCTCCCAGCGCACGCCGGCCGGGGTCGCCGAGCTCGTGCGCACGTCGTGGATCGACGTCGGCTTCCGTGACCCCGAGCAGTCGGCGGCCTGGCGCCTTCGCGTGCGTGACGCCGTCACCGACTACCTGCGGCGCAGCGACCGTGACAACCAGCCCGTCGGCATCGAGCGCAGCGTGTCGCTCAAGACCGACGAGGTGGCGATCACCGGCCGCATCGACCGGCTCGACGACCGCGACGGCGAGCTCGTCGTCGTCGACTACAAGACCGGCCGGCAGGTGCCCACCGACGACGACGCACGCACCTCGCTGCCGCTCGCCCTGTACGCCGTCGCGTCGGCGCGCATGTTCCGCAGACCCTGCCGGCGGGTCGAGCTGCACCACGTGCCGTCCGGCACGGTCGCGGCGCACGAGCACACCGACGAGTCCCTCTCGCGCAAGGTCGCCGAGGCCGAGTCGATCGCCTCCGACCTGCGCCGGGCCGACGCCGAGTTCAAGCAGGTCGGTGTCGAGTCGACCCGGTTCGCCCCCCGCACCTCGGCCATCTGCTCGTGGTGCGACTTCCGGGCCCACTGCCCCGAGGGCCAGCAGGTTGGTCCCGAGAAGTCCGACTGGGCCGGTCTCGAGCCCGCCGGCTACGACTCGGCCCCGTCCCCGCGCGAGCCTGCCCATGACTGAGACAGAGCCGACCGTGCACACCTCGGGAGGGCACGATCTGCGCGGAGCCTTCCTCGCCGCCGTCGACCACGTCGCCGCCATCGTGGCGCGCGACGACGTCGCCGCTGCATGGGGTGAACCGAGTGCGCTCCCCGAGTGGAGCGTCGGCGGGCTCGTCGCGCACCTGGCGAGCCAGCCGGTGATCGCCGTCGAGCTGCTCCGGGCCGACCCGTGGCCCGACTCCATCACCATCGACGAGCACTACCGGCGTTCCGCGTGGGTGCAGGCCGGTGTCGACGGCGACGTCAACGTCTCGATCCGCGCCGGCGGCGACGCGCAGGCCGTCGCCGGTCGAGACGCCGTGCTGGCCGGGGTGGCGGAGGCTCGGGAGGCGCTGCCCGAGCTCCTCGCCGCGCAGCCGGCCGAGCGGGCGGTCCTCATCCCGTGGGCCGGCTGGGCACTGCGGCGCGACGACTTCCTCACCGGCCGCATGATGGAGGTCGTCGTGCACGGCGAGGACGTCGCTGCGAGCCTGGGCTTCGACTCCCCGCCACTGCCCGACGAGGTGCTGGCACCCGTCCTCTCGCTGCTGACCCGGCTGGCCGTCCGCCGGCACGGGCAGGGTGCGCTCGTGTCGGCTCTGTCACGTGCCGAGCGCGCCCCGCGGACGATCTCGGCGTTCTGACCCGATGGCCTGACACACTGGGCCGCATGGCGCCCCGGACCGGCAAGAGCGACCCGACCACGGCCGCGAGGCGAGGTGGCCGCGCCAGCACACGTGGTGCCGCCACCTCCCCATTGACCTCCCGCAACACCTCCCGCAACACCTCCCCCCACGAAACCGGCGACGCCTCGCGCCGCGCCGGTGCCACGACGATCGCGCTCGCGAACCAGAAGGGCGGCGTCGCCAAGACGACGTCCGTTGCGAGCCTCGGCGCCGCTCTCGCCGAGCAGGGACAGCGGGTGCTGCTCGTCGACCTCGACCCTCAGGCCTGCCTGACCTTCTCGCTCGGCGTCGACCCCGACACCGTCGAGCGCTCGGTGCACGACGTCCTGACCGGCTCGGCCGAGCTCGGCGACGTCGTCATCACCTGCGACGAGGGCGTCGACCTCGTGCCCTCCGCCATCGACCTCGCCGGGGCGGAGGCGATCCTGCTCCCGCGCCCCGGGCGCGAGTACGTGCTGCGCTCGGCCCTCGAAGGCGCCGAGACGGCATACGACGTCGTGATCCTCGACTGCTCACCCAGCCTCGGCGTGCTGACGCTCAACGCCCTCACGGCCGCCGACGCGCTCATCATCCCGATGCCCTGCGAGATGCTCAGCCATCGCGGCGTCGGACAGCTGCTCGACACGGTCGCCGACGTGCAGAAGATCCTCAACCGCGACCTCGAGGTGTGGGGCATCCTGCCCACCCTCTTCGACGGCCGCAGCAACCACGCGCGCGAGGTGCTCGCCGACGTGGGCGAGCGCTACGACCTGCCCGTGCTCGAACCGCCCATCCCGAAGACCGTGCGCTTCGCCGAGGCGCCCGCCGTCGGACGCTCGATCCTGGCCACCGCGCGCACGTCCAAGGGCGCCCAGGCCTACCGCGACGTGGCAGCGTCCCTGCTCGCGCGGCTCTGAGGCAGTCGACGTCGGTCGCCGGCTCGGCGGGAATGAACCGCGGCCCGGTGGTGCTGCAACCAGGAGTGTCGCCAACCCACCACGAAGGAGACCCTCTTTTGACTTCCACGCCTGCACTGGTCGCGCCGAGCGCCGGAGCCGCCTTCGAGGCGCGTACCGTCGAGCACCGCGACCTGCGTGACGACGACGTGCTCATCGACATCAAGTTCGCCGGCATCTGCCACAGCGACATCCACCAGGTCCGCGAGGAGTGGGGGAGCGCGATCTTCCCGATGGTCCCCGGCCACGAGATCGCCGGGGTGGTCTCCGCCGTCGGTGACGGCGTGACCCGCCACAGGGTCGGCGACCGTGTCGGCGTCGGCTGCATGGTCGACTCCTGCGGCGAGTGCGAGTTCTGCAAGAACGGCGAGGAGCAGTTCTGCGCCAAGGGCGCCGTCATGACCTACAACGGCCGCGGCTACGACGGCGAGGAGACCAAGGGCGGCTACGCCCAGCAGGTCGTCGTCTCCGAGCGGTTCGCCGTGAAGATCCCCGACGGCATCGACCTCGACGTCGCAGCCCCTCTGCTCTGCGCCGGCGTCACCGTCTGGTCGCCGCTCAAGCGCTGGGGCGCCGGCCCGGGCAGGAAGGTCGCCGTCATCGGCTTCGGCGGCCTCGGCCACATGGCCGTCAAGCTCGCCGCCGCCCTCGGCGCCGAGGTGAGCGTCCTGTCGCGCACCGACGCCAAGAAGGACGACGGCGCCGCCCTCGGTGCGACGGCCTACCACGCGACGTCGGAGCCCGGCGTGCTGCGCGAGCTCAAGGGCAGCTTCGACCTCATCATCAACACCGTGAGCGCCGACCTGCCGATGCAGACCTACATCAGCCTGCTCCGTCCGCTCGGGGTCATCGCGAACGTCGGGCTGCCCACGAGCAACTACGAGTTCGCACCCGGTGCGGTCGTCGGCGGCAGCCGCGTCGTGGCCGGCTCGAACATCGGCGGCATCCCGGCCACGCAGGAGATGCTCGACTTCTGCGCCGAGCACGGCATCGGCGCGACCATCGAGACCATCTCCGCCGACCAGGTCGACGAGGCCTACGAGCGCGTCGTGGCCGGTGACGTGCGCTACCGCTTCGTCATCGACACCTCGACGATCGCCGTCAGCGCCTGACCGTCGGCCGGGCTCCAGCCACACCGAGAAGCGCACGACACCCCGGGATCTGATCCCGGGGTGTCGTGCGTTGTCTCGCGTTGCGGGTGTCAGGACGGATCGAGGGCGGGGAGACCGTCGATCGAGGTGGCGTTCTTCGTCGCCCGGTAGGCCGTGAGGGCCTCCTCGCCGCGGTTGCCGGCCCACCGCGTCAACAGGTCGCGGTCACCCTCGTGGCTCATCAGCGGCACGGCATACCCGCACGAGTCCGACAGGCGCTGGACGTCCACGACCACCACGCCCCGGGTGCCGGGCTGGTCAGCGAAAAGGCCACGGTACGAAGCGAACTCGGGGTCCTCGAGTCCCACGTGGCGACCACTCCCGTGCAGACGGACGATGTTGGGAGGGCCTTCGAAGGCGCAGAACATCAGCGTGATGCGGCCGTTGTCGCGCAGGTGGGCGATCGTCTCGGCGCCGCTTCCCGTCAGGTCGAGGTAGGCGACGGTCTGCTCGTCGAGCACGACGAAGGTGCCGTCCAGGCCCTTCGGCGAGACGTTGACGTGCCCGTCGGCCGCGAGCGGGGCCGTCGCGACGAAGAAGACGTGCTGGGCCTCGATGAACTCTCGCAGCCGACCGTCGATTCGCTCGTGCAGCTTCACCATGCACTCCTCACTGGAGCCCTCACGCGGGCCGTCACTCAGGCGGTCACTCTGGCTGTCACTCGACGGTGACCGACTTCGCCAGATTACGGGGCTTGTCGATGTCGAGCCCGAGGGCGACCGCTGCGTGGTACGCCAGCAGCTGCATGGGGATCATGAGCAGGATCGGGTCGAGCTCCACCTCGTTGCGGGGCACGTCGATGCGGCGCGCGCCCACCTCGCCGAGGTCGACGCCGGCGTGCGTGACCGCGACCACCCGCCCACCGCGGGCGATCACCTGCTCGGCGGCAGCCAGGTTGCGCGAGGTCAGGTCGTCCTCGGGGATGACCGCGACGGTCGGGCGGGAGGGCTCGATCAGGGCGAGCGGCCCGTGCTTGAGCTCGCTGGTCTGGTAGGCCTCGGCGTGCCGGTAGGAGATCTCCTTGAACTTCTGGGCCCCTTCCCGGGCCACCGGGAATCCGCGCACGCGGCCGATGAAGAAGAGGCTGTCCGCACCCGAGAGCTCGCGGGCGATCTCGGCGATGGCCTCACCCTGGCCGAGCACCTGCGCGATGTCGGCCGGCAGCCGCTCGAGGCCGGCGATGACGCGCTGACCGTCGGCCACGGAGAGGTCACGCACCCGGCCGAGCAGCAGGGCGAGCAGGGCGAAGCCGACGCCCATGTGGGTCAGCGCCTTCGTCGAGGCCACGGCGATCTCGGGCCCGGCGTGCAGGTAGATGCCGCCGTCGCACTCGCGGGCGATCGTCGAGCCGACGACGTTGACGAGGCCGACGACCTGCCCGCCCTTGCGCTTGATCTCGCGCACCGCGAAGGCCGTGTCGGCGGTCTCACCCGACTGGCTGACGGCCACGTAGAGGGTGTCGGGCTCGATGATCGGGTTGCGGTAGCGGAACTCGCTGGCTGCCTCGGCGTGCGCTGGGATGCGTGCCAGCTCCTCGATCATCAGGGCGCCCAGCTCGCCCACGTAGTAGGCCGATCCGCAGCCGAGGATCTTGACCCGTCGGAAGGCTCGGAGCTCGCGCGGAGAGAGGTTGAGCCCGTCGAGACGGGCGGTGCCGAAGCGCGTGTCGAGGCGCCCGCGGAGCATGCGGGCGACGGTCTCAGGCTGCTCGGCCATCTCCTTGGCCATGTAGTGGCCGTGGCTGCCGAGCTCGACGTCCTCGTCGCTGACCTCGATCGTCGTCGGCTCGCGGCCTGTGTCGGGCGTCTCGCTGGTGAAGGTGCGGTAGCCACGCGACGTGACGACCGCCAGCTCGCCGTCGTCGAGGTGGACGACCGACGACGTGTGCCGCACGAGTGCGGCGACGTCGGAGGCGACGAACATCTCACGCTCGCCGACTCCGATGATGAGCGGCGAGCCGTTGCGGGCGACCACCAGGCGGTCGGGGGACTGCGCGTCGAGGACCGCGACCGCGTACGTGCCGACGACCTGGTCGAGCGCCTCGAGAACGCGGTCCTCCAGCTCGGGGGCGGTGGAGCGTCCGACGAGGTGCGCGAGCACCTCGGTGTCGGTGTCGGAGGTGAAGGTCACGCCCTCACGCGCGAGCCGGGTGCGGAGCGCGGCGGCGTTGTCGATGATCCCGTTGTGCACGACGGTGACCCGTCCGTCCGCGTTCGAGTGGGGGTGAGCGTTGGCCTCGGTTGCCGGCCCGTGGGTGGCCCAGCGGGTGTGGCCGATGCCGACGCTCCCCGCGAGCCGTTTCGGCAGAGCTGCCTCGAGCTCTCGCACGCGACCGACCCGTCGCACGACGGTCTGTCCGTGGGGTCCGGCGACACTGATGCCGGCGGAGTCGTAGCCGCGGTACTCGAGCCGCGTCAGGCCCTCGATGAGAATCGGAGCAGCGGGCTGGCGCCCGACGTAGCCGACGATGCCGCACATGGGTGACCTCCTGGGTCGGGTGGGATGGCGTATGCCGTGCGCTGCCCGGCGGGGGCAGGTGGCTGCGCGGTTGGGCAATCAGCCGTAGATGATCCGGCGCAGCTGGCGCTCGCTCAGCTCCGGTGCGGCGACGAGCCGGTCGCCGAGCTCCGCCGCGATGGTGCGGTAGATCTCCGGGTTGCGGGCGCCGTGCAGCTGCAACCTGGCGTGACGTCGACGCACGTAGTCCTCGACGGGCTCGCGGTAGTGGGCGATGACGTCGCCGACGACGCGCGCCGCCTCACCCTCCGAGAGGCCGGTCGAGCTGGCCACGTGGGCGACGAGATCGTGGTCTGGCACCACTGGATCATGAGGCATGCCATCGTCGAATGCCAAGAATCTGCCCGCATTCGGGCAGAAACCCTCTCAAGAGTGAGATATGCGTGCGGGTCGCGTATTCGAGTGCCCTCAGTGTGAGTCTGGTGGGGCCGCCCGGTTTGGGTGGAGGCTCGGTTCTGAGCGTCTGGTGACTCATCGAGTGCTTGCCGCCTGTGCGGGCTGGCCTGGAATTGAAGTGTCCAGGGCGTTCGGGACCGGGTCGGCCGGCGTGACTTGA